>JANQSH010000001.1 GCA_028284145.1 Planctomycetaceae bacterium | reverse complement strand
TTTCCGGAACAGGCTTTTACGCAGTTCGTCGCATCTTTGGTTGACCCTGGCACCATACAGGTCGATAATAAGGGCATGGCAGTTACCACTCACCTCGATATTTTTGGGAGCCAGTGAAAGACGGGCAATGATGAAAACCAATGATCGATAAGCACCGACCGTAATGATTGTGAACTTTCAGCTCGTTTCATTGCCTGTCATCTGGAGCCGCTCAGCAATTTTTGCCGATATCACCGATATCAAACAGGGCAGTTTCCGCTTGCCCGGAATCGCAGGTCGTTCTATAATTCAGGTATGACTTACCCCCCGTCTGAACTTGCTGCCTCGGCAGCCTCGGGCGGGGTTCTTTTTTTACTACGGACTGCACGGATGCCAGCAGAACCCGCCAATAAGCGAGCGATTGCGTTCATTGACGGCCAGAATCTCTATCACATGGCACGTCAGGCATTCGGTTACACCTACCCAAATTACGATGTGCAGAAACTTGCACAGGCGATCTGCACGCTAAAGGGCTGGAACCTGGATCGCGTGTGTTTCTACACGGGTGTCCCCGACGCCACGGATAATGCCTTTTGGAATGGATTCTGGAAAAAGAAGCTCCTGGGTATGAGTCGGCGTGGCATCAGTGTTTACAGCCGGTCTCTTGTCTACCGTAACAAAGTCGTCACGCTGCCCGATGGAACCACACATTCGTTTCTCACTGGCGAAGAGAAGGGGATTGACGTTCGTCTGGCATTGGATGTACTTGACCTCGCCCATCGCAACGAATACGACGTTGCCGTAATTTTCAGCCAGGACCAGGATCTTACCGAACTGGTTGATCTGATTCGAGCAGTTGTTGGATTTCAAAATCGTTGGATTCGCATTGCCAGTGCCTATCCCGACAGTCCAACCAAAACGTATCGTCGTGGAATAGATCGCACTGATTGGTGTCCCATAGATCGAACAACTTACGATGCGTGCATCGACCCAATTGACTATCGCTAGCCAGGGGAAGAGGTCTCATCGTTTGCCAATCTGTGAAATGCGTCCTGCACCGGCGATATGGTCGGTCATCGATCGATGATTCGCATCCCGGACACGCCGCAATTGAGCCTCTGATTCAGGAGAACGCTCTGCGTATTTTCCTGGGGAATTTCTCAATTTGACGATCACCGCCCTCATCCGTCACGATATCCCGGATGCCCTCCCCATCCGAATCCGCCATCGATCATTGCACGGACACCCAATCCCTCTCGATTTCGGTCGAGAGACTTGAGCAACAGATCCTCGTTCTTCGCAAAGCGATCGACGAATTGCGTGAGGAGGTTCCCTGGGCATTCAGAAACGACCGGCTCGTTGTCTGGCCAACATCGGTCTACCTGAAACATCACCAGAGGCAAAACGGTCGTCCTGCCGTCGTGCCTCTTGCTGCAAGCGGCAAAGAGAATGAGGCCTCCGAGGGTATGGAGCAGCCTCTCCGGGAGGAAATCGAACAGACTCAGGAATACTTCGCAGAGATCGCAACACATCAGTTGGAGTGCTTTCTCAGCGAA
>JANQSH010000176.1 GCA_028284145.1 Planctomycetaceae bacterium | reverse complement strand
GGCCGCCTTTAATCGCGTAATGGCACCCACCGTCAGGGGTGTGCCGCAGATCCAGTAACGGCTGTCGGCGGACAATCGGCGCTCCTGACCAAACCGTGCATCAAGGGCAGGATGGGACAGGATTTCCACCGATCGAGATTTCAGGGCTGCGAATCGGTCCCAGATCAGAAGGCGATCGGGATCTTCGATGATCAAAGTTTCAAGCGGTAGGCGTATGGTGCCGGAAACTCCGATTTCTTCCCCGAGATGACGGAACCCGGATTTCTTGACGATATCGTTTTCAAGGGTGTTCCTGCCGGATGTGAAACTGTTGGATCCGTAGGATCCGAGTGTCAAGCGACCTGCCTCGGGCAAAGCGTCATCTTGTGCCTGAAGTTCCCTCTCCATTTGTTCGACAGCCCGTTCGGCTTCCTCTTGGCGGCCGAGCAGTTCCCCCATCTGTAGCGCTCTGGCAGCGATATCTTCAAAGTTACGCGCAGGATCGAATTCCTCGACACGTTTGCCCAGTCTCCTCAGAAGGTTGACCGTGGCACGGGTTGTGTATTTTCCGGCGATGACCAGATCCGGTTCCAGACGGAAAATCTCCTCGGCGAGACCGTGGTTTATGATGAGGCCAGCTGTCTCTTCGCTCATGAGGGAAGACGTTTCATCGGCGGCCAGATAGGAAACGGAGATAAGCTGGCCAGGCTCTGCCAAAAGCATGGCCAGTTGATCCGTGCAGAGATTCATCGACACTACCCTTTGTGGTGTTTGAGCCATGCTGTTTGCCGTTCCTGCCAGGATGGTAACAAGCAGCAACAACAGTCTGCCGGCACACCTGAACCTCATGCACCCCGCCTCCTTCCGTGTGACCCAAACACCGCGATACAGCATCATTTCGACAAGGCGCGCTGCGATCAAAAGCTCGCTCTCAGCCCGGCAAAGGCCGTGATGCCTTGCGTGTTGTAGCCGAAAACTTCCTCATAGTCCTGATCAAGCAGATTTTCGATCCTTCCATAAACCTGAAAGTTCTCGTTCACCTGATAGTCGGCGCCTATATTGACCATGATGTAGTCGTCCAGGGTTACCCGGCTGGCTGGAAATGTCGCAAAGTTGAAATCCTGCATTTCACCGTTGTAGATGGCATCGAGAAACAGTGTTCCGCGGTTCTCGTGAAACCCGTAGGTTACGCTAAGGGATCCGGAATGCGGCGGTCGCCGGACCTCTTCCGCTCCGGACGGTTCCGTGGCGTCAAGATAGGTGTAGGTTGCCTTTGCATAGAGGTTTTCTGTCAGTTCAACACCGAGCGAAACCTCGATACCCTGGCGTTTGCTGGTGCCGTCCAGATTGATCGGTGTGGATTCGAAACTGGGCAGAAACAGAGTCTGGATTTCGTCCTTAAGCCGCTCGTTGAAGTAAGTCACATCAATCACAGCGCGATCTTCCCAGAACCGTTGTTCGATTCCGATGTCCCAACCGAAATTGGTCTCCGGTTTCAGGTTTGGATTTCCGATGAAAGTGGCCGGAACGAAACCAAACTGCTCGAAGAATGTCGGGTTTGTGGACCCGGTACCAATCGAGGCGTGGAGCCGGGTGCCGTATTCTTCAAACAGATAGGCCGCGCTGGCACTGTATGTGACTGTGTCTTCGAAACTGTCGTTCTGGTCGTAGCGCAAGGCGCCGGTGAGGAAGAATTGATCAAAGAACTCTCCTCTGTATTCAGCCACATAACCGATGAGATCACGTGACTGTTCGGGAACTTGAGAGGGATTTGTCGGAAAGACATTTCGATAGGTTTCACGCTCCCACTCTATGGCACCCGTAAGGCTGTGCGCACTGTCCAAAAATTCTGGCGTGTCCGAAGAAAGTGTTGCCTGATAACTCGTGTGGTAACGCCTGCCATCGTTACCAGACAGACCGCTGTTTGTTTCGCCGCGGTTTTCCAGATCCGCGATTTCCGACCGGAACTTTTGCACAAAGCGGTCGTCAAAAAGCTCCCACGTGAGGCCGCCACCGGCAAAGAATTCTTTCGACCTCGCATAGCTCGGTGTGTCGATGACCTGTGCAAAGGTCGGAGAACCGAAACCGAAATCCTGATCGTCAGTATCGGCTTTCCGGTCGACATATCGCATGGTGCCGTCGAAATAGAGATCGTCGTTAATGTCCCAACGCGTCTTGCCATTCAAGGTTGCGTTGCGGTCACCGTCCTTTTCTGAACCCAGGTCCGAGATGTTGAAGCCATCGGTGCTTCGAAATGCACCGGAAAGAGCCACGTCATAGTTTGCACCGCCACCTTGGAACAAAACATTTCCCAGAAACGTCTTGTCCGTGCCGACTTCGGAACGGACGGTCACTTCGGACCCGTCACGCACACCGCCTTTTGTGATGATCTGGATGACGCCGGCGGCCGCATTCGACCCGTAGAGTGCGCTTTGCGGCCCGCGTAATACCTCGATCCGCTCAATGTCCGCGACCTGGAGGCTGCCAAAGTCAAATTCGCCGCCTGCCGTACCGGCCACTTCAACCCCGTCGATCAGTACAAGAACCTGGTTGGCTTCGGAGCCACGGATCCGGACTTGTGTAAAGCCACCAAATGATCCGGTCCTGGAAACGGCGACCCCCGGAACCCTGCGCAGCGCGTCGGCGACATATCGGACCTGTGATTTTTCCAGTTCTTCTCCGGTGAGAACCGTTGTAGCACGCCCGACCTTCTCCGCTTCCACCGGGTTGCGTCCGGCGGAAATCACCACTTCTTCCAGATCAGTGACCAATTCATCTTCCAGACCATTTCCCGATTCCTGCGCCTTTGCCAGCTCAGAATTTCCGAAAATCTGCGACAGAAGAAAAACAAACAATACCGGCTTTAGCCGGCGTATTTCCAGCGCCATTGAGACACACCTCTCCAGTTGCCGGGCCGCAGGATTCTGCGGCGTCCGAACATCAAAAGTCCGACCCGAAACCTTTTGCTGAACTGCGCCCTCAGCGGTCGCAGAACAGGCATTTCAGGCCCAATTTTGGGTGTCACCTCAACGGTAAGCCGCGCCCTGACACACCCCGTATCAAAGGTCGGGTGACCGACAAGTGGCAGGTCTCCTGGCTC
>JANQSH010000175.1 GCA_028284145.1 Planctomycetaceae bacterium | reverse complement strand
GGCCGCCTTTAATCGCGTAATGGCACCCACCGTCAGGGGTGTGCCGCAGATCCAGTAACGGCTGTCGGCGGACAATCGGCGCTCCTGACCAAACCGTGCGTCTAGGGCAGGATGAGACAGGATTTCCACCGATCGGGACTTCAATGCTGCAAAGCGGTTCCAAACGAGAATCCGATCCGGATCTTCGATGATCAGCGTCTCAAGGGGCAGGCGTATTGTGCCTGCAACCCCGATCTCCTCTCCGAGATGGCGGAACCCGGATCTTTTGACGATATCGTTTTCAAGAGTGTTCTTGCCGGATGTGAAACTGTTGGAACCGTAGGACCCGAGTGTCAGCCGGTTCGCCTCTGGCAGATCCTCGTTTTGCGCTCGGAGTTCCTGTTTCATTTGCGCGACGGCCCGTTCGGCTGCTGGTTTTCGACCAAGCAATTCCCCCATCCGGAGCGTTCTGGCAGCGATATCTTCAAAGTTACGCGCAGGATCGAATTCCTCGACACGTTTGCCCAGTCTCCTCAGAAGGTTGACCGTTGCACGGGTTGTGTATTTTCCCGCGATGACCAGATCTGGTTCGAGGCGAAAAATCTCCTCAGCGAGACCATGGTTTAAGACGAGGCCAGCCGCGTCTTCACTCATGAGAGAAGACGTTTCATCAGCGGCTAGGTAAGAAACGGAAATAAGCTGGCCAGGCTCTGCCAAGAGCATTGCCAGTTGATCAGTGCAAAGGTTCATGGACACCACCCGTTGTGGTGTCTGTGCCATCGTATTTGCTAATCCTGCAAGGACGCCAAAACACAGCAAAACCAGTCTAATGGTACAACCGAACCTCATGCACTCCGTCTCCTTTGGTGCGCCCCAGGCAACGCATCGCGGCATCTTTTCGATCTTTCGCGCTGCGATCAAAAGCTCGCTCTCAGCCCGGCAAAGGCCGTAATACCCTGGGTGTTGTAACCGAAGACCTCCTCGTAGTCCTGATCCAGCAGGTTTTCTATCCTCCCGTAAACCTGGAAGTTCTCGTTCACCTGATAGTCGGCGCCGATATTCACCATGATGTAGTCGTCGAGCGTCACCCGGCTCGCCGGAAATGTCGCAAAGTTGAAATCCTGCATTTCACCGTTGTAGACCGCATCGAGAAACAGCGTTCCACGGTTTTCGTGAAAGCCGTAAGTGACGCTGAGGGATCCAGAGTGCGGCGGTCGCCGGACTTCCTCCAGCCCCGACGGTTCCGTGGCATCGAGGTAAGTGTAGGTCGCTTTTGCATAGAGATTGTCCGTCAGTTCAACGCCAAGGGACACCTCGATGCCCTGACGTTTGCTGATCCCGTTCAGATTGATCGGTGTGGATTCGAAACTCGGCAGAAACAGAGTCTGGATTTCGTCTTTGAGCCGCTCGTTGAAGTAGGTCACGTCAAACACTGCGCGGTCTTGCCAAAACCTCTGCTCGATTCCGATGTCCCAACCGAAATTGGTCTCCGGTTTCAGATTTGGGTTTCCGATGAAAGTGGCCGGAACGAAACCAAACTGCTCGAAGAATGTCGGGTTTGTGGACCCGGTGCCGATCGAAGCGTGGAGCCGGGTGCCATATTCCTCGATAAGATAGGCCGCGCTGGCGCTGTACGTCACCGTGTCCTCGAAACTGTCGTTCTGGTCGTACCGCAAGGCGCCTGTGATGAAGAGTTGATCGAAGAACTCTCCCCTGTATTCCGCCACATAACCGATAAGATCACGTGACTGTTCGGGCACCTGGGAAGGATTGGAGGGAAAGACGTTTTGGAAGGTCTCGCGCTCCCATTCAACCCCACCCGTCAAGCTGTGCGCACTATCCAGGAACTGGGGTGTATCGGTAAAGAGCGTCGCCTGATAACTCGTGTGATAACGTCTGCCATCGTCGCCTGACAGGCCACTATTGGTTTCACCACGATTTTCCAGATCCGCTATTTCCGACCGGAATTTCTGAACAAACCGGTCGTCGAAAAGTTCCCACGTCAGGCCACCACCGCCGAAAAACTCCTTCGATTTCGCATAGCTCGGAGTATCGATGACCTGCGCAAAGGTCGGAGACAAAAAGGTAAAGTCCTGATCGTCAGTATCGGCCTTCCGGTCGACGTATCGCATGGTACCGTCGAAATAGAGATCCTCCGTGATGTCCCACCGCGTCTTGCCATTCAAGGTCACATTGCGGTCACCGTCTTTTTCTGAACCCAAGTCCGAGATGTTGAAGCCGTCGGTGCTGCGATATGCACCGGACAGCGCCACATCATAATTTGTGCCGCCGCCCTGAAAAAGAACGTTTCCCAGAAATGTTTTGTCCGTGCCGACTTCAGAACGGACCGTCACCTCGGAACCGTCACGGATACCGCCTTTTGTGATGATCTGGATAACACCGGCGGCGGCATTCGACCCGTAGAGCGCGCTTTGTGGACCACGCAAAACCTCGATCCGCTCGATATCCGCAACCTGGAGGCTGCCAAAGTCGAATTCTCCACCTGCTGTGCCAGCCACTTCAACACCGTCGATCAGGACAAGAACCTGGTTGGCCTCGGAGCCACGGATACGGACTTGTGTGAAGCCGCCAAATGATCCGGTCCTGGATACACTGACCCCTGGAACCCGACGCAGCGCGTCAGCAACGTAGCGGACTTGTGTTTTCTCCAGTTCTTCTCCGGTCAAAACCGTGGTGGCCCTTCCCACCTTTTCCGCTTCCACCGGGTTGCGTCCGGCAGAGACCACGACCTCTTCAAGATCCGTTACCAATTCCTGTGCTGTCGCTATTCCAGCGTTTCCGGATATTTGGGAAAAACAAAAGATGAATAATGCCGGATTTAGCCGGTGAATTTCCAGCGCCATTGAGACACACCCCCACTCCTGCCGGTCCGCAGGAATCTGCGGCGTCCGGACATGAAAAAGACCGACCTGAATGCTGCTGCCAAACGGGACCCGAAGATCTCGCAGGACAGGCAATTCAGGCCCAATTTTGGGTGTCACCTCAACGGTAAGCCGCGCCCTGACACACCCCGTATCAAAGGTCGGGTGACCGACAAGTGGCAGGTCTCCTGGCTC
>JANQSH010000145.1 GCA_028284145.1 Planctomycetaceae bacterium | reverse complement strand
AAAACCAGCTTGTCCTGCCGACGGAGTGGGGGAGTCATCCATCCGAAAAGCTCAGTGCATCGTGAAGCGCCTGCAATGGCCGGACAGGATGTCACCTGTACCGTTCAATCGAATAGAGCCGTTTCCTTTTTTGTGTGACGCTTCTCGTTCGCGGGAAGTTGTCTTTGCAGGACGAAAAACGTCCATCGCGCCACGAAGGAGCGTAATACGCTCTAGCAGGTCTTACGCCATTTCTGTCTGTGGCGACAGGTGACCTGCGTTAAATTTCTGTACCAGGTCTTATAACGGTTGGGGTTGGGTCAACTTTCGTGATGCTATGAGGCTTTCAAACGCCTCCACCGTCAGAAACTCATCTCGTAGCCGGCTGTGGAAATTCTTTGCAAATCCCTTTCTTTCTGAGATGTTCATGACGTTGCGAACTTTGCGTGTGGGAGGAGTGTCATACGTGGGGAGATCGGGATAGGGGGGAGTGATCCCCCCTCCCACACCATCGGGCATACGGGTCCGTACCACGGCGGTTCGGCTAGTTAGACTGTCATTTCGGGTTGGTGGAGCAGAGGGAGTCCCATTTCGATCAAAAACGATCGGGAGAGCGCCATGTTCAGAGCCGGGCTGCGGCTGATGTGCCAGTAGCCCTTGCGGCTGCCAGCAGTTCGGGCGGCAGGATCGTTCCCAACACCCAGGCGCCGCAATTCTGCGTACCGACGTCGGTCGGTCTTCCACTGCTTCCAGGCATAACTTCGCAATCGGCGGTGAATCCAACTATCAAAGTCCCGCAGCACCGACGGGGTTTGGCAGTACCCCTGAGTGATATAGCGGGCTTCCCATTCGCTCGACAACATTCCCGCATTCACAGTAACATGCCAAACGACACCGACACTTGGGAGGCGCCTCACTGGCCGAATTGCGGTCAATCGTCCGAATTGCTCGCCACAAAGATCGTCGTAATTCGCGTTCAATAGCGACCAGAGATCAAGAAGTTCCTGCATGACTTTCGTCCTTTCAAAGTTAAGGACGCGCGTCCTAATGCAAAACGCAAGACCGTTGCGACAGATGAAGGAAAGTGCGTCCAAGCTGAATCGAAATGCCCGGCGAGACAACACGTCTCAGCAGGGTTCTTCAGGACGCCGCGATGAAGTCGCAGAACAGCCAGTCATTAGAAATGCCCCGCGAGACACGTCTCAGCAGGGTTCTTCAGGTCGCGAGAAGCGGCCAGAAATAAACGTTGGCAAGACCCTCGGAACTCAGCGAAGTGTTCCGGCGTGGCAGCTAGTTGAGCTGATGTAAGAAACGTAACTCAAACGCCATGACATTTCAAGATCATTTCTGGCTGCGTTTCTTCGACCGGTTGAACTATATTGGGCTGGACGCAAATTGTCGATGATGGATTTTGTAGCCGCGAACGTTTGGGCTTTTTCGGGGCGCGACACCAATTCGTGGCCAATAATGTGAGGTAGCCACTAGTCAATCGCCCTCGCCGCACACGCCTCTGTAGGGTAAGATATGGGTTGTTGCGATAAACGAGGACGTCGATGAGTTCAAAGGGAATTCCAATACTGAGCCTCTTTTCGGGTGCCGGCGGCATGGATGTCGGTTTCCGGAAAGCGGGCATGCGCCCCGTGCTCGCGATAGACAACGATGAAGCTGCCGTACGTACGTACAACTTTAACGTTAAACGAAAGCTTGCAAGGCAAATGGACTTGGGGCGATTGAAGCCAGGCATGCTTGAAGAATTACTGAAAGGGAAAGCAATCCCAAGAGGCGTCGTCGGTGGACCGCCCTGCCAAGGCTTCTCGGTAGGAAATGCGTTTTCGAATCCCAAGGATCCCAGAAATCAATTGCCCTACCGATACATTGACATCCTGAAGCAACTGAATTCCGCAAATACCATTGACTTTTTTGTCTTTGAAAATGTTCCGGGACTAAAGGCCCCTCGTCATCTGCCGCGGTTTCGGCGGATTCGCAAAAAGATGGAATCGGCTGGGTTTAGAATCCACGAAACGTCGATCGACGCATACGAATTCGCTGTTCCTCAACACAGAAAGCGACTGTTTGTGGTGGGGATCAATGAGGAGATCGCTCGTGCAGACGAGTTTTGTTTTCCGCATTCTGCTGGTACCCACCAAACGGTGCGCGATGCAATAGGGCACCTGCCCGGACCCGTCTTTCGTGCAACTGGAATGACCCCGAAGGACATACCCTATCATCCGAATCATTGGACGATGGAGCCGCGATCGAAGCGGTTTGAAGAACAGTCGTTCAATAACGGTCGTTCGTTTCGGAAGCTGGATTGGGATGCGCCGAGCTGGACGGTTGCTTACGGGAACCGTGAGATTCACGTACACCCCGATGGCCGCAGACGGTTATCGATACTAGAGGCTTTGTTGCTACAAGGGTTTCCTGAAACTTACGTTCTTCGCGGAAACTTTTGCCAGCAGGTCAATCAGGTATGCAACGCTGTTCCCCCGCCGGTCGCCTTTGAGATTGCAAAGTCGGTTTTTGCCAAACTCTATGGGCGAAAGCAGCGATCGATCGCGTAGTAGGAGGACATTGAATGGCGAAGGCAAGAGAACTCGCGATTCGTTTGCGGCAAAAACAATCGACTGGTGAATCGGTCAAAACAGAACTCAAAACCGATCAGCGTGTACTGGCACGTGTTACGGATGGTATTTACCGGCAGCCGACGTCCGCAATTCGCGAATTGATTTCGAATGCGTACGACGCGGATGCCGAGAATGTCTGGATTCAAACAGATGCTCCAAGGTTCAATGAAATCGTCATCGCGGACGATGGAAATGGACTTACTCTCGAAGCACTAGCCAGCCTCGTCCATCACATCGGTGGAAGCCCAAAACGAACAGAGGGCGGCGTTGACCTGGGAGTTACGAATGCCGACGACGTGACCTTGAGCCCTTGCGGCAGGAAACTGATTGGTAAGATCGGTATCGGGCTGTTTGCAGTCGCGCAACTCACTCGGCACTTTCAAGTCATTACTAAAATTGCCGGGGAGAATTACCGACGTGTCGCAGACGTAAAGCTGAAAACTTACTCAGAAGACCCGGCTGCCAAAGGAGAGAAACAGACGTTCAATTCCGGTGACGTAGAGATATGGAGCGAAAAAGCAAAGGATAAACAGTCGCATGGAACTCAGGTGGTCCTGATGGACATCCGGGACTACACAAAAAGCCTTCTGCAATCCCGTGAACGATGGGAGCGCGTTCAATCCGAAGAAGGAACGGGCGAATCGGACGATTTAGTCCGAACCCCGCCTCGTTTTCATATTGGTAGCATTGACCCTGGGACAGGTAACACACGCCGTGATGATGCTTGCGTTCCATGGATGTCAAAAGACAAGCCGGAGACACGATTCAGGAAACTCTACCAAGCCGTCCTTGATGAAGTTGGCATCTCAACATCGGATCCGTCTATCAACGATGCGTTCGACAACTACTTTCGAATGTTGTGGAATCTCGGGCTTGCATCACCCGTAGAATACGTTGATGGACATCCTTTTTCACTTTCATGTGATGAAGATTTGCACTATTTCTTGCTTTCCAACGAACGCCGCGGACAGGCTGAGGAACTGTCCTTTGCATCGAACAAAAAACGGGTCAAAGTTGCAGCGGGGCTGACGCTGCCTGAAAAAGACGTCAAACCGTTCAATGTTATCATTGACGACATCAAGCTGTACCGCCCTGTTCGGTTTACAAGTCTACCAGTAAAAGGAACTGCTGCTCTTAAAAAGCCGATGATGTTTGTCGGCAAATGCAAACCTGACCTGAGCGGTATCCCGGAGGAAATAACTGGCGGAAGTCAGCTTTCATTCGAAGCTTATTTTCTATGGTCATCGAAGGTCGTACCTAAGGAAAGTAACGGTATTATTGTCCGCATAGCTAACGCGAGCGGGACCGCGTTTGACGAATCCTTCATGCACTACGAAGTTTCCGAGCAAACACGCCTGCGACAAATAACCGCTGAAGTGTTCGTTTTGGACGGCCTTGATGCGGCACTGAACATTGACCGGGAATCGTTCAACTACGCACACCCTCACTACCAATTTTTGACGGGGTGGGTTCACCGTGCTCTTCGTCAGGTCACCAACAAACACAAAGACCTTGGAAAAATAGCACGTCAGAAGAAGTTAAATGCTGAGAGCAAAAGACGGCACAGGGATATTGAATCTGCGGTCAATGACGCTCTGCAATCGCTCGGTGATTATGCACCAGATAGTGTCGCAGAAGTTGACTTCACCGATGAGGAAACGAGCACTAAGGAAGTTCAGAGTCAGCGAAAAGAAGGGACACTCGTGTTTCGGCACGACGTTGTTCTTGGAGACGTGACCGGCGGCAGGAGCACATCGCGTAACGAAATGGATCAACACCTGCTTCAGGAGAAAATGAAGGGGGTAGCCCAGGTGCTCGATGCCTACGGACTGCTTGAAGAGCTGGAATACGACGATCAGGAGCAGTTGCTACGTGCCATCTGCCAAGTGTTCTTAGCCGGGGGCGGCAAATGACGGATGCTGCAGATTCGAATGCAGAAGACCTGTTCCCTTTGGACAAGATCTCTGATGACGCTGGGCATGAGCGGGAATTAAAGCCATGGCACAAACCGCGAAAACAGTGGATTCGTGCCAATCAATGGGCAGCCATCGTTCGAACTCTGGCCGAGGACCTGAACCTTACCGATCGGCCCTTCAAGTATTTGACGCTTCCTGGCGAAGACATGTTCGACATTCGCGTCCTGCACGACGTGTGCGAACAAAAGAATACCGAATTGAAGTTTCTTGGTTTCGATTCCCGCCGCAGGACTAACGTGAACATCGCGTACGATGAAGTACTACGCATGCCCTTCACTCACAAGAGTTCCCACCTTATTGAGGACCGCGTCGAAGAGATTTGCCAAGCAGAATCATTGGCAGAGGAAAACGCTAAAGAGTACTGTGGGTTTGATGTGATCAACCTCGATTTCTGTGATTCGGTAGGCGGCCGCGAAGCGGGAACACCGTATACCCATTTGGAAGCACTGCGAAAGATCATTCGGTTGCAAACTGATGGTCGTGCTGAACCATGGGTTCTGTTCGTCACAACTCGCTGTGACCGAAACAGCGTTAAGCAATCTGTAAGGGATTCACTCGCTGATTTGGTGCTCGGAAACGTGTCGGATCACGAAACATTCGACCGTCGCATCAAAGCCGAACCCTTCAAATTGAGTGCAGACGAAATAGCCAACGAGAGGTCAGGGTTGGAATCCCTCGACGAACACGGCCACATGTTTACATTTGCCGTTGGATTGTCGAAGTGGCTCATCCGGCTTTCCATGAGCGCATGGATTGTCAAGCAGGAAACAACTGCTGGTTATCGAGTCTCCGACGACGCGGAACTACCCGATATGCTGTCGCTGGCGTTTCGTTTTGAACGAATTCAACCGAGCCTCATTGATGAAACCGGGCTTGTCAAACCGCGGGCTAATGAGCCATGTCTCAAAGAGCCAGAGGAATTGCCGCTGGTTCATGTCGCTCTTGATCAGTACAGAGATATGGTTGACGTTGATTGGCTGTTGCACTCGGATGATAAACTGTGCGAGACCGTGGTTCTTCAGAATGCCGAACTGATGGCGAACGCCAGATACAACTACAATGAAGTCGTAGCTTGGTCCCGTGAAAACGTATGGCATCCTCCGGATGGCACCTAATCTTGCTCAAGGAAATCGCAAAGTTTCGAATTCAGTTTCCCCATATCTCTCGTCCAGCATTCCTGCTCTGCTGTTGAAAAGTTGATCCATGTGTTATGACGGTTTCCGAGCCTGTGGATGGGCGAAGGAGACCGAGAGATGACAACGAAACGACGGAAGCGGCACACAATGAAAAGACCGCGAGCAATCCTGTCTCACGATTTTGGGTAGCGATTCGCTCAAGAGTTCTGATGCGCGCATTCCGTGAGCCGGAGTCCCGGTAGGGACGAAGGCGAAAAGAATGGGAGCTTCCTCGTCACAGATTGCCGTCAGGATTCCTGCTCGTGTTCTGATGAACGAAGCAAGCGAAGCAACTCTCCGTTTTTCATAATCTCAATGGATCGTTGACGGCAGTAGTCGATCACTTCTTTCTGGTAGAAATGCCTGTTCCATGTGCAAATAACATCGGCATTCCCAACAACGGCGGCGGCAATAACATGGTCATCATCGGGATCAGAGGCGACAACAGGAACGACCTGTTCATCAGCAACCTCCACAACGTCCGTTCCGATGGTAAGATCAGCCACAAGGCGGTCAATGGTTTGATCGTCAAAGCCATGCAGCTTCCGGAGCCGGGGATACTGTAAGACTCGTCGTAACTCTTCGAGAATAAATGCCGAAACAAGCAACGCATGGGGCGAATTTTTCAACTGCCGAACAGTTTCCTCGGCAGAGCCACCGACGCTATAAACGGCACGAGCCAGAACATTGGAGTCAACAACCACCCGCATTATTCGGATTTCTGAGAACGGACGTGCTGAATGGCTTCATCGACAATCTGATCTGCTTCCTCAACAGACACGCCAAGGCGTTCGCGGTTCTCGGTGCCCTGTTTGCAGAGCTGGTGAAAATCATCCATCGCCTTGTTGCGGATAGCCTCATCAAGCTCTACGCCGGGGTTCAGTACCATGATAAGCACACGCTGGCTGTCTTGAAGGTGTTCTCCCAAAACATCTTCATAGACCTTCCTCTCGGAGGCTTTGATTTCCTGCACATTGCGAATCATTGATTCCATGTTCCAAGTATACTTCCTGCAACAAATCAATGGCAAGCAGAAAGGAGGTGTTTGTGTTGTTCCGCTTACAGGGCCAGCGGGCAACCAAGCGTTATTCCGCTGTGAGGATTCCGTGATTCCGCATGAATTTCGTGGAGAAGGGGAGTCACATCGAAGGCCCGGCAGGGCGAGACTTCCCGGAAAAGTAGAGGTGATGTGTCCGGCTTGGTAGACTGGGCTTGAATGACTCGATGGCGGCATGTTCAGGCTCATTGAGCCGAGGGTAGAGTGATATTAACCAAACATGCGTATTCAGGATTTGTCAGACTTTTGTCAGAGAAACTAACAAAAATGAACAGAGTCATGTAAAATATGGAAATCGTGGAGCGGAGCCTTTGGCTCGTGTTTCTCTGTAAATACAAGCGTTTCAATACCCTAAAGCAACTCCAACTCATATTGGAGCCTTGACCTTCGGAACCGAGGGTTGGGGGTTCGAATCCCTCCGGGTGTACTCGACTTACGACAATTTACTCATTGACTGTCCGAGAAGTTGTCCGAAAAATAGAAGAAAGCCCCATCGTGCATGATGGGGCCGAAGCGAACCTTTCAGTCGCCTCTAAAGGTGTCTTTTCACTGACTGGAGGGTTTCGCAATGCCACATTTCCCAAAGCCGTTCTTCAAGAAAAATCGAGAAGTCTGGGTAACGTCTGTTTTTGTGCGCACATTGAGGAGGCAGTCCTTTTGCTGGTAGTAAATGGGAGTGAAACAAATCTCATTACGACCAAGCAGAAAGGACT
>JANQSH010000144.1 GCA_028284145.1 Planctomycetaceae bacterium | reverse complement strand
TTTCGCATTCACCAGTTTCGCATTCACCAGTTTCGCATTCACCAGTTTCGCATTCACCAGTTTCGCATTCACCAGTTTCGCATTCACCAGTTTCACATTCACCAGTTTCACATTCACCAGTTTCACATTCACCAGTTTCACATTCACCAGTTTCACATTCACCAGTTTCACCTTCGCCAGCTTCACCTTCACCAGCTTCACCTTCACCAGCTTCACCTTCGCCAGCTTCACCTTCACCGGAGGAGGAATTGGTGTTGCTGTTGCCATTGCCAGAGTCATCATCAGCCGGACAGCCAACGAAAACAGTGCACATGCAGATTGCCAGCATCAAAGAAAGCAGTTTTTTCATCGTTCACTTTTCTCCTGTAAATTCCAAGTTGTCCAACACAAGTGTAAACCGTTGAGCAGCAGATTATTTTGCTCATCCCTTGATTGCACCAGACGAGATGTGCTGACGCTGATCATTATTCCCAGATTCTGAATCTTCGGCACAAATTTTGTGAATTTTGACCTTTGACCCGCGTGAAACTTGAGGGATCAATACCGATGGATGTTGGGTTGAGGCTTCAGCGAGATCGCCGGCCTTCATCTGTTGCGTGAAAATGTGCTTATTCCTTTTGGACGACAGGCGATCTGTTAACAGAGTCGTTTCTTCGAGTCGGCTTATTGCTGGACACCCTTCGTCAACTGCATGAAGGCTGTTTCCAGGTTGATTTCCTCTTCCCGGAATAACGTCAATTGGTAGCCAGCATTGAACAGCAACTGCGGCAGGAATGTATAGTCATCGATTTCCGGCTTGAGCGTGACATCAATCCAATGTTCACGTGGTTCGACTGCCTCGATGTTTTCGTGACTTTCCATCAATTTCGCAGCACCCTCATTATCCAATTTCACGCCAACGTACAGCAGAATTCGCTGCCGGGCTTTTCGCATCACCTCGTCGACATATCCATCGACGATCAAATTGCCCTTCTCAATCATGCCAACACGCGTACAGACATCCGCCAGCTCCGGGAGAATGTGACTGGAGACGATGACCGTCTTTTTCAATTCGCCCAGTTTTTTGAGCAGGTTACGGATTTCAATTCGTGCTCGCGGGTCTAACCCGCTGGCTGGTTCATCCAACAGCAGGACCTGTGGTTCATGTAGCAGGACACGGGCCAATCCGATGCGTTGCGTTTGCCCGCGGGATAACTGGCTGACCATCGCGTCTCGTTTGAATGTCATATCGACCAGTTCGAGTTTCTCCTCGCAGATTCGACGTCGCTTCGGACCATTGATCCGATATGTGGCCGCGAAAAATTCCAGGTATTCCAGCACGGTCATGTCGTCATACACACCGAAGAAGTCGGGCATGTAGCCGACCAGACGTCGAATTTCCTGCGGGTGCGTGTAGATCGATTTTCCGCAGACATACGCCTCGCCGAAGTCAGGGTTCAATAACGTGGCGATCATTCGCATCGTGGTTGTTTTGCCGGAACCATTCGGACCGATAAACCCGAAAACGTCACCCTCTTCCAGTTTGAGATTCAGGTCGTTGACGGCCAGCAGGTCGCCATAGCGTTTTGTCAGATTTCGGGTTTCGATCACGGTCTGGCTCGCTGGTTGGGGTCAGTGACGTTCATTGTCAGAAGCAGAGGCCTGTGCGGAAGATTGTTTCAGAGAAACCGGCAGCACGATGCGGACAAAAGTTGATTCCTGACTCGGTTTGATGGCGGCCTGATTGATGCTCACCTGGCTGCGAATGCTGTCCAGTCTTGCGAACAGTACTGCGCAGTCAAGTTGCAACATTTGCGTCAAGTCGAGGTGGCCCAAAGCATGGCTCTCCAGCGACGTGTAATCTTTGCCGCCAACAACTTCGTGAAAAGTCAGCATCTGAAAGATACGATTGCGGTTCCGTTCCATCAGGTTGTATTTGCGCTGCTCGACCGTATAGTCGGTACGATTGTGTTTCCGATTGAACTCTTCGCGGCTGAATTCCCCGGTGAGAAAACTGCGGAGATCGTCCGGATAGACATCTTCCGAATCGGGCGACCAGATAACACCTGCCGGAATATCCGTGGTGCGACTTTCGGCTCCTTCAGGAATACGTGGTCGATACACACGATGCCGATAAGCAATCAGCCAATCACTCAATTCTCCTGGCAGGTGATGAAGCAACGTTCCTGTCAGCAGTCCATTTCCCGTCGCCGACAATCGGTTTTCAACGAGCGGCCTGGCCTCGTCTCCCGGATTCGATGCGGGAAGAAAGGACCAGTCGGACACCAGTGAGCGGGTCGACCAGGCAGGAATGGGAACGTTTTTCGCCATCGTTAACTGGTGGCCAAATTGATAGGTTGATCCTCCAAAATCCAGACCATCGGGGCGATAGGTGCCGCCGAATGAGTCTTCTGCAGGAGCTGTCCAGCAGATGCGGTTGGAGACTTGATCCGTCTGCATTTCGATCTTTGGCTCAAGCGCAATCTCATACCGCTCGGTTCGCGGGCTGTAAATGGTGGCCCAGCTTTTGCCATCGATCCGGTTGTGCGCCACATCGACATCAATCAGGTTTGTTTGATTCACAACAAGATTTGAGCCTTTGTGGTTTTGCGCGGAATAGACTGCCAACCATGCGGCGATGATCACACTGAGCGGGAAAGTGATCCATGTCAGTTTCGGCTTCCTGAACATGCGATGCATGAGCAGGAAATCGAGCGGCCCGATGACAATCATGTACAGCACAAGAAATCCGAGCACAGTCCAGAGTGAAAAGCTCTGAATGTCAGGGAAATACTGTTGTGAGGCGTGAAGTTGTGTTGCCAGGTCGGTAACGCCCGAATGGGCCAGTTGTCCCTGGGTTGATGGCTCATCATCTGATTGGGTGAGGGATTCGCCCAGCAGCACTTTTTGCAGGAAAAGATCCAGCGCACGCCAGGAAGTTAAAGGGCCTTGATGAATATCCATTGCCAGAACAGTGATCAGTCCCTGTCCGAAATTCGTTCTGGCCAGAATGGGGCGATTGCCAATCCCCGTGGCGAGAGTTGTTGCGTCGTTGGCTTTCATTTCGGCAACCTGCGCAGCCCCCGGGTAGGTAATCCGCACGTTGCTCGAAGCGTAACTTTCCAATCCGCTGTAAACGCGGATGGGCCATGTCTGCCCCGTCACTTCAATCGGAATCCAGCCCGCCAGGGGAGAATCGGCATACTGCCTGGCGTTGTCTCCGACGGCAATAAGCAGATGCCCACCGCGACGGGTCCATTCGCGCAGAGCTGTGCTTTGTGTGGGAGTCAGGTCAAACTTCCGACCCAGGACAATCGCGTTCAGACTGGTAAGCGCAAAGTGTTGATCCGGCAATCGATTCAGCGATTCCAGCTCCTGGATCACAACATCGTATTTACTTTGACCTTGATCACCGTCAGATGACTCTGTCTGCCAATTGTCCTTAAAGCCCGCCAGTTTTCCGCAGGTCGCAATATAGTGGGTTGATTGCCGCAGAACCTGTGGGCCATATTCAACCCGTTGGCCATACCGCAGCGTCTTGCGTTCAACTTCCTCGCCACTCCGTAAAAGAAGAACCGCAATCTCGCCTTCCAGCCGGCCTGTTTGAAAGTCGACGGTGACGGATTTGCCGGAATCGGACGCTTTCAGAATGGGTGACAAGAACAACGCGTTGTAGCCGTCCGGGTCCGGTGCCTGCACGGCGATCTGAGACTTTGAGCCTTCTGTTACCTTGTCGACCACAATAACCGCCGTGGCCCAACTGCCAACTTTCAGCGTATTCTGAATTCCGATCCTGGCGGATTGGATGTGCGGCTCTTTCTCGGAGACATCATTCGCCAATGCCGGGGCGCAGCAGATAGCAAGTGCCAATACCGCCTGAAAAAAAGCGGCGCACAATCCACGCAGGGTGAATGATTCACGGTTCTGCATGGTGTGGTCTTCCTCAGTCAACAGGCAAACAGTCAACAGTACGACTCTTCGGTCACTGGCGGTGTCGTCAGTTGGCATTATCAAGCACGTCGACGGCTTCAAACGCTTTGCCTTCAAGCATCGCCAGACTCGCACCTCCACCAGTGCTGACATGTGTCACTTTGTCGGCGAAGCCGAGTTGCTGAATTGCTGCAGCGCTGTCGCCACCACCAATGATACTCGTACCGTCTCCCTCAGCAATCGCTTCGGCAACTGCTTTTGTTCCCGCGTCAAAAGGTGGCTTTTCAAAAACGCCCATCGGTCCGTTCCAGACAACAGTTTTAGCATTTCGGACAATGGTGGCGTACTGTTCGATTGTCTGCGATCCAATGTCCATCCCTTCAAAGCCATCAGGAATCTGCCCCGCTTCGACAATCTTGAATTCCGTTGGATTCTTGAAATCGTTGCCACAGTGGGTGTCGGTTGGCAGCACGAGCTTATCGTCCCCTCTGGCTTTCAGTTCACGGGCCAGGTCAACTTTGTTTTTTTCGACGAGGCTGTCTCCGACCGATCCGCCGTCTGCGAGCGAAAACGTATATGCCATTGCGCCACCGATGAGGACTTGATCGCAGATGCCGAGCAGATTGTTGATGACATTGATTTTGTCAGAGACCTTCGCACCGCCGAGTATCGCGACAAAGGGACGCTCGGGATTCGCGATCACATCACTGAGGTATTGAATCTCTTTCGCAACGAGAAAACCAACGACCTTCGGTTTGTCGCCCATGGCCTGCGGGACAGCCAGCATGGAAGCATCTGTCCGATGGCAGGTCCCAAACGCATCGTTGCAGTAGACATCGGCCATCCCAGCGAGTATGGCGGCAAACGCATCGTCCCCCTTTTTCTCACCGGGGTCAAATCGCAGGTTTTCCAGCAGCAGAACCGTGCCATCCCCATCACGAAGGTTTTTTGCCTTGGCTTGTGCATCATTCCCCGCCGTGTCAGAAGCGATCGCAACAGAGCCGTTCAGCAACTCGCCGAGACGTTTTGCCACCGGTTGCAGGCTGTAATCTGCTTCAAATCCCTGACCGCCTGGCCGTCCAAGGTGGCTCATCAGAATGACTTTTCCACCTCGTTCCAGAACAGACTGAATGGATGGCAAGGCCATCTGAATACGTCGGTCGTCGGTGATATTGCAACCATCATCGAGCGGAACGTTGAAGTCCACTCGCATCAGGACAACTTTTTCAGAAACATCGGTATCTGCAATTGTTTTCTTGGCCATGACGTATCGATTTCCCAGATGGTAACAGAGTGAAGAGCAGAAAGAGGAAGTGCTTCGCTACAACAGAGCGAAAACCGCCCCAAACTTCAAGCCTGTCTGAGATTGTGAAAAGAGATTTTCGGACAGACGATCCCCGAAATGGGATAGAGCGTATTATGCTCTTCCATGCCGCGATGAACGTCATTTGGCCTGCGAACAGAGTGCCTTGTCAAGGGCTTCGTTTTGGTATGGATTAGCATCACTCGCTCCGTTGTCGCTCCTTGCAACTTCATTAAACCCAGCTTTTCGTCTTGACGGTCCAATCGTTCCCCACGAGCCGGAGACGTCACACAAAAAGGTAAACTGCTCTAATGGTTGCTGGTCGCGGAAACATCAATAAGCAATTTGCCAAAACTGGATATCGCCTCGCCTGGGATTGTGTGCACGCCGGTGAAGGAAATGAATTCGATGTCGGCTCCGACCTGCTCCCACATTTCCTTCAGCCAGACAGCGGCCTGATAGGGAAGGATCGGATCTTGCGTACCATGTGACTGCAGCACGCGGAGAGAACCCGATTTCTCAGCCATCTCCCGCCAGCGATCCTGACACAATAGCGTGCCGGAAAAAATCGCGAGCGCTGCGGGTGAGCTGTCGAGTGAAAGGGCCACTTCCGTTGCCAACATGGATCCTTGAGAAAATCCACCCAACACCTGCTTCAAATTGGCATTACCGGTTTGACCTGGAAGGTCCGCAATCAATGACAATAGCTTTTCCCGCGATTCCAGCAAGCCTTCCGGGTAGTCGTCGCTCTGGTCGCGCAGCTCACCCGTTTCAATCGAGTGGGTCAATCGCTCCATGTCAATATGCCACCAGGCTCGCCCACCAAAAAGGCCCATCGAATCGAGCGATATCGGGGCCGCCGGAAAAAAGAAGCGGCATGTCGAAGCCAGTTCGGGGAACCGATTCAGCAACTCCGCTCCGATCGGCACCAGGTCTTCACCCGGTGCGCCGTAGCCGTGGCAGATAATGACAGCCATTTGGGGAAGCGTGTCTGCAGGTAGCAGGTCAAGCGTAATGCAGTGCAGGCCTCCGATTTGCGTTCGTTCAATTTGATAGTCGGGCATTTCAGTATTCAGTGTCAAATGGTGGTCCTGTTTGCGATGCGTCCACACGGCATCGGCATCTTCTCGAATTGTCGAGTTGCTGGCAATTCAGTCGAAGAAATTATCCAACAGTGTCGCGAAAGTGACCCTGCTGTAGTCAAACAGATTGTCTTTTGTGGGGTCAAAATGTATTCACTGAGTTTTAACAAATGTCATAACATGTTTAATAAAAATGATTTATTGCGATTGATCTGCGTTGATTGAGAGTTTGGCATACAGTCTGCATTCTACTTTTGTCAACGACGATGACCGGAAGTTGTTTCCGGTATCCAACAGCCGATATGGCAAAACGAATTGGCTGGGAGAGGGCAAAGGAGATGATGTAATGAAAAGTACAGTATACGCATTGGCAACGTTGGCCTTGGCAGGATTGGGAATCTCAGAAGCACAGGCAGTACCACCTTCGGTACGAATAGAACGGCTGGCCGTTAATGTGCAATCCGATGCGATTCAACTCAGTCGCGATTTGAGAGAGCAATTCTGGCACTCACCTGACTACCGCGCCTTGCGGGCATACAACTTCCGACTGTTCCGGGCAGCCGACACACTTTCTGATATGGCAAGCTGTCCTCTTACAACCAACCGGCAAATGCGTGTTCAGGTTGATGAATTGTCTTACAACCTGGCTCACATGCGAGAGTTGGTGACCGACATGGAGCAGCGCTACGCAGCTTGCCAGAGTCCTGTCGATCAGTATGGACGTTACGGACGATTCGATGTCTCTTTCGGGCATCGATACGGGTGCCAGTTGTCGCGTCGCGCCAATCCGGAGATACTGTGTGAGACTCTGACTGAGATGGAAGATACTGTGCATCGTATGAAGCACATCACAGGCCAGTGCTCTTGCTCCAAATATAGTGTTGGGGAATTGTTCGGTCGTCGATCTAATGGACCATCACATCTGGACCCGCAATACGATCTCGATGTTCCCGGTCAAAGTGGTCACAGACGAAACAGTCATGCCATTCCAGCACCGATACATCGCGATGTGCCTGTGCGACCACGGGTTGTTCCGCCCAGGGCTCGTCCCTCGGCTCACACACGACCAGTCGGAACAGTTGTCCCGAAACTGAGACTGAACAACGGAAAATTCAACTTCTCGTTAGTGCTGAGATAGAGCGTATTACACTCTTCTGTGGCGCGAAAATCGTCTTTTGGCCTGCAAACGCAGGCTCCTGCGAGCGGGAACCGTCACACGAAAAGGGAAACGGCTCTAAGGAAAGCACTCTGATTCTCTGATCGCAATCCGACCGGATTGTGATCGGGAGTTGGCAAACACAATAATCGTGCCACGTAGTACGCTGATCGATAGATTACCCCGCCATTCTTCGGAGTGGTGGGGCTTCTTTTTGAGAGATGAATTGAAGCGAAATACGAGTTATGCTTCCACCAATGACACACTATGGAACCACAACAGCGTCAAGCGTCAACTGATAAACCGCACCGAAAAGGATCGCGCCACCATATTCTCGCTCCAGAAATTCGCCGAAGGCATTCCAGCATTCGGAAGAACAGTGAATATGGAGCATATTACGCCCTTCTGTGCCGAGATGGGCACCGTTTGGCCTGCAAACAAAGCCCCCCACGAGCCAGAGGCATCACACCAGACAGTAAACTGCCATAGTGGTGTCCAGCACGATTCGAATCGGTGGGTACTTTCAATCGAAAATCCGGGCAGATGCTTTATCTTTGTGACACGTTGCAGAATATCCCGACCGTGGACCCGCCAGGTCGGTATCGTAACTAAGTCGGTGTCGTGACGTTGTCCCATGCTGCGTCTTCAAACCGGACCAGCCAGTTAAAGGCATAATGTCGTTCGGCGACCACGCCATCCATCAAACCGGCTGGCATTTCACGTTCATTGATTCGGGCATCGGTCGTAGCCCAGTGCAGGCGGTAATGAATGTCGTACGCGTCGAGGATTTTGTCCAAGGGGCGAAGTCGAGCCGAATTGACAAATTTGATCTGGTTTTGCTCACCGTCGAGATCATCACCGACTGTTCCTTCACACATCGTCGTCGGTAGTTCCAGCTTGGAGACATGCCCAAGTGACCAGAGCAAAATCAACAGCGCTTCATACCTCCAGGAGAAAGCGATATTGGTTGGCTCATCTGGATGAGGGGCTAACAGAAATGCTTTCTCTGATGGCGTAAGATCGCGAAAGCCCAGCGGATACAGTTCCTTCAGCGTCTCCAGAGGGATGTCTTCTCCCGCAGCAGCCGTGCTTCCCTTGATGGATACCACCAACAGCGAAAGACAGCGCAACGCAACTGCTTCGGGCGAACGAAGGTGCACCTCCGCATCACTCACAACAGGGGGCAATGTTGCGGGAACCTCAATCCCCAATGGTTGCAACTTCGCATGGTTGGCCTTGCGCCGGATCAGTGCATCTTTCGGGTAGGGGACATCTGCGCCTTCATCAGCCAAACCCGTCTCTGGATCAACCAGCACGGCTCCGCTGGGATCACGCACGGTTCCGTCTGGCAGGTAGACAATCGCATTGGCGGACCGTGCCCATTTGGAAAACGATCGAAAAACCCGCTCGTCAATCTCAAAGCTGAACTGCTGTTGCACTCGTTCGATATGACGCATGACGTGATAAAGCGTCTGCGTCATTTCTCGTTGGCCATCATCCAGCACAAACCCGATGAATTGTCGCAAATGGGGAACGAGGTTCGGATCGGAACGGTCACGGCGGTTGTTGAACTGGTGCCGGAAATCGAGGGGCGGCGGATTGCGATGAGTGCAATAAGCGTTAATCAATATCGACGACATCGCGCAGGAATCTCATTCATTAAAGCAGTTTACCTTCTCGTGTAACGTCACTGGCTCGTGGGAATCCATGCTTGCAGGCTGAACGGCGATTTTCGCGGCACGGAAAAACGTAATACGCTTTATTCAGAGCGGGGTCTGGCAAAATCATCACCCGGTAATTCCTGCCTGTCGGCAATCTGCTTCATTGTTGCCGATTTTGTGATCGGGCCTTCCAGACCACGACGCCTGCTATCACCGCGATAGCAACCACGACCAGCGCTGGAACAACCAGGTGAACGGGTTCCGTGGTGTAGTGCCGGAGGGAATAATCGTCCCCATCAATGCCATGTCCCGGATGTGCGAACAGGTGTGAACCGAATCCCGCCATCCAGACCAGCCCCAGACAGAGTGCGGAACGAATCAGATTCGTACGACGAAGCATGGGATTGCCACCTTCCAATTGGCAGGAACAAAAAGTCTACTGAGGGTCAGGAAAAAACCGGATTGGCATTGGTGAGAATGACCTTACGGTTAATTCGCCCCAACAAAGTGGATCATAGCAATCTGGTACGCGGTTGAATAGCACTCGATCTGTCTCGCAGGTCTGTCTGAACATGGTGAATTGAAAAAACGGCCGAACGTTGGGTTGATCGAACCTCCTTGTTATGATGAAAGTCTGATCTGTTGTGACCAGCCTCTGGTTTTGTGACTTGGCAACATGGCGTAAGCCATGTCGCTGTAGAGAGGGTGGAGGAACCGTTCAGACCGAAAAAAATACGCAACGATCAATTTTGTGGCGAAACTACTGTCCGTCGAACCTGTCGACAACTTGAACCCCTTGTTTCTGGAGGTGCCGTATATGGCCGGTCAACATCGTCGAGATTTCCTGAAGACATCAACGGCTATGGGAGCTGCTTACTGGGTGGGGGCCAGGTCTCTCTCCGCGCAAGAAACCACCAGTGCCAACGAAGAGATCCATTTTGCGTGTGTCGGCGTCGGCGGCAAAGGGAGCAGCGATTCCTCGTCCGCAGGTCGAGCGGGCAACGTCATCGGCATTTGCGATATCGACAGCAAGCGGCTGAATCAAAAGGGCAGCCAATTCAAGGAAGCGAAGAAGTTTGCCGACTTCCGTGAAATGCTCGATACGTTGGGTGACAAGGTCGATGCCGTCACCGTCAGCACGCCAGATCACACGCATGCCGTTGCTGCGATGATGGGGCTGAAGATGAAAAAACATGTCTTCTGCCAAAAGCCGCTGACCTGGTCCATCTACGAAGCCCGTGCTCTTCGCGAAAAAGCGAAAGAGATGGGCGTCTGCACACAAATGGGGAACCAGGGAACAGCCGGCAACGGACTTCGGGAAGCTGTTGAAGTCATTCGCTCCGGATATTTGGGCGAAGTGCGAGAAGTCCATGTCTGGACGAATCGCCCCGTCTGGCCACAGGGCAAGGGCCGACCGGAAGGCACACCTCCCGTTCCGGAAAATATCAGCTGGGATCTTTTCCTCGGACCGGCGCCGGAACGCCCCTACCACCCCGAGTACCAGCCATTCAAATGGCGCGGCTGGGTCGATTTTGGCACCGGAGCGTTGGGCGACATGGCCTGTCACACGATCAACATGCCCGTGATGGCGCTGGACTTGTTCAACCCGACGAGTGTGGTTGCCGATTCCCCAGGGATATTCCAGGGTGAGTCGTTTCCGAAGTCCTCGAAGATCTTCTTCGAATTTCCGCAACGTGGCAACCTGCCGCCAGTCAAACTGACCTGGTATGACGGAGGGCGGAAGCCGGATGCCTCACTGCTGGAAGATGCCAGACTTGCCGATCGTGGCGCCCTGGTGATTGGCGACAAGGGCAAGTTGTACTCAACAGGTGATTATGGCAGCAGTTATTCATTGCTGCCCAAGGAGAACTTCACCGATTCCACGAAGCCTGAGCAAAGCCTGCCCCGTTCTCCGGGACACTTCACCGAGTTCGCCAACGCAATCAAGGCAGACGACCCGAGTCTGGCCATGTCCAACTTTGATTACGCCGGCCGCCTGACTGAAACGATCTTGCTGGGCAACCTGTCGCTCTTCACCAAAGACAAGGTGGAGTGGGATGCGGAAAAGCTTGCCGTAACGAATGCCGACAAGATTGAAAATGGCGACAAACTGGCCAAGGTTGTGAAACGTGATTACCGCAAAGGCTGGGCGTTGTAAGGCATTCTTTCAAAACCTCTGTGTGCGACGAATTCACGAAGACAAATTGTCTGTGAATTCCTGCCACCAACTGGTTTTGAAACCTGATTCTTTCCCAGATTTTGCCCCTGCATAAAAAGGCCGGTTGACATTCACGTCAGCCGGTCTTGTTTTCCTCCTGGAGCGCGTTGTCTGCAACCAACGTGTCGTGTTGCATTTGGTCATCGTTGCAATGAAACAGAAATTCCGGTGAAAAAAACGAAAAGAATTGCGTCGGTTTCCAACGTGTTGCCAAAGGGAAACAACCATGTTGCCAAACTGCCCTCTGTTGAAAAACCTCGAAAAAAACAGGCTCAACACGTGGTCGAGAATGCCTGTAGCCGGTGGCCCGTAAACTTTTTTTCTCTTTGCCAGAATCCGCGACCGACAGTATCGGCAAGCCTTCTCATAAAGGTTGACGGTTAGTCCGATTGGCGCGATTCATCGAAGCGACTTCTGTTTGACCCTCTTTTCCCGGTGGCTTATATTCAAGTAAGTCGCCAACGTTGAAGGCCGAGTGCGGCCACCTTGGTATACTACTACTAATGATTGACATCACCAGCAGACATCGCCGATTCGGGGGGATCGGTCAGGACACCTCAAGCGTTCGCCTCGCATCAGACGGCTTCCTTTGACACAGTAACACACCGTTGAAAATGACACGGTGGGAAATTTGACGTTGCGTCAAAGAAGAGCGAGTCAAACGCTTGGTCCGGCTAATTCGATTTGGGGGAATCGATCTCTGCTGGTTTCAGAGGGGGGAAATTATGACGGTTTACGAAGCCGTTCTGCGCCGATTTTGTGCGGGTGCAATTGTCTGTGTGTTTGTCCTGTATAGCGGGACCAATGCCAGTTCCGCGGAGTCAAAATTTGAAGAGTTGGCTCCGGCAACCAATCCGCAGGTCGTTTATGAGGGAGCGAAGCTCGAACGCTCTCGTCGTTGGGTTGAAGCGATTCGACATTACGAGCAGGCCCTGAAGAATTATCCGGACAACCAGCATCTCAAGTACGGGTTGCGACGTTCTCGCATCAATTTCAGCATTGCCCGTCGCTACAACGATCTCAGCTTTGAAGATCGATTACTCGAAAAGACACGGTACGAATCGCTTACTCTTTTTGACGATGTGTTGATGCAAATTCGATCCAACTACGTGGATCCTGTCAGCCACACATCGTTCGTCGCACACGGAACTGAAAGTCTTTATCTTGCGTTGAACAATGGCAGGTTTGTGGAACACAATCTGCCGAATGCCGAGCGTGAGGATATTCAGCGAGTGCGGAAAATTCTCCGGAATCGCTACTGGAATAAACCGATCGCATCGCAGCGGGAAGCGCGGCGGACAATTGAGGATGTCTGTACCATCGTCGCACACGAATTGCGGCCAATCGATACCGCAGTGGTTCTCGAATATGTCTACGGCGGTTGCAATGCATTGGACGATTACAGCAACTATCTGACGCCCGATCGCTTGAAGGATCTTTATGGTAACATTGAAGGAAACTTCGTGGGACTGGGGATCGAAATGAAAGCCGAACCAGGCAAAGGCATGTTTCTAATGAACGTCCTGCCCGACAGTCCAGCTGAAGAGGGGGGATTGAGAGCGGGACATTTCATTGTCAGTATCGATGAAACCGACTGTACAAAAATGACAACCGACGAGGCAGCCAAACTTCTGAGGGGAGTGGAAGGCAGCCGGGTGCATCTGCGAGTGCACGATCCAGAACGTGGTCGGCATTTCGACGGGATGTTCTCCCGTCGAGCCGTGATCGTCAAAAGCATTCCCGTCGCGCAGATCGTCGATCAGGAGCAGGGGATCGGTTATATCCAGATGACCGGATTTCAACAATCAACACCGCGTGAATTGGATGCCGCGTTGTCCAAACTGAATCGACAAGGCATGCGAGGCCTGATTTGGGACTTGCGTGGCAATCCCGGTGGATTGTTGACCGCAGCCGTAGAAGTTCTGGATCGATTCATTGATCAGGGCGTTCTGGTTTCGACCAAAGGACGCGTTGACGATCAGAATTACACTTACTCAGCTCATCGGACCGGTACCTGGAACACTCCCATCGTCCTGCTGGTCGATGAAAACAGTGCGAGTGCCAGCGAAATTGTCGCCGGAGCGATTCGCGATCACCGTCGTGGTGTCATCGTTGGACGAAAGACATTTGGCAAATGGTCCGTACAGACGATTTTCAACGCGAGACATCAGACCGGACTGCGGTTAACTACGGCCAAATTTTATTCGCCTCGTGGCAGAACGTATGGCAAGATCGGTCTGGCTCCAGATGTAACTGTGGATCATGACGAACACGTTGTGACTTATTACCGTGGGGTAACCGAAAAAGCGGTCAAAGAGGATCCTGACTTGAAGGCGGGTATTGGTCGCCTCAGCAACTATCTGTCTCAACGATGAACACGATTCCGATCGACTGGATTTTCGGGGGAACGGGGCGAACGCCAGGTTTGGCGTGGGTTCATACTCTCGAAACTCCACCGCTCGAATTGAAAGTGAGCTATGAATCCGGCGACATCCTTTCTGGGGATGCCGCTGGTTTGCTTTCACGAATCGATTCCTCGGGCCAGGTCATGGTGCAGTCTCAGGAATATGGCCCGCTTGTTGGTTTCGACGTCCACGATCGAGGTGGAATCGCCATCCTGAAAACGGGCAAAGTCAAGACGTTCGATCAAACCCTCAAGCAGCAGTCGAGTTTTCTCATTGGGGAAAATGCGATGGCGGTCGCGTGCGATCCATTCGGGCATTTCTTCGCACTTGGTTTCGGCGATGGTCGCCTTGCCATTTTTGGCCAGGATGGTGATTTGCAAGGGGAATTCAAAGCTCCACAACCTGTCCGGTGGATACGTTTTCTGGTTGACGAACCGGGATTGGTTGCATCGTCAAACTATGGCTGGGTGGCGCGGCTTGACTTGCATGGAGCAGAAGTGTGGCGCGATTGGCCGGCATCGAACATCGGCGGATTGGCGACTTCCGGTAACGGAGGTAGAAATTTTCTGGCGGCTCACAATCATGGTGTACTGCGATACAACCAGAAAGGACAGTCGCGACCGCCCATTGATGGGAAGGGGACAGTTGTTCTCGTCTGCACAAATTATGATGGCGAACGACTTGGCCAGTACACGCTTGAGGGCGATTTGCTGTGGGGGGATGAAACCGGAATGATCAACTGGCGGACAAACATTGAGGAAGAACTGGTGGCAATCGCGTCTGATCCAATTGGTTTGCGACTGATTGCAGCATCAAAAAACGGGCACATCTTCTGTCTTCAATGGGACAAGTGAGGCATTTCGGCGAAGTCCAACATGAAATGGCTTCATCCGGGACTCTGTTCAAAAGTTGGAAATTTCCATCTCGTATGGTGCGTCTTACCTGCGGATTACAGGCACCGATTTTGACGTTGCCCGAATGAGTTTGGTAACATACAGGTTCCCACTCGTTTTCGCGCAATCGAGTCCATCCAGTCTGATTCGCATTAACTCCTTGGTCCGACGGACTTTTGTCAGTGGCGCCTTGAGCGCCATTTGGAACTGTAATCGTAGTGTGAGGGTCGCTACAGTTAAATGTGGCTTGCAATAGAGCCGTTTCCCTTTTCATGTGACGGTTCTCGCTCGTGGGAGTCTGCATTTGCAGTCCAGGACGATTTTCGCGCTACAGAAGAGCGTAATACGCTCTAAACGGCTATGACCGCCCAACCATTTTGAAATGAGCCCGCCTGATGCCAACTGACTCTGATGTCGACTTGAAAGCGGACCAGACACCAACGGAACGTCCTGAGAGTGGCAAACCGCGCCGGAAGATGCTTGGCAAGTACGAACTGATCAAGCAGATTGGTGCAGGTGGGATGGGAGCCGTTTATCTTGCGAACGACATGCAACTGAGGCGATCCGTCGCCATCAAGGTACTTCCGAGAGACAAAGCGAAAAACGATACTCTGGTTCGCCGCTTCGAGGCTGAGGCACAGTCCGCCGCGCAATTGCAACACGATAACATTGTTCGCGTTTATGAAGCGGGAGAAGCGGACGGGTTTCTGTTTATCGCTTTGGAGTACGTTGAGGGAACCGACGTTCATAATCTCATTGCCGAAGAGAATGGCATCACGGTTGAACGTTCTGTCGAGATCATTCGCCAGGCAGCCAACGGACTGCAACATGCGTTTAAACGGGGGATTGTCCACCGGGATATCAAACCATCCAACTTGCTGATCGGCAAAGACGGCATTGTGAAACTGACCGATCTCGGGTTGGCCCGTTCGATTGATGAGACACTGGAGTCGAACATCACGCGGGCCGGTACGACCGTTGGGACGGTGGACTTTATGGCACCCGAGCAGGCGCGCAGCAGTAAAGCCGCTGATATCCGCAGCGACATCTATTCGCTTGGCTGTACATGGTACCAGATGCTCACAGCCAGGCCCCCCTTCGGAGGCAGCCTGACCAATAAACTCTTTGCACACGCCACCAGGAAAAGGCCGGATCCGCGCGACATTGTTCCCGATATTCCTCAGAGAGTTGTCGATGTCCTGCATCGGATGATGGAGCGATCGCCGAAGAATCGCTACCAAAGCCCTGCTGAACTGTTGGAGGATTTGGACGCGTTGGGCGATCTCAATCAACCCGATATCGACTTTGTTACCGCCAGGGTATTTGACGACTCGGATGATGCCCATGATGTGGTCAAAAGTGAAACCGAAAAATCGGACAGTGGTGCGGAAGAGAATGCCGCAAATGAAACGGTCGATAATGCCAGCCCTGTCACGCAGTCAAAAATGAGGGGGACCTTGCCTTCCCGTCTGCCGCTACGCAACTCGGAGGAACAGAAGCAGACCGGTCCCTGGATTCGAGTCAACTGGTCGAAATATCACCTTCTGATTGGTACATTCCTGTTGGGGATTGGAACTCTCGTTGCGATTGGAGCGGGGCTCTCAGTTGCATTTCAGGATGATGGCAGCGATGCCGAGCACCCGGTTCACAATCCGTTTGGTGGCGGCACCAGTCAAGGGAATGCAACGAACAATGTCACCGCTCAAAACGGTGAACCAGATACGAACACCAATTCGCAACAATCGCAAACCAGTCAAAATAACGTTCCAAATGCTTCCGGCAACCAGCCATCGTCATCCGGAAACAACAACGACACGGTTAACAATGGGACAACCAATCATGTAACAACCAACAATGGGACCGATCCGGATGAAGTGGTCATCGAGAACAGTCACAAACAGACGCCAGCCTGGGTCACACAGATCCCGACTCCGAGTGAATTGGCGTCGTCCAACCCCTCTACACCCTTGACGGTGATTCCGATTGGGCTATCCGGGGAAAACCGAGCGAAAGCCTTCAACCTGAATGATGCCTTGCGAAACATTCCCGCGTCCGGAGCGGTGATTCAACTGCTCAGCGAAGGACCGTTTTTACTGAAGCCGACAGAGATTGCTGCCACGGGCGATGTCGTCATCGCAGCCGCTTCGAGTCATCGTCCGTTAATCTATACGATGCTGGATGACACGTACAAAGGGCAGCCGATTCTCCAGACGTCAGGTTCCAGGTTGATGCTCTCAGGAATTGACCTGTTTCTGGATACAACCGATCTGACGTTATCCCAGCCAATTCGTGTGATTGACGCAGGCGATGGCGATCTCACCGTTTTGAAAAGTTCGGTAACAGTCTCCGGAAAAGAGCAGATGGAGGCCATCGCATTTCATGTCAACGGTCCATCGAATAACAAGGTTTACGTGAATGATTCGATCGTTCGGGGCAACCAGACAACAGCATTCGAACTCGATACGCCTTCGTTAGAGCTATTCGCGGAAAATTCGGTTTTCGTGACGGGAACGTCGCCCGTGGTACGGTTGTCGGATTCGACTGGTGTCGAGGCGAAAACAGGCGAGACGATGCGTCGGATCAAACTCAAGGGATGTTCGACGACATCGCAGCAGGCTCTCTTTGAATTTCAGGCTCTGGATGCCAGGAAGCCAGCCGTGCGAACGGAAGTCGTTTCGATGAATTGCCTGTTCGGTGCGCAAGCCGGTTTGACACCTCCGACATTGTTGCGATTGAAGCGGTGGCCCAGAAGTCATTTTGAGCGGAAGTCAACGCCGGACGAAAAGAACCTGCAGTGGTTGACTGAGGACACACTCTTTGCGGGATGGGTCGCGTTGGTGAGTCTTTCTGATCCGACCGACCGGGAAGTGCGCGGCCACGCCGGTTGGCAACATCTTTGGAAGCAACGAATTCCCCGCGAGCTGTTCGTCGCCGAAGCATGGCCCTCAACCCGGATATCAGGGTTTGACAAAGCGACCTTATCACAATTCGGGTTTCAGACACCTTTGACTGACGGCGTGGCATCGATTGTCACGAAACGCCCCGGAACAGAGGTTCGATCACTCTCGGTGCCTTCAACAGAGACAATTGAGCGAGGTCAGTCACTTTCAACGCGGCCAGAGTGGTCGACAATCGCGTATTCGCCTTGGAAGGCTTCGGAGACAATGATCGTCAATGTCGGTGATCAAGATCTCGGACGTGTGCTCGAAACCAAAAATCTGGCGAAAAACACCCTGGTGATTGTGAGAGGATCGGGAGTACGGTATTCAAGCCCAATCCGGATCGCCAATGCGAATGTTCGTTTCCAGTTTGAGTCGACAGGTGAGGACTCGCTGGTGATGATACCTCAGACAATCAGACCAGGTTCGGTCGATCCGACAAAGGGGCGTTTCAACTCGCTTTTCTCTGTCATCAATGGCTCGATAGAAATTATCGGCGGCCGGTTTCGAATGTCGGAATCGACATTGGCCAATCAGCCGAACTGGTTCCTGTATGTGCAGGGGGGAACCTTTTCGATCTGGAATTGTGAAATCCGCGGGCCTGTGAATGCGAACGCCGTGCATAAGGGACTCGTTCGCTGGGTCAAACCTGCAGAGAAAAGCTCCGAAATGTCCTATTATCCCTACCGGCGTCGATCGCGCATTGTCGACAGTTTTCTGATTGGATACCGGACATTGATGGACTTCGATCTGCGCGATCAGGCTGTGTCAATTCAGAACTCGACTTGCGCCACAGTCGAAGACGCGATCCGGGTTCGGCTCAACGGATTTGACCCCTACATTGGAGGTGCAATTGACGTTCAGGATTCCACTTTCTCTGTCGGAGGAGCAGCATTCCATCTTGAGTCCAACCGCATCGCCGTTGGCTGCAAACTGCCGTTAAGGATGTTTGTTGATCGGACGCTGTTTGCCCCTGCGATGCCGGGTGTATCCGGTAACGTCAAGCCGTCCGTGATCGCCTGTGCCGATTTCGCACTCACCGATCATTACTTCCGATGGTGGGGACAGGAAAACGTTTACGACTCAAATTTACAGGAGCCAATTCGGATTGATGAAGGTGATACGTCCGTAGCGCCGGGAGCATTTGCGAATGGTTGGGACGGACTCTGGGATCGGGAACATGTACAACGTCCCCTCTTCGGAGCAGAACGACTGCGTATGCCCTATCCCTCGCGACGATCCGAGTTCAACCGCAAGTCGTTTGTTGTGCCAGCAGGCAGTGGGGCGGCGACGTGGACATCGAATGGATCTCCCGCAGGTGCCAGCATGGAGCCTCCGCCTAAACGGAAGTACGACTGATGAAAAAGGTCTATGGCCCTTGATCAGCCACATCAGAGCGTATTGCACTCTTCCGTGCCGCGATGGGCATTGTTAGACCTGCAAACGAAGGCCCCCCACGAGCGAAAAGTGTCACACGAAAAGGGAAACTGCTCTAGGCGATCGTTTCCCGATCGCCATGTATTGGGTCTTCGTCGAGTTTCGGCCAGACAAGCGTAAACCTGGTGCCGCGATTCAACTCGCTTTCGGCGACGATATCGCCTCCATGTTCACGGATGATCTTTCGGCTGACAGCCAGCCCCAGGCCTGTACCGCGAGCGCCTTTGGTCGATTCAAAAAGATTGAAGACCTTCTCGATTTGATCTTCCGGAATACCAGGGCCATTATCCGATATGGCGATGAAAATTTCGTCGGTCTCTCTATTGTATCCGGTTTCAATTTCGATGCGCCCCTCCTCGATATTCTCCAGGGCATCGATCGCATTCGTGATGATATTCAAGACGGCACGGTGAATACCCTCCTTGTCGAATGTCGATTCAGGAACGGTTTCGCCGGATTTTCGGATCAGATCGACACCATTCTCTTCGGCGCGGGCCTGCATCAATTCCACCACATCTTCGACAATCTCGTCAACTTCAGCAGGTTCCAGAGCCGGCTTACGCTCGGTGCTGTAAGTCAGCATGTCCATTACGAGGTGATAGATCTTGTTCTGGTTTTTCTCGACGATATTCCATCCCTTGTGAACCAGACTTTCGTCGTGGTCTTTCAGGCCCATGTCGATCAGATAACTTCCGCCGCGCACTCCCTGCAGGATATTCTTGATGTGATGGCTCAGCGTGGCGATCGTCTGACCCACCGCTGCCAGTCGCTCCGCTTTGACGAAGGCCTGCTGGTAATGATCGTTCTCGATCGCCAATGCTGATTGCCGTGCAATTGCCAGCAGCAATCGCAACTGTTCGTCACTGAACTTGTTGACGTGGCTTCCTTCAAGGACGACTGTCTGGTCCTGAGGCGTATTGGTGTCGACATAAATAACACCAACCAGTTCGTACCGGCCCTGCATGGGAACACAGATCGCTTCCCGAATGCCCGCCTGCAGAATACTCTGCCCGGTATCAAAACGTTGGTCACTCTTTGCGTCGGATGTTCGAACGCCCTGTCCATTTTTCAGGACATAATCGACAATACTGCGCGAAATCGGCATTCGACCGGAGACATCGCGACCATCTCGATGGCTGAAATACTGCGGCATGATCTGACCGGAGTTTTCGTCTGCCAGCAAAATACATCCCCGGTCTGCATCAACAACTTCGATGCTCTGATTCAAAATGCGAGGCAGGAGTTGTTCCAGTGAAACCGTTCCGGTCGCCGCAACTTCAGAAATTCGGTATAGCGCCTGCAGGTTGGCGAGTGTCTGGTGAAGTGCAGTAGTGCTGTCATCGGTCGTCTTCCTGAGCAGCGTTTCGTTGGCACCATGTTGTGCTTCCGCGACAATCTGTGAATGATCCCCCACCTGTTGGTGACCGACGAGGTCGACCTTATCCGCCACAAACTGTGATTCATCCGGCGAAGTGATGGAGAATAGAAAGACGCTGCGCCCCATCTGGATCTGATCACCACTGGAAAGTTGGCAGGAGGTCACATTTTGACCATTCACAAAGGTCCCGTTGGAACTGTCGAGATCCTGCAGGAAGAACTCGTCCTCGCGGAGTCCGATTGTCGCGTGCAGGCGGGAAACTTCGGTATCGAGGACGCGAATGTCGTTGCGTACGCCCCGCCCGAGGCTGACGACCGATTCGCCGATCTCAAATCGCGTACCCTGGTCGGCGCCCCGTATCACCAGCAGAGTTGCGTTTATCACTGATCCCGTTTCCTGCCTGGAGCAGTTTACCCTCTGGTGTGACGTCTCTGGCTCGTGGGGGGCCTATGCTTGCAGGCTTGGCGATGCCCATCACGGCACAGAAGAGCGTACGCTCTAATCCATTGAGTGTTGCTGCAGTTTAAGACAAAGCGTTCCAACAAAGTGGGCCGCAAGATGCGTAATCCCGATGCTCATCATACCGCAGAATCAGCCGCGCTCCATGCTGGTTTGCCATTTTGCGGGCAGGGACTTTGAAATTTGTTTCCACACAATTTGTCTCCACACAAAGGGCCGCTGTTCCTTTCGTCTTTCCGATGTTGGTGCGGAATCAGGGCTGTTCGGTGGTAAAGCCTGCTTGATGCACAGATGGTGATGCCGTTTGCTCGCCAGTCGTCGTTGTGGATTGCTGTTCAAATGTGTTGATTGTTGTGACGACCCGCTTGCGCTGATCGAATTTAACGCCATCCGGCATTTGGACCGTCATATCGAAGTACCTTTCGACGCGCGATTTGACAGGGAGCCCCGAGTTGCGGCGGATTGTGCATGCGCCAAATGAGTTTCCTCCTCGGACCGTCACGCTGAATTTTTTCATATTCTGTGAGGAAGGGCCGTACGTGGTCGATGGTGCGATCGTTCCCACAATGTCGACATTCGCAATCTCGTCATTCAGATCCTTCAATGTGTACTGCGTTTTCAGGTAGACGGGAATGGGGCGAAGCACTTGTCGTTCCCGCGACCAGTGATCGCCAATTTTCACAGTTGTCGCATTGCCTTCCGTTCCGGCGCTATACGGCAGAATACCGATGCTGTCGTCGACGAAGTTGGCAATTCCCTCTTCTCCCGAGGTTTCCACAAGTTTCATCATGACATCGTTGCGCTGGTCAAGAGGGACATGCCTTACACAACGTTTCAGAAAATCGTCAAACCCGACAAGTTCGAGAATCTGGTTGTCTGGTCCGATCCAGAATGAAAACCCGTTGTGAACCAGTCCATGATACGGCTGCACCGGCAGTGGCAGATTCGGCGGCGGATTGGATGAGTCGTACTGAACGACGTCACCGGCGATGTCATGGTCGTAGCGGACACGATGATAGGTCACACCGAGTCGTTTTTTTCCCTCCCGCAATTCCTCAACTTCGATCGACAACAACAATTCAATTTTCGAACGGTTGGTGACCGGTCCCTTTTTCGTGGCTTGCAGCAGTGTTTGTTCCACGGTTTTGATAAGAGGAAAACGCTGCCCAACCTGCAGATTCAGTTCCAGTTCAACCGAAGCGGGGGGCTTTGCCGTGGGAGGTGCAGGCGTTTCGTCACCAGAGACCGCTTCTTGTGTCTCGGCGTCCGCCTCGTCTCCAAACCAGCCACAGCCCGAGAAAAACAGCACACTGAAGAGGGAGACAATCAACCCGCTCGCAGTCAGATGGGAGAGTGAGGATCGAGGTATTTGAAATCGGGGCATCCGCAATTCCTTCCTTGAACATGCGGGCTGAGAGGGCGATGAGAATCCATCGCAATGGGTGGCAGGACACAAGAGGGGAGAAGAATATCAGCTTTGCTCTCAAAGGCAAAGACGAGTTTTTGCAGTGCGGAAGACTGCAAAACAATTCGTGACAATGGGTTAGGGAAAAGAGTGTCCGTGGCTTGTTCTGCCAGATCAGTTGGCTGCACGTTTCCCTTCGATCAATTCGAGGAATTCCTGCTCAGAATAGATCGGAACGTCAAGTTCCTCAGCCCTGGCAAGCTTGCTGCCTGCCTTTTCCCCTGCGACGAGAAAGTTGGTCTTGCTGGAAATGCTTCCGGAGGCCCGTCCGCCATGCTGACGAATCAACTCCTTGATCTCATCCCGCGTGAACTTCATCAGTGTGCCTGTGACGACGATCGTTTGCCCATCCAGAATCCCCGCATTTTCCTTTTGTTCGGAATGCTCCACCGGCAAGCCGAGATTCTGTCCAGTGACTTTCAGATCTGCGATGATTTCACGACCGATGTCAGAATACAGAAACCGAAAAACCGATTCGGCAATGATGGGGCCAATTTCATGAACGTCGGCGATTTCGTCCTCGCTGGCCTCCATCAGGGCACCGATCGTACCAAAATGCTCTGCGAGTATTTGTGCGCTTCGCGTTCCGACATGCCGGATATTCAGACCGGTCAACAATCGCCAGAGTGGTTGTTGCTTGGCCTTTTCGATCCCCGCAATCAGTTTGTCGACCGACTTTTCGCCCATTCGCTCGAGTTGCAGCAATTCGTCGCGACGGGTCTTCAACTCATAAATGTCGGTCAACCGGGCGACCAATCCTGCACCAGTCAATTGCTCGACCAGTTTGATCCCAAGCCCTTCGATATCGAGTGCCGTCCGAGACGCAAAAAACCGAACGGCTTCGCGTAACTGGGCCGGACAATTCGGATTGGGGCAGCGGACGTAGACGCCACCTTTGTCCTGTATGGCTGGCGTTTCGCATTCGGGGCATTTTTCTGGAAAGGAAAATCCTTTTTCGTTCCCATCTCGCCGATGCTCTTCCACGCGCACAACATGTGGAATGATCTTGCCCGCTTTTTCCACAACAACCCAATCGCCGACTCGAATGCCTAATCGTTCAATCTCGTCCCGATTGTGCAAACTGGCTCGGGATACTGTTGTGCCGGCAATCTCAACCGGTTTCAGGTAAGCGACTGGTGTCAATGCACCTGTTTTTCCGACTTGAATTTGAATGTCCTCAACCTGCGTGATTCCCTCATATTTTTCCCATTTGAAGGCGATCACCCAGCGTGGGCTTTTTGTTGTGTTGCCGAGCTGTTCTCGTTGTGTGAACTGATTGACCTTGATGACAATACCATCGACTTCAAAGTCGAGCGAGTGGATTGCCTCGCCCAACACGAGGGCATAATCGCGGGCCTGCTGAATGTCGCCAAACGCCCGGACATTCGGTGTGACCGGCATCCCCATTTTCTGGATCGTCGAGAGGAACCCGGTATGCGTCTCAAACGAGATCCCCTCGAAGCAGCCTGTCCCGTGGGCAAGAAACCGGATTTTTCTTGCCGCGCATATTTTGGGGTCCAACAACTTGAGTGCTCCGGCGGTGGCGTTGCGAGGGTTGGCGAACAGTTTTTCACCGCGGCTTTCCTGTTCCGCGCGGAGACTGGCAAAATCGCTGTTACTGATCAGCGATTCTCCCCGAATTTCCAGTACAGCCGGCGGATCAGCAGTATGCAGACGCAAGGGGACCCCGCGAATCGTGCGCGCATTGTTTGTGATGTCATCACCCTGTCGACCATCACCACGTGTCAAAGCCTGTGTCAACACCCCCTGCTCGTAAACCAGCGCCAACGCGACGCCGTCAATCTTGTATTCGACCGTATACTCGATCGGTTCACCATCCACCAGTTTTTTGAGACGGGCGTCAAATTCGAGCAATGCATCCTCATTGTAAACGTTGTCGATTGAGAGCATCGGCTGGCGATGAGCCACGGTCTCGAAACCCTCGATCGGTTCGCCTCCCACCTTATGTGACGGGCTTTCGGGACTATCGAATTCGGGGTGATCCGCTTCGAGTCGTTCGAGTCGTTTCAGCAGTTTGTCGTATTCGAGATCAGTGATCTCGGGTTGGGCATCGACGTAATAGAGTCGATTGTGTCGCCAGATTTCTTCCCGCAACTGCTCGATTTCCTGTCGGACATTTTCCGTCATCAATCATCTTCCTGTTGATGGTGCGTGAATGTCCGGGGAATCGCCATTCCTGTGTTCGCCACGGGGTGCCGCTTCTGACGCCTTGTTCTCTGCAGCCTGTTGATAATCTTCGCGTTGTCGATTCAAATGACGCAATGTCTGAATGCGATCGACCATTAACGCGACGAAGCCGGCCATGAGGACGATAATCACTTCCCAGAAGATCAGGTGTGTGCCAAAACGATCGACGAATTCCACCAATGGAGAATCGGGCTTTGCGAAGAAAGCGGCAACGATTGCCAAAATGGTGACAACAAACAGGAACCCTGCAACGGTGACGAGGCGGAAGAAGGGATTGGATGGTGGGGCGGTTGAAGACATTGCGAATGAGATTGTGAGAGGGTTCAGGCAGTAGTGTGGTATATGATCGCCTTTGACCAAATCCGTTGAGCATGGACTGATTGTAAAAACCCTGAGAATGAAAATCTTCTTCGCGATCCCCTTGAGAAAAAAACGGGCCCACGTCGGAGAGTGACGCAGGCCCGTGAATTCACCGTTTCAAGAATCGGAGATCAGGCGCTTTTGGCCTTTTTCCCTTTGTTTTTGGGCTGAGGAGCTTTTTCTGCTGGTGGCGGAGGAGTGTCTTCCACCTTCTTCGGAGCGGCCTTTGCAGGAGTCGGGGAAGACTGGGAACTCACACTGCAGCTGGAGCCGCAGGAGGAAGCCGTTCCGCAGGACGATTTCGCGCTGCATGTCGAGATCTTGCCACAAGAAGACTTGGTGCCGCAACTGGAGTAGCTCGCTGTCTGGCAGGAAGATTTGCAGGTTTTCACGTGAACCGGCTGGCAGCTTGATGCACATTTGGGGGCACAGGACGAAGTGTATTTGACGGTGTGATACTTCGGTGCACAGGTGCTGACAGTCTTGCAACTGCTGACGGTATGGCAGGGGCTGGAATAACTTACCTGATGGCAGTTGGAATTTGACCTGCAACTGCTCCGGCTGAATAGCCCCGCATCTACCGTTTGAGACATTCCGCTGCAAACCAATGCGACTGCAGCAAAGGCAGTCAAACTCTTAAAAAGGTGATTCATGTTGTCCTCCTCGAAAATGTGAGACGCTCCGTCGAAAATTCACGACTCCCGGCCCGTCTCGACATCCAGAGAGTGCGATTTTACACAAAAATGAGTGGCGATCGTCATCGAAACAAATTTTAATGATCCCGCCGACCTTGCCGTTAACATAAGGGGCGCTTGTTGAGAAGTCAAACGACAGCGACCAGAATAGAGCGGTTTACCTTCTGGCGTGATGCCTCTGTCTCGTGGAGGCCTATGTTTGACGCCCATCGCGGCACAGAAAAGAATACGTTCCAGGCATGGTTTTGACCGATGTGTCTGGGATCCGAATCAGGAAGTCCTGGCCACAATCCACCCGAATCTGGAACTGCCCCGACAAGAAACAACATGGATCGAGAATCGAATATGACCACTTTGCGATGGAGAGTTGGAGACGACTTGCTCACAACTGGTGAGACGCCGCTGGTTATGGGGATTCTCAATGTGACTCCCGACAGCTTTTCCGATGGGGGATTGCACCATTCGCGCGAAGCAGCAGTCAGGCACGGACTGCGTCTGGTCGAGCAGGGGGCAGACATTCTCGATATTGGTGGCGAGTCAACCCGGCCAGGCAGTGAGGTCGTCGATGTCGATGAGGAGTTGCACCGGACGATTCCCGTCATTGAAGACCTGGCCGCACAAACTGCCATTCCCATCTCAATCGACACTACCAAATCAGAAGTCGCGCAACGGGCGATCAACGCAGGCGCCAAAATCGTAAATGACATTTCAGGACTCGAACACGACCCGAATATGGTCCGCCTCTGTGCCGATAACGATGTTGCAGTTATTGCCATGCACATGCAAGGCACGCCCCAGACCATGCAGGAGAATCCCCGTTATGACGATGTCGTCCAGGACATCGCCGAATACCTGCGGATGCGAATTGATGGACTGGTTGAGCAGGGTGTCGCGGAAGAACGAATCGCGATTGATCCCGGCATCGGGTTTGGAAAAACGGCCGAACACAACATCGACATTTTGTCGCACGTTGGCACTTTTCGAGAATTGGGCCGACCGGTGTTGATCGGGCATTCCCGCAAGCGGCTTCTGTCGCATGTGCTAGGAAGAGAGGTGGACGAACGGGTTTTTGGAACGGTTGGTGTTTCGATTGCCGTGGCAATGCAATCGGCCGATTTGATCCGGGTGCACGATGTGCAGGCGACGCACGACGCGATCATTGCGTGGCGTGCGATCGCTTCACAGATTCCGGACTGACCAATGACTGCATCGCCACCCACCGCAATCACTCGATCGAATTCTCCGCATTGTATGGCGATGTGGCGATCCTGTTTCTCCTGTTATCCTGTCTGATTCTTTTCCTCAGACAAACTTTACATCGTCACTGCCTCTTCCAGGCCTCAGGTTGCTTATCAACCTGAGGTACTCCGGGAGAACGAAGCACATCATAAGGAAGGACAGGTCATCTCCGCGCAGGTGAGGATCCAGAGCATGCCAGAAGACTGGATTCCCCCCACATTGGATTTCACACCGCGTGGGAATGACGGAATAGAGGTTTGCATGCTTCGATCGTCTCTGCGCGGTACTTCTTACTCAGCCTCTTCCAGTGGTGAGTGTTGTGCATTTCTCAAAAGCAGATATCGACTCAACCAGGCGAAGAAGACGGCCAGCAGGATCACCAGAGTGATCGCAAGGTAGGGGCGGTCGACAGCAAGATCCCCCAGCCACGCGGTCACGAACGAGGCCGAAAACCCCCCGACAATCAACGCGACAAGGACTCTGGGAAAGGGCATTCCCGAAATGCCGGCAATGAGAATCAACCATTCAGCCGGCCCGCCAATCGCGCGACCGAGAACGACCGCGTAAATGCCCCACCGTTCATAAAACCGCTCCGCCCAGGCGAGGTCGTCTTCCCCAACGAGAAAGGCCGCACCGCGCCTGCCGAGTGCGCGCGTGATGCCGAATCCCAGAAGGCCGGCAATCGTGGTTGCAATGCCCCCGAGCAGTCCCCCCATTAGTGGGCCGTAAACGATCCCCAAAGTGACGATGGCAGGTGTCGATGGCAGTGGCAGCAGAAAATCGCCGATGATCACCCCCATGGCAACCGCCCAGACCCAGCGATCAAAAGATCGAAGCCATTCCACTGCTTCCGCAAACGTTTCAGGAACTTCCAACCGATGTCCGAACACCAGAAGGGTCAGGCTGGAGAACAGCAGGAACAGCAAGGGAATCAGAAGCAGTCGCACGCGTAAAATCCTGTCGCAGTCAGCCCATTCCTGTGACATCACCCGCTCGATTTGTATTGTCAGAACAAAAAGTGTGGGTGACACTGATAGCCTGGCTGCCAATGTCATTTATCTGAAGCGAATACGCCCCCAGTTCTTCCTGCACTGACGCAGCATTCGGAGGCTGATTGCGCAGATCAAGTCACCTCGTTTTCTGCCACAAAAAGTGTAACATGCCCTCAAATCGAGAGCTTTTGCTCCTGCCACGCCAAGGAGAAAATCGACCGACGAATTGAGACGTTCGTGTATTGTTTTGCAGACAGGCAGCAAGTGTGAACATCCTACTTACTCGGGTCGATCATCGCTACGGTGATTTCGCTGCCAGTCAGCTCGAACAAATGTGCCTCATCTTGTCGGATTTTCCTGCTTCTGGTAAAAGCCCGCTGCTAGAGCGTATTACGCTCTTCTGTGGTGCGAAAATCGTCGTTTGGTCTGCAAACACAGACTCCCACGAGCGAAAACCGTCACACGAAAAGGGAAACGGCTCTAAACGAAGTTTATCTTCCTGAACGAAACATAGTCGAACGGCGAAGGAATTGATGTGACGAACAACAAAAATCTGAGGGCTGTGCTATTCGCTATTGCCTGTCTGCCAGTGATTGTCGCGTTTGTGTTTCATCAACTCGGGCCACGACCGGCTGAAGCGAAGTCTGAACGTGTTCTTCCCGCGCTGGCCTTCCATTCCTACCTGATTGATTTGGGGTCGGTCGAAGCGGAGCAGTATTCCCGCGTTTTGTTCCGTTTCCAGAATCGAAGTGATCGCCCCGTCACGATCAAGGAACTCTCTGGCAGTTGTGGCTGTCTCACCCCGCGGAGTGTGGCTTTGGATCAATTCGAATCGCAGTCGATCTACATGGACAAGACCGAATTTGCACCAGGCGAAGCCGGCCTGATCATCGCACGAGTGGAGCAGGCGAATCAAAAGCCGGGTGAAAAGGAATACACAATCGATGTGCATTACTCTGACCCGGAGTCATACACCGAGAAGCTGATATTTCGTCTGGAGTTGCCAGAAAAGAAGGTCACTATCCGACCTCAGTCGCTGGTGATCTATCAGTTGGGCGAAGAGTCGACAGTGCAAAATGTGACCATTACCGATTTCCGCGACAAACCGATCGAAGTGACGGGTATTGAGTCGACATCGGAGTTTGTGACGGCCAACATTTTACGCAGTGAATTTGACAATGAAGGATTGCATCAGACTATTGTGCAGGTAACGGTTGCCGGCAAGGTTCCCCCCGACCGCTCTCATGCACGTGCCATCGTCTCCACCAGCGATCCGGAATACCCAACCCTGACAATCCCGCTGCTGATTCAGGGCCGCGACCCTCGACCATGAGCGTATTACAACTCTTCTGTGTCGCAATGGGCATCGATTGGCCTGCAAATACAGGCTCCCACAAGCCAGAGACGTCATACCAGAAGGAAAACTGCTGATGATCTGCGGGATCAACGATTTCCGAATCGGTCTCGATGGCATCGGACTCTCATTTCGTGGTCGTCATCTGCCTCGACAGTGATGACGGGGAGGCCAGTCAGGTGCAACCCGGTTCGGTCGATTGGAGCTTCCATCTCGACGTCCATAAGGTCTTCGACCACATCGGCAAGTACCGTGTGAGATTATCCACAAAGACGGCAACGACCCCCCGCTGGATTGGGGACTGGCTCAAAGCCGGCGGTCCGATTGCCGCTCTTCTACCGTATACCTCGACCCGGTTGCAATGCGGTGATCCAGACAAAAGGCCGGCCATTTTCGTCAATCCGCAACTTCCGTGAGAGCTTGTTGCGAATCGCGATCGAATTGAGCAGCAGGCTCCATGTTGTCCGTTTTTCGGGATAGGTAATTCGCAACGCATCGATATCGATCCCCTTCAGCGCAATGCGGAAATAATCGATACAGACCGGCACTTTCGTTTTCACTTCAATCGCGTGCAACACATCGACCACTTTCTGATCGTTCAAAGCGATTGGCACCAGTTTGTACAACGCCGGTGCGGTCTGCTGGTTGGACCGGATGAATGGCCGACCGACCGGCCAGACATCGATCGTCTGTTCCAACGGGACAACCCACAAATTGATCGCACCGCCTGGCATTCGTTGCGGATGAAAACCGAGTCCATATTGATTCAACACAATCGCGAGCGCGGTTCCCTTGCTGAAACCCTTCATCTCCGTCGCCACGGGGATCTCACGGGGGAACTCCTTCTTCAACCATTGTAACGTTGCCGCTGGAAATTCCATTTCCAACTCACGAGGCACGTCAATCGCATCCAGGGCCAGTTGCAACGATTTCCCTTTTGTCGTTTGCGTAACGATGGGTGTCAGACTGGTCTGCACACGTTCATACTGTTGTTGACTCAATCCCCAGGCAGGTTGACCTTCGGGTGATCCTTGTGCACCAAACCGTTCGATGCTTTTCAGCCAGTCTTTCAGTTGGGCGATGTTGGAACGGCGAAAGCGGCCCTTGGAAAACTGCACGCTACCGTCCGGTTCCAGCGACCCGATGACTGTCACTGAGCGGAATGTGCCAAGTTTTCGTTCGCGGTTTTCAATCTTGTCGACACCCAAACGCTGGCGGATTCGCACGGAATAGCCGAGTTCTCCCAACGCCTGACTCCAGGTCTGGGCATGCAGGGCGGCTCCGCGCGGGCCGTATAACAACTCGATATTGACTTCGGCATTGCCAGCAGGTTTTTTTTCGAAACGATTGCCAGACGACGCCTTTCCCACACCCGGTAACACACGGTAACTTTGCGCACCCAGCTGCGGAAGTTGGTTGAACAACAGAGCGATCAGCAGAAACAACGGCGCAGTAAACCGCGATCGGAAGAACATGAGAAGACCTTTCGAGGGAAGTTGGAATAAAGTCATCATAGGAGGAAAGAGGAAATAGTCACAATCGAAATTTTCAACTGTTCTTACAAAGTACAGGCAAAAATGACCGATGTTACCCTGACAATGAAGCCGCACGATGATGGTTGTCATTCACATCAGAAATCCCCTAAATTGTGTTTGTCGTGTTCAGTCATTCCACAATTGATCAGGATCAACAAGATATGGATTTCGCCGCGCAAATTCCCAACGGGCTTTCCTACGAAGATTTTCTCGCCAAATACGCGACCAACGAACAGCAGCGCCGCTGGCAGGGTATCGACGAGCAAGTTACGCTGACAGATGCGCAACGCGAGTTGCTGGCCGGCTTCACACGGGAGATGCACATTCTGATTCTCGCTGGTACATGGTGCGGGGATTGCGTCAGTCAATGCCCGATCCTCAGACATTTCGCACAAGCCACGGACACAATCAAGCTCCACTTCTTCGATCGGGATGACAACCCGGAACTGGCCGAGACGATGATGATCTGCGGCGGCAAGCGGGTTCCCTCAGTCGTTTTCCTGAGCGAAGATGGCTTTCCCTGTGGACGGTACGGCGATAAAACGCTTTCCAAATTCCAGCAGTTGGCAGCCGATTTGACAGGAGCCGCCTGCCCGACCGGTCTGGTGAACCCGGCAACGGAACGTCTGGCGGCTGATGTGCAGGACTGGCTGAATGAATTCGAGCGAATTCAATTGATGCTGCGTCTCTCCGGTCGGTTGAGAGAAAAGCACGGGGATTGAGGTGCGATCAACAACCTGTAAGGTAAGTACTCAACTTCCAATGTGAGCGTCCGGCGAATTCAGGATGTCCAGACATGAAAATGAAATCGACCGTTCTCGCAATTGCGTTCACCCTCTCAATGTTATTGAGTCTCGAAGCTGCGGAAAAGAGGGTTCCAGTTCGCATGGGCAATGGTTCGATGACGTTTGAAACCGTACCCGGTTGGGGATTGGATGAAAACGGCAAGTCGGTACTCGGGCCAACACATGGATCATTCTGGGACAAAGATGGAAACCTGTACGTGCAGGATTGGAACGTCAGCGGTCGGTTGATGAAACTTGTTCGCGTGAAGTAACGAATGGTTTCGGATCATCAATGATCTGCAAACATGTCTGCTGCCATGGTGAGTGTCTGCACGGCGGCGGCAATCTGTCGACGTTTTCGCAACACGACTGGAGACAGATTCTCATCGGCAGACGTGGTGAGAAAGAGTCGTCTAACAATGGTTTTCCTGCCGCGATGTGCAAGGCCGATATAAATCAAACCATCCTGTTCGGCCGGAGCATTCGGACCAAGATGACCCGTTACGGAAACCGCGACGTCGGCTTCGGGCGTCTTTTCGAGTACGTTTTCCGCCATCGCCCGCGCGACAACGCGACTGACCGGCCCCGGTTTTTCCAAAATTTTGGGATCAACATCGAGCCAGTGGGATTTGGTGTCGATGCGGTATACGACAGCCGAGCCACAATGATGGTCTGAGATCCCCGGGATCTCACCCAGCGCAGCGGATGCCAGTCCAGTGGTGCAACTCTCGGCACAAACGATTCGCAGGTCGTTGGCTTTGAGCAATCTGGCGAGCCGATTTGCAGCCTGTGAGAGTTCCTGGGGTGTCACACCTGCCTGGTACTTTCGGTCTTGTTGAGGAGGTCGTTTGGTTTGTGCTGGCCGTTACGCTTGTCAGGTGGTTTTGCACCACGGGACCGCACACGTGATTGATCCTGCTCCTCGGTCGGTTTTTCATCCACTTTTTTTAGCCAGGGATTACGTCCATCCTTTCGCACGCCTGGTCCGCGTCCCCCGGAACCACGATCGAATGATCTGGAAATCTGGCGGTTCATCAACCACTGCATCGTCAACATCGTGTCGCCGAATTTCAGGTCCACGTGATCGAAATACATCCCCAGAAGGATTGCCTGTTTCTCCGGTTCGGAGCGTGCGGCGAGGCGTTTTTTCTTTTCATCGTCAAGCGTCGCATGAAACTGTCGTACGTCAGCAAGCATCGCCTTCCAGAGACTGCCAGCAATCAATCGCCCCAGCATCTGACGTTGCGATTCGATTGACATATTGCTCCGTTTCCACCGAGAGACAGGAGATGACCTGGGCAGGGTGTTGATAATCTGAGTCAGCAGTCTATCATCTGGCCAGGAAGCACGCATACCACCAGGACCGTTCGTTCGTTTCCGAACGAACGTCAGAAACGTCAGGTTGCGAGAGACACCATTTCGTTTCGCAAGATCCTGTCGTACATTTTCCGGCAAGGAGGTTTCCTGTTCGACGACTTGCAGCATCTGCTGCAAGTCATCTGGATTGACCGTCATCGGTTTTTGCCTGGCGAGGAACATCAGCATCTGTCCAAAGTGTTGGCTGAGGTTTCTGCGTTCCTCTTCAAGCTGTTCGCGCTGGAAGCGTTTGATCAACTCAACCCGTGCCGTCGGTTCGCTGGTTTGCCGTAACTCCTTCAATTGTGCAACGGAAAGAGTCTGCAGCCAGTCATTGTATTTTCCGAGCGTATCTTTCAATGCCCCACCGTGCTGTCGATCTTCCTCAATGGCGTCGTGCAGTCTGCGAAGTTTGTCCCGTTCCGCCTCGGTCAGAGCCATGTATCTGCGGAAATTCCGCGCGAGATTCTCTTTCTGCGCGGTGGACATTGCATCGATTCGAGCGAGTCGCTCTTTTCGTTTGGCTGAATCGATACTGGCTGATGCGCCGGAGAGCAGAGGAATTGTCAGCAGAATTGTACCACAACCAATGATGAGCAGGGCGAAGTTGCGGAACCAGTGCCTGTTGTCTCTTTTATTGTTGGATACGACGAGTCTTTCCGTTGAAGTGGGAACGTAGACCTGCGTCGTCCGATTGCTGTGATTACTCATTCATCACTCCATGACGGTGCATTTCCTTGAGAAATTCAATGCTGTCAACATCGTGATACGCATCAAGATTCTCGATGATGGGCAGGTCATTCACAAGAATATCGGTCTCATTGGGAATCCAGAATCGTGTCGCCGCGAAACCAACAACCGCAGAGACTGTGATGGCGGTTAACCAGCCACTGAGAATCAATCCCTTTCGTGCCCTGGTCAACCAGTGTTTTGCTCTGTCATTCGATTTGACATCGACCACTTTGACAGTTGCCATTGTGCGTTGAGTGAAATCTGCACTCGCTTTTTCGCGTGGCAGTTCCTCCAGCAGTTCCCAGGTCTGCTCCAGCATTTCGACTTCGTGCCGGGCGACTGAACTGACGGCGAGCGTCTTTTCGATTTTCTGCGTCGATGCGTCATCCAGTTCGCCATCGAGATAGGCGACGAGATTTTCGCGATCGTCCGGTGTCAGTCGAGTGATTTTGGTCATGGTTCCGTCTCATGCAGGACCAGAACAGTCCTGCCGCACATATCCTTCCAGTTTGACACGCAGGTTTTCCCGTGCTCGCGAAAGCAGCGATTTCACTGCCGCTGTTGTCAACTCCATTGTTTCGCCAATGTCGGCGTAGCTCATTCCTTCAAATTTGTGCAGCAATACTGCCACACGTTGTCGTTCGTTGAGTTCGGCCAATGCCTCCTGCACAACGGCCTGAATTTCCGATCTGGCCAATTGACGTGTCGGCATCATCCCCGACTTTTCGGCGATCAGTTTTTCTTCCGGTCGCGGTCCGAGTGGTCCCGAATCGCGAATGTTCAGGGGTGTTTCCTTTTTTCGACCCTTGCTCCTGCGCGTATTGCTGGCCAGATTATTGGCAATGCGGAACAGCCAGGTGGAAAATTTTGCGGTCGGTTCGTAGCCATTCCTGGCGCGGTAAATCCGCATGAAGGTTTCCTGTGCGAGATCCTCGGCTGCTTCGCGATCGCGCAACAGATGACTGAATATGCCGATCAAACGATCCTGGTAGTTCTCGACAAGTTGGGTGAACGCTTCATCATCGCCATTCTTCGTACGGAGCATCATCTGCACATCTGGATCGCGCAGGTGTGGATACTCCGCCGTGTCCATGGGGGGCGCAACTGACATGAAGGTTTAATTTTCAGGAACGTGTTTTTCGTCTTGATTCAGGCTGACAAGAAACACCAGCTCACCACGAAAGTTTCTGTCAAATTCGATCCAATTCACTTGCACGCCACAGAAGTGGCATGCTGAAAACAGTTTAGAGCGTATTACGGTCCTCTGTGCCGCGATGAACGTCGATTGACCTGCAAACATCGGCTCCCACGAGCCAGAGACGTCACACCAGAAGGGAAACTACTCCAGTGCCTTGCCAAGGCTTTGTTTGGGGTACGGATTGACATAACCCGCTCCGTTGTCGCTTCTTGTAACATCATCAAACTTTAACTTCCAGCGCGGAACACTGCACTATGCTGTATTTCGGCGATCTGCACATTATAGTTTTTCTTGCAAAAGAACGTTAGCATCACTGGAAAATGGCTTGGAATTTTGTCTCGACCAGGTCCGTAGCGAATTCTGATCTGGTATCCGTTTCAAAACCGGTTGGTGGCGAGAAGTCGCCTGCAAATATGCGATTGAATTCGCTGTACACAGAAGTTTTGAGTTGTCCTGGAACATATTACGCTCTTCTGTGCCGCGATGGGAGTCGTCAGGCGCCATGCATACATGGGCTCTCACGAGCCAGAAACGTCACACAAAAAGGTAGACTGCTCTAAAAGGTGAATTATCGCGATGGCTTTGAGCGCTCTTCCACTGAGTTATTGCACCAACGTTCATCCCGGTCGCACAGTTGCCGAAGTGGAACTGGGGCTGGACCAATACACCGTTCCAGTACGCGATGCGATTGGTGCCGAGCTTGCAGCCGGCTTGTGGCTGGCCCAACCGGTGATCGCGGAGTTACTGGCTGATGAGTCATTATTGGTGTCTTTCGCTGATCGTTTGCAGGAACGCGGGCTGACCTGCTACACGCTTAACGCCTTCCCATACGGCGACTTTCACGGCGAACGGGTGAAGGAAAATGTCTACCTGCCCGATTGGTCGGAACAATCCCGCCTGGAATACACGAAAAATTGTGCGACCGTTCTGGCACAACTCATACCAGAACAATGTGATGGCAGCATTTCGACTGTACCGTTGGGTTTCAAGGAATTTGAACATGGTCCGGATTTTTTGCGACAATGCCATCGGCAGTTGATTGATCTGGCTGTCTGGTTGCGGGATTTGCGAGATGAGACAGGTCGAACAATTCGACTGGCGATCGAGCCGGAGCCATTCTGCCGGTTGGAAACGACTGCGGAAGTGATCACTTTTTTTGAGCAGTTGCGAAGTCAGGCCGCGGATGAAAACCAGTTGGATACCGTGACCGAATTCCTTGGCCTGTGTTACGACGTCTGCCATCAGGCCGTCGAGTTTGAAGAGATCCCGGAGTCAATTCGCGCGATTGATGAAGTGGGCATTCGGATCAATAAGGTGCATATCACCTGCGCCATTCATCTGGATGACCCTGCAAACAACACCGATGGCCGTTCTGCATTGGCGGAATACGTGGAACCGCGTTATCTGCATCAGACAATGGCGCGATCTGTGACCGGGACAATTCTGCGAAAAGTGGATCTCGATCGACAGTTGGCGCTGGAGTCGGACGGAGAATTTCTTAACGCCGAAAGCTGGCGCGTGCATTATCATGTACCGGTGAATGCCGAACAACTCGGCCCCCTGCGTACGACGCGCGAGGAGTTAAAGCAGGCGTTACGTGCGGTGAAAGGTCTGAATCAGGCACCGCATCTGGAAGTGGAGACATACACGTGGGAGGTGTTGCCCGATGGGGATTCGATTTCACTTGTGGAAGGTTTGTCGAACGAACTGACCGCGACGCGCGGTTTGTTGGATGCGTTGTGATGTTGATTGAGTCGATCAGGATGTGCGGAAGACTTGGGAAATTTCTTGACGAACAACAGGCTTTCGCGTTATTCTTTCAAACGCACCGGGACAATGGCGACTCGTAGTTGTCATCCCATGATTGCCCTTGTCGCGATGAAGCGCCGAGGGCAGTTTTCTTTTTGTGCGATGTCTCTGGCTCGTGAGGGCCCATGTATGCAGGCCTGACGACGCTCATCGCGGCACAGAAGAGCGTAAGCCGCTCTAGCCTTGACCCGTAGAGAGCTTGAAAATTGGCAGTAACATCGCCAGGGCAATCGTGCCGATTACACCACCCATCACACCAACCATAACCGGCTCAATCATGCTGGTCGCGGTCTTAACCGCATTGGCCACTTCCCGGTCAAAGTAATCGCTCACTTTGTTGAGAACCTGCCCCAGCTTTCCGGTTGCCTCACCGGAGGAGATCATCTGCACGAGTGTGGAGGGGAAGAGTTTGTTTCCTTCCAGCGCCTCGCAAACCTGTTTGCCCGATGTGACCTGTCGGCTGACTTCCAGCCAGCAGTTTTCATAATGGACGTTATTCGCCACACCTGCACTCAGTTCCAAAGCGTCGAGCATTGGCACGCCTGCGTTGATCGTTGTGGCGAGTGTGCGCATGCTGCGGCTGATCGCCACTTTGCGCATCATTGGACCAAGGACCGGGACATTCAGCCAGAACCAGTCGAAAGCAATTCGGCCCCATGACTGCTGGCGTGCGTACAATAAGAATCCAATCACCGCCAGCACCGCCGCCACGACCCAGTACCAGTGATCTGTCAAAATGCCGGACGTGAAGATCATGATCTTTGTCGGCGTCGGGACATCCATCTGCTTGGAGGCGAACATCGGCATCAATTTGGGAAACACATACGCCAGCAGAAAGATACAGACACCGATACACATGACGAGCATGCCCGCCGGGTACAGGAGTGCTCCACGTACCTGTTGTCGGGTTTCCAGTTCTGACCGTGATTGCACAGAGATGCGGTCCAGCATTGTGCCGAGTGTGCCACTCGCTTCACTTGCTTTGACCAGATTGACATATGTTCGATCGAAGTATTTCGGGTAGCGATTCAGTGCGGCGGAAAGGTCTTCCCCCCCTTCCACCTGCCGGGAAATCTCGGAAAGAGCCGATTTGAAAGTCGGGTTTTCGCACTGCCGGGCGAGGCCATTCAGGGCATCGGCCATGGGAACGCCAGCGTCAATCATCACCGCCAACTGGTTGGTGAAATAGATGATATCCTGCCGATGAACCCGTTTTTGAAAAAGGGAGGGACCGGTGACTTTCGATTTCGCTTCCCTGGCGACGAGGGACATCAGATACAGACCATCGGCTCGGAGTTGCGCGGTCGCTTCGTCGGCGGTATTTGCCACGAGTTCGCCATCGCGGATTCGCCCGGATGCGTCGCGAGCCTGATAGGCAAATTGCATGGTATTCCTCCATCAGAGCGTATGACGCTCTTCTGTGCCGCCGACGAGTGTCGTTCGGCCTGCAAATACAGGCTTCCACGAGCCAGAGGCATCACACCAAAAGGTAAACTGTTCTAATCCCGCAGTCGTTTCGGCAGCCAGCCTTCATTGCTGACGCTGACGACCTCTTCAATCGTGGTGATCCCCTCCCTGACCTTTCGCAGCCCGTCATAGCGCAGCGTCAACATGCCCGATTCGCGTGCATGATTGATGATGGCCGATCGTGTCGGGTTCGATGCAATAATCTCCCGCAGATCGTCATCGACAACAAGAATTTCGTGAATGGCAATTCGGCCGGAAAAGCCGGTGTGCCGGCAACGTTTGCAACCTTTGCCCTGCACATACTCGTCCACTTCGATTTGCATCCGCTCCATTTCCAACTGCATCGGCCTGGGGGGTTCGTATGTCGTCTTGCATTTCGGGCAAATCCGTCGGCAAAGTCTCTGGGCGAGCACCATGTTCAACGACGAGCCAAGCAGATAGCCTTCAATGCCCATATCAATGAGCCGCGTGACGGTACTGCAGGCGTCGTTGGTATGCAACGTGCTGAAGACCATATGGCCGGTGAGCGCCGCCTGGATGGCAACACGAGCCGTTTCTTCATCCCGAATTTCCCCGACCATCACAATGTCGGGGTCCTGCCGTAACAGACTGCGGAGTACGCTGGCGAACGTCAGGCCGATTTTCTCGTTCACTTGAAACTGGTTGATCAACTGCAGTTGGAACTCGATTGGATCTTCCACCGTGCAGACGTTTTTCTCCATCGTGCTGACAGAGTTGAGTGCCGAATAGAGTGTCGTGCTTTTTCCACTTCCGGTTGGTCCGGTGACCAATGCGATGCCGTTTGGTTTGCAGATTTCCTCCTGAAACGGTTGTAAGACTTCGGCGCTGAATCCGAGGTCCTGCATCGACAGGTTGATACTGCGGTTGTCGAGAACACGAATCACAATTTTTTCGCCGAACGACATCGGCAAAGTGCTGACGCGCAGGTCAATCGGGCGGCCTTCCATCAGGACATGAATGCGACCATCCTGCGGCAAACGACGCTCGGAAATATCGAGTGACGCCATGATTTTAATTCGCGATGCGACTGCCGGTGCCAGATGGACCGGTGGCTCCAACGACTGAAACAAGGCTCCGTCAACGCGATACCGCACCCGCAGTTGTCGCTCGGTCGGCTCGATGTGAACATCGCTGGCTCCTTCGCGAACAGCGTTGTAAATAATGTAATTGACCAACCGGATGATCGGACTCTGATCGCCAATGTCGGTGTCGTTTCCGATATCCTCGATCTGTTCTTCGATCAATTCGACCGTGTCCGCACTGGCATCGTCGATGATATCGTCAATGACAAAAACGCGCGTGTTGGGCACGTATGTCTGAACCATGCGGCGAATATCTTTCGCACTGGCGATGGCAATCTGAATGTCGCAACCGGCGACGTCGCGCAATTGATCGATGAGGAAGACGTTGGTCGGCTCGGCGACCGCCACGGTCATCTCATTGCGAACCTTGAACAACGGTAGAACCGTGTACTTTTCGATGAACTCGCGCGGAATCTGGTCGAACAGTTTCGGGTCGAACATCCGGTTGTCGAGACGGACATACGGGACGCCGAAGTCGATCGCCAGACACTCCAGCAGGTCTTCCTCGCTGCAGAGCTCTTTTTCGAGCAGCACTTCACCCAGCAGTTTGGTTCCACCATTCTCGCCCTGTTCCTGCAACGCAAACTGCAGATTTTCCTCGCTGAGAACGCCTCGCTGAATGAGGAGATCTCCAAGTCGCAGTTTTGGTTCCAGGAGTGATTTGGACATTGGAGTTTTGTCGTTTGCTGTCTTATGAAGTTTGATTGCCGGGTTATTGAAAACTGCCCACTGCGTCGATCACCGACTCAAAAATGTCGAACTTGCGATCGAGCCGCGCCAATTCAAAAATTTTCACGCCGGGATCAACCAGCCCGCTGACCTTGACCTGTCCTCCCATGCGACGGACTTCATCCTGCAGGTCGAGTAATGAGGTCAGACCAACGCTGTCATAGGAATCGGTTCGATCCATCTGCAACACAATCCGCACCTGGCCGGCATCCAGGTTCTCCCGCAACGCATTCTGAAATGCCTCGGCGGTCTCTTCGGTCAGGTCGTCGGGCGTATGGGCGACCAGTACGTTGCCGAAAGTCTCTGTCGTGATGGTGGGCATTATTCTGATCCGTTGGTTGTCTGAGGGACGATGGTCTGGCTGCCGACCTGTTGTCGTTCGTCAATGGAATCTGGCGGACGAACGATGGCCATGGGATCCCGATCTCTCTGCAGGATGACACGATTACGACCACTCTTCTTGGCTCGGTACAGAGCCTCGTCAGCCCGGCGAACGAGTTCACGTGGTGCATCGTTTCCAGTGATTCGGCAACTGACGCCAAAGCTGGCGGTCACGAGCAGTTCCTGCCCTTCAAAGTCGACAATGTGAGATTCCAGTGTCGAGCGGAGGAGTTCGGCGAGTTCCCGGGCATCGGAGAGATCGCGATTGGGCAATGCGCAGATGAATTCCTCGCCGCCGTATCGAGCCAGCAGCGAATCATCCGGGACAACCGCCCGCAGGACCTGTGCCGTTTCCTGCAGAACATGATCACCCGCTTGATGTCCAAACGTGTCGTTGAAATGTTTGAAGTGATCGATGTCGAACATGACAACAGAAATCGGACTGTCGGAATGGGAGTCGTCCAGCAGATCGGCCAGGTTCTGTTGAAAACTGACATGGTTGAGCAGGCCGGTCAGCCCGTCTCTCCTCGCCATCTCTTCAATGCGGGAAAAGAGTTGGGCATTCTTGATTCCCAAGGCATACAGATCTGACAGGATGTATAACATTCGGATGAAACTGGGCGACTCTTCCTGCAGGTCGTCAACCGCCAGCAGACCAAGCAATTCACCACCGACAGCCAACGGAGCCAATGCAAAGGGGGCCTTTTGTTCGGCCTGCAAGAGCGGTTGCAATTCGTCACTCTCTTCGACCGTGCGGCGGGTCAAAATCTGACGATGTTCGAGCACCCAACCGGCCATACCGGTGTCCCATTGTGGAACGTACACATTGCCATCGCGTTCACGTGCAGCGAAGACATTGTTCAATTTTCGATTGCGCATGTCGGTGAGGAAGACCTGGCATGTCTGGCACTTCATCGAGGCCCGCGCCGTGCTGACAATGGTCGGCAGCAATGTCTCCAGATCAAATTGTGTTGCGACTTTCCGACTGATGTCCTGAATGGTGAGCAGTAACATGGCATAATCGACTTTGTTTTCCGTCACGGTCGTCGAAATTTCGCCCGTCGATCGTTGCCCCTTGTGATCGGAATCTGCTGGCTGGTTTGGCTGTGGAACGTCCTGCTCCCGATTTTGCTCGTACAACTTACGGATGAACTGCGCATTGACATGTTGCAGGTGGTCGACTCGTTGCCGGATTTGACCGAGGAATAAAGCGATACCGGTCGGACAAAGCAGCAGCCAGTATCCGCAAAGCATCGGAATCAACAGTGGTTCCTGTTGTGCCGTGTCGCCACTGAGCAGACCTGCTTCGATGGTTGCGGCCAGGGTTGCTGCCAGCGCGGTGACCGTTGCGGTAAACCGATTAGCTGACAATGCCGCCAGATAGACCGGGATCGCCAGAACGACCATCGATGTCGTTCCGGGTGGCCAATTGGACAGGCTTCCCAGGTACATCGACAGCGGACTGAGAACCGCAATCAATAGCAGGAATCCCCACAAAGGGATCGATACAAAAATGTCACGCATAATGGATTACACTTCGTCGTTTGTCATTGCCCTTCACGACGCAAACTTTTTCCTGAGAATCAACTTCAATCGCGCGGCGTGTCACCCTGAGACTCATTCGCCGGTTGGACATCGCCGAGTGACAGTTGAACCAGCTTGAGCAGTTCGCGGGGGCTGAAGGGTTTTGCGACCACTTCGTTCACCCATAACTCATGAACGACCTCTTCATCAAATTCCAGGCTTTTGGCCGTGAGAAGAATAATGGGCAAATCGCTGAGTTCGGGTGTGGCTCGAATGCGCTGGCACAATTGAATGCCACCCAGTCGGGGCATCTGACAATCCGAGATCAGCAGATCCGGCTTTTTGCGTTCGATCGCCTCCCACGCCGATTGGCCATCGGACGCAGTTTCCACATGATAACCGGCACGGGTTAATTTCATGTTGACGGCTCTGGTGATGTGTGGTTCGTCGTCACAGACAAGAATACGGTATTGTTCAGACATGGTGGGCGACACCTCGACAGGGAATTGGATAAATCGGAATGGTTTGTCGTCGGCAGTCCCGTCACGTTGAGACGTGGGATGCCATTGGTTGGGAATGTGCCTTCTGTTGTCGTTTTTGATCCCGGTGACCGAGCGGGATTGTCACAGTGAATTTCGTTCCCTCATCGACGTTCGATTCGACTTCGATTGTGCCGTTGTGCAGTTCGGTGACGATGTAATGCACGAGCGACAAGCCGAGCCCCGTGCCGGAAGCGGCGGCATTGTTCTCCGGAACGCGATAGAAACGATCGAAGATGTGTGGCAACGCGTCTTTGGGAATTCCCATGCCGGTGTCGCGAACCTGGATGATGGCATAATCTTCTTCCATCCGGCTTTTCAGATGAACTTCGCCACCATCAGGCGTGTATTTGACGGCGTTGGAGAGCAGGTTGATGAACGCCTGGCTGAGCAGATCGGGATCGGGATGTACGGGCAGATACAGATTGCTCAATTCGGAGATCAGTGCGATCGACTTTTCCTCGGCGGTCGGTTTCACAACGGCGAAGGTCTGGCGGAGTATGTCGTTCAGCTCGCAATCTTTGCGATTGACTTCAATCACTCCACTTTCAATGCGGGCCAGGTTCAACATGTTGTTGACCAGTCGCGTCAGTCGGTCAACGTGGGAGTCGATCAGCCCATAGATCTCCAACTGTTCTTCGGTATCCTCAATCTCGCCATCCATCAGCATTTCGATGAACGCTTTGATGCCCGCCATTGGAGTCTTCAGTTCGTGCGATGCGGAAGAGACGAACTCTGCGTGTCGGGTTTTGACATCCTGCTCGTTGGTGATGTCGTGTAACACGACCAGCACGCCCAACAATGAATCTTCATGGCGAATCGCCTGAATGTCGGCGCGGAAATCCTGTGAGGAATTTTCCCGATTGAGATTGAAGTTCACAACCCGCCGATCAGAAGCTCTTTCTTTGGAACGGACATCGTCAATACCACGACGCAGTTCCGCCAATTGCGACCAGTCGATTTCCGTTTCACCGGTGATGCCGCTGGATGCAGGGCGTGATGACAACAGGCAAAACCCGTTTTCACCCGGCGATGTACCAGCAGCGTCTCTGTTGTCCCGTCCCAACAGGTTTCTGGCTGAGATGCTGCTGAAACGGACGTCACCCTGGGCATCGGTGATGAAGCATGGGAGTGGCATTTCATGCAGAGCGATCTCCAAACGCCGTGATTCCTTCTGGCGTACCTTGGCGCGCGTCTCCAATTCGTTTCGCTCAAGGACAGCTTTGCTCGCGACGGCCCGGGATTCACGCAGTGAGTGCGTTACCTTTTCGACGACGTCACTCAGAACTCCCGCGCGACGTTCAGGCACCTCAGCCTCGGTGGATTGGCTCAAAGCCTCGAATGCCGTCAGAATGTCTGACCGCAACCGCCACGACGTCCACAAACCCAGGCAAATCGGGATGCCGCCCACAATCAATGCGGCTGACCAGTCCTGGGTCAGGGCATAGACGCCGGCTGCTGCGATCACCGAGCCAATAAATGCTGGTGTCACCAGAAGTAGCCAGTTGTTCCAGGTCGATCGGGTCTGCATGGCCCTGCGCCAGTCCGCGACGTTGCACGTTTTCAACAGGTCAAGTCGCCTGATGCGTTCGGTTGGGCATCAATGCGACGTGTCATCCTGGATATGCTCCGAGCAAACTCGGCTCACCAACGACAGATCAGCGAGATCCAGGTTTCCTGAAAAAACGTAGTTCAGAATTGGGATTCTGTCCAATTCTGATGCAAGACAAGAGGGCGTTTTCCCCGATCCGGTCAGGGGTAGGGCGAGACCGGTTTTTCAATAAGCGCCGGCACGACCGTTGACAATTGCGGCTCTTCAACAACATTACACAGGTCGAGCATGCGACGGAGATCCTCATCACCTGGCCAATGGGTTAGCGCGATCGTAATGATTCCGCGGGCCTGCAATCGTTCTCCCCGCTTCAAAGCGCACAACGCCCGCAGGGTTTCAATACGACGATCACGAACCTCGTTCTGATCTGAGAGTTCGTCGAACACAATTTGAGCGGCGCTGAAGTCCTCAACCCGCAGGCAGGCATCGCCGAATTCCGTCAGTTCACGTCGTGAAAACTCAAAATCGTTACCACGGCTGCAAATGACATAATCCTGACAAACTCCTGCGAAGTCTTCGATATGAAATCGGCAATGAGCCCGATGTCGTCGTGCGGTCAGATCATCGGGAACCCTTTTCAGCACGACGTCGTACAGGCTGATTGCCTCTGGCCAGTTACCAGATTCCTGTTTCAGTGGTGCCAATACCCGCGCGATCGAGGTATCGCCGGGGTTCAATCGCCAGGACTCATCGAGTACTTTGACGGCATCTCCGTTTTGATCGTGTTCAGAATATGCCGCCGCGAGTTCCGTTGCCCAGCGCGGTTCGTTCGGTTCCAGCATAACGGCTCGTTTGAGTGCCGCGAAACCTTCCTGTTTGTGGCTGAGAAAGATGAGTTGACGACCCACTTCGTTTTGAGTCTTTGCCGAATCCGCATCGGTTTTGGCAAGCGTCAACAGGTTGGAGATTTGCGTTTGCGTATCTCCTCTGTCGAATGCAACGCGAGATTGCAGGCGTAACGCATCGAGGTGATGTGGATGTTTCGCCAGCACAAATTGCAATTCATCGTTTGCAGCGTCGAGTTTGCCCATTCGGTAGTTTTCTCGCGCACGGGAGATCCGTTCGGCAATGCCTGACAACGACAACGAATCGCCAACAGATTTGGCATTGACAATGGGTTTGGCATCGATCGCATGTAACTCGGCTGGAGCGACGATTGAGGGTGTCGTTCGGGGATATTTGTCCCCGACGGCTGCAAGTTCGATTGACGCATCAGGCGTCAATTGCGCACTTTCATCACCGGTAAGATCAGAACCGGTAAGATCAGATGGATTCACCAGATCGTCGGGCCAGTCAGTGATGTGTTCGACTCCGTCCTTCGGTTCTTCCATCCGTTGGAATTCAAAAGGGTTCAATTTCTGAATGGGTTGAGCATCAATCGATTCCGGGAGAGGACGCGGTTTCGATTTGGTCACATCTTCGAATTCCTCCAACGTGAGAGCTTCGCATTCATAGGAAACCTTTTCGATCGCCTGCGATTCGATCGGTGGCGGGGCAAACTCCGCAAAACTCGCCTGCTGCATGGGAGATGTGAATGTGTCAGGTTTCAGAGTGTCGATCATTGGCATCTCGACTGGCATTCGGTGATCAACACCGGGCAGTTTGAGTTGTGGAACAGCCGCCGGGTGAGTTGGTCGATTCGGAATCCATCGAGCCACATTCTCTTTTTTATTCACCAACTGTGGAACCAGGGTTACATCGGCATCCGCGACGGTAGTCAGTTCTCGTGACGGGCCGAATACTCCGGGCCGCAATGACGGATAGAGATCAATGGATTGGCGGTCAGCGACATTCCAGCCGAGACGTGGTTTTCTGGTAGTGGGTCCCGGAATGGGAGGCAGTTTGGTATCGGCGATCTTTTGCAACTGACGAGGCGGTGCCAACAATTCCGGCGGCGCCGAAGTATGATCGACCGATGCCTTTCCGCGTTGAGTTTGCGGATGACGGAAGTTTCGGGCAAAAGTGGTCGGCTGGCATTTCTCACATTGGCAATTTCGCGAGCGGGCCGCAATGGAAGGCGATGTGGACGGGGACATCTTTTTTGACGTGCGTTGGGATCGCCCTTTCAAATGCGTTCCGACGGCTGCCAATGCAGTGTGAACATTCTCCGCGAATGTGCGCCCCGGTTGTTGACTGCGTTTTTCCCTGGCGACGTGCCTGGACGGTTTGATAATGCCGGAGTAGGTGGTGCGATATCTCGCCACCCTTTCGTCATTTACCATTCGATTCGCGTCATGCAATCGTTGAGGATTCAATTGCGGTTTATGGTGATGTGAATGCTGAGATCGTGCGTGAGTGGCGGGAAGGTCAACATGTGTACGACGAGTATGAGGGCGATGTGAATGTAAGGCGACACGTTGCATCTGCACGAATCGCACCTGCGACGAAAGCCGATTTGTGGATGGCGTGACAGCGCGGGTGGGAGTTCGATGCGAAACGATTGTCGGCACATGCCGCACCGCCTGGTGGTGAGAGAGGTGATGGCGATGACCGCCGGGCGCTATTGGAGCCATCACAAAACAGCCACTGGTCAAACAGGCCAATGTGATCAGCGAGCCCCCCCATATGGAAGCGTTGAAAGTTCTGCGGTTATCCGCAGGATTCAGCGGTTTGCGGCACACGGTGGGTGTCACTTTTGGGGTTCCTGGCATCGTCTGGTTATCTCCTGCGCATTGCTGCCTGAGGAGGCATCGCGCGGGGGGGCTGAATTTGCGGTGAGAACTGTGCTGGTTGCGAGAGGACAGGCAGGGTGTACGACTGGCGGACAGGCTCGCTCGGTCTTACGTTGTGCGTTGCGAAAGGGACCGAGGTCGCGTGGTGAGTCTGGTGGATTTGTTGCACATGGACCGGTACAGAATGTGGGTGAATGATTCGGCGGTGATGCGGTCGATGTTGATAACGTGACGTCCAGTATTTGTGAATCAGCGGCAGTTTTTTCCAGCGATTACCCGTCGCCTGATCAATCATCGCTTTGAGTCGCAACGATTCCTGGTCATTTTTGCTGTGCCGCAAGGCCAGTTCGATGTGCCGTTTCGCCTTCTCCAGTTCGCCCCGATCAAAATGCTGTTGCGCTTTCTCGCGGTGCATGCGCGCGAGGTTTCTCCGATTGACTGGCGCAAGGTGATTACGGAAGTGTTCACGTCGTTGAAGGTTTTCGTGTTTGGTCGCCTCATCCTGGAACGCCGTTTCCGGTTCGCGAACAATCCGAGGTGTGAGCAGCACAATCAGTTCGGTCCGTTCGGTCCGTTCGGTCCTGTTACGAAAGGCATTGCCTACCAGTGGAATCGCGCCGAGCAACGGAACGCGATCAAACTGTTCGACCGATTGCTCTTCAATCAACCCGCCAATGACGGCTGTCATGCCATCCTGAACCATGACATTGGTCGTGACTTCTGTTGTTGCCTGGTTAGGCAACTGTGTTGTCGTGTCAATGACGGCGGAACTCCGCTCGGGATGTACCTCCAGCCGGACTTGACCATCGGGTGAAATGAACGGTCTTAGAACCAGCTTTGTACCGGAGTCGAGAAAGTTGACATTTTCCACAGTCTGCGTGCCATTGAAAGCGAGCGTCTTGTAACTGATTCTGTCACCGATAATCAGTTCGGCCTTTTGTTTGTTGATTACGCGCAATTGCGGCGAGGCGATGAGATTGGTGTCGGTGATGCCTTCCAGTGCCTTAATGAACAATGCCGCATCGCCGCGAATCATGCCGTACTTCAACCCGGCTGTGTTGGCGATGAATTCCGCTGCCGGTGGAAGCAGGTTGCCGTCACCGTTTTGCGGAAATCCGGTGGAATTGGTAACAGCTTGCCCGTTTCCTGAGACAAACAGGTTATCTGACTCACTACTGAGCAAGGCAAAATTGACGCCGAATTCCATCGAGTCGGTCAGTTTCACGCTCAGGATCATCGCTTCGATGACCACCTGCATGGGCGGAATATCGAGTTCACCAACCACTGCGTCAATTTCGGAAATGACTTCGGCGTAATCCTGGATCAACAGAGCATCCTGTTGTGCCAACTGATCACCCCCGGCTGAAGCGGAATCGAATGGGATGCCAACTTCATTGGCCGCTGTGACTGCAATTTTCCCCACACCTTCGGTCATCAATGGCGTTACCAGCGATTGTAGTTCTTTGACACTGACATAGTGTGGCCGGTAAATCTTGGTGATGATTTGCCTCTGTCGTTGTCGGCGTTGTTCGGCTTCTTCAGCCGTCATAACGAAAATGAAATTGTCACGCTCTTCAAATGCGTAGCCGTGAGATCGCAACAATCCTTCCAGCGCCTCCTGCACGGTGACATCATTCAGGTTGGCTGAGATCTTTCCGGAAATTCCGGTTCCGGCAAGAATGTTCTTCCCCGCCATCTGGCCCAGCATTTCAAGGACCTGGTTCATCTCGGTGTCATGAACTTTGAGCGAGAATCGTTCCTCGGCATCTGTTGGTGTGGCTTGAAGAACGGGCGGCTGTTCATTGTTCTCTGACTCAGTGGACTGATTGATTACGGAAGCTGGAACGCCGGTGTCTGTTGTTGTTTTCTGCGATGGTGGAGTTTCCGGTTGAGGTTGCACTGCGGCTGCGGAAGGCGGTGTCACACTCCCAGGTGGGATCTGTCCACTGGAGCGGAGTTGCTCGATCTGCTGCTGGATCATCTGCAACTGGTTGGCATATTGCAGATCGCGCAGCATCTGAGTTGCACGTTCCAATTCCCCGGGAGATTGCTTCTGTTGTGCAATTTCATCCAGTCTTTTCTCCATTGCCGCCATTCGTGCATGGAATTCATTGTTTGATTGAGATGGTGTTGGAATCCATGGTTCGACCGCTCGAAATGTGATGTTTCGTTTCGGCTGAGGATGCGGCTGCCCGAATGGTTCAATGTTGGGACTCAGCGTGACGGCAGGCGAATGCGAAGTGAACGCTTTGTGCGCGTTCCGGTCCATGCGCACTGGATTCGTGTTGTGCGTGAATGCGTCGTGCGTGCCAAAAGGCGATTCCCCTTCGGAGACCGAACGAATGGGGGCATGCAGATTGTCGGATGGAATTTCGACATGTCGATCATTCCGTGTGAACAGAGCATTGAGATCGCCCGAGGGAGAGTCCTCGATGTTCGTTGTGGGATGCGTCGTTTTGGTCATTGCCGGATTGGGCGACTTCATCTTGCGAACGGTCGTGATCGGAGGGATGCCGTCGTCCGATCTGGTGGCACTCTCCACCACAACGGATGTTGTCTCGCTCGTTGGCGCAGTCCCAAAGCCGATCAGCACGACCGACAGAAAGAGGGTGGTGGCAATGACACTGGCCAGCATCGCTCGTAAAGCGACTCGAAAGTAGTTGTTGCTCATGGTTTCCAGTCGTCCGTGACCGGTGCGTTTGAGTTGTGAAACGGTATTCAGTATGTCTGCAGGAAGAGTATGAATTCGGAGTGGTCTCAGGGCAGGAGGGTGTCTTTCGTTGTTCGGCGAAGCTCGATCGATTCTGGTTTGTGGTCATCGTGAATGGTCAACAGGAAGGTCTGATTGTCGCGCGACAACGTGACCGAACGTGATTCCACACGCACAATTTTGTATTGCCCGGACTCATCTGCGATGGTCGAGCCTTCGTTGTACAGTTTGTTGTTGATCCAGGCAGCACGACGTGAAGTACCAATGATCGTGCTTTTGAGTTTCAGTCTTTCGGGCGTCCGCGGATCTTGAAACGCATCTGCAATTTTGCTTTCCACTTTTTCAAATGTTTCATGAGCCTCTTCTGCAAAAACGACAATCGGCGGAAACTGATCCTCATTGACTGAGAACGGGCTCTGATTACGTGATGCAATCTCCACGGAATTGAGCAGTGGATCGGTGTCGCGAAGTTCGGCCAGTTGCTGCCAGTTCAAATCTGGTTTGTCAGCCACAGATTCTTCTGATGGTTCGACAACGGTTGCAGCAGAAACGGCCGGACGATCAGTCGTCACGGCTGCTGACGAATTGGATTCTGATGCATCGCCACCACGCATAGCGCGCACCAGCGGTGGAATCCAGAAATAGAATCCCACCAGAAGCAGCAGGCCCAATAGAGCTGTCTTCTGCCAACTGGCTTTCAAGTCGCGTATGAGTTGTTGAGCGAACGGTTGTAACATTTTTTCAACTAATTGGTTATGTCATGTATCTAACGGTGCCAGGCGACCCATCCACGCAATTTCGTAGCAGGTCGTATCTCATGTATCGGCGAAGGGGCGAATTGGACTGGCCCTGTTTTCGTTAGAATCAGAACTTTCCGTACGATCGACAAAAACGGAAAACCTGATGTCGCCGGTGATAACCCCCTTATTTCGCCTCTCTTTACTGTTGAGTTCCAGCTCATCGATCTGAATCAATCGGGATTCCTGCTCCAGGCCATACAAAAAGTGAGCCAGGCCTGCGAATTTGCCCTCAACACTCAGCCGGAAGGGAACGCGCTCGTAGGTTTCAAAGGTTTCCGGTCGTCCTGGTTCCTGCCGTGTGATGGTCAAATCGGCGATCTTTGCCAGATCAGCGACATCGCGTACCAGTCGATGCAAGTCCGCACTTGGTGCCACCACGTGTCTGGTCTCGCGGAGGTATTCGGAACGTGCGTCGATTTCGTTCTTCAATCTGGTGATTTCCACCAGTCGATCCGGTGCAGCCTCGACCGCGGCCTCGGCGGTCTGAATCTCCAACTGCAGTTGCGCTTCAGAGTTTTTTCCCGGCATGTAGATCAGAAAAATAAACCCGGCTACCAGCAGAGCGATGCCGATTGCCAGCAGAATACCGTCTCGTTTTTGTGCTTCCATGATCATCTCCTTGCATCCGTCGAGATTGTTTCGCTACGAGCGACATCCGACGGGTTAATCGTTTCCATTGTTTCCAAAGCTTTCAACTCGCGGACGGTCAACCGCACTCCAAAATGCCTCAGGCGGTGATCACGAAATCGATACTCGTCGGTGAACAGGGGCGTGACCTGCTCGAACAGGTCGCTGCGGCTGAGCCGATCGAGATACTGAGAAATCGCGACGTCGTCGGGAGCGATGCCGTTGACTGTGACCACCCATTTCGATGTCTGTCGGTTTTCCGAAAGCATACGTAAATCGATCGCTGCGGGCTGTTCTTCGGACTGCTCTTCGGAGTCGTCCTTTTTCCGTCTCTTTCTTTTGGAAATGGAACGGTCAGTTTCACGTAGAACGCGATATGACGAGATTGACACGAATTCCGGCAATTCATTCGTGATTGCAGCTAACAGGCGATTCGAAGAGATTCGCGTCTGCAAATTGGCCCGCAGATTGGCGCGGGTTTCCAGTCGTTCGATCTGTTGCTTCAGCGGCGCAGCATCTTCGATCTGACTCGCAATCAATTCGGTCTGCATAACCAGGCTGTCTCTACGGCGTTCCAGGTTCACGACAACCTGCCTTTGGCGCAGCGAACCCGCCACAACAATGCCAACCACGACAATCAGCACGGCTCGCCGCCAGACCGATTTCTTCTGACGTTGCCGTTTCTGATGATAGCTGGCTGGCAGAAAGTCGATTTCCTGAAGTGCCACGTCAGGTTTCAATTCGTCATTCATTGTATTCCCCGTTTGGGGTTCCGACTTGTTCGGTTGTATTTTGCTGTTTGCCTGTGGAGTTCAATTCGGCTTCATGCTGAGACCCATTGCCGTTGTCCACCGCCAGGGGCATTCCAGCAGCGAAGTGGTTGTGGGCCAACGTCGCAAAGCGCGGAACGGATTTCCGATTTCACAATGCGTTCCCAACCGGCTGGTCAGATAATCCACCAGCCAGGGACTTGCATCGGGGCCGGTGATGTATATTTTTTCCAGCGGTTTGCCACGAAACGTGACCTTGTAGTACCGCAGGCAGAGTTCCACTTCCGAACCAATGGTATCCAGCGGCTGTCGGATCGCTTCGATCACCGTGCGGTGGATTTCGTCATCCGCATCGAGTTCCGGAGACATCGTGACGGAGGATCGCATTTGAGCGGCTTCATCAAGCGTCAACTCCAGATGACGTGCCACAGCCTTGTCGAGGTGATACGAACCGTTATTGATATATTTCAGAAAGAGAATCTGATTGTCTTCGGCGAAAATGACGGTTGTTGCTTTGTCGCCCAGGTTGAGGTAGGCGACCCGCTTGCCGGTCGTGGCACCAGATTGCTCTTCCGACGTCGATCGCAGACACCGCATTGTAGCACATGGTTCCACATCAATGGCTGCTGCGTTCAAACCGGCCATTTCCAGCATGCGCGTATGTCGTTCGACCACCCCCTGATGACAGGCCAGCAGGATCACTTCCTGTTTGACGTCTGCATCCTGATGCACCTGCCCTGCGAGCAGATGCCGAATCTCCGCATCATTGACCGGGTAAGGCAGGCGCTCTTCAGCCTCCCAACGAACGACATTGCCGATTTCCTCCGGAGGCAGTTGAGGCAGGCGAATGTTCTGCACGAACAGTTCCTGCGAGCCAAGACAACTGACAACCTTCGTCCCCTTGAAGTGATGGTGTGAAAGTGCCGCGCGCAAACTGGCTGCCACCTGACGATCCTGTTCATCGGTGGCCAGGCTTTCATCATGTGGCAATTCGACATGCGCTAAAGCATGCACGTCCCATTGCTCAGTACGTCCGGTCAGTTGCGCCATGACAGCCGCACGCGGGCTGAGATGCAGGCCGATGGGCGAATAGTGGTTGCGATTGAAGGAAACCATGTTGTGATCAACTTATGATGGATTTTGTGTTTGTCTGTTTCATTCATCGAGTCGTTGCGACACCCTCCGGGTTCCCGACCCAAATTTGGCCGGTCGTCCAGGAGACCGTCAGTCGAATTTGCCGCATGTCGGCATTGACGCCCGTACTCAGAACGATCAACGTGTCTTCCACGCGGTCTGGTCCCGTGCCTCCGGACGGCAGAAAGGTGATCGAATTGACGCGGGTAAGGCTTTCTGACAATCCTGCTCCACGAAACCGGACGGCATTGTCGCCGGTAGTTGTCGTCCCGATGGCATGCAGCAGTGCCGGGGTGGTAATGTCTGCGCCGGTCGCCGGATGAAAAACCGTGTCTCCGGGTGAATCGGGATGGTTTATCGTATAACTGTTTTCTTCCAGACTGAACGTGACGGTCCAACGTCCGTTGTGTTGAATCGCAAACTCCCGTGCGAGTCGCAAGTCGGCTGCCAATGTGCGTGCCACGGCAGAAAGCGTGTCCGGTTGGGCGGCATTTATCGAAATTGTCGCGACGGCGATCAACACGGCGAGAATACTGATCGCAATCAGCACTTCAATGAGCGTAAATGCGGTTGATGACGTTGGCATGATTCTCCGCTGGCATATCATGGCATTTCCCTCCAGGAAAGAATCTCCCAGCGATAGCCGGACTGTTCGGCGTTAACATCATTGCTGTTGAACGGACGGAACAATGGCGGCGACCAGCGGTAAAAATGCCGGGCATCCCAATGCACAAAGAACGTCGGTTCGATCGTCAACCCATATGTCTGCAAGAGGCCGTTTGCCCAACCGGAAAATTGATCCGGATCGGCCAGCCAATTGACGAATTCAATTGGAGGGAATTCGGGAACGGAATCGAGGTTTTCGACCAACTCCTCAACGTCCCCCTCCCATGCGTCAAACAGAAATGTCCAAACAAACGAATCGATGCCCCCCCAGACGTTTGGCCGATGGATGTTTGATCGTTCGCCGGAGATCGGTCCGCGCACATCCAGATAATACTGGCGATTGCGCATCACGCGCACGGTCGTGGAAGTTGTCAGATCGACTTCGCCAATCACTTGAATCGTGGGCGTTGAGTCATCAACCGCAACAATCGGATGCCAGGTTCCGGCATTACCGTCCGGAAGCCAGAGGGCATAGTCGTATGATTCGAAATTGGATCGCAGGGTGGAAAACTCTGCCGGCTCGGTATCGAAACTCAACAGGCTGCAGGCATGATCGGTCGGTTGGCCGGTTGCTGTTGCTGTGAAGTCGATCGGGACGGCGTTGGTCAGTTCGTACTCACCACCGGCGCCGTCAAAGCCGTTCTCCACAATGACCGCACCCTCCAGGCTGACCTGGGCATCGCGATAGGTGTAGACACTTTCGGCGACAAGAACGGGCAGCCGAGGCCAGGCAGTGTTGGTTGTGACGAGGCTTTCACCCTGACTGTCCCGCCAGTTGAAAGCGTTGAAATGCACTTTACTGCCCGAGAAGATGACCATGCCTGTGCTGATCAGCGCTCCACGCAGTAACACGTTCTCTTGCACATAAACGTTGCCATTACGATAGAAAATCCCCAGCGGGTTGTCGGGTGTCGGTAACAGTTGCACATTTCTGAGGACCGATGAAATCTCCACCGCCTGGTAAGTGAATCCGCCTTCGTACAGTTGATACGATCCCCAACTGTTGTGTTCGACATTGGGCAAATCGAGATCCGAGGATGCCAGCGACCAATTCGTCTTGATCGCCTGCAGGTCATCTTTAGTGAAAGAGTATGGACTATTATGGAAGGTGATATTGCCGATGAGCGGATGCGGGAATTTTGGCCCGTCAGCGTCGACATACCTGCGTCCAAGCGATTCGAGATATTCCTGCCGGATGAAATCGCTCCAGTGAGGATCACTGTAAAAGTCAATCCTGTCATCGAGCCAGAGTTGGCCACTGATACATCCACTCGGATCGAGAACGAGTGAGCTGCCGCCGAGATCTGCAAAGAGTGCATATTTCTGGATGGCGTTGTAGTCCGTGGGATTGGGGGCGAGGTCAGACACGACGCCTGAATCATCCCCAGCGGGGGGAACATCGGGAACGCGCGGCTGCAATTGTGCTATCACTTCGACAACGCGTTCGGTCCGCTGCCGGATGTTTTCGTGTGACTGCCATATTCCCGTGGAACGAATGAGAATCTGCAGGGAAGGTACCTCGCCTGGCATGACCCTGGTATCTTCACCAACCGGGAGAAATTCGACAAGAAATGAGGTTTCGCCGAACTGATCGCTCAATACCAATTGCGTCAGGTTCGTCTCGACGCCACTCCAGTCAGGGGAGTGAATCGCTTCCACCGCTAACGAAGCACCAGTTTGTGCAGCCTGTAATGCGAGATTCCGTCGGATACCATTCTGACTCATCTGCAGCACAACGGTTTGTGTCCGAAGAAAAGAATAGGTCAACACGAGCGACAGGCTGACGGCCACCATGACCATCATCAGCGAGATCCCACGCCGGCCGTTTTGCCTGGGCGCGCAGCACCACTTTCGACCGAAACATCGCGTAGTGAGAATCCTGTTGTGTTGCTTACGGGTGATAAACATGTCGATGGCTCACCGATCCAAAAAAGGGAATTGCAACAATCTCATCGGTCTCCGCGTGATTCACCGGCTCTGACGAAAGCTGCAGTTCGATCCGCACATTCGTCTGGCGTATTCCACTGCTCGAGGTGGAAATACCCTGAGCCCAACGCAGATTGTTCCATGCCTCGGTGCCAGGGTTGATGCCCGATAGATCGCCGTCCGATGGCGATGTTTCCATTTCAAACCGCATGTGTCCGATTCCCGTCAGACTGCTGCTGTCCTGTGAGAGATCCGTCATGCTCAGTCGGTCGCACAGCAGGATTGACTCTGCCAGGTCTGAATGAATTCCCGCCCGCACCCTGTCGCCAAAATCATCGTCTGTGAAATCGACTTCCACATCGACATTGGGAAACGCGATTTCCACCAGTCGCGACGCATCTTCAGGATCATAGGTGTAAACAATCATTTCGCTGACAAGCGGCAATCGATCGAGCGTTCCGGCGTCGGCCATGCCCCCTTCGCGACCGCCCGACCAGATGACCAGGATTTCTGGAAATTCCATGCCCGCCAACTGCCGGGTGACGATGGCGATACCAGGCTGAATGGTTCCATTGGACCCTCGATAAGTCCCGGCATGGGAAACCATGAATTCGATGCGGTCAATTGATGCCTGCGCCTGTGTGGTGACCGCTTCGAGGTTTTGCGAGAGACTGTTCGCCTGCTGGACGGCAAAGACCAGTCCGCCAATCACAAATACCAGAATCGAACTGATGCCCATTCCCATCACGAGTTCAACAAGCGTGAATCCGCGCATACGTCGCCTGTTCGCACCATGACGTGTTTTCAACGCCAGTGACGCATACGGTCGTCTTTTGACCGGAGGACTTGTTTCAGGGATCGGGTACGACATCAGAAAAGACTCGGGATACTTCGGCAAGCGAACGTGTTGTCCTCTGTGGATCAATCTGGGAGACGCGGACTGTCACGCGGATTGTGTTGGTCGCTCTTGCGACAGGAGACCAACCGCTGGTGCCGTTGGCTTCAACGAATTCGACATCAACTGTTCGTGTCAGACGATCGAGAAAATGATCCGCTGGACGCATTTGAACAGGGCGACTATTGCTGCCACCGATCTGTTCGTCACCTTCATGTCCCAGGCGACGTCCGAAGCGATCTTCTGGTGGGTTGGCGGACCAGTCGGCAAAATCGATCAAATCGTCGAATTGCTCGCGTGTGCCAGAGATGGAAACGGAATCATCGGATCGAGGAAAACGAACGGTGGCAATCTCATCCATCAACTGTTCTGCCAGACCACGTGCCATCAGGACATCGCGCGTTTCATAGCCAACCTGTACGGCCGCATGTACGGAGGCCAACAACGCGGCACCGGCGATGGTCGTGATCGTGATCGCAGTGAGTGATTCGACCATCGAAAAACCATGACGTTGATGAGCGATTTTTCGGGGTGCGCGGGGCATTGTACTTCTCCTCCCGGACCGCGTTCCCAAATCGAGTGGCATCCATCGTTTGGACAACGCAGCCACATATCGTTTGCCGGGGAAATGCCACCCTGCGGTTTCGGCATCCAGATCGATCTGGACGAGCCAAATGCGTGGGCAAAAAAGAGGCGCGGCAAGGTCCCCTCAAAGCTCCCAGCTTTCCCTGCCGCGCCATAAACCGAATCACCAGGTGAATCGGCTCTGTTCGCGTTTCAAATTCATGACGCATTTCACGATTGAAGAGTCAATTGCTCGGCGTCTGTGAAAACATAGGTCAGCGAACAGGGGAGTCAAAGAAAAACTGAGGAGTTTTGGTGAAAAATAACAACGCGTCCAGTTTTTCCAACAATATGCACCTGGAAAGTGCAAGTGTTTGATACAGAGTTGATTACGGTCGGATTGACCTGAGCATGTTTCCGCTGCAGGACTTTTCTGCCAGGCAATTTGTCAGAAATTGGCGAGACTCCAGCGTGGCTGAGGATTTTATTCGACAACCAGCCAGAGAGAATCGGGGACACTTTGTCTGGAGATATTGAGAACTGATCCCTGGCAGTTCAGTTACTGACAATGATAGCCGTTTCCCTTTTTGTGTGACGGTTCTCGCTCGTGGAAATCTGTGTTTGCAGGCCTGACGACCCTCATCGCGGTACAGAAGAGCGTAAAACAATCCAGTCGGACGTTACGCCATCGTGGAATGAGCTGTGAAAACGGGAAAAACGAACACACTCTCAAGAGAGATGAAGAACCATCGTTCCCGCAGGGCAGAGACCTCCCTGCCGTTTGTCTGAGGAAAGAACCGGACAGGATGACAGGACAGCCACGATCGCTGCGCGTCACGGAGTGAACATTGAACACAGCATTGCGTGGCAACGCAGCGACGGGGGTAACGTCTGTTTTTGTGCGCACATTGAGGAGGCAGTCCTTTTGCTGGTAGTAAATGGGAGTGAAACAAATCTCATTACGACCAAGCAGAAAGGACT
>JANQSH010000142.1 GCA_028284145.1 Planctomycetaceae bacterium | reverse complement strand
GAAACGGTACGACAAAGATGTCTACAAACACCGCAACCAGATTGAACGCTTCTTCGGTCGGATCAAGTACTGACTATTACAGATCAAACTCTGCCGCCGCGTTGCCACACGCTATGAAAAGAAAGCGACCAACTTTGCCGGATTCATCTGGCTCGCAGCCCTCATCACAGACCTGCTCTGAATGTCCGTACTGCCTAAGCTACCGCACAACGACCGAATCATCTTCGGTATGTTTCAAATCCATCAGACGGCGGTTGTAGTACGCGATCGTCTCTTTTCGCCGCAACATGCCAATGAGCCTGGCAGGGTCGTCTGGATCGAGCACAGGGAGTTCATCGAGATTCAAACGTGTGAAGCGTCGGAAGGCTGTATTGAGATCGTCCTCCGGTGTGACACTCAAAATACTGGTCACCATCACGTCCCGTGCGACGGCCAACTGCCAGATCGTCTCGTTGTATAGATACGACCGCACATCATCTGCGGAGAAAATTCCCACCAGTCGCTGCTCTTCATCGACGACCGGGAAATAATGCTGGTGCGTCTCCGCCAGTTTATGGACGATATCCCTCAGGGGCATCGATTCGGGAATGAACGTGATTGCGGGATTCCTGCGATAAACCTCCTCAACCTTGATCCCTTCCAGCACATCGATGATGAAGTCTCCCTTGTGTGCCGGAGACTCCAGTCGCGTTGGCACCTGTTTAACATACAGCGTCCAACGACGACAGAGAATGAAACAGAGCGTGGAGACCCACATCGTCGGGACGAGCAATTTGTAGTCGCCCGTCATTTCCGAAACCATGATGATGGTCGAAAACGGAGCGCGTGCGACCCCGGCGAAAAATCCCGCCATGCCCACAATGGCATAAGCCTGTGGATGGACGGCGATGCTGGGCCACCATTGATGAAACTGCTGTCCCACCGCCCCCCCCAGACAACCGCCAATCACCATTGAAGGACCGAATACACCGCCGGAGCCACCCGAACTGATGGTCAAGGATGTCGTCACGATTTTGACCAGCGCCAAGGCAATGAGCAGTTGCAGTGTCAGGCCGATTCCGCCGCCATCATTGGGGGAAAGAATGTCCTGTAACGCACCGTATCCCGTTCCGAGAACGGCCAACGCCTGTGGATTTTGACCAAAGACAAAATACATTCCCAGACCGACCAGTCCGGCCAACGCCGCTCCAAACGCAGGACGCAACATCGGATGCATGGGGAGTTTGGCGAATAGCCGATGCGTGCCGTAGAATACCTTGATGTACAGAATGCCGACGAGAACCAGCACGACAGCCAAAGCCGCATACAAAACCAGTTCCATCGGTGAGTTGACCGCGTAATGCAGGCCGGAACCAAACAACGGTTCAAACCGTTGTCCATGCGGCAAAGAGAGCGAAAAGACGCTGTATCCGATAATAGAGGAAATTGCAGCGGGTACGATTGCGTCCGATTCCAGATCGGCATCGCGATAGAGAATCTCACCTGCAAATAGCGCGCCTGCCAGCGGAGCGCGGAAAATCGCACCGACACCAGCCCCCATTCCGGCGGCTAAAAGAATCCGGCGATCACGTGCCGTCAGTTTCAGATACGTCGCCAGAAAGGAACCAAAACCAGCTCCAATCTGAGCGATCGGCCCTTCCCGTCCCCCCGAGCCACCGGTGCCGATGGTCACTGCCGAGGCAATTGTCTTGATGATCGGGATACGATGCCGAATCATGCCTCGCTTGTAATGGAACGCGTCGATTGCCGCGTCGGTTCCATGCCCCGCTGCTTCCGATGCAAACCGGAAAACGAGAAACCCGGAAACAAGTCCGCCCAGGGTCAGGACGACAACAATCATCCAGGGCAGCAATGTGTGTTCACCCGGTCCGCCGAAAAAGTGGAACTCCCCGGCCGCTTCCGCAGGAGCGTAACCGGCGAATTTCGCGAGTGTGTAATGGTGTACAAGCTGTGTCAATGCTTGAAACAGGATCGCCCCCAGACCGGAAACGATGCCGACGAGCGTCGAAAGAAAAAACCACTTGCCGGCAGCGCGTAACTCGAAATCATGTGCGATGCGACGAAATCGTTGGGCGAGCGGCGATTTTTCGGACACGGCGGGCAATTCGATTCCGGAATGACCCGGCTTGGAGGCTCAGCAATGATTGCCAGGAGGTGCAGGAATTTTTCCCCAATTGTGGCAGTTTGCCTTCGTATTGCAACCGAGATGATGGCAGAGAAATGAACTTTGCGCAACAATGGATGTGATACTCGAAAAGCGACGAGTTACCTGTGCGAATACCGGTAGATGACGATTTTGCAATCGAACACCTATGCCTTGCAATCAAACACCTATGCATGACGCTCCGTTGACAATCGGAATCGAAACCTCTGGCCTGCAGGGTAGCGTGGCCATTTGTCGTGGTGCTGAGACAATCGGCGAGCGGGTTCTATCGCGACAGGGATTTCGCCATGCCCAGTCGCTGGTTGTTGAGATGCAGAAATTATTGAAGTCCCATTCTCTGGTACCGCGTCAAATCGAGCAGGTCGCCGTCAGCATCGGTCCGGGGAGTTTCACTGGTCTGCGAATCGGCGTGGTCGCCGCCAAAACACTGGCTTATGCGACAGAGGCCAGCCTGGTTGCCGTCGACACCTTTCTGGCCATTGCCGAAAACTGCCCGGCTGAGTTTGCGACGGGGGATGTCTTTGTTATTGAGAATGCTCAGCGGGGGGATTTGTATTTCGGCCGTTATCGACCCGACGAATCCGGATGCTGGAATGTTGTTGAAGATGTGCAACTCGTCGATGGCGAGAGCTGGTGCAAGGAAAGACAATCCGACGAAATCGTAATGGGACCGGGATTGCGCCAGTTCCAGGCTGCGTTGGAAAGTCGCGCAATGCTCTTGCCGGATGACTCCTGCCACACTCCAAAGGGGGCAACCATCGCCAGACTGGGACATCAACAGATTGACGCCGGAGACGTCGCGATTCTCTGGGGGCTGGAGCCACGGTATTTCCGCCGTAGTGCTGCCGAAGAGAACGCGGATACCAAAGCGTCCAGATCGTAACACCGAATCGACAGAATGAATTCGACATGACCATCCCCTTGCACTTTGACTCCAAAGGGTTGAACGGTGATCTCTCGGAGATCTACGACGCGATCACATCGACCGATGATGACTGGATTCAATTTACCCCGGCGTCGATCACACCCGATAAGGAGGATGAGTCGCCTGTCGACGCCACTTCTCATGCCGTGTCGATCACGTTTCCGAAATTGAGCCGGCTGGGAAACAACTGGCTGTCATTGCCTCATCGACTTGCCAGCCTTATTGCCGCGCCGGAAACTGAAGCAATCGTTGCCATTTCGCGCAGCGCCTTTGATGCCAGCGATGGATTGCGCGATGTTCCGTTTCCAGTTTGGGACTGGATCATTCGCACGCTCAAAGCTGGCGGTACCTGTCACATCACGAACCATCTGGAATGTGAAATTCCAGAAGTCACACGCCCTTCCCTGGCACCATCGGAACCGGGAGCAGAACAGCAATGGCTGGTATTGCATCTGGATCAATTCGAACCGGAAGAGTTGAACGTCGCCGGTCCGGACGCGGTTTCATTGAAGGCTGGCCTGCTGCAAATCCACGACTATCTTGAAGAGAGCCATTCCTGTTCGCAAAGTGTCCAGCATCAGGGGCGGCACAAGGCATCGGACTATTGGCACGGCATCATGCACCGTCGCGAGCCAGATTATTCCAATGCCAAATACTGGTTTCGGAATGTGGGAAGTCACCCCATCTTTGCCGACGTTGCGATTGCCGCAGCCGAACTCAAGCCAAATGACACGCCGGGGTGGGATCACAAACTGAAATTGAGCAGCGGTTGGGATCCTTTTGCTTTCATCGACCTTTGCCAGGAATGCAACAGGAGCGGCAACTTGCAGCTTGTGGAGTGGGCTGAGAATATCCAATGGGCGGAAATGTTGCTGCTGCTGGAACAAACATGGGACGATGCCGGTTGACATCAGTCAGATGTTGCGTGCAATTGCCGTTATCTCTTCCGCAATCAGTATTTCCGGCAATGGGAAGCGTCTGGTAATTGCCGCGCGTCACAGTTTGCGAAGGTGGAAATTCGTTGACACCACATCGGTCCGTTGTAGAATGAAGTCGTCGACTCGTGGAAGGAGGATCTGTCCGGAGGCCTTTTTCCTTCACGGTTGAAAACGAATAGTCCAACGGACTTTTATCTGTGGCGGCTTGAGCCTCATTTGAAGTATACAATGTGAAGTCCGCTGCGGTTAAATGTGGTTTGTAATAAAAGTCTTGTCAGCAGGATTCGACACAATCAGCCTGCGACGAGAAGTCACCTGTAATCCTTCCAACTCTTCACTCAACCACCTGCTCCAAATCGCGGGGAACCGGGTGAACATCTCCAGATGGTAGCGGGATAAGCGAATTGATTTTCCCCGCCAAAGCGAGACAGTGCGGCTTGTCCGTTCCAAAATCGATTCGACGCTGATCATGTTGAAAATGATTCGTCGAATTTACTGAACAGTTTGTTCGATTTGGATAACGAACACGACTGAGCCATCTGCAACACGTACGCCTGCCAATGATTGAACTCGTTGATGAGCTTGTGAATTCATTCGTTGCCAGGCTGGAAATTAATCAGTGAGTCTGGAGAGACGTTATGCCATTTATGGGAGCGCCGGGTTGGCCCGAATTGATCATCATTATGGTGATCGTATTGCTGCTGTTCGGGAAACGCCTTCCGGGAGCCATGAAATCCCTGGGGCAGAGCATTGGTGCCTTCAAGGAAGGCGTCAAAGATGGCGAAGCGGAACCGATCGAGAGTGATAAGGAAAACGACGACGCCAGAGAGAAGTCGGACATCTGACCTGGTCGCAATTCTGCACAACAGAGCCTCAAAAAATCAATTGAATCAGATACGGTAGAGGAGACTGAACATGCCTTTTCTTGGATCACCCGGCTGGCCGGAATTGCTGATCGTTGGCATTATCGCCCTGTTACTGTTCGGCAAAAGATTGCCAGAAGTCGCCCGCAGTCTGGGCAAGGGACTCGTCGAATTCAAACGGGGCATTGCCGGGGTGGAAGACGAAGTCCGCAACGCGGCGTATTCATCGCCAGAGACGACTTCCCGTCCTGTGCCGGAGGAGGAGATGGCCGAGATGACGGCTCCGAAATTTGAACCGCCTGCCGCCCCGGTCGAGGAATCCGAAACCGAAACAGAAAAACAGGACGTGTAAGGGAGTTGGAACTCAGCGCTGCACGCCGGAGTTGTGAATCGATTCCACGTCCACAATGCGTGCCGTCGGCTTTTTCAGGTCGATTATGACCGGATGCGGAGTTTGCGTCCGTGTCAGATTACCGGCTGCATCGCGTGCAGTCAGCCGCAAGTAGACTTTCATCGGCACGGCATTGCCCACCGTCCAGATGTATCGTCCTTCATCCGGCAGCCACCCACTGATCGCTTCCCACGGCCCATCAGGGCTGGCTGAGTAATACAGCGCGACTGGTTTTGCAGCCGGGTGTTCATCGTGGTGATTCCACTGAATGAACAGCTTGTTCAGCGACGCGCCTTTGCCCTGACGAATGGGCAACAATTCCAAAGCGGGAGCGGTCTGATCGACGATCACCACCATTTCCGGTTTCATGCCGGGCGACGGAGGATCGGCTGCCAGTCCGACACCACTATGCACCCGCATGGCGAAACCATACGTCCCGTCTTGCGGCACCTGGATGGGAAACGGACTCTGACGATCGACATCATCACCATACTTCCACCATTTTTTGCCTTCATCCTGAGTGATAAAAAACTCGATTCGACTGACACCGGAAGGACCGATATCATCGACCTGATAATCAATCTGAAACTGGCGCGATTTCACAACGCGGGCATTGGATGGCGTCTGTGGTGCGTCATCGAATGTCGCCAACCCGCCATGTTGCATATTGGTTTTGTCATCCGGTTCTGGCAGATGCACTCCATGACTGGAAACGAATTGTCCCGATGTCGGATTGGATCGATTGCTCCCCGTAACCGCCGGGGTTGTTTCTTTGAAAGGGTCGGGATTCAGTGATCTATTGGACGATGGGGAGTTCATGGCCAATGGAGGTTGCGGAACTGGTGTCGCCTGTTTCGCTGGCACGACCGGGGCAATTCGAGCCTGATTCTGAGCACTGTTTGTGTTGGATGCCTGGTCACTCACATTCGCTCGCACGGCAACGATGCCGCCATTCGGAACGGACCAGGATGTCCGCCCGCTGGCCTGCGGAATCACACTGACGGGATGCCACGATTCCATCCCTCCCTGCAGGTATTCCAGACGGAGTTTTTTCAAATCAAGATTCGCATCAGATGCATTCCAGGCCAGTTCCACTTGTCCCGGCTGCGTTTGATGTACTTCAACATCGATCGCAGGCGGCCTGGTATCAACCACGACCTTCAAGCCAGCACCTTTGATTTCCCCGCTGGGGTGAAGTTGCCCTTTTGCATCGAGCGTCCGGACAACAAACCAGTATTCCGCATCGCCACCCGCATTGAATTCAAATCGTCCTTCAACTGGATTGACCGTCTGGACATGATGCCAATTCACTCCACGATCTGACGACACATAGAGACGAATCTCCTTTGCCTGCATCGCCTGCATTTCTTCGGGATCGTACCGGAAGGGAATCCGAAAACGGGTGCGGTTCGTATGAACGGGTGAGGATGCCAGCAATTCTGCCTCCGACAAGACGCCGAAGAGCGAAATGATCATTCCGAGGGCGATGGTTGAAACCGATTTCATCGCGTTTCCTCTCGTTTCCGGTTCAAAACCTGATTAAACAGCACCAGCAAACGGCAACTCATCGGTAAGTGATCGATGCTGTTCCGTTGACCTGCGGCAAACAACCAGGCTTGGTAAACCATTTCTGTATATGACGATACAACGCAACACGGGAGGCGCAATCCGAGTACAGAGGCACCTCTCTTTCGGTATCGGATCTACCGGTTGTAGGACTTGAAGCGAAAAGTGTTGTCGCAGCGGAGGTTCCGTATTTTCTGACGCCAACTGTTGACCTGAACAAAAGGTCGGACAATCAACCATGTCCTTCAATCTGTGCCAACGTCAGTCTACAATCCGGGTACGTCACACACCTTGAGATAACGTATCTAACCACTAACCACGAATAAAAGGACACAATGATGAGCCTCGCTGAGTTCATCCGCATTTCGCTCGAACTACCGACCCAGGTGATCCATGCTTATCTGGACGATCTGACCGACGAGCATTTGATGCTCCGGCCCTCCGAAGGGACCAATCACATCTCCTGGCAGTTGGGGCATCTCATCTCCGCCGAGAATCAAATGGTGGAAAGTGTTTGCCCCGGAACGATGCCACCGTTGCCCGACGGTTTCATGGAACAACACTCCAAAAAGAAATCAACCAGCGACGACCCGGCAGATTTCTGCACAAAAGCTGAATATCTCGAGCAGATGAAGATTCAGCGAGATGGACTGCTGAAGGTTCTCTCATCACTGAGTGATGATGACCTGCAGAAACCATCACCCGAACATCTGCAGATGATGGGGCCAACCGTCGGCTCCATCATTGGATTTCAGGCGGCACACTGGATGATGCACGCTGGTCAGTGGGTGATTGTCCGCCGAAATCTTGGCAAAGGGCCACTCTTCTAGAGCAGTTTACTTTTTGGTGTGATGTCTCCGGCTCGTGGGTGCTTCTGCCAGCCAACATGCTACGCCCGGCGGCACAGAAGAGCGTAGTACGTTCTAATTCGCGGTTGGAATGCCCCCGCACGTCCCATCCGGTTGAGAGGAGCTGTGATGAATGCTCTGCGACGAACAACTCGTCGATCGCGTTCGGCCACTGATATCCCGCCGGGAGAGTTTTGCCGAGAAGAAATGTATGGCGGCGCGGGCTACCTGCTGCGGGGTTTGGCACCGCTGTGCACAGCATGTGCATGGAACTGTAAGAGTACAGGGAACACCTGTGGTTCTTTCTGAAACATGTCGAACCGACGAACAACACGGCGGAACGGAGTCTGCGTCACGGTGTGGAGCTGACGGAAGCTGAGTTTCGGCACACAAGGCGAACGAGGTGATCGCTTCGTGGAAGCGATGCTGGCAATCATCGAGATGCCGACAACCATCGAAACGTATCGCCAGCAGAAAAAAATGTTCTACAGCTCACCTCTCAGGCAATCACCAATGCCAACCAAACAACAAACCCTCCGTCACTGATACCCTGCAGGTCATGAATGGTTATACTTTTTCTGGGGAACATCACATGGACTACCCTTTATGCAGAAATGCAGAGGATTAAAATAGGTCAAATATAATTATCATAATGAATATACGGAGAGGAATGGTGATGCACAAGTATCGGATGAAGCATGGCGATATCGTTTTTAGGGTTCATGACAGTCATTCATGAATACCGTGATTTACCATTTCCATGAAACAGGAATAGTACAATGAGGCCAATCTTTGTAGTTCTTCTAATCTCAGTATCAAGCGGCTGCATGCATAAGCAACTTGCAAAGAACACATCGCGGCAAGCTCATTCTGTTGCAGATGTGCACACGCAGCAGGTCTTGGATAATCTGGCGAAATTTGTTGCCAATCCTGATGCGCTCCCTCATTTTTCATGGCCGAATGCTGGTGCCGCCGGCGTCAACGATTCAATCGGAGGGTCAACCGGTTTCAACTTCACACCTCATGCACTAGCTGGCTGGTCAGCAGGTGGCGATGCTGGAAGGACTATGAATGAGTCATACACAATGACTCCAATAAATGATCCTCGAAAGCTCGAATTGATGCGTTGCGCCTATCAAAAAGCGATTAATGGCTGTTGCTGCAGTCATGAGTCATGTAACTGTCCAAACTGTGAATCGCGTATCAACAACTTCTATTTTGGTGCAACGTCCCCTCCGACAGTTCAAATTACAGACGCGGCAGGGAATCTCAAATACAGGCTCGTCGCAGAAGAAGTCTTCTATTTGAGTGGCGAAAACCTCTATAAATTGTCAGTCGGTCGCGATTGGTTTGTGACAGAGAAACCAAACGAAAAAAACGAGATTGTGTACACGCTCGACAACCCGAAAAAAGTTTTTCCCTACGATGAATCGTTTCTGAAAGCCGTTACGAACTCACCTCTTTTTGCTGATAAGGAAGGCACCCCCCTTGAGAAAGGGACAGACATTCAAGCGGAATACAAAAAAGACACTCTTGAAAAATATACAAAGGAAACTGGTAAGGTCACATTGGATTGTGTGGGAGATTGCTGCTGGTTTCATCAATGCCATAAGTCCGACCGACCCAGGAAGTGCAGTTATGTTGGTGTGCATTGTGATACATGTATCTGGGTTCCGGAATGCAATCTCGATCAACTGACGAAATTGACTCTGACGATTCTTGATATTGCCACAAATGATCCTCCTGAAGGAAGAACAAAGGAGGTTGTCGTCTATCTTAGCGATCAGCTAGAGGCGGTGGCAAAAGGTGAAGCAGCCTACTCTGTTACTGCGACAATTCCAATTGAAACCAGCCCCAAAGTACTCGTACCCACGCCACCAGTCTATTTGGATATGCAGTTGGAGGCAGCAAATGTGAACCTGGAAGATGCAAAAAAGGAACTGGAAGATGCAAAAAGGAAGAAACTGCAAGATACAACGTCACTCAATACAATCAACAGCAGAATAACTGTTATGCAGAATATGTTTGACGAAGAATTGAAGAGGCAGAACATCAAACCAGAAATACTCAAGCCCTTTAAGAATGAAGCATCATCGGTCGTCGAAATTCAAAGCCTCATAAAGAACCTTGATAAGCCTCAAGAGGTAAATATAGATGAGGAAGGCAAGAAAAAATTGACCCAGTCTCTCAAAAAGTTGAAAAGTGAATTGGAAGAAAAGACTGCATTGGAATCCTCCGTTCGGGATCTTGAATCCTCCGTTCAGGATCTTGAATCCTCCATTCAGGACCTTGAATCCTCCATTCCTCGCCTGAAATCGCAATCGAAGGAGCAGGGAGAACGAAGAGACAGTCAGATTGAGACGAAGTCTATTCGCACCTTACCGCCAATGAGAACACCCGTACCTGGTGCAGGGTACCTGGAATTTGATCTGCGACAGAGGGCAGCAACCGGGAGATAGAAGGACTCTCCACACTATAACAGTTCCACTTGCAACCGCATGTTGCAAAACTCCCCACCCGAGACATTGCCATCCTTCATCTCGGGTGGGTTATTCCTGCGCTCATCCCCTCTCAGGCATCGTAAGCCCCTTTGAGCTGCCATCAATTTGTGAAGAAACTTTCTGCAAAGTAATCTAATGCGACCTGCTTCAGGCATGGTCGCCGGTTTTGGTTATGACAGCAGTTCGAGAGAGGGTAACGTCTGTTTTTGTGCGCACATTGAGGAGGCAGTCCTTTTGCTGGTAGTAAATGGGAGTGAAACAAATCTCATTACGACCAAGCAGAAAGGACT
>JANQSH010000141.1 GCA_028284145.1 Planctomycetaceae bacterium | reverse complement strand
ATCGTCGCCCCATCAACTAGCACGTTTCCTTGAAGCAACGTCACGGCACTGTTCTCGACATTTAAAACGCTTCCAGGGCCCATCATCAACGTGCCTGTAAGAGCCATCAGGCGGGTGCCATTGACAACGCTCAACACCGTGTTGGGCCGGATGTCGATATCCAAGGCAGTCGCCTGAAAATTTGGTAGCTCCAAAGAGTTGTTGCCGCTGAGCACATTGATCGCGCCGCCAGTGGGATTGAAGATAAAGTCACCGTTATTGAACTCCACTTCGCCGTTGTCCAGGTTCAAAACTCCCACCGAAGCGATGTTCAGACCGCGAACGAGTGGGTCGCCAGTATCGAGATCGGCTTCGGTGAGCAGCGCATTTCTGACCGTAATCGAGGTCAGAAACAGATCGAACCGATCGATGGGTGGATTGCCTGGCAAAACTCGGGAAAACAAGGTCAGCGTATCGGTGTTTTGGTTTTGGCCTTCAACGAGCAAATTGTTGAACACCCTGACAAACCGCCGGGGATCGGTGGTCGCAACCAGATCGGCATCGAACGAAAAACGGTCTTGGACATCGGCATGAAACCGAATCGTATCCCAATCCAAGGCATCACCAGCGGCTTCGAACTCTAGGATCTCGCCGACCAAGTCCTGGTACAGAATGATTTCTGACAGTTGGTTGCCTGGCCGAAATCGGGAAGGCGTGTTCGGATCTAAGTCGAATATGGTTTGGCCAACGGCCTGACTTGCCTGGAGAACCAGTAAACAACCGAATAGCCATGCAAGTTGACGAACAAACATCATCTCTATTTCCTTGCGTGATTGAGAACATCGACGCGAAAATGCCTGGCAAACCCGAATGGCTCAAGAACCGTGCCGGCACGCGTCGCCCAGATCATCAATTAGGGCCTTTAATGCCTGGATCGGCTGTACTGCCATTGAGGTATCACTTCTATTGGCACAATGCACAAAGATGATGCATTTGCCCCAAGCTCACAGGGGCAATAAGAAGCGTTGGCGGCGTCAGAACGATCATGCCAGCAAGGCAACAAGGCCGAGGGGATCGAGTGAAGAACTCGTTCAGCGCGTCAAACACCGACCAGCGGTCACTCGACCTCGATATCCAAGGTCGAATCGTGTGGCGGCACTTCATAACCGGTCGTGAACACCGGGAACATCGGCATCGGATACGCCCCAGGCATGCC
>JANQSH010000134.1 GCA_028284145.1 Planctomycetaceae bacterium | reverse complement strand
GATCACGCTCATCGCCCACAGCGGCGATGACGGTTCTCTCCGTTCCGACAATTACATGAGCCTTCAGTCCCAGGTCTTCGATTCGTTTGGTCATCATTTGGATGTGTTCCTGCGAGACATTTGGTTTCATTACGACGATCATAAGTCTGGTCCTTTGGTTTCGGCAGAATTGTCTGGTTTGAATCTTACGACCCATCTCAGACATCCGCCATGCAGCAATCATCAGTCTCGATTGCAAGAGAATGCCGGTTTCACTTTCCCAGAGCAGTAACACCCCATCAAAGGGACAAAAAGAAAAGCCCTGAAACCGGCGTGGGTCTCAGGGCCTTCTCGTGAACATACTTGGCAGTCAAACTATGTCAGGAAGTTCTCCCCGGAACCCGTGGATCGAAACCAAAAATAAAATCGCCAGCAAAAAGCGACGTTGTTTCCAACGGCTTCCGTTTGCGTTACGAATTCTGCGGCGACGTTTTTCATGGTTGGGTGTGACGGAGTGCGGAGTTTGATTTTCCAGACGTGTAGTTATCCTAATGAGATTCTTCGGGAAAAGTCAATAGAATGCTTGAGTTGCTTTGTAGCAAATTCTGCGGCTGGATGGCTCTTCCAGAGCCGTCTTCCTTTTTGTGTGACGTCTCTGACTCGCGAGGAACTGTTGGACCGTCAAGACGAAAAGCCGGTTTTGATAAAGTTGCAAGGAGCGACAGCCGAGCGGGACATATTAATCCGTACCCCAAAACAAAGCCTTGACAAGGTGCAGGTCGAACGACGTTCATCGCGGCGGAAGAGCGTAACCTGTTTTATTGCAAGCCACATTGAACTGTATCGGCCCTCACACTGCTATTGCAGTTTCAAATGAGGTTCAAGCTGTGACAGATAAAAGTCCGTCGGACTATCTGGATGGGAAGTCCATGTGTCGATTGTCCGAGCATGGTGACTCGTCGGAAACCCTTTCCCGCAAATGCCGAAATCGCAGGATTTCGGAACTCGACTCGGGTCGTCGGGATTCACCGGCAGGTTTTGCCGATGGAGGAGGAGAACCAAACTCAAGATGATCGGATTCGTATTCCTTGCGATTGAACTCTTCTGCTCCGCTTAACAGGGCCAACAGCTCGATATGTGGTGGAGCGACCCGCGGCGGGAATGCGTCAACAACGGCTTCGACCAGTGCGTTTTCGTCGCGCTCGGAAAGCGCCGGTAATCTGTCGCTGGAAAATGCACCGGCTAACCCGGCGTGTACAAATTCCCAATAAGAGTGTTCCTCAAACGTCGCATCCGTCTCGATTTGCTCTTCCCCGAATTCGCGTGACCGGTTGGCGTCAAACGCAAATTGATCGAGGTTGAATGCGACCACCCATTGTCCAAGCAGAATGTCTGTCCATCGCTCGCATTTGCGTCGTAGACGGTCCATTTCAATGTAACTTGAATCCGCAATCTCAAACCGTCCATTACTCGGTTCCGCGCGACATTCCGAAGTGGGAGCCTGCCCCGTATGCCAGACATTCACAGGAGCCGTGCATTGCACGAGAAATTCCAATGCTCGCCGGCGAACCTGCTGTTGCGTCAACAGAACACTTTTCGCCCAGGGTGCCGCATGACGATTGCCACTTTCGAGATCCATAGCGGTGAGGACACTGCCCCATACACGTAACAGAATCTCATTGATGAAGAGTTCCTGCAGGACCGGCTCGCATTCATGCCAGGCGTGACGATGCCTGTCCGTCTCATCAGAGGAGAGATAGACCAGACCCTGTTCCAGAATTCGGTCCCAATTTCGCAATTGGTGGCGGGCCATCTGCCAGTAACGTTGCAATTGTGTGTCGGGAATGAAGGTGCCAAGTTGAATGAGTCGATGGCCGTCGAGCGCCGCCGTCGCAGCCACGGCGACGGATCGCCGTGTCGAACGCTGGCTGCGCGGGGAAATTGGTTCGGTGGGCATGTTGTTCAGTCGTGTTGTGTGTATCGATGGTGAGTCGGAGAACATTCGTACGCAGGAAATCCGCACGCGGTGAATGGTGAAAAGCAAAACGTATGCCATGATCGTTCTTTGTGAGAATTCACGTCTCGATACGTCCTGCAGAACGAACAGCCGGATTAACCGGCACCTGTTTGAAACAGGTTGATAAGCGGTCTAAACAGTGGTCCGTGCTGCTTAACGGGTCTTTTGGAAACGACCATGTTGCAGGATGACAACGTATTTGGATGTCGCTGATTCTGTACGCCGAACATGAATACAACGCATCGACCTGCGCATCGCGGACCATGACTTCCACCGGAGCCGATCTGTTCTCGGCCATTACTGCGGCGGTCAAGACAACCAGGGGCAAACTGGATGACGGTGCGGGTCGCGGGTTGGTCGGCCCATGTGATAGAACAGTCAGAGAACAACCGGTTGATCGGCGGCTTCTCTGGCTGGACGGCCTCCGATCGAACAGAAGGTCGTGGACCTGATTCTGCGGTTCGCAAGAGAGAATCCAACCTGGGGTTACGACCGTATTCAGGGCGCGCTGCTGAATCTGGAACATGACATCTCCGACACGACAGTCGAGAATGTGCTGAAGGCGAACGGAATCGAGCCGGTTCGAGATCGCCAGCGTCAGACTACATGGAAGACGTTTCTGAAGGCACACTGGGAGACTCTTTTTGCTACGGATTTCACGACGATCGAGGTCTGGACCAAGGGAGGACTGGTCACTTTTTATGTCATGGTCGTCATGCATCTCAAGACGCGGAAAGTCGAGATCGCCGGTGTCACGCCCAATCCGAATGCCGTCTGGATGAAACAGGTCTGCCGCAACCTTTACGACTTCGATGATGGTTTCTTACGGAACGCAAGCCATGTCATCATGGATAGGGATGGCGCTTTTCTGGCCTTCCGCAATTTCGTCGAAAACAACACGGATACCGACATCGCTCTGCTGCCCGCGAAGAGTCCCAATTTGAACGCCTACGTCGAACGTTTCATGAGGACATTGAAGTCCGAGTGCCTTTCCAGGATGATCTTTTTCGGTGAGCGATCACTGCGGCGTGGTCTGATGCCGGAAGACCTGATGCAGATTCCGAAATATCACGCCTACCTTCGAATGCTCATTCAAGGGGCACCGCATACGCTTTCTATGACTACATTGCCGCCACCGAAGTACGTTCCGCGTAGAGCGGATACGATACGCAAAGTGTCACGACAGAAATTCGGTCAAACTAACGCGTTTGCCGCGTAATACTCTCGCTGGAATCACCACATAAGCACGTGGTACACTTGAAGCATGATACGCCTGACTCGTGAACAAACTGAAGAAGCGAACCAGTACCCTGCGGAATCGAATGTCAGAGAGAGTGGACGGTGCAGGCAACCATTCACATGGACGCGGTTCTCGTGCGACGAATGCGTTCTACGCTCTACCAGAAAGACGTTCACGATTCCTTCGCCGCTGGTATCGCTGACATTGTGGGGTGCTTCATGTTTTGTGGACAGTCTAACTCCTTAAATCGGCACAATGGTTATTGGGATTCAAACTCGACTGGAGTGAGGTAGCCGAGCGACGAA
>JANQSH010000133.1 GCA_028284145.1 Planctomycetaceae bacterium | reverse complement strand
TTCGTCGCTCGGCTACCTCACTCCAGTCGAGTTTGAATCCCAATAACCATTGTGCCGATTTAAGGAGTTAGACTGTCCACAAAACATGAAGCACCCCAGAGGGTCTTGAAGGAAGAAGGGACGGTTTCCAATCGAAACCTTTATTAAGACTGGGTACTTGTAGTTTTCATGGAGAGGCCAAAGCCTTTTACGATTGAAGACACTTATGAGGAGTCAGCCATACTCCTGAAGGATGTGATCGCTCACCCATTGGATGGAATTCCACTGAGATATAAACGTACTGGTCTGAGCAACTCAAAAGGAAACCGACTGCGACAGTTTCTAGTTTCAGAGAATGTTGTCACAACCGCGCAGATGAAGTTCGGTAGAACGTTTCGGGTGGTTCTATCGCCGACTTCTACCGCTCAGGAATGGCTTGACATGTTACCTGAGCGATTGCAGAAAGAACGACAATCACATGAGTACTTTAAGAAAAGGTACGCGAGTCATCTCTCCAAACTTGGTTTCGATGTAAACGTTGAGTCGAATCGCGATGCAGACGTCACCGGACGATGTGATGTCCTGGCAGAAAAGGCCGGAAAGAAGGTCGCGATCGAGGTGGAGACTGGACACTCGGCAGTCATCTCAAATCTCATTCGAAATGTCTTGGCTGGAGTCAGCTTGATAGTCGTTGTTGCCACAGATATTCAGGCATTTAACAAAATCAATAGAAAATTTGTGCGAGAGAGGCTGTCTGAAGAAAAGAGAATTCGACTGGTACTCCAAGATGACTTTGCCTCTTTAGATTTTGATCTTTGATACGCGTTGTTGCTACTTCAGAGGAGTCCTACCGTGTTGTACGGCGTTCCCTCGAGCGAAACGGCCTTCTGATGTATGAGAAGGTCCATTTGGTTCTTTGAGACAGTCTTTTGGTCGCAAAGTGATCTATGTTCGGTGAAGCGAATTCGTGGTCACTTTGTTTGATTTGGCCGTTTCCTGGGACAAATCGAATCTAAGTTCGGTGAGGAGGACCTGATTCAGAGTGCTGTGAATCGCCGAAGCCCCTGGTGGGGTGTAACGAGGGGTGGAGGGGCTGAGGTCGTCAGATATGATGGTTTCAGGCTCTCAGAAAGTTGATGTTTTATTGGGCGTCGTTGATGTTTTATTGGGCGTCATTGCCTCTGACCATCTTCTTTTGGTCCAAAACGGACCAAAATCACAGTCTTGTCTATCACACTTACGTCGATTCTGGAGCCAATTTCATTGTGTCATTATTGTGTCAGAAATGATGTCCTGATATCGACAGACGCATGCACGATTCTGTCCGCAACAAAACAGCGATCGTGTGAAAAGTGCTTTATTTCCCGAGGAATGCGGCGTTTTCTGTCCCCTAAACGAAAGAAGCTGTCCCCAAGGGGACAGCTTCTGTTAGCGGAGAGGGTGGGATTCGAACCCACGGTACCGTTGCCGGTACACTGGTTTTCGAGACCAGCACATTCGGCCACTCTGTCACCTCTCCGACCGTTCTCTTTTCCGAAGGGGAGAGTCTATCGAACGTTGCAACCTGCGGCAACGTTGACACACCGCAACCGTTCGTCCGGATCGGAAAATCAAGCGAAATGGAATGCTGTCCCCTCTCAGAATGGTCAGCTGAAACAGCCCTTTCACATTGTGGCTCTCCTCTCCCTTTGTCGCCCCGCTAACGGTATGAATCCCACAAATGAATGTCTCTCAAAATCCGCCTGCTTACCAGGCAGCTATGCCCTTTCAGCCAGCAGGTCGATAAGGAATACTCCAGTTTGACATCGTTGCTGCGCGAGAAGAAACACTATAAGACTCTCAACAGCAGAATCTTACAACTCACCCACAGGCAGCACGCCTAGAAAAAGGCACAATAATTGCTTTCCCGAAAACTTCATGAAAATTGTCCGCAAAGGTCGCAACTTGATTTGACTCACGACTTGACAAGCAGGTTCGGGGCATTCCGTATTCGCAGAACGCGTCTGCGATAATGGCCGGAAAGAGTTGCTGCACAAGGATGATCTGTCGTTCCTCGGAGGCCTTCGCGACATTTTCTTCGACTTGACAACGAATTGATGTCCAGCCGCCAGAGTTTCGGTGGCCACGAACCGGAAAACTCATGACTCGACTGTAACAACGAGGGAAGAAACAATGAATTTGCGTCGCACAGCGCTCGTGCCACTGATGATGGTGGCACTCCTCATGACGGGGACGATACCCCTGTCATCTTTCGCTGCGGAATCACCATCCGAGGTTTTGGTTGCGTTACTCCAAAACGAAGACTCAACCGATGATGCTGCCACTGCGGAAGTCGAATCCGATGCCGCCTCTGAGTCTGAAGACGGTGGCAAAACGACGAAAGTAACTGGTTCGACATCCACCGAAGAGACCGATGCAGACGGTGATGAGTCGTCAACCGCCAACGGCGCAGAAGGGATGACTGCCGATGGAGATGATACGGACGCAAAGAGGGAGGAAGAGTCATTCACCTGGACCGCAGCGGAAGAATTAACATACACAATTAACACGATTGTGATGTTTTTCTGTGCCGTGCTGGTAATCTTCATGCAGTCCGGTTTTGCAATGCTTGAAGCAGGGTTGAACTCAGCAAAGAACGTCGTGAATATCCTCTGCAAAAATGTAATGGACCTCTGCCTCGGTGTTTTGCTGTTTCTCGTTGTTGGTTACAACCTGATGTATCCGGGATGGGATGAAGGAGAAGAAGTCACCTGGTTCAAGTGGGGCGGAACATTTATTTCACGTGATGCCCAGCAGGATTCCGATGGAAACTGGACGGAATCACCGACATACGTTGATGGCGAACCTTACGCCAGTAATGCTGTTGACTTTCTGTTCCAGGTTGCCTTTGCCGCGACTGCTGCAACGATTGTCTCTGGTGCCGTCGCCGGTCGAATGAAATTCGTGGGATATCTCGTGTATACGGTAGTCCTGACCGGGTTTATTTATCCGATCAGCGGCATGTGGAAGTGGGGCGGTGGGCCTTTGGCGGAATGGGGGTTTGCTGACTTTGCTGGATCGGTCGTGGTACATGCCGTGGGCGGCTTTGCTGGTCTGGCAGGTGCGATTGTGCTGGGTGCACGTAAAGGTCGTTATACGGCTGAAGGCAAGTCCATTCCGATTCCGGGTCACAACATAGCTATGGCCGCATTGGGTGTTTTCATTCTCTGGGTCGGATGGTACGGCTTTAACCCCGGCAGCCAGTTGGCATATTCCGACGCCATCAATGCCGAAACAACGACCTGGTGTGCTGTCACCACGACGATTGCGGCGGCGGCCGGTGGTGCTGTCGCATTATTCGCCTCATGGATCATGTTTGGCAAACCAGATCTGACGATGGCACTCAACGGCGTGCTGGCCGGTCTTGTCTCGATCACCGCCAACTGCGATCAAGTCTCACAGGAAAGTGCGTTAATTATCGGTGCTGTTGGTGGTGTGCTGGTTGTTTTCGGTATCATCTTGCTGGATCGCCTGAAAATTGACGATCCCGTTGGTGCGTGGCCCGTTCATGGCCTGTGTGGTGTCTGGGGTGGTATCGCTACCGGAATCTTTGGGGCTGTTCTACCTGAATTCGCAAAACTTGATGCCGATGGCAACGAAATGAAGAATGCCGCCGGTGAAGTCATCATGGAAGCGGTCACTCGATCTGAATACATCATGATTCAGTTGAAGTCGACCGTTGTGATCTGCGTCTGGGCATTTTTCACAATGCTCGTTCTGTTCGCAATCATGAAAGGCCTCAACATTCTGCGCGTGAGTGAGGAAGAAGAATCTCGCGGTCTGGATATCGGTGAGCATGGTATGCCTGCCTACGCTCACGTGTCAAACCCGATATAAAATCGGTTGGTTCATGCAGGAGGCACGATTGATCGACCACAAATCCGGGGAGGAGATGATGAGGATAGATGTCTCGTCTCCTCCCTTTTTGTGTTGCCACACCTGTGGCAACACAGGTTGTCGGGCGGGTTGAGTCTTCCTGTATGCCATGCTTTGCATTACACAGTTGGGCAAGCATGTCGGGGAGAAGATGGCTCTTTCGAAGTCGCAAAGAATTGATTCAGCCAACGTGCTACGCACGGCGGTACCGCGTCGAGGTATCGACGCGGCTGGATTGTATCACGCTCTTCTGTGGCGCGAAAATCGTCTTTTGGCCTGCAAACGCAGACTCCCACGAGCGGGAACCGCCACACGAAAAGGTAAACTGCTCCAGACAGACGATCTCAAATCATCCCTGCACAGGTGGGGATTCAGAGCATGCCGGAAGACTGGATTCCACACCGCATGGGAATGACGGTTGAAAATTTACATCGCCCCCCCTGCCTGCTGACTTTCGGCAATTCCTGCCGCTGAATCAGCCCTTCTTTCACGCTCCCTTCGACTTGACACATCTCGCACATCGCCAGACAATCCGCCACCTTTCATTTTCCTCCAACACCAGGCGGCGCGACGAATCCATTTCCCCGACGAGCGCCTCAATTCCAATCTCAGGAGTGCTCCGCATGGGCAATTTTGTATTCCTCATTCGTCCACTTCGATTTGTTGCGATGGCGATCTCCGCCGACTCGACGCCCCGGCAGGTCACACTCGGATTTGCGATGGGAATGGTCATCGGACTTGTTCCCAAGGGGAATTTGATCGCGGTCGCATTGATGACCATCCTTTGTGCGTCGCGCGTCAATCTTGCGGCAGGAATGCTCTCAGCCTTTCTATTCTCATGGGTTGGCATGTTGATCGATCCGCTGACCGACAAAATCGGCTATTTTCTACTCAACGTCGAACCGCTCATTCCCTACTGGACGGTGTTTGCCAATCAACCTGTTGTTCCGTGGACGAATTTCAATAACACAGTTGTCCTCGGCAGCCTGGTGACAGGACTCATCCTCTGCTACCCGCTCTATCTTTTGTCACAGCCGTTGATTGCCAGACTGTTGCCGATCCTCTCTGCAAAAATCCGACGAATGTGGATCGGTCGTGTTCTACTGGGAGCCGAGTGGACTGGTAAAATCATCAAACCAACTTTGTAACGTATTCGTTTTTCCGATTGTTCGCAGGCGTTCATCCAAAGGATTGGAGTGAAATATGCGTTGGGGATATGTGATTCCGCGTGTCATCATCGTGGCGATTGTCTGGGCATTTTTCGCGTTCGGATTCGACCCGTTGATCCGGTTTTCGATGGTGCAGTCCGGTCAGATGGTTGCCGGTGCCAAAGTTGACATTGATGATGTGACCACAAAGTTCTTCCCGCCAGATACCCGATTGCGCACCGTCGCAATTGCCAACCCGAGCGACCCGATGACCAACCTCATCGAATTCGAGAGTCTCAATGTTGACCTGTCTGGTTCGGCTTTGTTGCGGCGATCGTACATCATCAAAGATGCGACGATTGAAGGTTTGAAGTTCGGCACGCCGCGCGCAACTTCGGGACAGTTGGACGATGTCCCACCTCCGGATTCCACCGGTCTGGGATGGAGTCTCAGCGAGAAACTGAAACAAAGGGCTGCGGAGTTTGGCGCACAATGGCTCGACGGAGTTGTCCTGAAGCTGGAAGAACAACTCGACCCGGGTCAATTTGAATCCGTCCGCATGGCCGAAAGCATGCATGCTGACTGGACACAGCGATTTGATTCACTCGAAGCACAACTGAAAAATTACGAACATCGCATCAAGGCTCTCGAAGACCGCATCAAAAACGCGGGCGACAATCCCATTGAGCGAATTCAGATGTATCAGGAGTCAGCACAGGAAATCCAGAATCTTTTGCGGGAAGCGCAACAACTGCGGCAGAAACTCAACACGCTGGCCGGTCGTGCACGTGGCGATTTTGATCAACTGAACGCAGCAAGACAACAGGATCTGGATGATATCCGCAACCGCATCAACGATTTCAAACTCGATGCCGAATCGATTTCTCGCCAATTGCTGGGGCCTGAGTTACAGCAGCAATTGACAGAAGCAGCCGAATGGATCGAGTTCATTCAGAAGTACGCCAAGGCATTTTCCGACACTCCGGAGCCGGAGCGTTTCCGAGGCCGGATGGTTCTGTTTCCCATGGAAAAGCCACTGCCGAAGTTCGCGATCAAACGCCTGAAACTTTCGGGAGAGATCGACATCGATGGGGAACCGATTGCTTACCAGGGAGTGGCAACAGGCATCACCTCCGATCCAAAAACTCTGGATGAACCGATGATTGTCGAAATTCACTCTCAGGGAGATCAGGGTGTCTATATCCAGGGAATTGTTGACCTGCGCCCCGAAAAACCGATTCAGGACTGGCATCTGACATTCACAACGCCGCGTCCGGGCGAGTACCTGCTGGGTGATGCGGAAAAATTGACTTTGAATGTGACCGCCGGGCACACGCAATGCATCGGGCATGTGCGGATTGTCGGCGAAGACCTGACTGGACGTGTTTCTCTCACTTTGAACAACATGGACATCAAGCCGACGATCTCCGAAAGTGTGCAGCCGGAGGTCAGTGGCGCAATCGAGTCGGCTGTGAAAAGTGTGCAACAACTGACAGCGAATGTCGACCTCAGCGGCACGGTGAAAGACCCCAGTTGGAAGGTACAGTCAAATCTGGGCGACCAACTTGCACATGGAATGGAAAAGTATGCTGCAAAACAGATCGCTGCTCAAAAGGAAAAACTGGTTCAACAGGCCGATGCTCAAATCACCGAACGCGTGAACAAGTTGCAATCCAGCTTGAATACACGCTATGGCGCAGTGTTGTCGGACCTGAATCTGCAGGAAGATCTGGCGAAAAAATTCCTGCAGAAGGTCGCTGCTGGAGATCGACTGCCGGGCAATCTTGACCTCAACCGTTTATTCCGCCGCTGAGCAGCAAACTCAACGCGATGGGGTTTAGAGCTGTTTACTTTTTCGTGTCGTCTCTGGCTCGTGGGGGCCTGTATTTGCAGGCCAAACAACGTTCATCTCGGCACAGAAAATCGTAATACGCTCTAATCCAGCACACCGGGGATGACCTCAGCCGTGGCTTCAACACCGGTCAATCGTTCAGGGCGTCCATTATGGTTGAAGATGAGGTCATCCGCTTCCATTCCGAGAGCAGCGAGAATGGTCGCGTGCAGATCGCGGATAGAGTAGGGGCGTGTTTCGGGATAAAGCCCGAAGTCATCTGTCATCCCCAAAGATCGTCCTCCTTTCACGCCACCACCGGCCATCCACAAACTGAATGCGTACGGATTGTGATTTCTGCCGGTCTTTCCCTGTGACATTGGTGTACGACCGAATTCCCCGCCCCAGATGACGAGTGTCTCGTCGAACAGGCCGCGCTGTTTCAAGTCTGCCAGCAATGCGGCAACGGGCTTGTCGGTCTGCAGAGCATTCGCGCGGTGGTTGTCGTCGCAACGAAAGTGTCCGTCCCAGCCACTCTTGTCGTACGCGCTGTAAACCTGCACAAATCGCACACCTTTTTCAACCATCCGTCGTGACAGCAGGCACATCCGCGCGAACTCGTCAGTCGGATCTTCATCGATACCATAGCTGGCTAATGTTGATCTGGTTTCACCCGATAAGTCACCGATGTTCATCGCTTCGGATTGCAACCGGTAGGCAAGTTCATAACTCGCAATTCGGCCTTCCAGGTCATTGACGTGTGTTCGCGTTTGTGCATGACGACGATTGAGTTGCTGCAATGTCGAGAGCGTGCTGCGTTGAATGGCAGGTGATGCAGAAGCTGACTTCAGAAAACGAACAAGATCACCTCGATGGGCCAAGCGCGTTCCCTGAAAGGCGGTCGGTAAAAACCCCTGTCCCCAATTGGAGGCTCCTCCCAATGCACCAACTTTGAATAACACAACGAAACCTGGCAGGTTCTGGTTTTCGCTTCCCAGACCGTATGTCACCCATGAACCCAGACTTGGTCGCCCCTGGACAATCGCGCCGGTATTCATCAGGTAACAAGCCGGCCCGTGATTCGCACTTTCCCCCTGCATGGTTTTGATGACGCAAAGATCATCCGCATGTTTGGCAGTGTGAGAAAGCAGATCCGAAATCCACAATCGACTTTGACCGTGCGGCTGCCAGTCGACCTGTGGTGCCATCAATCGGTTGGTGCAAAGTTTGAAGACGCCTCCGATGGTGTCGTTGCGACGCTGAATATCTTCCGGCAGTTCGGTTCCATCGAGGCGGTGCAATTCCGGTTTATAGTCGAACGTCTGAATCTGACTTGGACCGCCGGACATGAACAGGAAGATGACATTCCTCGCTTTGGGCGGAAAATGCGGCGCACGAACCTGCATGGGCCGCAACGGGTCAATTTCGATCTTTCGGGATTCCGCTGCGATTGCCTGTCTGTCCCGTCCCATCAGCGAAGCCAATGCGACGGTGCCAAATCCGGTGCCGGTTTTCCTTAGGAATTCCCGTCGCGAATCAGGGCGTTGACCAGATTGTGTTGTTGATTGGTGGATCATCGCAGTTATTTCAATTGGTCCGCTTGTTCAAAACCAATCGTATCAGGTCCATGTCAGTCGATGTAGACAAATTCGTTCAGGTTAAAAACCAGCCGACAAAGATCGGTCAACGCCGCTTCCTGCGCGTTGTGAGGCTGCTCCAGTGGAAGCGGCTGTCTCTTCAGCCAGGGACGCGAGTCGTCGGTTGGAAATTCGGGAGTCCAACACTTTTTTGAAGTCACCTGCCGAAGCGATTGCTTCAAAGGAGTCTGGGGAGCGGTCATTTGTGTCTGCTGTCCACGTGCCTTTCTGAGGTATTGTTTCCGCGTTGACACAAGCAGTGGCTCATTCAACTGGCGGTGTTGTGCTTCATGTGTCGCCAACAACGAGAGGCAAAGTTTCATTTCCTCGGCGTCCGGCTCTCGCGACAACGCGATGGAATACAACCGGCGAATCTGATGGGGAGCCTCCTGATGACCTTCGCTTCGCAACCGTCGTGCCAGCAACAACGCGGTCCGGCTGCTGAATGGACTGTTCAACAAAGCCAACGCCTGTGGTGCAACAGTCGTTTGGTTTCGCCGTCCGCATGACAGCGTTCGTTCCGGCAGATCGAAAACCTGAAGAAAGGGTAGGGGGACAGTCCGTTTCTGAATCAGGAAGAGGCTCCGCACGTTGTCGCTTCCGGGCGGATCGGCATACCAGCCTTGCAGCCGACCTTCATGCGCTTTGTTCACCCACTCCAGCACAGCAGGTCGTTCCAGAATCATTTTCTTTTCCAGCGCCGGCCAGACTGGAGGACCAGAAAACCGCTCGTCCAATCGACCCGAGACCATCAGCATCGAATCACGCAGATTTTCGGCATCGAGCCGTTTGACATTCTGTCGCCAGAACAACCGGTTGTGTGGATCGACTTTCGTGGCAACCGGATTGGTTGCGGACTGCTGCCGATAGACAGATGACATCACAATTGTGCGTACCAGATGCTTGACACTCCAGTTATTCTCGACAAACTCGATTGCGAGTCGATCCAACAATTCGGGATGCGTTGGCTCGGTCCCCTGTGAGCCGAAATCATTCGGCGTCTCAACCAGACCGCGCCCCAGCAGTTTCTGCCAGACCCGATTCACCATCACGCGCGCGGTCAAAGGATTATCCGCAGAAGCAATCCATTCCGCCAAAGCTTTGCGACGACCGCTGGTTGATCGACCTTGCTCTGTGTCAATGTGGATATCAAGAGAACCGATCGCTGACAAAAAACCAGGATGCACCTCTTCAAGCGGGTGACGATAATCCCCCTGATCCAGGCGGAACGTTGGCGGGATCTTTTGTGCATAATCCGACATCGCCATTGCCCGGGCGTGTGGTTTCCGCTGAATCCTCAGATTGGCAATTTGGCCGGCGAGTGACTTGTACTCCCCCTTCAGCGTTGGAGACAGAACCTCCGCCAGATCGCTGTCTGAAAACTGGATTCTCGCCAGATAGGGTTCCAACCGTCGTTGAACAGCGGGTGATCGAGCCGGTTCAGGAATCTGCAAATCCCGAAGAATGTCGGGGGGAAACAACGCCTTCCGGGCTTCAATCGCGCGGAGTCGCACCGGCGCCAAGAGTTCCTGCTGCTGTTGTCTCAGCAATGTCAGATCAGCATCAATTTTGCGATTGAGATGATCGATCAGCTTTCGCTCGTGTGGCGAATCAATGATGACATCGTCACGAAATTTCACGCCGGCGAAAAACGCCTGCAACCGGTAATAATCGGTTTGTGGAATCGGATCATACTTGTGATCATGACAGCGAGCACAACTGAGGGTCATGCCGAGAAACGCCGCACTGGTCGTCTCAACGACATCGGCGAGCAACTGATCGCGCGAACGGTCTTCACGTCCGAATATGTCAGCCGTGCTGTCCCACGAACCAAGCCGCAGAAAACCGGTCGCAATCCATTTTTCCGCGCGATCTGGATCGTTCGGTCCGAGGATCAATTCATCGCCCGCGATTTGTTCTCGAAGAAACTGATCGTAAGGCTTGTCGGTATTGAATGCTTTCACGACATAATCGCGGTATCGCCAGGCATTGGGACGAAAGTCATCCTTCTCGAATCCGTTGGTATCGTCATACCGCACAACATCCAGCCAGTATTGCCCCCAGGCGACTCCAAAATTTTCATCTGCCAGATATCGCTCGACAAGCCTGTGATATACATCAGGACGTGCATCCGCCTGAAAACTCTTCACTTCCTCCGGCGTGGGTGGCAAACCACGCAAATCGTACGAGAGACGTCGAATCAGCGTTGCCCGGCTGGTGTCGGCACTCGGCTTGATCCCGGCGTTCTTCAACTGCTGGAGAACAAATGTGTCGACCTTCGTCCGTGGCCAGTTGGAAAAATCCGTGGCTGGCGTGCGGTACTTCCTGGGCGGATTGAATGACCAGAGTTGATGTCGCTCTTTCTCGTCGTCAACGTCGTCAAACGCTTCGTCGTCATCATGAACTTCTTCGTCGATCAATCCAGACGCATCCAGGTCAGGAATCCCGCCATCAGATGGACTCAAACGTCGGTTCACCGGTGCAACATGAAAACGGGACAAGTTCCGCCTTCCGGATGATGACAGATTTTTGGACGGCAAAAACTTTTTGGATGGCAAAGACCGTAATACCGGGCGAGGTTTGCTGACTGCCGGTTGTTGGAGGTTTGCAGTAACCGGCGACTTTGATTTCCTCGCTTCAACTGGCGGATCAGTCCGGCCATCGAAAGCAAATAACAGTGCCAGCGAAAAAACACAACACGCAACACCATTTTTTCGCAACCTTGCCGATTGGTGGTCCCGATGGCACGGCAGTTCAGATTTGAGAAAGTGGCAAAGCATGTTGCGATCAATACTTCCAATGTTGTCAAACATCACGCGAAAAACCTGAACGTGCCGTTTGGACGCCCCTCTGCCAGGAAAGTTCCCAGTAATTTGAGAGAACATTTTCCATGAATTGACGGCTTCACTTCAACTCCCACGGTGTTCTCTGGCTCTCAATCGACTCTCAATCAGCCTTGATGCCTGATATCGGGAATCAGGCAATTCGCATTTTCCAGAGCGTATTACGCGCTTGTCAAAGCGTGGTGTGATCAGCATTCGAGCCACAGCATTCAAGCCACATTCTCACGAACGTGGTTACTTTCGCAGGATAACCCGGTTTGCTCGTCAACCTGAGTTCTGGGAGAGTCAGCTTTTTCGATACTTGTTTTTCCACCATCGGCTGATCACGATACAATGCAGTAAACATACGCGAACAGAAGTGACACATCGTCAACGTAATCAGCGAGGAGTGAATCATGAGTTGGGTCGAAGAACGCCTGAAAGAGATGGGGGAAATCCTGCCCAGGCCTCCGGCGGCAGTCGGTTCCTATGTCCCCACAGTTCGCACGGGAAACCTGATTGTCACCAGCGGCCAACTACCGGTTCTTGCCAGGGAGATCATCTTCCGTGGCAAGGTGGGGAAGGACCTGCACGAAGTCGATGGCAGCCATGCCGCCCGGATCTGCACGATCAACGCGTTATCTCAAATCAAAGCCAGTATCGGTGATCTCGACAAGATCACGAGAATTGTACGGGTGGAGGGCTTCGTCAATTCAGCAGATGGGTTTACCAATCAGCCGAAAGTCCTCAATGGCGCGTCCGATTTTCTGGTCGAGTTGTTTGGCGAAGCGGGCAAACACTCGCGTTTTGCGGTCGGCGTGAATGAACTTCCTCTCGATGCGGCCGTGGAAGTCGCGCTCTGGGTGCAAGTGTCTGACGATTGATTGCCATCATCGTCTACATCGGCGTGATATTTTCCGACTGATATCGCCCAGACAGGTGCGGGCAATGCGAATTGCGCATTCAACCTTGGCCTGCCGAGAATTGATCGATATTATGGACTGGTGCCTTGTCAAGGCTTTGCTTCAGGATACCGGATTGACATAACCTGCTCCGTTGTCACTCCTTGTCACTTTATCAACCCTAACTCCCAGGTGTCACGCTGCACTGGTAAAGACTTACCACACATTTTCGGCGTTGTCTGCCACTCACTCTTTCGATCCAGTCTCGTTTGATTTCTCATGTCCGGGAAAAAACGATGAGCGAAACGTCGAGCAATGCTACGGCTGATTTGCGAACTGCACCAGGTTCACGCAGTTTTCTCGGCCTGTTGCTGACCCAGTTTCTGGGAGCGTGGAACGACAACATGTTCCGCTGGCTTGTCGTTCCGGTCGCGCAGCAGGACCCACGAATTGGTGTGGCCGGCGCGTTGTCACTTGGGCTCGCCTGTTTCACTTTGCCATACTTGTTATTCGCAACCGCAGCCGGTTATCTCGCCGATCGCTTCAGCAAACGAGCCGTGATTGTCATCTGCAAGGTGGCCGAAGTGTTGCTGATGATTCTCGGCCTGGCCGGGCTGATGTGGGGGAACATCTACCTGCTGTTTGCCGTAGTCGCGATGATGGGCGCTCAAAGCGCCCTGTTTGCACCGTCCAAATTCGGTGCGATTCCTGAGATCCTCAAAGTCAAGTATCTCTCGAAAGGGAATGGCTTGATGGGACTGGTCACTGTTATCGCGGCAGCACTGGGAACGATCAGTGGGTTCTGGTTATTTGAAAGGTTTCAACCTTCGCTCACGGAACCTGCCGGGTTGTCAACACTCTGGCCAGCCGCAGTCGCACTCATCGGCGTCGCCGTAACAGGCCTGGGAACAAGTCTGATGATTCGCAAACTCCCGGCTGCGAATCCAGACCGCGAGCCGACACTGAATCCCATCACCGACACCTGTCGCAACCTCAAACTGCTGGCGTCCAATGCCGCTTTGTTGAGAACCGCTTTGGGAATTGCCTTTTTCTGGTTGCTTGCTTCCCTGGCGCAGATGAATATCGATCCCTACGGTTCCAACATGGGTTTGGACAAACTGGAGGTTGGCATCCTGCTGGCGGTTCTGGTTGCCGGGCTGGGAGCGGGAAGTGTGCTGGCCGGTCTTGCCTCGCGCGGTTCGGTGGAACTGGGAATCGTGCCCCTGGGGGCCGTCGGTATCACTGTCAGTTCAATTGCGCTACTGGTCACGAACAATGCGTTCGACCCGATGGTCGAAACATCAACCCGAACCGCGTTCTATTTCAGCGGCATTGCATTGTTCTTTCTGGGTATTTCGTCCGGTCTGTTCAATGTGCCTTTGGAAGCAAATCTGCAGCATCGCAGCGAACCGAAATCGCGTGGCACCATTCTCGCAGCGGCCAACTTCGTCGCATTTGCTTTTATGATGGGTGTTGCGGGACTGTTCTGGTTCCTGCACGACTACTTGCAGCTAAAGCCGGAAACCATTTTTCTCATCGCGGGATTGGGAACGGTCCCGGTCGCTATCTATGCATTCCTGTTAATGCCGGCAATGACCCTGCGGTTTATCGTCTGGATCTTGTCTTTGTTTGTTTACCGCGTGCGGATTCATGGTCGGAAAAACTTGCCGGAGCGGGGTGGGGCGTTGCTGGTAGCCAATCATGTAACCTGGCTGGATGGCATCCTGCTGACGCTTGTCTCATCACGCCCCATTCGCTTTCTGGTCTATGCAGACTATTCCCGCAATCCAAAACTCCGTTGGCTCGCCAAACAGTTCCAGGTCATTCCCGTTAAGGCCGAAGATGGTCCCAAGGCGATCGTTGCCGCGTTGAATGAGGCCCGTGATGCTGCACTCAACGGCGAACTGGTTTGCATCTTTCCGGAAGGGTCACTGACGCGCACCGGTCAGATGCAGCCATTCCAGAAGGGGATGATGCGGATCATCAAGGGAACCGAAATCCCCGTGATCCCCGTTTATCTCGATGAACTCTGGGGTAGCATTTTCAGCTTCAAAGGTGGCCGGTTTTTCTGGAAAAGACCGTCTCAATGGCCCTATCCGGTCTCGATCTCGTTTGGAAAACCCTTTATACATCCCGAAACAATTCACGACGTCGAACAAGCCGTGCAACAAATCGGCGTCGAATCTGCCCTGCGAAGGAAGGAACGTGAAATGGTCCCCCCTCGTGCTTTTCTGCGAACTGCGAAAAAAAGCCTGTTTCGTCCCAAAGTCACCGATTCCACTGGTGCTGAGCTGACTGGCGGGAAACTGCTGGCCAGCACGTTCATCATGCGACGCCTGCTCAACAAACATGTGCTCGACGCGGATGAAAAAATGGTCGGCGTTTTGCTGCCGCCATCATCGGGTACAGTCGTGGTGAATAGCGCTCTTGCGCTGTCGAAACGCGTTGCCGTCAACCTGAATTACACACTTTCCGAGGATGTGCTGAATTACTGCGTCAAGCAGTGCGGGTTAAAACATGTACTGACCAGCCGCAAATTCCTGGAGCAGAAGCCGTTCAATATTGAGGGAGCCGAAATCGTCTACCTGGAAGACCTGAAGGAGAAGGTCGGGGCGATCGACAAGTTGCGTGGTGCGGCGGCGGCATACCTCGTTCCCGCTGCCATCCACGATCGCACGTTGGGTCTGAAATCGATTTCCTCGGATGACCTGTTGACCGTCATCTTCACTTCGGGTTCCACCGGAGAACCGAAAGGTGTGATGCTCTCGCAAAACAATGTGAAATCGAATCTCGATGCAATCGACCATCTCTTCCACCTGACGAACAAGGATGTGCTACTGGGCGTGTTACCATTCTTCCATTCAATGGGATTCACCGGAGGACTCTGGTTATCGCTCTGTCTGCCGCCCAAAACCGTTTATCACTTCAACCCGTTGGATGGCCGAACGGTTGGCAAGTTGAGCGAGCGGCACGGCACGACGATCATGATCGCCACACCGACATTCCTGCGAACTTACCTCAAGCGTTGCTCCAAAGAACAGATGGCGAAGCTGGATACCGTGATTGTCGGTGCGGAAAAACTACCGCAGGATCTGGCGGCTCAGTTCAAGGAGAAATTCGGTGTCGAGCCTTCCGAAGGTTATGGAACGACTGAGTTATCTCCCGTCGCGGCTGTCAACGTGCCGGAAAACCGATCCGTGCAGGCGGAGCAGAACGGCAAGCGGATGGGAACAGTTGGACGAATTTTGCCCTACTGTCGCGCAAAGGTCGTCGATGCCGAGACGGGTGCCGACTGCGGGAACGAACGGGAAGGCCTGCTGAAAATCACTGGCCCGAACGTGATGCTTGGCTATCTGAATCAACCGGAAAAAACTGCGAAAGTCATTCGCGAGGGTTGGTACGACACGGGAGATTTCGCCCGAATCCATGAGGATGGCTTCATTGAAATTACAGGGCGGCAAAGCCGGTTTTCCAAAATTGGTGGCGAAATGGTCCCGCACATTCGCATCGAAGAGACGCTGGCCGCAATTGTCGATGGCAATGGTGACGACAGAGATGAAGATGGTCAATTGAACGTTGCCGTGACAGCCGTTCCGGACAGCAAAAAAGGGGAGCGAATTATTGTCCTGCACCGAGAGTTGCAGAAGCCGATTGACAAAATTCTGAAACAACTTGCCGATTCCGGATTACCCAACATCTGGATTCCCAGCCGCGACAGCTTTCTTGAAGTTGAAGAGATTCCAGTGTTGGGAACAGGAAAAATGGACCTGAAAAAGGTAAAAGACACGGCAATGGATGCCTTCGGACCGACCGAACCGCAATCCAAAGCGAGCTGACGGGAGTCGGTCTTCGCAAACTTGCCGAGTTGTCGCACATCCCAAGTGCAGGAATCTCATTCTTCATCGAGGTATCGACACGGTACCGCCACATGCAACGACACGCCAGAAAAGGACTGCTTGTCGCTTGCACGACTCGGGCATACACACCTGAAATCAACCCTGAGAAAGAATGGCCACCAATTCATAGCCCGCCGAACTGCCGTACCGCTTCGTAGGCGATGGTATTGACAGTACTCGCCAGGTTCAAACTGCGGACCGTTTCGTGCATTGGAAGTTTCAAATTGCGAATTGGCTGCTGATTCAACACACTCTCCGGCAACCCGCGCGATTCACTACCAAATAACAGCACGTCGCCCCGTTCAAATCGGGCATCCCAGACCAGCCGCGTGGCTGTCTTTGTCAGGTACCACCAGTTCCGCTCGACCAGGCGCGCTTCGACTTCAGCAAGGCTATCGACTGCTTCCCATTTGAGGTATTGCCAGTAATCCATCCCCGCGCGCCGCAGGTGCTTCTCATCAAGTCGAAATCCCAAAGGGCGGATCAGCCACAGCTTGGCTCCAATCGCAACACAAGTACGGCCGATATTACCGGTGTTCTGCGGAATATCGGGCTGGTAGAGCACAACATGTAACAATGGACCTCTCTTGAACATGAGCCAGAACTCTCCTGTGGCTATCAGACCATTGTCCGATGGTTTTTTTTGTCTGTGGCAGCCTGAACCTCGTTTGGAACAGTACTCATTTGGAACTGTCAACAGACAGTTTACGTTCTGGTGTGACGTTTCTGGCTCGTGGAGGCTTCTAGAGCAGTTTACCTTTTCATGTGACACTTTTCGCTCGTGGGAGCCTGTATTTGCAGATCAAAGGACGTGCATCGCGCCACAATAGAGCGTAATACGCTCTGGCAGGGAACCTCGCTCCGAATTCAGAAGCACTGCCAAGCGACAAATTTTTATACAATCTCCAATATGACCGTTTCAACTATTGACATTTGGTCACGAAACGGTCATGTTAAGTTTCTGCGATTGGGGAAGTTCCCTCCACAAATTGGCAATACTTGCCAACCCACCTTTTTCTCGATTCGAACCGGGATTCAGGAGTGATCAGTAAATTGAGTGTCGAATCGATGCTGTAACTGAACGTCGATCTATTTCGGAATTGCCAACCTCAACTAAAGCGATACATTATCGTAGAACGATGTTGAAGACGCACATTCCGCAATTTTTGATTGAATGGCGGTGAAAGCATCGCGGGTTTTCGGCCAACAATTGTGAAAGAATCAGCAGGATCTGGGCCTGCTACGACTTCATTCGCAAAATGCTGACCAACTTGAAATCCCGGAGAACAGGTGGAATACGTTGGAGTGGTGATTCCCTGCAAACTGACAATGTGCGGGTTGAATCTCGATTCAAATGAAAGTCGACTGCTGGCGCTGGTTTCTCGAAAAGCGTTATGAATACTTGACTTGCATCGGACAACCTGCGTAAATGCCGTTTTGAATCAGGGTGAAACGGATGAAAGCCACCATCAAGTGTCTTCAGTCGAACACGGACGAAGATCATATTCCTCTGGAGCGATTTCCTGTCGTACTTGGTCGTGGCGGCGATGCTGGGGTGCAAGTCCGGTCAGAAAGCCGATTTCAATGCACTATTGAAGAGGTTTCTGGCCAGCTGGTTGTTCGCGACCTCGGTTCCCGGCAAGGAACCAAATTGAATGGATGCACAATTCGAGAATCACTGTTGATGCATGGAGATCGAATTACGATCGGCAATGCTTCGTATGAAATCTGTCTGGATCAACAGGCTTGAGGAATTGCAAGACGGTGCATTGTCCGTCAGATTGAAAATTCTCATTTTGTCCTCGAATTCCCCAAAAAAAGGCGCTGATCCCCCCGGAAATCAATATACAATAACCATCACGGGATGCTGATATACAGGCCTCTGTTTCGATCGCCCGAACGGTAAGGCTGTTAAATTGTGGGTCTGGCGAATTCATTGAAAGTGGTCGAATACCGGCCAAAAACCATCAGGGAGTAAAGCTGATGACGCGTGATGAAGTCTTTGGAAAAATTCAGGAAGTCCTTGTTGACGCACTGGGAGTTGACGATGACGAAGTGACCTCGGAAGCCACTTTGGTTGGCGACCTCGGAGCGGAATCAATCGATTTTCTCGACATCGTTTTCCGACTTGAACAGACATTTGGCATCAAGATCAACAAGGGTGAACTCTTTCCCGAAGGCCTCGCCTCGGCCGATGCCTCGTTTGCTGCCGATGGCATGGTGACCAACAAAGGGCTCGCAGCGTTGCGTGAGAAACTTCCGCACGCTGATATCGATACATTTGAAAAAGACCCCAAGGTCGAACACATTCAGGATCTGTTCACCGTCAATATGTTGGCCAATTTCGTTGAATCAAAGACGGCTGTCGTCGCCTGATTTCGATCTGGCCAACTGAGAACCTCCCAATTCCGTGGCTGGGTGGGTGGTTCGAGAAGGAGACAACCCTCGATCGTTCATGCGGTCGGGGGTTTTTTGGAATTCGACATCCTTCAAATTACCACAAAAATGGAAGCTCGGAGTTTGGTTGAATCCCATCTCACGAGTTGCTAAATTGCGGGCTTGCTTTATCTGACAGTCAACGATTTACAGTGGTTCATATTTTGGCCACCAAACCAGGATCGATTATCGTTTTCGCATCCAATCCGGATGCCATGTGCCATGTCACACACAAACACACTTAACAACAGGAACAGATTCTGTATGGGCACCAAGAAGACCGGAAAAGGACGGCGGAAGATCGGACGGAAGAAGCGAAAAATGCGGGCGAAGATTCGACACCGTAAATAGCGTTTCCGATGTCAATCGCTCCCTTTCATCCGGGAGCCATTGGCCGTCTCGTCAAATAACCGGTTGACTTCTTTGTAGTTGAGAATATACAAGCCACATTTAACTGTAGCGGCCTTCATGCTGACATTACCGTTCCAAATGAGGTTCAAGCCTCCACAAATAGAAAACCATTGATATAGATCGGGTTGCCTTGATTCATAGCGTTGAATTGGCAACTCACATCGAATCTTCCGGACGGCTGCAAAATAGAAGTCATCCCCGCGCAGGCAGGAATCCATCTTCTTTCTTTTGGATTTCCCCCCCTCACATGAATCATGAACACCGAGTGGGAATGACATTGAGTGACGACTCCGAAAAAAGCCGGATCGAACAGTCGCTACGATAATTTGCAATGCGCTATAGTGGATAGTGGATCGTCAACCGAAAATCGGGTTTGATGAAGTTGCAAGGAGCAACAACGGAGCGGGTTATGTTAATCCGCACCCCAAAACGAAGCCTTGACAAGGCGTTACTTCGCGTTGACGCGATACGACTCAATCCAATCCCGTGCTTTGAACTGAATTCGTTCCAGCGATCGTGAAATGATTGTGGGGTTTGGCGAATCCTGTTTTTCGAGAACGGTACCACGATGCATGTCGAGGATTGCATCATTGAGATCATCGACCAAACCGGCTTCGTGTGCGTAATACCGCGAAACACCACGGAAGTAATGGTAGCGTGCATCGTCGGGACATAATTCAATCGCCTTTCCAAAGCGGTCAATCGCCAATTCGTATTTTCCACCGTACAGAAACCCAAGTCCATCAGAGTAATTCTCGATGGCGCGCCTGGCTGACTCGATGCTGCACGGTTCCGGCGGCGGTCCGGCAACACCTTCGGTATTGATGGCCAAGCCATCCATCCAGACTTTGGTTTCATCGGCATTGTCAATCCAGCGTTTTTCGTCGGTTGGCAGCGGCGAATTGTATCGAATCGAACTGGCAATTCTCTTTGCGAAATCAGCCCACCTTTCTTCCGCAGCATCCAGTCGGTCCCGTTCCACCCGCAGTGCGTTCCTGGCCTCCTGCAACTCTTCATTGCTCACCATTTGGTCATTACGCTGCTTCAGATAAAGATCCCGTTGTGACCGGACAACGGCAACATTGTTCTTCAAGTCAGTAATCCACTCGGTCGATTTTTCCTTGTTGTCCGACCAGCGTTTTGCTTCCTCGGGCAATTCAATCTGGTAATCGACTGCATCTGCGATCTTCTGTCCTGCCTCCGCCCAAACTTTCTCTGCTTCAAGATACTTGTCCCGTTCGGACTTCAAAAAATCTCGCTCGGTAGTAACGGCGACATGTTGTTGGGCCAACGCACCGGCTGTTGACACAACGTTGTTGGCCCAGTTTTTCGACTGCTGTTTCTGCTCCTCGGTTGCCCAGCGCGCATCCTGTTCGTTGGGCAATTCCTTTTCGACCTGCAGCGACTTCGCGACATTCTGCAGCGACTTCGCGACATTCTGCAGCGACTTCGCGAACTGTTGTTCCGCATCGCGGAATCGAATCTCGCCTTCGCGGTATTTGCGAATCTGATCCGGTTCGGAGATTTGCGCCCGCCCCGATGTCGCCTTTCCAAACTCCTCAAACATCGTGATGATCAACGTCCCTTCGAGATCGCTCAACTCCGTGGGATCAGCCGTTTTGAAGGCACGAATCCCTTCTTTCAAAGCCGCAATTGCGAAATCATACTGTTTGAGCGCTTCCATCGGTTCGTTGGCATTGGCATAAATCTGCGCCATTTGATTCCGAACTCGAGCCAGCGACAGAAATGCGTCTGGTGATTTTCGTTCCGATTGCTCGACCGCTGTTTCTGCCAGTTGAGCGAGCTCTTTCAACTGCTTCAGTTTCGGGTCTTCGACCTGATTCAGCAGCGATATTGCAATGATGGAATTGGCCGCCGCGACTTCTCCCAGGTTTCTCGGACGGCGCAAATCGAACCGGGAAATTATCCGCAGCGTATCGTCCCAGGAATCGATTGAAGATGTTGATTGCTGCAGACTGGCAATGCGAACGCGGATGATGGCAGAATTGAAGCGACTCTTTTCCTTTGGCTCTGATGCTGCCGCAGCACCTTCTTCGTACGCCTTTACCGATGCGGAAAATTGCTTTTGCACCTCCAGGGTTCGTCCCAGGGAATAGAGTGAATCGAGCAAAAGTGATTCATCGTCCGCTTTCCGCGCGAATTCAACGGCGAATTGGGCTGAGGTGACAGAATCAACCAACAGACGCTGTGCATCCGTCTCGTCACCGCCGAATCCTTTCTTCTGAAGCGCCTCGGTTCGGAGAATACGGGCGAGATCGAGGTTTTTTTTGGCCTTCGCAAGACCATCGGCGCGATCGCGGTCGCTCTTCAACTTGCTGATGGCGGCCTCTTTCGATCCACCAACAACTCCGCCACTTTTTGCCAGCAGTGAGGCCAGTTGGTCCGCTTCCTGCTCCGCTCTTTTCTGCGCCAACTCTGCATCAGCTTTGGCCTTTAATGCTTCATTCCGCTGGCGATCAGCCAACGCTTTCGCAGCGTCGGCTTCGGCTTTCGCTGTATCAGCCATCAACTTCGCTGCCATCGCCTGAGCCGCCTCCTGTTCCGCCAAAGCTTTGGCCTCCAGAGCTTCATTCTTTCCTTTTTCGGCTTCAGCGGTGTTTGCTTCGGCCAATGCTTTCGCGGTTTCGGCCTGCTGTTGACGCGTCATTGCCTGTGTTGCGGCCAGTTGTGCGGCATCCCGTTCTTTCGTCGCCTGTGCAGCAGTGCCCTGTGCGTCTTCTGCCGCTGTTTGTGCCTGCATCGCATTCAAGTTTGCGGTATTCCGCTCCATGATTGCCATGTCACGGTCTGTTTCAGCCTGTGTCCTGGCCAACTCCGCTTCATTGCGCAACTGTTCCGCATCCTGTCGTGCCGTTTCTGCCGCAGCACGATCGGCCTCGGCCTGATTCTTCGCGTCCTGTGCAATCCGAGCGTCGTTCAAAGCCGCATCACGATCATCGATCGCCTTGTTTTTCTCAACAATCGCACCATCCTTTTCTTTGATGGCATCATCCTTGTCCGTGTTTGCCTGGTTGATCTTCTGATTCAATGGGAAGTAGACCCCGGCAGCACCACCAGCGGCCCCAATCAGCAACGCCAATATGCTGACGACCAGCAGTTTCAATGTTCCGCCACCACCATCGCTTCCAACCGGCTCCGAGTCCCAGTCTTCGAAGTCTTCCTGATCTTCAAGTGGCTCTTCAGCCTGCGAGACCATATCATCCTGATTCATCGCGACGGTCTCTTCGAGGAACTCGTCGTCGACGGCGGCTCCCATCGCCGCGGGTGATGCCACTTCTTCCTGCTCGAACTCGTCCACGCCACCAAATTCTTCGTCAACCGTGGCAGGCAATTCCAAATCGACCTCGGATTCTTCAGCAATGCCTTCCGGCGTCTCAAACTCGGGCGATTCAAACATCGCTTCCTCGGCCACCGGCATCTCGGCGTCGGAAACGGGAACTTCCATCGGAATCTCATCACCCGCATCTTCGATCGGCGACTCGTCGACCATCAGATTGGAACTGGAGTCTTCAATGATTACCGAATCCATTTGTTCGTCAATCACTATTGAGCTTTCTTCGATCGCATCCTCACCATCGTTGTCCATCCGTATTGCCTGCGTCTCCGCCAGAGGTTCGACAATTGTCGGCTGTTCCTCTTCAGGAAGCTCAAAAGCAGGTTCCGTTTCCCCTCCATCAAAAACCCGCTGATCCTCCTGGGGAAGTTCGGGATCGACCTCGAATGCGGTTGCATCCGCATCGCTGGACGGAGCTTCAAATCCTTGAAAAGCGTCGATGTCCGCTTCGCCATCATCAGCCAGATTGCTGAAATCGACCTCCGCATCTTCACCGAAAAACTCGGCGAATTCCTGACTGTCGAGATCATCGTTGTCTTCGTCGAACGGTCGCTTTTCTTCACTCATCGTGCTGTCCCGTTGGTTCAATGCGTGCGTATCAGTGGTGAGGTTTCCGCGCAGGCAATCTGCGGAAACGGCACCGAATACATCGGTTCGTTCGCTTTGAATGTATCAGGAACGACCACCAGTTCGCAAATATTTTTGAAGTTTCGAGTCTGTTCTGCCGGGGCGGGGGATGGTGACAGTCGTTCGGCGGATCTTTACGTTCTGTTGAGGCTGGACATCATCCGCATTGGTGGCGAATCTCACGATTGTTCCCATTGTCGCCATCAGAACGAATGAAGTGGTGGCTTTGGTGGTACGGTCTCAGCAAAAAACAGAGATACACCAAGAAGCAGAATCAACAAAAGACCAAACAAAATCAGCAGGGTGAATGCGGACAGCCGCCACAACCGAGAGATCGTGACATCATCGTGATGAGAATTGGAGTCGGCGTGTTTTGACATACGTTGATTGTGGCAATGCGCAGGGAGCAAACGCAAGAGCAACCAAATTACGAATTCAGTAAGCCAACCGCCCAGTACAATGAGACAAGCATATGACGTATCGGATCATTACATCCGATGTATCGCGACTGAGCTTCTTCAACCAGTTTCCACTATGGCAGTTCCGGAGCGGAGGAGATCCCTGGTGCCATTGGCAATGCGGGTGTCGGTTCACTACCTGTTGAATCGTCGGCATTCGACAGATCGCACAATGGTTGGCATACGCAACCAGAGTTGCAAGGCATCACCCGTTTTCAAAGGCGTAACTGATGCCATTAGAGCGTATTACGCTCTTCTGTGGCGCGATGTACACCGCTTGGCCTGCAAATATAGGCTCCCACGAGCGAAAACCGTCACACGAAAAGGTAAACTGCTCTAGAAGGACTTCTCAACCTCTTCGCGCACAAAAAACCGAAGTCCCTGTGAATGAGAGACTTCGGTAAGAGGCGCCGCCCGGATTCGAACCGGGGATGGCGGATTTGCAATCCGCTGCCTTAGACCACTTGGCTACGGCGCCCGATTGTGCCTGTTTTGCCGAATGAAGGGCCACTTATCACTTTATCGGTGAACCGACCCGCTCGTTCCAGCCAAATTCCTGTGGAGCAACAATTTCGACCCTGCAGAAATCATCTGGAACCACGTTATCGTCAACTCGTCGACATCAAAATCATTGATTTCAGACGATCTCAGGTAACAATTCTCCCAAACGGAAATAATCGCCAAGAACGACCGAATCCTACTGATGGCAGAGGTTTGGGTCAAGGCTTCGTTGCAGCAACAGCCAGCAAATTGAAATGTCACTCAAATTGACACATTGTGGCTGGTGGCGATCCAAAACGATCGTGGATAGGATCGTTCGTTCCAAAATTGCCTTGGGAATTCACCATGAACGGAGAAACGGATATCGATGAATAGCATCGCAACCTCTACAAAAGAGACTGAAGAAGCGCTCGTTGATCGGGCTCGCAATTCCATCAGTGAGTCGAACTGGGTAGTCGGAGAATGTGCTGCCCGCTGGACGAAGAAGTTTGCCCGCGGTCGAACTGATGGTGATTTCGCGGCACTGATTGGCCTCAGCAGCGACCAGGTGTATCAGCGACGACGTGTTTGGGAGAAATTCGGTGAAACATATGGCGATTTTTCACAACTCCGATGGTCGCATTTTTACGTCGCCTTGACCTGGGATGATGCGGCGGAATGTCTCGATTGGGCCGAACAGAATGACGGTTCGGTTGCTGAAATGAAAGCCTGGCGTCGTATTCAACATGACGGGGAAGCTGCCCCGGAACCGGAACCCGATTTCTGGACCGGTGACCCGAATGTGCAATTTGTGCCGACCGAACTGACTCCGGTCAAGTTGCCATTGGGGAATCCTGTGGAGGCTCCGTTCGTTGCCGATAATGCAGTTTCGACCACGGGGAAACAGGGAAAATCGCCCGTTGACGCTGCTGCCGGAGAATCAGCCAGAGAAACGGCGTATACACCTTTCCGGAAAGGTGCAGCGAGTCCACCTCCTGGCGATTCTTCCGATGCCGCTCCGACGAAACTGGCCACCAAACCGCAGTTGACACCGGAACAAATGATCAAACGGCTGACCGGTGCCGTCGAACGGATGAATAAATCGCTCACACCCGATATCCTGAAGGAATGCCGTGCGCTGCCGAGCAAACAAACGGTTCGATTTGTGGATGCTGTTCGAGAATTGAATCAAAAGGCGGCCCAATTGAATTCGTGAAGCAATCGACTGCACACCCGCCTGGAACAGTTTACCTTTTCGCGGGTGTTTCTGACTCGTGTGTTTGCAGGGTGAACGGCTCCCATCACGGCACAGAAGAGCGTAATACACTCTCATATCGACGACAGGCCAATTAAAACCTCCTTGCGCAGCGGAATCACCAGGTGAATCGACTTGAAATTCTCGTTGTCAAACGGATTTGAGACAGGCATGCCAGTATGAGCAACGAGTTTTCACTACCGCCAGACGCTAATCCGGACTCTGCACGCACGGTGAATTCGAAGGCACCACCTAACCGCGTGAACGGGCTTCTCGTCGGCATTTTGATTGTGTTGACGGGCATCCTCGTTTTTCAAATGGCGTCACAACAATTTGGCTGGTTTCTTCCTCCGTTGCATGATCCTGATGCCCAGCCACGCGCCATCGTGGCGCGGGGTAATCTGGCGGAAGATGAGCAGTCCACCATCGCGTTATTTCGCGACGCCAACGTGTCAGTTGTGCATATTACCAGTCTGCAGGTCAAGCGGGATCGATTCAGCGTCAATCTTTTTGAACTCCCACAGGGAACAGGCAGTGGATTCGTCTGGGATGGCGATGGTCATATCGTCACCAATTACCACGTCATTCGACAAGCCCAGACCGTGCGAGTGAACCTCGGTGGAAACTCCGTGTATCAGGCGCGGTTTGTTGGAGCCGATCCCGATAACGATATCGCCGTATTGAAAATCGATGCACCGGCCAATCAATTGCATCCCATTCCGATCGGGGAGTCGAACAATCTGCTCGTTGGGCAAAAGGTTTTCGCGATCGGTAATCCTTTTGGCCTGGACCAGACGCTGACCACCGGCGTGATCAGCGGGCTGGGACGCGAGATTCAATCTGTCACGCGGCGTCCCATTCGTGGTGTTATTCAAACTGATGCCGCCATTAATCCGGGGAATTCTGGCGGGCCATTGCTGGATAGTGCCGGTCGATTGATCGGCATCAATACCGCAATTTACAGTCCATCCGGTGCCTACGCCGGAATTGGTTTCGCTGTACCAGTCGATACAGTCAACATGATCGTCCCTCGACTGATTCGTCATGGCAAGATAGAACAGCCCGGCCTGGGAATCATTTTCTGGAGCAACGACGTCCTGCGCCAATTACAGGAGCGAGGAGTGATTACGTTGGATGGGGTGCTGGTCCGCAGTGTTCTTGAGGGAAGTGCGGCTGAAAAAGCGGAACTCGAGCCGACCATCCAGAACGATGAAGGCGACATTTCCTGGGGCGATCTGATCGTCTCGATCGATGGCGTGCCAATCCCCGATCCGAACGCTTTGTTCAAATTCCTGGAGGAGAAGCAGGTCGGCGATGTGATTGCGGTTCGCGTCGTGCGCGATGGCCAACAGAAGGAACTGCAACTGACGCTGCAACCATTGCCGCGTTCACCGGAATAGTCCAACGGACTTTTATCTGTGGCGGCTTACGCCCCATCTGGAACGATAATAGCCGATCGAAAGACGCCACCTTATCCATCTGCCGCTATAGAACGTATCACGCTTTTCTGTGCTCTGTGCCGCGATGAACGTTGTTCGGTCAACAAACACAGGCCCCCCCACGAGCCAGAGACGGCACACCAAATGATAAACTGATAACTCGACGAATCGTTGCCGTTTTCACAGGAACCTCCCCGTGTTCTGCTCAAGAGAACAGGGAGTACGATGCGGAAACAATTCAGCCTTTGTTGCCGTCCTGCAGTCGCGCCAATTCCAGCGGAGAGAGCTTTTTCCCATCCGGGTCGGTTGTGGGGACATTCTTCCTGGCAGTTGTCTCTTCCACAGCCAATTCTTCAACGGCTGGCTTTTCCGCATTCTCTGTTTCGGTTGACGTTTCTTCCGAGGTTGATTGGGCAGAAGCCCCGCCGCCATCCTGCATTCGTGCCCGTTCCAGAGGAGAGAGTTTTTTGCCGTCCGCTTTTGGTTTGACAGGTGCAGGCTCTTCAGCTTTCGGCTCGGCGACCGGTTTTGTACCTCTACCAGTATCCTGTTGACGCGCCATTTCCAGCGGAGACATTTTCTTTGCCGCCGGCTTCGCCCCGCCGCCCCCCTTGTCTTGCTGACGCGCCATTTCCAGCGGAGAAAGGCCCGCTTTTCCGACGGCAGTTTTTTTGGCGGCCTTCGTCCCGCCTGCATCTTTTTTCGCCGCGCCTTTGGCTTTCGGTTCCGGCTTGTCAACGACTTGCAAAAAGCCCGTGTCGATGTCGTACCAACTGATATCTATCGAATCGAGAAACTGAACCAATGCCCGACCCGACATGTTCACGGTCTTCACCTGACCTGTCAGTCCGGAAAATCGTTTTAACTCCGGCACGTCGTCAGCAACCACAACATATTGATCGGTGAACTGTTTTTTGAGGTCTTCAGCAAGTTCAATCGACATGAGTTCTCGATGTCATTTCCAAGGGGCCAGACGAGCGCTGCTGCAATTCCCGTCAAAGAAAAATGTGTTTCCGACTGCCGAGTTGTCCGGTCGACTTTTCTCTACTGCGACTTGCGCCGCATGGAATTCTGGAAAAGCCATGCGATGAACACGACAGCCCATTGTGGGCCGCAATAATAGCCGAAAAACGGGCGTTTGAAAACCACGGCGAATGCAATGGGGACAATTTCCCTTTCAGCAGTATTCCAGTCTGCGAAGTAATACTGCCACTACGCGACTAATATCCGATCGATCATCGCTGATAAATTGGCAGGAATTGGTATTCCACTGCCAACGCCAGAACCGCCATGCTGGTGCAGTAGACCGTTCCTGCGGATCTCTCGTTATTCCGTGACTCCCAACGTCCATCGTTGCGTTGCAGACGCAGTAGTTGTCCCACAACTTCCGATTTCATGAATTCCCAGTGTTTGCCCCCCACCTTGAACATCCCGACGGTGCAGTAGTAAACGCCGTAGTAATACCACGACTGCCGTTCATCCAGACGATGCTGCATCAGGTAATCGGCGGCAATCATGGTTTCGCGGGCCTTGTGCTTGCCACAAACTTCCAGACAGAGAATTCCGGTACCGGTTCGGGTGGGAGTCGGACCATGATACACCTGGTAAGAAAATCCCCGGCCGTTACGGGGTCTACATTTCTTGACGTATTCGACCGCGTAGTCGATGGCATCAGCCGGAACATCACAGCCGATGTTCTTCGCAGCGCGTAACGCCAGCAACTGCCAACCCGTCACGCTCAGATCGCTGTCGGTGCTGCTGGATGAATACCGCCAACCACCAGCATGCTCGCGGGACTTTCTAACGTTTTGCGATTTGAGAATGAGCAACACCGCCTTTTCGGTCGCTCGTTTGACTGGTCGTCGCAACTCTTTATCGACCATTCCATAGACCTCGCCCAACATCAATGTGGCAATGCCGTGAGAGTACATTGCATCGTGTCCCCCTTTGCGAGAGAGTAGACCATCCGGTTTTTGATGTTTCAGAACATACCGAATGCCACGATCGATTTGCGAGCCGTACGGTCCTTCGCCGGGAACATGCCCTGCTGCCAGAAATGCCATGATGGCCAGCGATGTTCCTGCTGTCGATTCACCATGACGTCCTGTCCCGTTTGCGATCCATGCACCGGAAGATCGCTGTTGACTGGATAACCATTTCAACGCTTTTTGAATGCTGGCGTCAACCCGTTTGTCAGTGGGATTGTCCTGAGAAGCCCCCACGTTCGTTCTTAAGAAAACGAACAATAACACGATTGTGATTGTCAGCGTGCAACGTGCCATCATTCGGTTTTGGCTCCCGCGATCTCTTTGAAATAGAGCTTGATCTGTTTCGCGTAGTCGCCGTTTGACTTCTTCTTTGACCCTTGCAGCACCTCATTCTTGATATGGCCGGGCAACTGCCCCCAGTTGCGTGCTTCCATTCGCTTCAGCTTCTGGTCGAGTTCCTGAATGCTGATTGGGCCGCGTGCATCACGCCCGTCACCACTTCCCTGACTGCCCGGTTGGGAAGAGGTGTTTCCCGAAGATGGGTTTCCGCCCGGTTGTCCCGGCGATGGCGAACCAGCTGAAGGAGGATTATCCGTTGGGATTCGAGCGGATGCGTCGGACAGCGCCTGAGCTGCCTGCTGCAGATTTTGGGCCATCTGTTGCAATGCTCCCGATTGTTGTCCGTTCGATTCCGCCAGTTGCTGCCGGGCCTGCCGAAACTGCTCCGTCGCTTCTGCAATCTGCTCGGCCAGTTTATTTGGAATGGGCGAATTCCGCCCATCCGACTGACCAGGCTGTTGTACTGCCTGCTGCAATGCCTGAGCAGCCCGCTCAGCACGTTGGGCGACCTGCTGCATCGCTTCAGCCGCCTGTTGTCCCTGCCGAGATGCATCCTGACGCTGTCCTTGTTGCAACTGCTCGGCCGCCTGCTGCATGGCATGTTGTGCCCGCTCGACCCGTTCCTGAGCCTGTTTCAATTGTTCAGCCGTTTGTTGTGCAGCTGGACTTTCCCCTTTTTCTCCATCCTGCAGTCCAGCCGCCGCCTGTTCCAATTGCTGCGCGAGCTGCTCTGCCTGCTTTGCCAACTGCTCCTGACCGGACTGTTGGGCGTTTATTCGCTGGCCGGGCTGGTTAGCCGCCTGGTTCATCTGTTCTGCCAGGTCAGCCTGTTCTTTCGCCAATCCTTCGGCCAGTTGTTGTTTGTCGGAATTGGCCTTCTCCACTTCGCCAGCAGCCTGTTGTGCACTTGACGCTGCTTGTTGTGCTGCCTGTTGTGCCTGATCCAATTGCCCCTGTTGCGTCTTTTCCGCTGCTTGAGCGGCGTGCCGTGCCAATTCGGCCGCCTTTTTGGTTGCGGGGGAATTCGTTCCCTGTTCTCTGGCAATATCGAGGGTCATCTCAGCCGCTTTTTTGGCCAGTTCCTGCTGTTGCTGCGCGATCTCAGCCATATCTTCCTGCTGTTCCCGCAATTGTCCCGCCACCTCTTTCTGCAACCCTTGCTGACGTCGGGCAAGCTCCTCCGCACGGCGGCTCAATTCTTCGGCCGCCCGTTTTTGCTCTTCCTTTGCCTGCCTCGTCGAGTCAGATTGTGACGGGTCACCGGCAGAGGCTTGTTGTTGCGCAAGATTCTCAGCCTGCTGTTTCGCATGTTGGCTGATTTCTCGCAGTGTCTGCCTGGCAGACTTCTGATATTGTTGAGCTGGGACTGTCTGTTCCTTCTGAAGCGACTCTCCGGCCTGTTGCATCTGTTGCTGCGCCTCAGCCTGCTTCAACGGGTTCGGAGATTGATCCAGTTTGGCCGCACGTTCGGCCAGTTCACGCTGTTCCTGAGCCAATTGTTGAAGTGCTTCGCGGCGGTCGTCGGGATCGTTCAGATCATTCGTGCGTTCCGTCTGACGCTCCAATTTTGCCTGTTCTTCTGCCAACTCGCCGGCTAAATCGGCCAGTTGTTCCAACTCTTCCTGCTGTTGGCGTCCGTCTTCGTTCAGGAGTTGAGCCAACTCTTCGTCTTCCGCCCGTTGCTGCTCCTGCTGTTCACGTTGAGCTGGCTCTCCATCGAACTTGCGTTTCAAATCCTCCAGCGCCTCGGCAGCATCGGCCTGCGCCTGAGCATCTTCTTTCATCAAGCGCTGCAATTCCTCTTCAATGGGCGGTGGAGCATTCCCGTTCTCCTGGGGGGCAGGATTCTGTTCGGTGGGAACTGAATCCTTCGCCTGCTGTTCCCGTTTCGCTGCGGCCTCTGCGACAGCCTCCTGAGCCTGTTGTGCCTTTTGCAATGTCTCCAGCGCATCTTCTTTTTCCTGCTGAGCCGTGTCGCCGACACGCAAACGCTCGACATCTTCGATCAGATCAGCCAGTTCATTCTGCGTCTGCTCGCGTTGCTGAAGTGTTTGAGGTTGGTTTTCGTCCACTCGTTGCTTTGACTCCTGAGCCGCTGCACGCTGACGATCGGCCAACCGCTCTGCCTGTTGCCTTGGCGATTGTTTCCGTTGAGCCAAAGCCTCCTGCAGGTTTTGCAGCGATTCAGCCGCATCATTTTGGCTCTGCCTGGCTGCCTGTTGCTGTTCGCCCGAATTCTGTTCGGCAGATTTTCTCAGTTGCTCGGCCGCTTGTCGCATCGATTCCACAGCCTCATCCCGTTCTCTCTCTGCTGCGGGGACATCGAGTGCAGCGATTTCCTCAGCCAATTCCTGCTGCTGCTCGGCCTGTTGCGCCAACTCTTCCGACAGGTCTGGTTTTTGCAATGTTTCTACCGTTTGCCGGTTGAGATCCTGCTGCTGCTTAAGGTGCTCCTCAACAGATTCCTCAGCCGTTTGTTCGCCAGCCAGTTTCTTTTCGAGATTCGCCAGTCCCTGTTCGGCCTGCTCCAGCGATGTGGGAATGTTCTGCTCCCGCTGATTCCCCAGATCATTGATGGCAGCGGCCTGATCTTCGAGCGCTTTCCGCAGTTCATCTTCTGCCATCGGCGAATCGAGCTTCGCCAGCTCTTCAGCCAGCTCGCGTTGACGTTTTGCCAATTGCTCAAGTTGTTCTGTCTGAGACGACTGCTGACGGTTTTCGGCATCTCTCTTAAGCAGTTCTTCCGCCTCAGCTTTTAATGCTGCCTGCTCCTTACGGAGAGTCGCGAGTTCTTCGTACGCCGCCTGTTGGCGTTCTTCCTGGGAGCCGATGCTCCGGGCCAATTCCTTGAGTTGCCGGTGCGCGTCGGCTGCGGCCTGTTTCGCGTCTTCCGGTTCGTCAGCCACCATTTTCTGCAGTGACTCGGCCGATTGGTCAATAGCCTGTTGTTGTGCATTGCGATGCTTCGTCGGCAGGTCCAACTGAGACAGTCCAACCTGGACGCTGGCCTGTTTCGCCGCAAGATTGTGTTGCTCCCTTTCCAACGCATCCCGTTGTTGATCGTTCGGATTCTGTTCGGCTGCCTGTTCCGCCAACTCTTCAGCGGCTTCCGCGATTTCCCGCTGGCGATCGGCCAGTTGTTCCACAGCTTCCTGTGGATCATCCGGAAGGTTGACGTTCTCCTGCAATTCACGCGACAGGCGTTTGAGTTCGTCAGCCGCCCGCTGCTGATCGTCCGCAGCCTGATCCAGATTTCCCGCCTTCAGATTTTCCAGGGCCTTTCGCAATTCATCGGGATCCAATGGAGCCACCGAAGTACCAGCCAGTTCCTGCTCCGCTTCCTGCGCGAGTTGCTCCGCTTCCCTCAGAATCTCTTCCTGCTCCCGGCTCAACTCCGGCAACGCATCACGAACTTCATCCGCATCTTTGCGCAACGCTTCGGCCAGCAAGTCCTGCGGCTCCGCGATATCACGAGCGTGGGAGGAAAGTTCATTCAACTGATTGACCTTCTGCTGCTCAATCGCATTCTGCAGTTCCGGCAGCCGAGCAAGCAGATCGTTGAACCTGTCGGTCAAATCCTGCTGCTCCAGCTGCAACCGCTCCTGTTCCTGCTGCAGTTCATTCGCCAGATGTTGTTGTTCCGCGTTCCGCTCCGATTCCGCAGGAAGTTGTTCACGCTGCCTGTTCAGTCCCAATGCCTCTTCCGCCAACTCCTCCGCCCGCTGCGCGAAGTCGTCCAGTTCGAGCAATTCCTGTTCAAGTTGTGCAAGTTCCTCGAATTCCTCGGCGATGGCATCGAGTTTTTCTCTGGCTGAATTCAGTTCCCGGCTCGCATCAGCAAGATTTTCCATTCGCTCCCGAGGTGCAGCATCTTTCGCCCAATCCAAAGCCAGGTCGATGGCATTCAATTCCTGCTCAGCCAGGTCAACCGTTTCGTCTGTCAGATTCGCGAAGAGTGGATGTTCCGCAAACCTGGCGGCCAACTGCCGTGCCTGCGACTGAATCGCCTGTTTCGACAATTCCTGCAATTCGTCTTTTCGATCAACGTCGTTTCCGTTGCGACCATCCCGCTCGGCCTGTTCGCGTGCCTGATCGACCGACTCCTGCTGCTTCGCCAAATTCTGCTGCAAACCGGAAATCAGTTCTCTGGCCGTTTCGTGTCGGTTCGCCAGGTTTCGCTCATCCTGCGATTTCGCGTCGTTGCGGAGAGTGATCTTGCGGGTCTTCGACCAGACGACATTGGGATGGGGCAGGGCACGTTCGTCCGCCGCCCGGATGCGATATTTGACAACCGTGAAATTCGGCAGACCGAAAGAGGGAAAATCGAGCAGAAAATCCTGAATGACCTCCGTCTTGCCCAACTGACCTCGCCCCATTTCCAGAACACCACGCTCGCCAGCCTGCCCGTAAATTTCGAAATGCAGTTCCAGCGCACCGAGTCCCAGATCGTCGGTCGCGGCAACCTGTAATGCAAACGGCTCATCCAGCCGCAATTCCAACGGACGATCATCGCCATCCAGAATCAACTTTGGAGGGGCATCGGGCGTAATAACCAGGTTTCGCCGAGGCTCAATCAGATTCGTCAAACCATGTTCGTCGGTGGCCACAAACGAAAACCGGCCCTGTTGGGTCGCCATCAGTTCAACTTTGGCCGAATATCCGTCTTCGGAAATCTGCAGCGGAATCTCGGATACGGGTGCAGGCCAGCCGTTCTCGCTGTACGTTTTTGCTGCGGCATGTTCGTCTCCGAAACGCGTCTCCGTACGCTCAGCTTCGGTGCTGAAGTTCTCCGCTTCGACCGGAGCAGCATTCGTTACGTCGTCATCTTCCGATTTTGGTACATCCAACCAGCACCAGACTGCCGAGACCACGGGCTTGTTGAATTCCAACGTAAGTGACAGATGGCTCCGCTCAAACACCGCAACATCGCCAACCACACCATCGATCGATTCCGCCGGCAATCCGGAGTAGGCCGGTGGCTGAATCTGCATAATCGCCGCAGTCACCTCGGGTCGCTCTACAACGCGAATCTGATACTGCTTTGTCCGCGTATCGGGGCAGGAAATATCAAACTGGAAGTCGGCCAGAACACTCATACGTGTCGCCGAGTAGGTTTCCGCCATCGGGTCGAACGGCATCAACAGCGAATCCGATTCGCCCGCGTCATATGTCCAGTTCAGATGCACCTGTGCGGGCAAATCCTCTTTCGACGTCCGCCATTGGGGAGTCGCCGAGATGACAACATCATCTCCCCTTCCCACAACCTGGTCTGTTTCCGCCACTTCAAAATAGAGATTCGTGGCACGGTCATAATTGCCGCGGGGATTGAAAAATCGTGCCCACAACAAACTGTATCCCGATCCGAGCCAGAAAAACGGAGCCAGCAACAGAATCAAAGCTGTCAAACCGGTGATGGCCCAGCGTTGTGTCTGTTGAATGGGAACTGATTGCGGGATTTCAACCTTCGACACAGCGGCAACGGTTTCATCTGTGAGCGCATCTCGCATGTAACGCGAACCACGAAATGACGATTCTGACTCAGGCGAATTCAATTCCACCGTCGAGGATAGACGCTCCATCAACTCAGGATGGGATCGCTCAACGATTGCCGCCAGTTCGGCGTTCGTTGTGGCATTGGACAAGGGGCGAATGAGCCAATACCAGCCAGACCCGGCAATAGCTCCCAACGATGCCAGCGTCAGCAGAACGCGAGCGGTATCAGACATTTGCCATTGGGCATCCATCAGCAAGGCCAGCGCACAGGCGATCACAACGACCACTGCCACTTTGCCAGCCCCTCGAAAAAGATTCAACGTGCGAATTCGGGATTGCAACCGGCTCAATTTCTGCTGCAATTCCACCGGCAGCGATGATGAAGGGCCTGTCGGCATACGAGCACTCCTGATATGCATTCAAATCCGTCCGACGACGGCAATTTCGCGTAAGTGAAGGGACACCCTTAATTCTAGAGCAGTTTACCTTTTCGTGTGACACTTTTCGCTCGTGGGAGCCTGTATTTGCAGATCAAAGGACGTGCATCGCGCCACAAGAGAGCGTAATACG
>JANQSH010000129.1 GCA_028284145.1 Planctomycetaceae bacterium | reverse complement strand
AAACAACTACGAAGAGCTGAAACAGCTTTTTGAAGAGCAGGGCAAGAAACTGCCGAAGAATGTCGGGAAGGACTGGAAAAGCCGGAACCGGGATTGCCTGATCATTAACGAAAGCCTCGCGAAACTGAAAACCGAAGGCAAAGGATATGACACGGTTCGCGGCTCTAACGTACCTGAACTACTGGCTCAGTTCAGGACGACACATTCACAACGCGCTAAACAGCACTGACCGTGATGCACAACTGGTTGCGATGTCTGACACTGCGAAGCGGTTTCGGATCGCACGTAACTTTCACGCCAAACATGACACAGGAAAAGGACTTTCGCGATACGAACCTATACTTGATGTAATCAACGATTTGACGTCTGACGATTTCGCGGACGATCTAGCGTCGTCTGTGTTGGCTGTTCGCGACAGACTTTCCGTCCTATATGGCGGCACAAATGTACTCTCGGGTACGACTAAATTTCTTTGGGCTAAACTCCGGTTTCCCATTGTGATTTATGATCGCCAAGCACGGATAGCCATAGGGACGCGATCCGGTGACCTTTCTGGCTTCTACGACGCATGGTTCGATCGGTTTTCTGCGTCACACGATACTATTCGGGACGCATGCCGATCGCTGATTGACATGCGCGACTACACCTGCGACCCTGTTACTGCGACGCCTGATTACCTTTCCGAATTGGCTGATGCTGATTGGTTCCATCACCGGGTGTTCGATATTCTGCTGTGGCACGAGGGTATCCCAGACGGTGGATAATGCAGACGTTCAGGTGACGCGAAGCGCGTCCCGAACACGCGGATGCACCGTATGTCCGCGTCGTATACAACAAACACGCCACGGACAAGCGGTGATCCACGGCCCCATTATCCGCCAACATGAGCCCATGTCAGTGAATGAGCATCCTCACATACTCTACAAGTACGAGCCATTCACGCTACGTGCGATCCAAAACCTCAAGAGGCAATCTCTGTATTTTGGCTCACCTTCTGGCTTCAACGACCCATTCGATTGCGCGCTCACACCGAGATTCAAGCCGCCTACAGACATCGAGACCAACGCCGTTGCCGCCAAGTTTATCGCGGACCCCGCCACGCCGCCGCAAATGAGGGAGCTCTTGCAATCACTGCCGATGCCCCAGCTAAAAGAGCAGTTACTCGCTAGTGCCAAAAACCTCGTTCAGCAGCAGTGCGACGATTTCAACAAAACAAACGGCATCAGTTGCTTCTCCGAGATCAATGACAATTTGCTCATGTGGTCGCACTACGGAGGCCAGCACCGGAGCTTCTGTCTGGAGTTCAACACCAGATACGAGCTGGGGTGCTTCATGTTTTGTGGACAGTCTAACTCCTTAAATCGGCACAATGGTTATTGGGATTCAAACTCGACTGGAGTGAGGTAGCCGAGCGACGAA
>JANQSH010000030.1 GCA_028284145.1 Planctomycetaceae bacterium | reverse complement strand
GGTTGACATAACCCGCTCCGTTGTCGCTCCTTGCAACTTCATCAACCCTTCTTTTCGGTCTTGACGGTTCACTAGAACAGTTTACTTTCTGGGTGATGTCTCTGGCTCGTGGAAACCTGGTTTGCAGGCCAAACGATGCCCATTTCGGTACAGAAGAGCGTAACATGCTCCAAATAAAGTACAAACAACAGAGAGAAGTTGAATCTGGTGAATGCCAGGGCTTAATTTCCGAATAAGTCGTTGAGTGAAAACAGATCAATACATCAACCTTCACTCGAATGTCTCTACGGTATCAACCGATGCAACCAGGTCTGTGTTTCTTGGCCGGCAGATTGCGGGTATACTGAACAGCTCGAAACTTCACGCCGAGAAAGGCTTTACAAACACGAAGCTCTCCTGAAGCTCCGCCCGGCCTGTGCGATGTTGTACGGAGGCCTGTTGTAACCGGGATGGAATCTCCCCGTTGCCTCAAGAAAATCATATCGCGAGAAATCAATCAGCGTCCCTGACATTTTCCGACATGTCAAAATGGCGATCGAGCCAACGCTTTCATCCAAACCTCTACCGGATTGTAGAGTTATGCACCAAAGCCCCTCACAAATTGATCAGATTGAGCCTGCAGAAATTGTGAAACCGGAAAAGGACAGGACAAATCAAAAATCCCGAAAACAGGTGGACGCGAAAAAACGCCCGTCTTCGGGATCGAAACGTTTGTTCAAATCGAGCCAGCGTACGCAAACTCTGATGGGCGTGCAGATTGTCGGCTGCGGCGCTTATGTCCCCGAGTTGATCGTGACGAACGAACAACTCGAAGAACAATACGGTTTTGAACCGGGCTGGATCAAGCAACGCTCAGGCATTCTGTCCCGGCGTCATGCATATGCCGATCAAGCCACCAGCGACCTCTGCGCCGAAGCCGCAACACGAGCAATCGAAAACACGAGCGTTTCAAGAGAGGATATCGACCTGTTGCTCGTGGGGACATTTACGCCCGATTTCAATTGCCCGTCGACGGCGTGCCTGGTGCAGGATCGATTGGAACTGGACTGTCCCGCGGTCGATCTGCAGGCGGCCTGCTCCGGATTCATGTATGCACTCATCACGGCAGCGCAGTATATCGCAACCGGAAACAGTCAACTGGCATTGGTCATTGGAGGCGACACGAACACACGCATTGTCAATCCCCAGGACCAGCGAACCGCGCCACTATTTGGTGATGGTGCCGGCGCAGTGCTGCTGAAAAAGGGTAACGAAAACCAGGGGTTGATGTGTTACCAAATGGGGGCAGATGGCAGTGGCGGTCCTTTGCTCGAAATGTCTGTCGGAGGAGCCAGGAATCCGGCTAAACCGGAGAGTATCGCCGCCGGCGGTCACTATCTCGCGATGGATGGACGGAATGTCTTCAAATGGGCGATACAGGCGTTGAACGAAACCATCGAGCTGGTTGTCTCCCGCGCCGGCCTGACAATCGACGACGTTTCGCTGTTTCTGCTGCATCAGGCAAACATCCGCATCATCGACAATGCCATTCAACAGTTGGGCATCGAGCCGGAGCGAGTTATCAATAATCTCGACCGCTACGGGAACACATCTGCGGGATCGATTCCACTGGCAATGGACGAAGCCTTACGAGCAGGAAAAATCAGCAAGGGTGACGTCGTGCTGATGAGCGGCTTTGGTGCAGGGCTGACATGGGGCACGGGTTTGTTCCGCTGGTAAGACAGTTTGTTTCAATTTGGTACCGCCTTCTTACTTCTCGTCCGAGTGATCCCCTTCATCGTCCTGATTATCGGGTATTGCCGACTCGCCATTGCTTTTCTGCGCCAACTCAGATTCCGACTTCGCTTCCGAAGAGTTGGCTGCGGACGCTTCGGCTGGCTTTTCGATTGAGCGTTCTGCCAAAGGTTGATCGGAAGCTGCCATCCCGACAAGCGGGAGAATATCATCATCTGCATCTTCAGGCCGGATGTAAACTTCGTTCAACTCGACACCATCATCCCGTTGTCGCAACAGGAAATAGATGATGGTATAGGCGGTCCAGAAATAGCTGGACGCAAAACCGCTGATCAGCAATGCGACCACGTGCATCCACATCGTTGCCGCCCGCATTCCCAGTGTAATTGGCTCGGCCGAATTGAGAAGCTGAGCCGACACGGGTGACTCGCGCAACAAAGCCGAAAGTTTCTCAATCCCCATCCCCCCTCCGACAGAAAACGCTGCCAGATAGACGATTCCCTTTGCGAAGAGTGAAACAATGGCGACCGCCACGATGCCAAAGCCCAGTGCCACCAGCAATTGCCAGGCGAATGACCAGGGGCGACCAAAAATGTAACTGTAGGTTCGGCTGAATCCGTCAAATGCATCGCTGTCCTCAACTCCAATGGTTGCCGTCATCAGAGGCCACCCGGCCAACCCTAAAAGAACAAACATGGCAAGGAAGCCCAGCAGCAAAGGCACGATCCAGAGAATTCCCACAATCGCATCCCCCAAATAGGGGATATTTCCAATCATCCCGAAAACAACGCCTACCAGCCAAAGGCCCCCGACTGCAACCGCCGAAAACAGCGGCGCTGAGAAGATTCCCAGGATGCGTGACAGCGAGAACTTCAGGGCGGCAACCATCCCGATATTTTCGTCGCGTGCGAATTGAACGGCTGCAATTCGTGCGATCGCTCCACCAAAAATGGACCAGACGATCAATGCCCACAGGATCTGGATCCAGAGAAAGGCGACATCCGACCACGATTTATTGAGATTCAGCAATCCGAACAAGTTACGACCGATGTGCAGTAAAGGCTTGAAAATAAACTCTGCCTTTTCCTGTAACGTTGTCTCCTGACTCCACCAGTCGGTCGGAACGACCTGCAGGTTCTCAGCAGATTCGGGCGCGAACGGCAAACTGCCAATTATACGATCTCCCGCTGCCATCAACAGAAGGGCCACGCTCGCGAGGATCAACTTCCTCAGATCAACGGCAATGCGAAAACCGCGAAACAGATTCAGCCAGGGGAAAAGACGGGAATAATTGATCTCTCGCAGTTGGACGGTCTTATCTTGCATATCATCTTTTCCAGAACTGATGTTGCGATGACCCCTTTGGGTTCATCCTGTGAATCTTCCAGCAAAACCCGATGGCCAACCCGTTCCACCTGGAACGTGTTACGCTCTTTTGTGCCGTGATGACTCTAGCCGCGTCGATACCTCGACGCGGTACCGCCGTGCGTAGCACGTCGGCTGGCAGAAGCCCTCACGAGCCAGAGATGTCACACCAGAAGGTAAACTGCTCCAACTCCACTCATGTGCACCTGCTGGAACTGAGGTCTATTCGATCATCGGTGGGATGTCAAATCCCGGCCACGCGGGAACAGGTGTGAGGGCGAAAAAGCTCGAATCACTTTCCCGAAAATGAACTGTCACCCTCATTTAAGATCACGTTGATTTTCATTGGCGACCTGTGTGATGACGTGAGCCGGCTTTCTGACGGTGAATTCAGCGAAAATCAACGCCAATTGTTTGCATCGTTGCTCTTCGGTTTCCGGCGAAGGTACCTGTTGAAGGATCTTCAATTCCCCGATTCCCTGCAAATATCCGACGTACTTTTCGTCGGTCACCAGACGACAGGTCGTCGATGGGATTTCGTGCGGCAGGCAGTTCTCAGCAACTTCTTCCAACTCTTGCTGCATGCGTTCAAAAATCTCGCCAAACGTCATTTGAATCGATTGGCTGCCAAGGTAATACGTCAGATAGGGCGCATCGCCAAAATACACCTGTGCCAAAACAATTTCTTCGTCGGGGCCGGATTGCTCTCGTGCGCTCCGAACGAAATCTCGCGAGGCCACACGGTAATCGCGGTAAGGAGTCAGGTAGCTCATCGCCAATCCAAAAGCGACCGCAACTCCAGTTAGCGCGATTGCAGAGCACATTCGCGCCTTTCGTTGCCACAAAAACCACGCCGCTAACGGACCACAAACCGCCAGTAATGCCGAGAGGGTGATCCCGATGTTGGACAGTTCCGGCCAACGATGGGAAATCAGAATCCAGACCACTGCTGCCAGCCCCAGGTAGGCGATGCTGAGCATCGACCAGCTCCAACCATTCATCCGCAATCCACCATCAAGGTATCGCTGCCTTAATGCCTGCAGCGACCGACCGGCCAAAAGTGAAAGCGCCGGCAACGCGATATAAATATAGTGCGGGTGTTTATTGGCCTGCAGTGAAACGATCAGAAAACCTGTAAAAAACCAAATCCACAGAAAACGCTCGTGTGCAATTCGTTGCCCCTGAATCGAGTCCTTCGTTGGTGAAAAAAGCCGAACAAACTTCCAACAGAACCCCTTTGGTTGATGATCACCTCGACGCCACACTTCAAGCCAGCTTCGTGGAGCCGCAAACAATGCGAACGGTGTCCAGGGAAGGGTTGCCTGCAACACATGAGGAATGAAGTACCAGATTGGTTGCGGCGGAGCATTCGGTGCCGTTCCCAGAGCACGTCCCCATGTCTCGTTTTGCCAGATCTGAACGGCATCGGGAATTTTTTCCAACACGGCAAAGGGCCACCAACAGACTGCGAAAGCAACTATCATCAGCCCGGCCGGATTGATCCAGTGAAAAAAGTCGCGAAACCGCCGCTCAACAATCCAGTAAATCGCGCAAGGCATCAGCACCATGACTGCTGCATAGTAGAACTTCGCTTGCCAGGCAATCGACAGCAGAATCAGGATTGTCAACCAGCGCACAATCGCATGCTGCAATTTCTCCCGCCGTGGCTGAAAGGCGATCAGATAGAGACAGGCCGCCGCGAGCAGCCAGATCAACGTTTCCACCTCTGCCCTGCGGCTGAATGTGACGACGTAGACCGACGTCAATTGCACAAGACCGGCTGCCAGCCCGACATCGCGACCATATTGGCGGGAACCCCAACGAAAAACCAGCCCTCCCAGTAAAAGCGCAAACAGGACAGACGGAAGACGTGCTGTCCATTCATTCAGTTCACCGAAAACCCGTGCCGAAGTGACCACCACCCAATAGCCCAGAGGAGGCTTTTTGAGACGCGGCTTGCCAGCGACTCGCGGGATGACGTAATCGCCGGTTGATAACATTGCCTGAGCCGGAGCCACGACATACGCTTCGTGCGACGAAAACGACCGATAATCCTGCAATTGAAAGGTAAACAGGTAAAGGGCCACAAGTAGCATCAGCCCTGCAAAGGCAAGTTGGCCATGAGTCCAGCCAAAAACAAGCGGCTCCGAATCACTCGGCGCATCGGGATTCTGCAGATCCGTCATTTCAGTATCACTCGAAACTTGAGGCGTTCATCGGACATTGGCGACAACTCAGCCGGCACGTTTCAGAAACGCGTCGTCCAGAATGCGTCTGCCCGATTGATTGCGGACGGATGATTCCGCAATGGCACGCGCTGTCTTTCGCAATGGTCCCCAAATTCCACCACCCTGAACGAGATACTCCCCCCAACCTTTGGCGTCCAAACGCGCGCGAATCGCACGCACCTGTTGCTCATCTGGCAACTGGAGTTCACCGGGCGTCAACTTCCGACGGAAGAGAACTCGCAGATTCGATGTTGTATCGACCCGCTCGACGTCAAACCATTGACTCGCACACGCGGCCAGAGTCGCAACCGCGAAGTAGAACAAATGGGCCTTAAAGAAGATATTGTTCGGCGAAGCATCGTTGGATTCGATCCAGGGAACTTCCACGAAGAACAGGCCGTTCTCATTGAGCGACTCGAACGCCCGCTGGAATGCCGCTAATGGTGACGGCAGATGCTCCATCACGTGGAACATCGTGATCACATCGTACTGGCCGGTGATCTGGTACAGTTCTCCCTGCTCAATTCGGCAACCGTATTCTTCGCGTGCGTAGTCAGAATAGCCGACATTCGGCTCGATCCCTTCTGCATCGTAGCCGGCACGCCCGGCGAGATAGACAAATTCACCACCGCCGGCTCCAACATCCAGCAGCTTCCCAAACGAAACCGATTCCATCGAATTGAGAAAAGCAAGACGTTTCAACGCACTGGCCGCAGCACGAAAAACATGTTTGGACTTCGGAGAACAGGTCGACTTGTATTCCACGCGATATTCATGCGAATAATACTGCCGCAACTCCTCTTGCGTCGGAATGGTTTCCTGCTGAACCAACCCGCAATGAGAACAGAAAACGACATTCAGCGGCACATTCGACTTCGCATCTTTGGTCGAAATGAGATCCAGGTTGTCAGAATCACAAAGTGCACAACTCATATCATACTTTCCTGCAGGTCCAATTTCGCAATTTTAATCTTGAGGCAATTCGTCAAAGAGATCGGGATTTCCAGCAGCACTCTATTCACTTACATATCAAGAACTTAATGCCGATCACTTCGATACTGGCATCCCGGCGGCGGGAAGTATTGCAGAATCTGCAATACGAGTCCAGATCGAACGGAACATCAAGGACCATTGACATTTGCGTCCCTTATAGCCTTTACGATCGGTTCCATTCCGGCCACAATCGCATGCTGTAATTGCCTTTCGCCATTTGATAAGAAATCAGAAATGTCATTCGCCCAACGCCTGGAAGCTCGAATTCGTAAAACACAAACGCCCGCGCTGGTGGGTCTCGACCCTCGATTTGATCAACTGCCGATTGTCATCCAGAAGGCTGTTCGATCGCGAGATCATTCTGACGAATCAACCATGCGCGCATCGGCATTTGAGGAATTCTGTTGCCGCATCATTGATGTTGTGGCTCCTCTGGTCCCTGCCGTGAAACCACAAGCCGCCTTTTTTGAAGAATTGGGACCGGCAGGCTGCACCGCATTGGCACGAGTGATGCAACATGCCCGTCGTGCCGGTTTGGTTGTCATCTGCGATGCGAAACGGGGGGATATCGGCTCAACCGCAGAAGCCTACGCCCGAGGCTATCTTGCAGGAGAAGATCCCAATGCCGCTGGTTGGGCAGCCGATGCGCTGACCGTGAACCCCTATCTTGGCAAAGACACATTGGAACCATTCGTCAAAGTCGCCGTCGAACGGGGCGCGGGGATTTATGTCCTCGTCCGGACCAGTAATCCGGGCTCCGGGATTTTTCAAGACCGCCTTTCTCCCGGCGACACAGCGGAAACGAATCAGAAATTGTATCGCCACGTCGCTGATGTTGTGGAGGAATTCGCTGCGGAAACGACCGGCAACCAACCCTTCGGCTGCGTCGGCGCGGTAGTTGGCGCGACTTATCCCGAGGAACTTGGAGAATTGCGGGATCTGATGCCTCACGCGCCGTTTCTGATCCCCGGATATGGAAGCCAGGGAGGTACCGCCGCAGATGTCGCCGCCGGTTTCACCAGCGGAATCAATGGCGCGTTGATTAACAGTTCGCGGGCCATCAACTTTGCTTATCATCGCAAACCTTACAGGGACGAGTTCCCCCCGGAGCAGTGGGAGGATGCTGTCCTGGCAGCGACGAAGCAAATGATTGCCGATCTGAAATTCGATTGACCAGACAGAAATTTTTATCGAGCGTCCCTGTTTTCAGAGCGTATTACGCTCCTCTGTGCCGCGATGGGCGTCGTTTGTCCTGCAAGCAGGTCTCCCACGATCCAGAGATGTTATACCCCAAAGTAAACAGTTCCAGGATCTTCAGATGATGCCCTCCGATCTGCGAACAAGCCCCTTCTGCCTCGCCCTGTTGATTGTGACAATCCAGGCGGGAAATGTTGGCCTCTTTGCACAGGAGATTCCTGATCAAAATCAGAACATTCCGTCCATCAACACGCCAAAACAAAATGCCGCATCCCGCGAGATCGACAAGTTGATTGAGCAGCTTGGCGACGATTCGTATGCCGTCCGGGAAGCCGCCACGCAAAAACTCTCCGAATGCGGTAGCGAAATACTCGTTCCATTACTGGTAGCCATCAATCATCCAGATTTGGAAGTGGAAACCCGCGCACGTGCCATCGTGCGGTCACTCTGTGCTGCAGATGAAACATGGAAGAAAATTCTGTCGATCTCCCGCCATCCCAGTCCTGAGATTCGGCTTTCGGCAGAATCGCTTCTCTTAAGCGAAAAACCGTTGGCGCATCGCATCCCGGTTCTGCGATTCCGAACCTTTCTCAAATACCGCAATGCCCTGAAACGCACCCAGAAATTGCACGCGAATGGGCAATATGCGGAAGCACTCAAATTGGCACATCAGACGCTTCGAATAGAAAGCAACTATCGGCTCAATGGCGATGCCCCCGGTCTCGCATTGGCCTGGACGACGTTACTGAAGGTCAGAACCGATGCGATTCAACCGGCGGAATACATTGCCGATCGCGATCCCGGTTTATCTGCGATGAACTTTCACTCCAAACGAGTGCTCAACAATCTCGATTTTTCACAGGCGGCAGAGTGGCGATCAACTTTGCAGAAATCCCTCAGTTCGACGAACAACAAAAAGTGGATCGCGATACGAAAACTGATCCGATTGCATGGCGAACTGGCAGAAAAACTGGAACGTCTTTCCAGATCGTTCGAGGGAAAGGCAACGCAATCGACCCGGCAACTGACAAATCAGATTCGGGAGCAGGACCATGAGTTGCATTTGTTTGACGGAAGGGATTCCGCAGCGGTTGGCCTGTTGATACTCGCACAAACGAGCAACGGCGTTCGTCTGAAGAACATTGCCTGGCCTCTTCAGGCAAGCGACGAAACAAACCATAAGCGTATCGGCGCTGCTTTGCTCGCTTATGCCCGGCACGAACTGGCCCGCACGCGAATGACAACAGCAACACTGGCAGCGCTGCAAGCCAATGACATGGCGTTGGATTATGCCCCTCATCAGGATCGCCCGGAATACGTGATGAAGGACGTTAAACGCCTGCTGGCGAAACAGGAGGATTGAATTGACGAACCATGAGCAGTTTACCTTTTCGTGTGACACTTTTCGCTCACGGGAGTTTGCGTTTGCAGGCCAAAAGATGATTTTCGCGGCACAGAAGAGCGTAATACGCTCAGGAATCTTCACTTGAACGAATTGGGACGATTTTCGTTATTCCGATTGGGAACAAACATGCAACATGCGATCCCCTTAGTGATTTCCACCCTGTTGTTAATGGTTGTAACGGGAGGATTGATCGTCACTGACGTTCCCTCTGCCGCGAGGACGGGGGTCAGTTCCAGAATTGCAGCCACGACAGTCCTGGAAAAATCATCACGCACCGCCCTGCCCGATGGCATTACCAACTCACAAAACCCTGCGGACAAAACCATCTCCCCACAGGAATCGCTCAAACGAATAACGGTACCGGATGGTTTCAAAGTCACACTGTTTGCCGGTGAACCAGATGTTGCTCAACCAATTGCTTCGACATTTGACGATCGCGGGCGGCTGTGGGTGGCAGAGTGCTTCTCACATCCCAGGTGGAGGCCCACAGGCAAAGACCGCATTTTGATTTTTGAGGACACCGACCAGGATGGCACATTTGATACCCGCAAAGTGTTTTACGATCAATGCAATTATCTCACCGGGCTTGTCTGGGGGCATGGTGGTATCTGGATCTGCAACACGCCCCGTTTGATGTTCATCCCTGACAAAAATCGTGACGACATCCCTGATGGCCCCCCGGTACCGCTGCTGGATGGCTGGGTGCACAACAATCCCAATAACGTTCTCAACAACTTGAATTGGGGGCCGGACGGCTGGCTGTGGGGCAGTGTCGGCAATTCCGCCATCTCCAAAGTCGGCAAGCCTGGCACTCCAGAAGAGGAACGCCAGCAGATTTCGCGCGGCATCTGGCGGTATCATCCCGTCGACCACAAGTTTGAGGTTGTCGCTCTGGGAGCAGTGAATCCCTGGGGACTCGACTGGGACGATTACGGCCAGGGGTTCTTTTCCAACTGTGTCCTCGGGCATCTTTGGCATTTGATTCCCGGTGCATATTACCAGAGACGGAACAACGAACGCGACTACCCGTATGCTTACTCGCGGATCACCTGGATTGCCGACCATCTGCATTGGGGCGGTGGCCACTGGACCGATTCGCGCGGCGGGCATGGCGATCACTCTGTTGCCGGCGGTGGTCATGCTCATACCGGGGCGATGATTTACCTCGCCGACAACTGGCCGGAAAAATATCGCGGCTCCTATTTCGTCAGCAACCTGCACGGCAACCGCATCAACAATGACATCCTCAGGCGGAAAGGGTCCGGTTACGTCGCCAGCCACGGCAAGGATTTTCTGTTCGGCAACCATCTCTGGTTCCGCTGTCTCTGGCAGCGTTACGGCCCCGATGGTGGGGTCTTCATCGGCGACTGGCACGACTTCGGTGAATGTCATGACAACGATGGCAGCCACCGCAGCAGCGGCCGGATTTACAAAGTCACCTACGGCACTCCGAAATCAATTGCGGCCTTCGACCTGAATGACCTGTCGTCAGTCGAACTGGCGGAACTTCAACTGCACGAAAACGAATGGTATGTGAGGCACTCACGACGTCTGCTGCATGAACGGTCCATCGCAGGCGAACCCATGGATCAGGCCCACACAAAACTGCGAACCATCTTTCGCGAAAACAGCTCGGTACCGCGAAAACTCCGTGCGTTATGGTCGTTGATGCTGACCAGAGGCATTAACGAACCTGAGATGCAACCGCTACTTGACCATGAAAGTGAGCATATCCGCGCCTGGGCTGTGCGGCTGCTGGTCGATCGCACATCACCCAACAAGGAAACGCTCGCGAAATTCGTGGCAATGTCGCGCGACGATGACAGCCAACTGGTTCGGTTGTTTCTTGCCTGTGCGCTGCAACGTTTGCCGGTAGAACATCGTTGGCCCATTGTCGAAGGTTTGATCGGTCATGCTGACGATGCAGAGGATCAAAACCTGCCACATATGATCTGGTACGGCATGGAACCGTTGGTGCCGCTGGACAGGACGCGCGCGTTAAAATTGATTCCCAAATGCAAAATTCCACTGGTGCGCAAGCACATTGCCCGCCGCACGGTCGCAGTCAAATGAGCAGTCGCAAACGGAATGAGCGTTACAAAGTTGTCTGGACACGCACTCGTGGCGGTCATTGTGACGACCAGAAAATCCGTGTGAAACAAAATGGAGGGCAATGGCAGGAGTTCGAGTCGGTTGACGATCTGCCGGAACATATTCAGCAAATGGTCGCCGGTGTCATTGATGAAGATGACAACATTCTGATGGACTTCGACAATGATGTGATGGATGACTCCAGTATTCTTGACGAAGAAGAATACGTCAACTTTCTGGATGGGACTCATCCGATTCGCACAGCTCGACACATTGGCAAATCCACAACCTCGGGAGAAAGTCTGCGGCTGGAATACCGATGGCTGGAATGGCTGACTTTTTTTGGCCTGATGATTGCCATCGGATATCTTCTCTACTCAGCTCAGACAATTACCCAGACGAAAGGGTTTCAATTCCTGCTGGATTGCGGTGCCATTTTGCTGGCCATCGGCTGCGGATACTTCGCGCTGGCGCTGCTCGTCAACTCTTCAATCATCGAAGTCCGAGATGGCATGCTTATCGTGCGTCACGGTCCGATGCCCTGGTTTGGCAACCGGAGAATTCCAATCTCACGAGTCAAACAGATCTTTTGCCGTGCATTCCATACACGTCACGAAATCCGCTATCGTGTGGAAGCCCTTCCAGAATATGGACGAAGCATCGTGTTGCTTGATGACGTGCGGTCGAAAGCCGAGGCTATCAGCCTGGAACGTGCCATCGAACGACACCTTGGAATCAAAGACTGGCCACGTTACGGCGATTGACCTGCAGTCGACTTTCGCGATTCACTTGACCGTGAAGTTCAGCGTGTAGGTTGCGACCTTGCGGTTGAGTTGATCTTCCACCGTCAGTTTCATCACGTGCGGACCAAGTGAAATCCGTTTGGGGATTGTGAATTCATAGCTGTGGAAATAGTCACGTCGCTGATTGCGGCAGAGATCTTCCGTTGCGGGGAATTCCAGGCGTTCGATCAGTTCGCCGTTTGATCCCGCCCGGTAAATATCGATCGTCGATTTGAGAATCGTGCGGTATTGCTGCTCAGCATTCGGCTCGCTCCTGAAGTTTGCAACCTCTGCGTACACAAGTACCGGTTGGCCGGGAGTGAACTCGTCGCGATTGAATCGTTCGTAGCTGCCGAAACTGACGATCTTATGACAGAAGGCCACGTTCCTCAGTTGCAATCTGGCGTTCTCCTGTAACCGGGCGATTGCTGAGCGAAGTTGGGCGACCGTTTGCGTTGCCCGTTCACTTACACTGGGCATCGCTTCGACATCGAAATAATTCGCCACTGCCCAGAACATCTGCTGCCAGAATTCCTGATCCCCCGCCGAGATACCGGGAATGGCTTCCAGAGCCCGCTCCTGCCGACCGGAAACAAGATACAACAGCCGCAGATTGACATGTTTCTGTATGTAATTATGCTGCTCTGCTTCGCTGATGCCCAATTGGGCAGTGGCAACATCCCGTTCTGCCTGTGCGATCAATCGTTGCAGTTCCGCTCCTGGAATTCCACCAGATTGAACACTCTGTCCCGAATCAGGAACTGCCAGAGCTGGTGCCACCTCCAGGTTCTGAATCTGCTGAATGCCGTGATGCGTCGGGTAATTTGTCTGATACTGAACGGGAATGTTTTGCTGTGAAAAATATGGATTCCCACCGTGTGGTTGTGGCCACTGCTGCTGGTACGAGATAGCCGGATTCACACCATTGTGATTGGGATAATTCGTTTGCTGCGGAGCCACGTAAGATCCGCGCGGTGTGTAGTTGTGCGTGGGAATCGGCTGAACAGTTCCCGCACCGCCGGAATGCCCTGCGTCGTGAGGACGGATGAATGTGCCGTTGAGTTCCAGCGGTTGAATGCCGTGTCCGATTTGCACAGGGTTGTAATCTGCCGGAAAATGAACCGCTGGTTGAGCCGGCATCGATGGTGGCGTTTGCAACTGCACATGCGGTTGATGGGATGGTTGAACCGAATGCAATTCTTGAGATGGTGACAAATTCGGCGTCGAGTTAAGCGCTGGCGAATTCAAGCTCGTGGAATTCAAACCCGGCGTTGATTGTGAGATCGGCTCATCTGTTCGCGGCAGTGCCATGCCGGGGTTGCGGTTCATGTTGTGCGGTCTTGCCCAGGGATCGGCATCGCCAAAACCACTGCCCAGACCTTCTGCCTGTTTGCTGACCAGCAGATTCGCATTGGCGGTAGCTTTGGGTTTTAACCGGGGAAACAGTGGATCATTTCCAGTCGGATCGTATTCGATTTCCTGCTGCGTTACCTGCGATGTCGCCTGGGACGTCACGCGGAACGGTTGGTCTCGGCCTTCGACATTCTCGAATTGTGCGGTCGCAGCCTGACCAGGTTTCCCCACTTGATTTGCCAGCTTTCCGCTGCGGAGAATCATCCTCAACGTTGCCGGATCGAGCGATTCGAGGTCTTTTCGCAACTGTCCGCGTTGTTGTACGGGCGTCCTGGCAATTACCTGATCGATCATCTCACGGGTTTCAACATCGATATCTGCATGAGTCGCGTCAGCGAGGGTGGCTTCATCCCGCTTTGGCCTGGCTGCATCGCGGGATGACTTGAACGGACTGTCTTTCCTCTTCGCAACCTTTTCGTCAGCCTGCTCAGCGTTGGCATCACGTTTCAGCCAAGCAAATGGGCTGCGGGAACGGCTGGAACTGCAACCGGCGGATATCACACATGCGAGCAGCAAGGCGAAGAATAACTGTGGCTTTCGGGGCAAACCCACGATTTCAGCCTTTCGATTGTCTGCAACGGGAGAGGAATTTCAATCGCGACGTGGATACGATTTGGCGCGATGCAGGAGGAGGAAATGATGACCGTTGAGCGGCGACCGATGGGGCAGGAGCTGAGAGGTGATAGAGCAGAGAACAATTGGTCTTCTCAAAGTCGTCGGGGAAATTAGTGAAAACCTGATTCCGCCACAACCCCAGACCTTCACATGCTGAGAATTCGGGGACCCTTTGCCAGGATCCATACCACGAAATGCACTTTCTTGTAAGATTTACAACGCGGATGCAAATCAAACACGTATCGTGGCTTCGGCTTTTTGTAATCTGCCCAACGAATTGGGGACAATTTTTGCCAACCAGGAATCGATGAGACATGCACGGCGAATTCTCCTGGATTGATCTTTCGACATTCGATGTCGCCCGAACCGAAGAGTTTTATGCCGATCTGTTCGGTTGGCAGGTGGGACAGGCTCCGGCTGGTTACTACATCGGCTCGGTCTCTGGAACGCCCGTCGCCGGCTTTTTTGAGATGCCGGAATTATTCCAGAAGATCAACATGCCCTCCTTCTGGATGTCGTACATCGCGGTCGACGATGTCGATGCTACGGTGACAAAGGTGAAAGAACTGGGTGGCAAAGTCGAGTTGGAAACCTCCGGTCCATTCGGTCGGGTTGCTCTGATTCGCGACCCTTCCGGTGCCGGTTTCACCTGCTACGAAGGGACGGCCAGTTCAGTGATTTCCCCTCAACCAACACACGGTCGCTGGCATTGGAGTGAACTGTTCGTCTCAAATTTTTCTAAAGTGAGACAGTTTTACAGCGGGTTGTTCGGCTGGAACTTCGAGCCGGATGGGATCACACCAGACAGGTCCTGCATCCTCAATCGTCAAGGTCGGCGAATTGGCGCAATTCAGGTCGCCAGCAATGACATCAAGGGAGACAAGGAGTTCTGGGCCATCTTTTTCGGAGTGGATGACATCCCCCGCGCGATTTCTCTTGTCAACAGCTATGGAGGAGAGATGATTTATGAACATACCAACTCCGAAGGCACACACTATCTCGTCAAAGACCCGCAGGGAGCCGCATTTTTCCTGACCGCCACGCATCCCAACCGGGCATCCACACCTGACGACGATACGATGAGTAAATCGGACAGTTTCTCGCTCAAATGGCGATCGCTGATTGGTCTGGCGCTGATTTACACCGCCGTACTGTTCAAACTGGACTGGATGTGGGGCGTGCTGTTTCTGTTCTGGGTGATTCCCGATTTGAAAACCGGCACAACCTGTTTCATTGAGCCACTCTCTCGTAAAGAGAACCCGTTGCTCTACTGGACAGTCGTTGTGACGTGGATTGTCCTGTCACTGTTCCTGCTGCTGGGAGTCGGGTGACGTGGATAGAGCAGTTGACTTCCTGATGCGGCTAGAGCGTATTACGCTCCTTCGTGGCGCGATGGACGCAGTTTGGTCTACAATTGCAGGCTCCCACGAGCGAAATCCGTCACACAAAAAGGTAAGCTGCTCTAGAAGTTTCCAAAATGCCGCCATTCCCACGAAAGTGAGAATGGCCCAGTGCGATTGAAATGGAGAAACCAGGGACGGGATTGTTACGTCTCGATCTCTCATCAATTCCGAAAACATCTACAGGCTGAGACGAGCATGCTTGCTCCGCTTTCGCGGTGCGAAGCATGGCACACAAACACACTGAGAACAATGCCACCCCGCCACGTGAACAGAAGGGCCAATTGTAAATACTATCCGGACACTGAACGACCAACACGAAACGGCATATCTCTTGTGCCTGAAGGCACACGGACAACTGGAAATTGACCGTGCGACCCTGCGTTATTCGTCCACCAGTTCAAGTTTCACTCGTTTGCCGGAAGCGATCGCCAACCGGGACAGTGTTTCGATCGTTGGGTTCATGTTCAACCCGTTTTCGATTCGGGAGATCGCAGCAGTATCGATGCCTGTGAGTTTGTGAACAGCGGACAGCGAAAGCGATGCCTTTTCTCTCGCCTGTTTCAAGTCTTTGCCGACACCGGTCACGATCGCATTGCACAGTTCCATCATTTGCGCGACAGCCTTGGCTCGGTCTTTCATCTCCGCTTCATCCATTGCATCCAGAGCGTCGCTTCTGCCAAGCAATTTGGAAACTCTGGCTTTCTGCTCTGGCGTCAAATCCTCGACATTGATTCGCTTTCCAGCCATTGTCACCGATCCTCTCTGTCAAACAGCACCCATGCGGTTTTCGGTATGACATAGACCACACCTTCAACCTCCTCGAACACAAACACGCAGGAAATCAGGCGGCCTGTGTGAGTCATTCCTTCCACCATTGGACGGCCTGAGCTACGGCTGGGAAACCAGTCTTCAAAACAATTCTCGATTACGAATTCAACTTCATCCTGGGTGATTTCGATCATGGAGACTTTTTCGACTCGATAATCCTCCCAGATGAAAATGAAATCCATTGCCCTGTCTCCCGGCACGGGTTGTGTATCACAATTATCGCACCATTGTGTTTTATTACAACACCTAATTGAAAAAAATGGGCGGAGTTGGAATTGCTACCCAAAAATTGTGGGTGACATGCCTGCATCGAAGGTGCTGCGCAAGCGGAGTAGCACGGACAGTCATGTCCGAGTCGCGATAGCGGCACGAGGCTGGGAACAAACGGGGCAATTGCAAAGATCATCCGGCCCCTGAACGACGAACACGTAACGGCATATCTCTTGTGCCTGCCGGCACACCAACAACGGGAAATTGTCCGTGCCGTCCCACCAAGTCTAATCTCGATTTCTTCGCGAGCTTGGCATCTTTGCGAGTCATACTCTTGTAAGAATCGGCATGCGGTGCATGCCCTACACAAAACATTGAGACCGGCATGCCTGCCCTGCTGCGCGATGCAAGGCATGGCACCCGGCACGATGCAAAGCATGGCACACGACTATCCTGTCATCCTGTCCTGTTTTTCCTCACAGGATGTCCCGGCCGTGCCTGACATTTTCTTCAAAAAATGTTCCAAATCCCCGGCTGCCCTCTTGCTATATATATATATATAATAGCCTCTAATTCAGGAGGATAAGGAGAGATCCCTCCACAAGTCCCTGATTTCCATTCTTCGGGTTCATCCGAAATCACACTGGTTTTTCCACTGTGTTGTTACGAAGCTGTGTT
>JANQSH010000069.1 GCA_028284145.1 Planctomycetaceae bacterium | reverse complement strand
GAGCATCGCAAATGAAAGTGTGCCGATTGCAGAAGACCTGGTTGCTGATTGACTCTTCACAGCGAACTTGCCCGCTTGCCGCCTCTTTCTTTGGCGAGCCATGTATGTGATGCTCGGTAAGTTGGGGACCCTTCTTGCAGAACCTGAAGTGCCGCACTGCTGGCGTTTCGGACTGGTCGAACGCAAACCTCGTCGACGCATAGCTGCACTGTTTCTGTATGCACGGAACAATATCTTGCCCGCAGAGAGGGTCGTCTTGTTTGGCTACAGCGTTCAGTCGGATGTTGGAAGCCTGAAGCCCTTCCAATTGTCTCCAAGCTTGTTCGGCTTTGCTCTTGAAAACACAAATACGGATGTCACGGTTGGCAGCATGGGGCCGGGATTCTCAGGGTTTAGACTGCCTTTGTGTTGTTCCACTCGGCTGTTGGATACCGGGTATGACCCCGCTGCTGGAATTGATGACTTGACCTTCTTCTTCGGCACAGCGGATGGTAGCTTCGAAGGACCAGTATTTCCTGGGATTCCGGGCGACGCCAACCTGGATGGAACGGTAGATTTCGCCGACTTTTTGCTCGTGTCGAGCACCTTTGGCATGCCTGGAGGTTGGGGTGACGGCGATTTCGACGACAGTGGTGCCGTCGACTTTGGAGATTTTCTAATTCTTTCGCAGCACTTTAATCAATCGATGACGCCAGGGCTTCGACCACCGACTACTGTTCCTGAACCCAGCGGTCTCTTCTTAGCCATTGCGGCAGTCGGAACCCTGAGCTCTCGTGGAAGGCGGCATTGATGCAGTTTGAGAGCATGCCAGCCGATCATGCGACGATCCTGACATCGTACGATAGAAATCACGGCTGACCTCATGCATTGCTATCGAGTAGTGGTAGTCGAGCCCGCCGACGGGGCGGAAGTCTAGACCACCGAAGTGCACCTCGTCATGGGGAAAGATTACTTCGTCCAGTGGATTGCCTGGGTCCCCAATTTCCGCGAAGACGATTTCGAACTCATTTTCGCCAGTGCCGAAAGTGACCACGTCTGCTTGTGAAATAGGGCAGCAAGGAAACAGAAGCAGGATCGAAATAACGTTTCGGTGCATCATGCGAATCTCACGACGTGCGGACGGAACCCGAATAGCGTCAGCAAGATCGCGAACCAAAGACCCGTCGGTTCTGGAACAACGTGTACTGACGATATTTCCCTGGTTGCCCCGAAGTTCTCACTGAGAATCAGGAAATCGTCGAAATCGGTTCGGCCATCGCCATCGAAGTTTCCGCCTGCCCACCCGTTGCCCTGATCGAATGAGGCGGAGAGAGCCAGGAAGTCCTCGAAGTCAACGAAGCCATCCAGATTAGCGTCACCGAAGACAGTGCCCACGATCTCTTCAACGAAGAACGCTCGATCTCTCTCGTCGACGACCATGTCTTCGTTTAGGTCGAATGCCACCTTGAAGTTCTTTGTAGAGATAAAGTCCGTCAGCAAATCGATATCGTTTCCCGCTAACACGCCATCCCCATCGGAGTCCGGGTTGGGCATCAACCTAACCACACGGGGGTTTGCATTTGTCCATGGGCGAATCCAGCTGCGGTGAGCATTGTGACCTTCGACTGTGCCTTGCCCGCCGGATCTGAATCCGTGTTGTCTATGGTGCCAAAACCCTTCCTCCCATTCATTCGCATTTCCGGTCTGGCCCATCGTCCCGAAGGGGCTTAGTCCGCCAGCTTTCGTAACATCAACGAAATCCCTGAAGTTGCCCCAAATTATCTCGTTCTGGTTTGTGGTTGGATCGTTCGAACCAGTTGGTAATTCGTCGCTCCCGGTTGCGTAGTCAAAGTACCTTTTACCTTCTGGGTCGTAGTAGGCTGCCTTGTACCACTCATCGCCCGTTGGGATCACGTATCTAGCGCGAGAGTTCCTGAACCGATTCTCAGGATCATACTCCGGTTGCGTAGGGTACCAATCGACGTGTCCCTCATGCCGGTCAAACCTATAGGCGGGGTCGTACCCCTCTTTTTCATTGAGCCAGTTGACAAACTTTGCGGCGTCATGCCAATCCATTTTTGTTGCCCGGACCTGATTGTCTGGACTCAACGGTTTGTGGCCTTGCCAAATGATGGACGCGGCATTCGGAAGCTCGTATTTTGCGATTTGATAAACGTAGTCCACATCGCCCCAAGTGTTGCCAACGTAGTCTGGCTCATCGGGTTCGTTCCCGGGGTGATCGATCGTTACGAACTCAATTTCAAATGATCGATCACCCTCGGAGAACGAAATCGTTTCCGCATGCGCGATGCCCATGATCACAGCACACAAGCTTAGAGACTGGACGATCCGTTTTGACATACTGCTACCCTCACAGTCGTCATACGATCGTCAGACCATGTTCTGACGGGAAACGCGAACGCCCTTAGGAGGCGAACCAGCGCCGCTTGCCGTACTTGGCACCCCAGAAACAAAGCCCTGTCAAACCGAGAAACAGAAAAGCGGACGGTTCCGGGACAGCTGATACGCTGAACGTCGAGATAGCGAAATCACCTACGGACGGTGCGAACGTCAACTTGCTACCAGTCGGCAGGAAGTTGTTGGCGTTGAAGTTAAAG
>JANQSH010000048.1 GCA_028284145.1 Planctomycetaceae bacterium | reverse complement strand
CAACAGGACACAATTTTGTAAAAACGTTCACAAATCGACCCCGTAAAAGCTCGGTAGACTACCTATGCACATCCAATGCCATACTCTGCGCCGCCCTGGCCCCGCGATGCTGCCTTCCTGCCTGGATGCCATGCTTTACAACGCGCAGCAGGACTTGTTGGGACGACGGTTTGTCCAAAGCAAGGCATCACCCTGCGAACAACGTCTCACCGCGACTCGCGGAAAAAACGTTTCCCCTTCAGTTCAAACCGGGGCAGCGATCCCACCGATACCAACTCCAGTTGAACCTGAAAGTTCAATCGATCCTTCAACGTGGTCTGGACTTTCTTCAGTAACGCATTCGACGCGTCGGCATCGAGACTTGCTGTCGGTTCGAGTTCGACTTTCACGGCATCCATCGCATGCTCGGTCGTCACGGTAATTCGGTACTCGGCGATCTCGTCAAACTCTCTCAGAATTGCTTCCATCGTCGACGGAAAAACATTGTTGCCTCGAATTGTCAGCATGTCATCAGCCCGGCCGAGAATTCCTCCCTTCAACCGCAGCAATGCTCGCCCACATGCGCATGGTCGCTCATCAGCCACGACCAGGTCGCCCGTGCGATAGCGAAACAGAGGAGAATCGATCCGTCCCAAATTGGTCAACACGAGTTCCCCTTCCTCGCCGGTGGAAACCGGCTCGCCACTTGACGGATCAATAATTTCCGCAATGCATTCGCTTTCAAGAATGTGCAGCCCACCCGGAGCCGCTTCACACTCAATTCCCAGCGGGCCAATTTCCGTCATACCCCAATGATCGAAGACGCGGGCATTCCATGCCTCTTCGATCCGCTGTCGTATTGCGGGAATGCTACCCCCCGGTTCACCCGCCACCAGAATGGCGCGAACGGAACTCTCGCCAAGATTCATGCCGATATTCTGTGCAACTTCCGCGAGTCGCAAAGCGTACGTAGGTGTGCAACAGAGAAACGTCGCGCTGTTGTCGGCAATCAGTTTCAACCGCGCTTCGCTACTCATGCCTCCGCCGGGCAGACAGAAATGTCCGCGCTGTGTTGCTCCCTCGAATGCTGCCCAGAATCCGATGAATGGGCCGAATGAAAACGGAAACGCGAGCCGATCACGCGGGGTCACACCGAGAATGCGATACAGTTGCGCCCAGCATTGCATCCACCACTTCCAGTTTGTTGGCGTGTCGATCCAGCGCAAAGGTGTGCCGGTGGTCGTGCCTGATGTCTGATGCAATCGGCTGAATTCTTCGACCGGACGACTCAGGTTGGTGCCATAGGGTGGATTTGCCTCCTGGTCAGCGACCAGTTCCGCCTTGGTCGTAAGGGGCAATCGTCGAAAGTCGTCCCATGTCTGGATCACTGCGGGACCAACCCCTGCGTCCTGCAACCTGTTTTTCCAGAAAGGGTTGCGGCAACACGCATGGTCCAGATGCTTCCTGAGCGCGGTCCACTGCCGGGCCTGAATCTGGTCGCGGGAAAAACCCTCGGGGTGTTGCTGAGCATCGTTCATACGGGCCATTATAGCGGCAAACGGATAAGTGTGGCGTCTTTCGATCGGCTATTATCGTTCCAGATGTGGCGTAAGCCACCACAGATAAAAGTCCGTCGGACTATCTCTCTGAATGCGATCCTTTGGCAACCTTGTCCGGACGTCGGCTGAAACTCAAGCCAGTCGTTTCATTCCGACGATGATAAATACGAGCTGCAGGTGAGCAGAGGTTCGCTTCGCGCGCGGAGAAGTGGAGAAAACGACAGAACATTTCCAAACCTCTGCGTGCGGCGAGTTCACTCTCGATTTTCAAAGTGAATTCCTGCCACTAACCAGTTTTGATACTGGTTCTATTGCAGTTTACCTTTTCGTGTGACGGTTCTCGCTCATGAGAATCTGCATTTGCAGTCCAGGAGACGATTTTCTCGCCACAGAAGAGCATAATACGCTCTACTGCGAGCCACATTTAAGTGCAGCGGCCTTCACACTGCTATTACAGTTCCAAATGAGACTCAAGCCGCCACCAATAAAAGTCCGTCGGGCTATGCCTGCAGTCCGATTCGATGAGCATCACTAAGAAGTGCATCGCGCAGGGGGGGAATCGATGGTCGCAAAAAAACAACAGGATGAATTTCGCATCGCATTTCTGGCGGCGCAGGAATGCGCATCGTCCGTTGGCACAGCTCAGGAGTTGGGATACGTCGGTGGATTGCTGGTGACAAATCATCTGGGGCGTCCGCTGGAATTCCAATGCACGATGCCCGTCCGTCCGAACAGAATTCAAACTATTCTCTACGGCGATTCGCTCGTTCCCTTCCTGCTGGGTGAGTTGATTGGTTCCACACTGGTGGAAAGACTGGCAATCAAACCGCATTTGATACTGATCGAGCAGCCGGATCTGCAGACGCTTCAACACCAGATGGACATCCCGCTGGGGCAACTGATTGAACAGAAAGTCGCGGGGGAATCTCTGATGATCGGCCAAACAAACATTTTGTTGCAAACTGCCGAGACACATGAGTTGAAAAAGCAGACCCAACTCGTCCCGGCAGAAGCCGACCTGCGAGAACCCTTTCTCCGTGTTCGTGAAGCGCTGGGCGAAACAATACAATCAGGGGCTGCAGCATGAGTGGCGAAACAGACTGCCACATCCACGAGTCCGTTCCTGCAAACAGACATGGCGACGACCGTCTGCCGGAGTTGTGGCATCGCAAAACGAATATCGAAAGTGCAACACGACCGGAAACGTCCGAGATTGATCTGCGGCTCAGTACGTCCGTTTTTGCGTCGGGAATGAATGGCGCATTAAATCGGCTGCCGCGCGTCGACACATCATCTTCGGACCTGCTGCAGAAGGTACAGTATGTTCCTTCCTGGAAACCGTACTGGCCGAAGGTACCATGTTTCGGCCTGACGTTCCCGGATGGTCTCGACTTCCTTCCGGAACAGCCTGAAGCGGAGCAGTCGGACTCAACGGTCGAGATGCGATCGATCAAACCGCCGGTGGACGAAGCGGACAACGCCTTTGCCAGGCAAAAAAAGAAGCAGACACGATTAAAGCCACCGGAAGATGCACTGTCACTGGAAGATCGCCTGTTTTATGTGTTGCAGCCGCCGCTGGAAAGCTGGCTGGCCGGGCAGGAATTGATCCTGCCGTTTGAACCCTTCCCCTATCAATACGAGGGGATTGCCTGGCTGTTCGCGCAGAAGTCGGCATTGCTGGCGGATGAAATGGGGTTGGGAAAAACGATGCAGACAATCACGGCAATCCGACTGCTGTTGCGTTCCGGTCAGGTCCGCAAGGTGCTGCTGATCTGCCCGAAACCATTGATTCCCAACTGGCAACGGGAATTGAAACTGTGGGCGCAGGAGTTACCATTTCTGACGATCGAGGGGGATTCCGACCGCCGCCGCATGCAATGGAGTATGCCCGGTGTCCCGCTGCGGATCGCCAACTACGAACTTCTTGTGCGCGACATGGAGGCGATATACGAGGAAGATCGTCCCGCCTTTGATCTGGTTGTGCTGGATGAAGCGCAGCGGATCAAAAATCGGGATTCCCGCACGGCTCAAACCGCGCGCGACATGACCCGCAAGCGAAGTTGGACACTCACCGGCACGCCAATTGAAAATCGTCCGGAAGAGATGGCATCGCTGTTTGAGTTCATGAATGTGGTTCCCGCGCGAGGGACGCCCGACTTGCGGCAACTCTCACGACTCTCTGATCGATACGTACTGCGGCGCACCAAAGATCTCGTGATGACCGACCTTCCCCCTCGGCTCGATCGGGATGAACACCTCGATCTCGCACCGGCACAGAAACTGGCGTATCAAACGGCAGAGAAAGAGGGCATTATTCAATTGAACGAAATGGGTGAATCGATTTCCATCCAACACGTCTTTGAACTGGTGTTACGCCTGAAACAGATCACAAATTATGATCCGCTCACCGGCGAGAGCGCAAAACTCGACCGGCTCAAAGCGGAAATGGAAGAGATCGCCGCCAGCGGCGGAAAGGCAATTCTATTCTCGCAGTGGACGAAAAGTCTCGACTGGCTGGAGGAGCGACTGCGGCCTTTCGGACCGGCGATTTATCATGGTGGTGTGCCAACGAAAAAGCGGGAGCCGATTCTGCAGCAGTTCGAACATGATCCCGATTGCCACCTGCTGCTGATGAGCTATGGCACCGGCGCGGTTGGATTGAATCTGCAGTTTGCCGGATACGTCTTTCTATTTGACCGCTGGTGGAATCCTGCCGTGGAAGACCAGGCGATCAACCGGGCACATCGTATCGGCCAGAAAAACCCGGTCATCGTGACAAAGTTCATTTCCAGGGGAACAATCGAAGAACGCATCGACCGTGTACTACAGCAAAAACGCGAACTTTTCCAGGCAGTGCTGGGTCAGGGAGATAATGAGAACGTCTCACTCAGCATGAATGCATCGGAGATCTTCGGTCTGTTTGATCTGAAAACGCCGACCGGCAAAAAGACGAAACCAAAACCGCCCAAAGAAGCGACAAAGAGGGCGGCTTGACACTTCGGTCTTCGCCAACATTTCGCACGAATGGAGACAATTAACGCCGCAGGCTTGCGGTTGCGGGGCGAATCTTCACAATGAAGTCCGCGCTCATCATGGAGTTTTCCGGACGAGCGTTCCAACATCTCCGGAGAGGTGGCAGAGTGGCCGAATGCACTGGTCTTGAAAACCAGCGTACGTTAGCGCGTACCGGGGGTTCGAATCCCCCCCTCTCCGCTTTGTCAAAAGCGCCCTTCATAACCCGCGTTGAATCTCTGAGTTATGAAGGGCTGGTTTTTTGTCACAGTCAACTGTGACAGTTTTTGTGACAAGACCGGGGCCAAACGTCTGAACGGATTCACCACGAATCGTCACGCTGCTCGTGCCAACGTGTGGTCATTCCTCATTAGCCAGTCATGACCCGGGTTCTTCGTTGAAAAAAGTTCCGACGCTACGTCGCATCAGAATTACCCAAGAAATCAACCGTACCAGCACACGGCTTCGCGATACGGCAATGTAGCAGGCAATGCAACTGTATCCACAATATCAACCGCAGTTTTTGTCACCGTTCCTTTGGGATCAGAAATGGCTTGCTCAGAGAAGGTAAAAGTATCGTATATGGCAAAATAAGGAGCGGAAAGAGCATTTCCTCTTGTAACGGACCACCAGGCAGCCTCCTTCTTCCCCTTCCATCGGGTTGTCGGGATTGGTCTGGATGGAGGCCGTCTGCGAAAGTGGACCATCCGGCGTGAACGTCAGGTCGTTCCAGGCCGATTCGTAATCGCCCGTGCTGCCGTAATAGTTCGATGCGGTGGCTGTGCCGTTTTGTGTGCTGACCGAGACGCTCAGGTCGAGAACCGGTGGAGCACTGAGTGAGACCGTCACTTCCGCCACGCCACCCTCTGTCACCGTGACGTCCGAGACACTCAATACGGAAGAAACGATGCCCTCCTCATTGTTATTCTCATCAGTCACATGCACGGTAACGGTGGCGGTGGCGTATTGCGTGATCCCCAGGTTATCCCAGATGCCGATGTCGAACGTGACCACATCCCCCGCCGACACGCCATTGATGCCCATGCCGGAGTACTGCAGAGTCGCGCTGCCAACTGTCCATCACGTCGTAAAGGCCACGCATTGTTGAGTGTTCAAAGTAAACTATGTTGTGTTTTTTTGATTCAGGCATTTGTAGTCCGGGATGCAGAGTAGAGACCGCGGGCGAACTTCGCAGCGAGCAGTGTGACGCATTGCGGACGTCAATCGCGCGGTCGAACTACGCCGGCGCCGCGACAAGTATCGCATGAACGTCTGAGTTGGTTGCCGCATTGCATCGTGCCTGTGCCGTCGCATGCAGTGCAGCAATTCTTGCTTCGACGGGCATTCTTCTGCAGTGCCTCGTAGCAACGCGGGCATTTCGAGCCATAGTACGAGGTGTGGTGCGATGCGCAGTAACCGGTTTGCATCTGAAGTCACCGTTGAATGTGGAGAAGGATGTGCTGAGCGGATCGCGTGAGTTTGCCGCCTAACGCCCGCGTTAACCGGGCCCGAGGAGTTGATATGGATTGACATAACCCGCTCCGACCGCCGCTCCGGTGAACACAAAGCGTGTAGAGTTTGTCAACGGTCTTGCCCCAAATCTCGTGCTCGGCCCATTCAAACTGGTAGCTGTCATTTAGCGTAATCGGAGCCCCCGGAGCCTTGTCGCTATTGTATGTCACGGTAGTGCCTGCGGGCACTGAATGTCCCGTTGCAAGATTGAGTTCACTAGTCGCTGGACCGCTTGGCGCTCGTTGTGCGTACGTCGGGTCATCAGTTGCGACGAACAGGAATGTTTCATCAATATACTCGCTACGATACAACTCCAAGTTTGCGAGGTCGGCGTAAACGTCGTAGCGGTTGTGTGATGTTCGTGCGTTTTCTTTTTTGAAGTACTTCAGTTCGATCGCACACGTACTGAAGAACGAATGACTGCCGAACGCGATCACCACATCTGCCCGTGGTGTCGAAGAGTCACCTTTCGGGGCAGTACCGGCGAGTTTCAGTGGCGTTTCAAGTTGCACCACGAATTGTTCCTCGGGTCCAAACTCGTAAAGAGAGCCGAGCTGCTGGAGAATCCGAGACAGATGCAGTTGCAGCGATGCTTCGCAATCGACAACCACGCGTCGCCCGGCTACCTGCCGCATCAGCAGCGTCAAACTTTGCTCGACAATCTGACGCAAATCACGTCGTTGATGCTCTTGCGGATTGCGTGAGGGAGAACGCCACCACTTCCGGTCAAGCATCATCAGATTGGGAGGCTGACGATCGAATGCTCGCGGATCATTGAGCCTTGGCACGAACGTCTCCTTTCTGACGCATAATGGGGCCGCGGATCACCGATTGTCCGTGGCGTGTTTATTGTATACGACGCGGACATACGGTGCATCCCGCCAAAGTACGGAATGCTGACACCCGAACTGAGAAACCATTTCCGCAGAGAGTGCTGTGATCGGCCCAAAGAGACTCCACAGAGCGTGAAAAAGAG
>JANQSH010000037.1 GCA_028284145.1 Planctomycetaceae bacterium | reverse complement strand
GATGCCCGATGATGCCTGCCGGCAACGTGAAACGGCAGCAACAAAGAATCGACCAGAAAACAGCAAACAACCCGGAAAAGCAGATGACACTGCAATGCGGATTCAATCGGCCTATCGGAAAAATGCCAAAGCTGCTATTTGTCCCCGCCCCACAACTCCCGTGATGTTACATCTGTGTTTGAACCTTTCGTGCTTCCGTGCCGTGGGCGATTTCATCACTACATTTCCGAAACCAGACTCAGCTATCTGGCTCGAAGGCGCTGTCATGAGCGTATTATGCTCTTCTGTGCCGAACTGAGCGTCGATTGGCCTGCAAATATAGGCTCCCGCAAGCCAGAGATGTCACACCAGAAAGTAAACTGCTCATGTCTCGTCAAATGCATCTCTGCATGCTTGTTGGACCACTCATGTTGTTGATATCTCTGGTCGGTTGCTCATCGACGAGCCAAGTTGGTGCGTCAATCAGCAGCGACATGCCGGTTCCGTCTTTTTCACTCTCTGGTGTGCCCAGGCAGTGGGAACCGGAAGTCACCGAGGCGATGAACGACGAGACAGAAGAAGTTGGTTGGGAGGATAGTAGTTCGGAAGAGGAGGGAACAGACGATGAGGAAGTTGATTGGGCCAGCGATTGAGGCCGTTTTCAAGGTTGGCTGAGGATTACAATAACGAGCGAAAATGAGGGTGGGGCAGGAATGAATTGGGGCAGACTGACAATTCGGTGTACGTGCATGGCCTTTCTGTGTAAGGTTTTGTGCATTGTGGTGGGGTGTCAGACCACTGGTCGTATAATGCAGCCACAGGCAAAAATGCTGGCGAATGATGTCCATCTTTCCAAAACGAGTGAGGAAAGCGAAAAGTCTCGACCCGATGGCAACGGAAAGAGTCCCATTGTGCAGGTTTCCGAAGTGAAAACGGATGTTTCCATCGGTCAGGAGAATGAGGAGCGTTCGTCTCGCTGGGGGCACTTCTTCACGCGATTGTCACGTCCGAAACGTATTCCGCTGCCGCAGTCTGAAGAACCCTCGGAGACGGATGAGGCGAATGATTTCTCCGCCGAACACGACATGAGCGGGTTCTGACAGGAGGGCATGCTGCCGCGTTGCAGCAGGGGAAAACGCATTACAGCGAAAGCACGCTGCTGACCACCGATTCACCAGAGCGTATTACGCTCTTCTGTGCCACGATGGACGCCATCTCTGGTCTGCAAACATTGACCCTCACGAGTCAGGGACGTTACACCAGAAGGTAAACTACGCTAGTGAACCGTCAAGACTGAAAAGAAGGGTTGATGAGGTTACAAGGAGCGACAACGGAGTGGGTTATGTCAACCCGCTCCCCCCCAACAAAGCCTTGCAAGGCACCAGGAATACGATGGTTTTGAACGGTTTTCTCATACCTGGCACGTCTGACACGTTCTGAGTTTGTGACAGGTAAAGCGGTCTGTGGGAGCGTGGCATGAGTTCATTCTGTTGCGCGACTGATCGAAAATGCTCCCTTAATTCCATCTCAGACGAATTCAAGAGAAAGAGCAGGAACGGTTTGTGCGAATGCTGGCAATGTCCGGCAGCGGTGGTTAGAATGACCTGTCTTAGCAGAATTGTCTCCCTCTAATCTGGATACTCAGTCGTTTGATTTGTCCGTTGCGGCAATGAAACATGGATCACATGGCCAGGCGATGGGACCAAACGGGGGTGGTGCGTTTTTGTGCATAATTGGACAGTGTTCCCGCTATCGCCGTGACGAATGAATGGGGGCTTGGATGATGAGCAGCGATCCAGGCAGGATACCGAAACAAGACTCTCCTCAGGAGTTTTCATCTGTGCAAGTTGAGATAACTGCCCGACACGGGAGCATTAAGGACGACGTCCGCGAGTATCTGAACCAGAAAGCCGAAAAGCTTCTCACGTATTTTGAACGTGTGACGCAAATTCAGATTACCGTCGATTACGAAAAGGATCGCGTCAAAGTGGAAATCCTTGTGGATACGGAACACAAACATAACTTTGTATCCCATAGTGAAGGAGAAAAGGTTCGCCCCGTGTTTGACGCGGCGATGCACAAGATGGAACAACAGATTCGGAAATACAAAGAGAAGGTTCAAGATCATCGACGTGATCGCCCACTGAATCAGGTTCTGTCAACAGAAGAAAATCCACAAGATTCCGAATAGCTGTGATAACAGTGGATCGATTTGTGGTGTTCCGCAAATTTGCGAGTTGCTTCATCTTCCCGTCCTACCTGGGTGATGTCAGTTATTTTTGAGATCGATAAAATAAGCGTGTCCCAACCTGATGAGGATACGCTATCATGCCGGGACATCTCGCATTTGATGTTTGAGGTCAATTGCGAATGCAGGCAAGAGATGATTCCGCAGGGAGAGAATCCTTTGTGCGGAGATCCAAGACTATAGTTTTAACGAGGTAACCCTATGCCGGCCGGTGCTGAAAAAGGAGCGGTGATGAAGTTAACAGACTTCGTGGTTCCCGAGGCAATTGTTCCTGAATTGCAGGTGGATTCCAAGGAAGCAGCCATTCGGGCGATGGTCACCAGTCTGAAAAACAGTGGCAGTATTCCTGATGACGCTGAGGAAAGCATTGTTGCTGCCATTCTCAAACGCGAGGAGTTGGGGTCCACCGGGATTGGTAACAATGTGGCTGTACCACACACGAAACACCCATCCGTCGATCGTCTGATCGCGTCGGTTGCGATTTGTCCGGCGGGTGTCGATTTCGCCAGTCTGGACGGGGAAGATGTTCATATCCTGTTCTTGTTGATTTCCCCTCCCGATCGTCCGGGTGATCATCTTCGTGGATTGGAAAACATCTCCCGTCATCTTCGCAATCAGAACTTCTGCAACTTCCTGAAGCAGTCCAGGACGACGGACCAGGTGGTCGAGTTGCTTCAAGAGGCTGATAACAATCAACTCGATTGATTGGCCGGACGGCCGATTGCCCGGCCAGGTTTGCGGCTTTGCACTCGCAGGCATTCCCGATTCTGTTTCGTGCGGAATACGTTTCTCTTTTCTGTATTTCGGGTCGTCTGCAATTCGCTATTGCTGCGGAAAAGAACCGGGCACTTTCAATGTGAATAGATATTTATGACTCAGCCGTCGGTGTGTCGCCAAAGGGTTGTCGTGAATTTGGATAACGGACTGCATCTGGTTCCGTGTTCTCAGATCGCGCGCACATCACGGCGATTCTCGTGCGATCTGAGAATCGTCAATGGCGACACAACGGCAGATTCCAAAAACGTGTTGGATCTGATGCAGTTGTCGGCTATCAAAGGAACGGAATTGGACATTGAGGCCGTAGGCGATGATGCCGCGGAAGCCATCGAGGAACTCATTGCACTATTCGATTCCAATTTCGATGAGCCTTGATTCCCATCTGGCAGAAATTGGCCGGCAAGTTGGTATTGGCAGGTTTGGTCGTAGAGTCTGTTTTCGTTCCCGTACCAGGATTCGTTTGATTCTGTCGGCTCTGTTCGGTGAATCGATCAGGACAGCTTCGTATCTTGTTTCAGGTTTTTAGATCGCCCTGTTCGCGGACGGGCATGGCGCCGAATGAAAAAATGATCAACAAACGCGGAATCGCAGTCTCTCCGGGGGTCATCGCTGGCCCGGCGCTCGTATTGGGTGTCGAGGACTTTCGCATTCCGCAGCGTTTTGTGAGTGTTGATGCCGTTTCCTCCGAGGTTGCGCGTTTTGAAGCGGCGTTGGATGCCGTGTGTCGCGATATTACCGAAAACGAAGAAGTGGCGCGGCGTCAACTGGGGGATCAATACGGCGCGATTTTTGCGGCGCATTATCAACTCATTCGCGACCCGAAATTGATTGAAGAGATTGAGACGCTCATCCGTGACAAGTGCTTCTCACCAGAATTCGCGTCGAGCCGGGTGCTGCGAAAATACGCCAAAGAATTTCAGAACCTCGGCAGCCGATATCTCGCTGAACGGGCCACCGACTTGTTCGACCTCGAAAAACGTCTTTTGAAACAGTTGTTGGGAGAACGACGGGAAGAGTTGTCGCATCTGACAGAGCCAGTTGTTGTGCTGGCTCATAATTTGACCCCAAGCGAAACCGCCAATCTGGATCGGCAGTTTGTCCACGGGTTTGCGACCGAGGTTGGTGGTCGAACGAGCCATACCGCGATTCTGGCCGGCGCTCTGGAGATTCCGGCGGTCGTCGGAATTGGCACTTTTCTATCGAGTGTTTCCGGCGGGGAACTCGTCATCATAGATGGCAATCATGGCGAGGTGATCATTGATCCGGATGAGGCTACGTTGGATCGTTATCGTGATGCCAAAGCCCGGTTGCATTCCGTCGCCGAACGGCTGTTGTCGCTGCGTCCCCTCACCAATGAAACCAAAGACAACGTTCGCGTTCAGATATTCGGCAACATCGAGTTTCCTGATGAGGTTGTTCATTGTACCGAACGTGGGGCCGATGGGATTGGACTCTACAGAACGGAGTTTCTGTATCTGGAAAAGAATGCCGAACCGACCGAGGAAGACCATTATTCCGCATACCGGCAGGTCGTCAGTGCATTTGCTGATCGTCCGGTTGTCATTCGCACGCTCGACCTGGGGGCAGACAAGGTGCCTGCGTCGGAAGAATTCTCCGACCTTGCATCAGAAAACACCGTGCTTGGTTTGCGGAGCATTCGGCTCAGTCTCGAAAACCTGGCGCTATTCAAAACACAACTTCGCGCGATTCTTCGGGCCGGTGTTCATGGCGATATCCGCATCATGTTTCCGCTCATCTCCTCGCTGCTCGAATTGCGTCAGGCGAAGATGATTCTGGCCGATGTGATGGAAGATCTGGAGGAAGAAGGTGTCGCTTTCCGCAAGGATATTCCAATCGGCATGATGGTGGAGGTTCCTTCGGCGGCAATGATGGCCAGCGAATTCGCACGCGAGGTCGATTTCTTTTCCATCGGCACGAACGACTTGATTCAATACACCTTGGCCGCAGACCGCTCTGATCCAGCGGTTGCACAGATTTACAACGCAGGCGACCCTTCCATTTTGCGAATGATCAAAATGGTGGTTGATGCCGGTCTGGAGTCTGAGATCCCGGTGACGGTTTGTGGTCAGATGAGTTCTGATCCGAAGTTCTTGCCCCTGCTGATTGGTATCGGATTGCGTCAGTTGAGTGTCACACCGCACGCGATTCCTGCATTGAAGGAAGTGGTACGGAGTATCACGCTGGAAGAGGCAGAAAGAATCGCCGAACAGGCACTCAGCCTGGACCTTGCACGTGACGTGGAACATCACCTGAGGGAGGAGTTGAAGAAGATCTGTCCGGACCTGATCCTTTAAAACTAAAACGGTTTCATTGTATGGTTCTGGAAAAACATAACATTTTATGGAGTATGTGTTTAGAGTGGTTTTTGACCATCCGGAGATTTGCAGAATAGCAGGGAAGACAGCAAATTTGGGTATGCTCACTTGCAACAATGACAGTTTATCTCGTAGAAATGTTCCGGCGGTCAACAATAAACAATTGTTTGAATACGACTTACTACGAACACAATTTTGATATTTGGTTCCTGCGGAATCTGGCCTCACAACAGAGCAGAGGGAACATCTCGCCTGTCCAGTTATGGCAGTCTGAACCCGCAGGATGAGGAATTATTGGGGGGTCCCGACGGTGGACCCTTGTTTGGAAGGGCAATCGCAAAAACGACTTATTGCCGGTTGTCATCCCGAACACAGACAGTTTTTAACAGGGTGTCTATTTCCGCAAACATTTGGGTACCATCGCGCATTGAGACTTTGAATCCGGTCCACATTGCATCGACCACGATTTTGATTTCGTCGGTGTCATTTTGAACCAGGTCGTCCGCGCCGTTGACTGAAGTGAAAACGGTCCCTGTCGATTTTGCACTGCATACTGTAGATCAGTGCCACCGTATCGAGGGCAAATTTCATTCCGTGTCACCACAGTTCGGGAACGGCCAATCCAATTCGGAATCCGACATTGGACGAGTGATTTGAAGTCATGGAAGGATCGAGCGGCACAACATGTCTGACTGGTTGCCAACCTGCATTTTGCAAAACGCTTCCTTGTTCAGGGAATGGCGGTTTCAAAGAGAAGGTGTGACCCGGCAGCGTCTGGTTTGGGACTCCCAGCGGTCCGAACATCTCGCGCACGCGGTGGTTTGTTCCCGGCTCATTTGCACGGTCCGTCAACATAACGACGTCGTGACACTTCAGTCGGAAACGACCGTACCCCAAATTGCCGCAAATAGTCGCAAGCGTCGAATACAGAATTTTGTCATGTCGATCCTGCAGCGCAACAGCGCCGATCGAGCCGGACGGGAGTTCTCATTGAGAAAACCTGATTCGGTTGATCCTTCCGATATTGTTGCGCCTCCCGCAAGGCAGGTCGATGTGCCAGGTCAGAGTTTCGCTTCAACAGTTCCAGCGGTGGGTGTATATCGCCTCTCGATGGATTCGTTGGTGGACGCGCTTTCGGCAAATGTACGACACCCTGAACGCCTGAGGCCACAAAGGGTGAACAATGAAAAAAGAAATGTTGATCAACGTGCATCAGCCGGAAGAAAGCCGGATTGCCATCGTTGAAGATAACGTCCTCGAAGAGTTGTACGTCGAGCGGACAAGTGCCGAGAATTTCGTCGGCAACATTTATAAAGGCCGGGTTGTCAATATCGAACCCAGCATTCAGGCTGCCTTCGTCGACTTTGGTGTCGGTCGCAACGGATTTTTGCACGTCAGCGATGTCGAATACCAGTATTACAGGCATTTGCTGAAAGATGGCAAAGGTGGCGACGACGAGAGCAACGGTCACAACGATGGCCCATCCAAACGAGGAAATCGCAATCGACGGTCCGATCGCGGAGTCCGATCCAAGCCGCCCATTCAGCAGATTTTCAAGCGGGGCAGCGAAGTTCTGGTTCAGGTGATTAAAGAAGGAATCGGGACCAAAGGGCCGACGCTTTCCACCTACATCAGTATTCCCGGTCGTTATCTGGTCTTGATGCCCGGCTTACAACGTGTGGGAGTCAGTCGGAAGATTTCCGATGACGAAATCCGTAGAAAACTGCGGACCAGTCTGAATGAATTGAAACCGCCGGAAGGGCTGGGGTTCATTATTCGGACGGCTGGTGTCGATCGGACGAAAAAAGATCTGCAGCGTGACTTGAATTATCTGGTGCGGCTCTGGCGGACCATTGTTCGGCGGATCAAAAAGACGTCGAGTCCGGTCGATATCTATGAAGAGAGCGACATGATCATTCGCACGATTCGGGATATTTACAACAGCGAAATCGATGCAGTCTGGATCGATCAGAAAGAGGCGTTTGAGCGAGCGCGCGAGTTCATGAAAGTCGTTCTGCCCAGACATGTCAATCGTGTCAAACTGTACGAGGGCAAAGAGCCACTATTCCACAAGTACAAGATTGAAGATGAGATTCTGAAGATTCAGAGTCGGCATGTTCCATTGCGCGGTGGTGGGTCAATCGTGATCGATCAGACGGAAGCGCTGGTTGCCATCGATGTGAACAGCGGGAATTTCCGTGTTGATGACGATGCGGAAGAGACTGCCTATCAGGTCAATCTTCGGGCGGCAGAGGAGATTTCGCGCCAGATTCGGCTTCGCGATCTTGGTGGTGTGATCGTCAACGACTTCATCGACATGCGTGCCGAACGACACCGCCGCGGTGTCGAACGGGCATTGCGGAATGCCGTGAAGCGGGATCGGGCTCGGACGAAAGTCCTGCGAATCAGCCCGTTTGGACTGATTGAGATGACGCGACAGCGCATTCGACCCTCGCTGAGACGCAGTATCTACGAAGATTGCCCCTGCTGTGATGGTGTCGGGCAGGTCAAAACGGCCGAAAGCCTGGCGATCGAGATCATGCGAACGCTGATGACGGTCGCCAATCAGGGCGATGTCGAGCGGATTGAACTGGAGGTTCATGAACGGGTTGCCAATTATCTGAACAATCGAAAACGTCGGGAAATCACGGATATCGAAGAACATCGCGACGTGCTGGTGACGATCACCGCCCGGAATGATGTCGCACCCGAACATGTGAACATTCGCGGGTTGAATGATGTCAACACTGTGGTACACAACGTTTGAGGATTTGACCCGCAATTCCGGCTGATGATTTCGTATTCAGATGTGTAATTTGACCGGGAAGTACTCGCATTCTCGGCAGAGAGCGGCTAAACTTGTCCGTTTATTCGTGCGAGGTCCAAATCGGCATCCCATTTTTTCGGTTGTGGGGGGCGCAGTGATTTCTCGCTGAGGAAACGCATTTGAGGTAACAAATCGTATACGGTGGATGGTCAATTCCACCGTTGGAAACAATATCGAGGTCTTGATTCAGACTATCAGGGCAGAGTGAAGACATGTTTGCAATTATTGAAGATGGAAGTCGGCAGTACCGCGTACAATCGGGTGACGTTCTCTCGATTGACTATCGTGATGGACTCGAAAAAGGGGCCTCCATCTCGTTTGATCGAGTTCTGCTGGCCAACGGCGGTGGCGGCTCATCGATTGGCCAGCCGGTAATTGATGGTGCAACAGTCGAAGCGGAGGTGGTCATTGCTGAAGAGAAAGGCCCCAAGCTCGAAGTGCAGAAAATCCGCCGCCGCAAAAATTCCCGCCGCCACACTGGTCATCGTCAGAAATATACGAACGTCAAGATCACCGCGATCAACGTACCTGGTCTCGATATTGCCGAGAATTCCGGTAGCTAGAGCAGCTGACTTTCTGGTGTGATGTTTCTGACTCGTAGGGGGCTATATTTGCAGGCCAGAAGGCGATTTCGCGGCACAGAAGAGCCTGGAACATTGTCAATGCTTCGTTTTGGGGTACGGGTTGACATCACCCGCTCCGTTGTCGCTCCTTGCAACTTCTCAAACCTGATTGTCTTTTCGTCCTGGCGGTTCACTGGTTCGTCGGACTAGACTACGTCTAGTTTTATCGTAGCGGCTGGCGGACCATTTGGAACTAAAATACCCGTTCGGATGACGCTACGGTTATCTCGGATGCGCTCTAAGTCACTGTTTCCGTTACGGAGTTTCCGGCTGTACCTCTTCCGAAGGGGTGGCCTCTGGAAGTTGAGACGCGGGGGAACCTGGCGATTCCGCATTGATGATCGGTTCTGTGCCGTCTGGCGTTTCTGGCTTCGCACGTGTTTCTACATCAGGCCTGCTCTCGCTCGTATTGCCTGGCGGCGATGTGTCCGATTCGGCTTTCTCCGCTGAATCCATCTTATTGTCTTCAACGGGTAGTGGTGGAACTGGGGGCGTTGTTGCCGGCTCGAATTCGACTGGAGTTTCCTCCGGGTCTGGATAAGTGAGTTCGCTTTCCAGCCGAACAGCTTTCGATTGAAGGATCGTCTTGTCGGAATCATCCTGTACGAATGCGACCAGAGTCAGCCGATGCATATCCAGCGGGACTTCCCGAAAGTTTCCCAGCGGATTCGTGCGTTCAAACTGGGCGATGTAATCGGTGATCTCCGATTTCAAGTTGTTCAACGGAATGGACGTCCGAAACGCGAGCTTCCCCTCTTTCGCCGCAATTCCTTCGGCACCGCCCGGCATGGAACGCACGACCATCTCGTGTAGTCGGATGCCGTTGCTCGCTTGATAACGGACGAGGTTTTCGGCCAGAACAAGCCGCAATTTCAAGTTTTCATTGGCCGTATCAAAACCATCCGCCGTTGCGTTGATATCAATCGCATCCCCTTTGAGGGTGATGTTCGCTTTGATTGTGACTTTTGCCTCTTCAGCCAGCGTGGGTTCAAGGGCATTGAGCAGTTTGCGGTATCCATCTTCCGCGTGGCTCATCGTGAACCCTCCCACAAACGGAGCCGAGCCACCATTGAGGAAAATCGTCGGGGTGCCGGAGACACCGTAGAATCCTCGCCGTGCTTCGCTGGAATTGTTTGTCAGCGGGTCCGGCCGCGGGATGTGCAGGTGATATCGCAAAGCAATCACATCCTCGGTGGGATAGGTCTGTTCAACAGCACCCAAAGCGACATCAGCAGCCATACAGGGTGGGCATTGCGTCCCCGTGAACAGTTCTGCCAAAACCACACGGTTGCCATCATCCGGCTCGCGTGGTGGCTGCTTCTCATCGGCGAAGTGATAGATATTTTCCTCGTAGATTTCGTTGAGGTATTCGTCCACGCCATCAAGGTTGCCATGTTTCTCATTCCAGAGTCGTTGCAACGCGGCCGAAGGTGCTTCCGGCTCGACACCAACTTCCTCTTGCAAATGCCGAATCAAAAACATTTCCATGTTGGGGACAACCACAAGATCGGCATAGTAACGAAGGGCGTCGTCCACCTGGTCATTTTTCTCGGCATACTGGGCCAGGGCGAACAGATTCTTGAATTCAAACGGCTGCTTCTCATTCATTTCCTGCAGGGTTTCATACCCTTTGGCGGCCATTTCCAAATCGGTCGACTGCAGTTGCCGCCGCGCCTTCTCGCTTTGTGCTTCAACGCGGGCCCTGGCGATGAGCGGTTTGCGGGTTTCCATTTCCTCTTCGGCAAGTTGCGTTTCCGCTTCATCCAGGTACTGCAATACCACGTCGGGGTCGTATCCACTGGAGGCGAGCAGTGTGCCGGCGTCAAAAATGGCTTGCCGCTGCACGCGCTCATCCCAGGTGGCCGCCGCCTGCTGGTATTCCCTGACAATCGCATGCACATCGTCAACAGAAGTTTCATTCCGAGCGGCAAATCGATCAAGGATTGTCCGATAAGCAAAAATGGCGAGGACTTCGTCCTGATGCTGGCTGGCGAATGCTCGTAATTTTTCGACGGGCGTCTGGGACTGAAGCGCCTTCATCAATTCATCTCCGTGCGAAATCGGTTCCATTTCCGCCTCTTCAAGAGATTCCAGCGTCGAGGGTTTCATTGTCATCGCAAAGACACGATCATCGAAGTCGGATGTTTTGACGCTGCAGCGAATGTCTTCACCCGTCAATTTCCCCTGGATATTCAGTTTGGTCGACTCGTCGGACAGCAGCAGGGAAACACGTGTCGGTTTGACATCCGAAAACTCAAGTTTGCCTTCAGGATCGAGCATTACCGCATCGAGCATCCTGGCCTTGTAGCTCCCGCCATCTTCGCGGGAAAACTCAAACAGGCCCAAAGGTTGCTCAGCAAATCCACCTGTCCGTCGATTTTGTGTCGTCGCCGTCAACATCCAGCGTCCCACTATCGTTTCGGGGACGTCCTTCGGTTGCGTGGCGTTGTCGGGCTTACCATTGTTGTTGTCGTCGTTCGCCGGGTCTGTTGTTCCGCCGTTTGAACTTTCGGGAGGTTTGGGTGTGTCTTCCTTGCAGGCGGAAATCAGAATCGCCAATCCGAAAAAAACATACAGCCAACGTTTCATGGGAATCCTCGATTTGAATCAAAATAGATGTAACGGTTTGCGGTCAAAGAACCATCTGCCAGGTTTTCTGTGGGAGGGCGCATTCTATACGGTTGATGTCTTGGCGGCTATCTTCGCGAGGGAACGAAACCACTCGAAAGGCCGGTCCAGGGTGATTCACCGCTGTTTCGACGCAAATCACTGGTCGATGGTTTCCCACAATTCCCGTGATCGACACTTGAACGTTTGCTTCGGCCGCTTCAACTCCGCAGGATCTGCTCGACCGCAAACAGGCACCCCTGTGAAACGAGCGAGAGGAAATCGAGATCGAGAGTATCGTATGTGTCGCTCGGCATGTGGTAATGTGGATTGCGCATGAAACTGGTGTCGGTCAGCATTAATGCGGCATAGCCGGCATCCCAAAACGGACTGTGATCGCTGAGCCGGGTTGCCTGCAGGAAGTTGCCATTTTCTGGAACTTGAAGCGTTTCGACCGGGAGAGTGTCTACCTCGCGTAATCCGTTTGCGAATGCCTCGATCAGTTCCCCGGAATTCTGATTGCCAATTACGGCGATGAAGTCGCCCGTATTGGGGTACAGTCCCGCCAGTTGTTTCGGCAGCGATTGAGCACCGGGCGTTGCATCACGATAACCGAGCATTTCCAGTGAGATCATGCCGACCAGTTCGACATTCCCGGCTCGACATTTTTTTGCGTGTTCTGTGCCACCCAGCATGCCATTTTCTTCCAGGTCGAAGCCAATCAGTTCCAGCGAGACTGAGGGGTTTTCGGAAATGATCTCCGGCAACAACCGGGCGAGTTCCAGCAGTGTGGCGACGGCACTGGCATTATCGTCAGCGCCGGGAGATTCTGGGCGGGAATCAACATGTGCACCGACAACAAATTGCGGGCCATCAGACCGGGACAAATTTGGATGACGGGCAATCAGGTTGATGCCTTGTAAATCCGTACCTGATTCATCTTGGGCCGCGAATGCATGTGGCGTCACCTGCCAGCCGCTATCTTCAAATTGCGCGGTCACATATTGCCGAGCCTGATCCAGCTCCTTGCTGCCGGTGGGTCGGGGAGAATTGGCAATGGTTTGTATATGGCGTGTCAGTCGTTCCGGATCAATCCGCATTCGATTCCCTTCATATCGAGTTCATTTCAGAATTGCGGTGGCCTTGTAATCAGTTCAAAACCAGGATCGTCACGCAGTTGGTCGAAGTCGGTTTCCTCTTTGGTCAGCTTTCGCAAATCGGGGGCCATCCGAATCGCCCGTCCCAGCCAGGACAAGGCCCGGTTTCGATCTCCCGCCAAAGCCAGGTAGCAGGCAAGATTATACAGTACAATGGGTTCGGTGGAATTGTTGCGATATGCCTGCTCCATCGCTGCGATGGCTTTGGGAAGTTGTTTCGTTCGTTTGTAACACCAGGCCAGAGCCATCAATAACGAGATGTCGTTCGGTTTCTTTTCCAATGCGAGGAGAAATGCGGTCGCTGCCTCTTCGTGTCGTTCTGCCTGTCGGTGTGCCTCGCCCGTCAGTTGATGAAATTCAAGAGAACGAATTTCGGGGTCGGAAATAGCCTTCAATTCGCGCAACGCGTGGTTGGGCATGTCGAGCATCAGATACCCGCTGGCCGCTTCGAGCCGTTTCTCGATTTTGGTCAGATCATCCGGGGACATGGGGGAAAGCCGATTGGCGAATCGAAGGGACCGATGAACCAAAAACAGGTCGGATTTTTGCCGCGCACGTTGCGGCAATACTTCTTTCTACCACTCTCAGGCGGGAAGTTCCACGTCCGGTTTGGAGGAGGGGCAAATCTTGATGGCGAGGCGGCTGGTCAGCCTTGCTTTCCTGACGATTGCGACTATATTCGATGCTATTCGTCTCTTGGCAAAAACGAGTGTTCAAATTGCTCAGAGAATGGAGGGGTAGTCTCAAAACCTGTTGGTGGTAAGTTCTCGCACTTTCAGGGCTGTTTGCTATTTAGTGTGACGTCTCTCGCTCGTGGGAATCTGTGTTTGCAGGCCAGGCGACGCCTGTCGCGGCACAGAAGAGGGGAATACGCTTTATCCTCGTGCGAAGATGCAGTCACAGAGGTTTTGGGACCACTTTTGGTGCATTGTCAGGACAAAGAGTTTGGGGCCACTGGTAGCTTGCCTGTCAGTTCTGTTGGTCTACGCTGATGCCACCCCATTCCTCCTGCTGACACGGCATCAGGTTGAGAGACGAGAGTTTACGGAGAGATGGCTGAGTGGCCGAAAGCGCTTGATTGCTAATCAAGTGAGCGGGGGATCCCTGCTCCGCGGGTTCGAATCCCGCTCTCTCCGCTTTTAGAATGGAACAGCTCGCAAGTGCTACTATATTTAGCCGCCTGCGAGCTGTTGTCGATTTACGGGGTGGGGTGGTGTCCCTGTCCACGGTCACATGATGATTGGAGATGGCGGAGTGAGTGACGAGGCAGGTCATCAAGCAGAGAATTTGGATCATTGAAGAATGGGGCCAAAGGATTGGGTGACTTCTGCAATCGCTCCATCTTGAGTTTGCAACACATGGTGGAGATTCATCGATTTTCCATCGGGACCGATAGGAGCCAACCCACTTTGCATTCTCTGGATGTTTGTCCGGCCACGAGCATCAACCAATTTTGGATCGATAAGGTCGTTCCTCTGGTACACCCTGTTGCCCTTGAATGTCTTGGATTTGGTCCAGAAACGAGGCAATCTATTCGAAGGCGTACAACTGTTATGCACCAGTACGCCGGTGTTGCCGACGTAGAACACATGCTGGCCCACTCATCTTCGGTGAACATCTCTTTCATCTTTTTCGATGATGGATGCTGACTGTCCTGAGAGTTATCCTTTTGCGTGGTGCTGGCGGAATGCTCGTCCGACATGGCTGGCTCCAGTGATGACTGGCGAAGAGGTGTTTAGCGAACCGGATCATTGTCATTAAACAGAAACAGTATGTCAACCGTTAACGAT
>JANQSH010000036.1 GCA_028284145.1 Planctomycetaceae bacterium | reverse complement strand
ACGAAGATTTTTGCGATGATGAATACGATATCGTCTGCGACTACGCCGCCATCGGTGAGGAAAGGAACGGCTCATACGATCGCAATGGCTACCGCTACTGAGACGATCGCTACTGATCCACCCGTCAGAACGACGACCGTCGGAATGACGGATTCTGCAGAGCAACGTGAGAAACATTTGAAACGACCTGCTGCAATCTACGACAACCGATGGTTGAAGACCATTTGGACGTCTTGTCTGAACAGAGAGCGACCTGGTAACATTCAGTTCATCATCAGTTCCGTCAGCCAGCGGCCGGTCAACACGGCACCGAAACCCAGCACAAGATTGCCAAGTGTATTCAACACCGCAAGACGCATGTTGTCTTCCGCAACATATTCAAGCGTCTCATAGCTGAAGGTGGAAAAGGTCGTCAGCGACCCGAGAATTCCGGTCAACAGAAAGGCCTGTGTCGTCTCATTGACATTGTGATGGCGAATCAACACCATGATAATGCCGAAGCAGAGACAACCAAGAACATTGACCAGCAGAGTTCCCGATGCAGTGTAATTCGGAAACCGCGCCTGCATCAGGCCGGAGAGGGAAAAACGGGCGATCGCTCCAATGCAGCCGCCCAGACCAACAACCATAAGTTTGGCAATCACTGTCCGAATTTCCACAATTTGCCATCGCTGCGAATATACAATGCGCCGTCAGAAATGGCTGGTGTCGACAGCACGGTTTCACCCAGATTGTACTCACCAGCGAGTTTCGCCTTTTCTCCAGCAGCATCAACCACCTGCAACAGCCCCTCTTCGTTGACGGCAAACAAATACCCGTTGGCATACACCGGTGTCGCACTGAATGGCCCCTTGACGCGGAACTGCCAGAGAATGCTGCCATCCTTCACGTTGCCGCACGTCAGGGCACCAGCACGGTTGATGCAATAGATTCGACCATTCGCGATCACCGGGCTGGCTGTCGAAGGTGAGAGTTTGTTCGCATTCCAAAGAACTTCGACGCCATTGCCGTTTGGCCGAACGGCGGTAATGCCTTTCGAGGGAATATAGATGGTGCTTTCATCGGCTGTGGAAGAGGGAATCGTCGACGCGGATTCCTTGAATTCCCAGATCACCTTTCCGGTTTTCGGTTCGACTGCGGAAACACCTTTCGAGGATTGCAGCAACACTGCGTCGGAATCGTTTGCCGTCCAGTGGACGGGAGAGGTCCAGTTCGCTTTGCGGGGACGATCCTTCTTCCAACGCGTCACACCGTTGGCGGTGTTCAGTCCCATCGCGAACGATTCGGAATCGGCTTCGACCTGCACAACAACTGTATCGTCGGCAACTACGGGCGAAGAGGACATACCCAGGCTGTTGCTGGCGTTGGGGTAATCGTGTGTGATGCCTCGAAACCAGGTAAGATTGCCGTTCAGATCGAGACAGATCAGATCGTTCGACGAGAAGAAAGCGTAAATCTGTTTTCCGTCACTTACAGGTGTGGGTGTGGCGTTGGACATCTTGCGATGGCTGCGGGTATTTCCAGTTGCCCAGAATTGTCGTTTCCAGATTTGTTCGCCGGTATTCGTATTAAAACAGAGGACATGCAGCCGATCATCCTCCGGGCCGGAACTGGCCGTAACAATCACGCGATTACCCACAACAATCGGACAAGACAATCCACGACCGGGCAAACCCGTTGTCCAGGTCGGTTGGGAATTCTCACTCCACTCCGTCGGAACATTTGCATCCATCGCGTGCCCACTGGCATTGTCCCCCCGAAACTGTCTCCAGTCATCCGCAGAAAGTTGACTGACACCGAAGAACAGGCTCAAGGCCAATGTCATAATCGAGATTTGTTGCATCGCGTCCCTCATGGGGTTTGAAATCTCAAACCTGTTGAAATCCCTGTAGAGAATGTGCGAAGGAGTATTTACCGCAAAGTAAGTTGCTCCTGATCAGGTCGGATGCCACTGCCGGCTTCGTCGGTAAACCGAAACTGAAATTGATATCTTTGCGCCCAATTCTGTTCCTGATCGTTCTGCAAAACCTTCAACAGGACGGTGTTGACACCTTTCCTCAACTCGACCTTCACACGGAATTGATCCATTCCCGTTGAGCGATGATATTCTTCACGGGCGAAGATGAGCTTTCCATTAATCCAGGCTTTCCAGGCATTCGGAGTTCCCAACCGCATCTCGACTTCCTGGTCTTCGCGGGAAACGAACTTTGTCGTGGCGTACATGACCGAGCCTTTGTAATTCTCAATCTGCATTGCAATATCAATCACGCCGTATTCATCGTCTGTGGAAATCGGTTGCCAGGTGACATCGCCCATTTGACCGACGCAGGTTTGCGAGAGATCAATTCCTTTCTCCGGTGGATAGACGACGTCAAAGCCTTTCATCTCTTTGTTGTCAAAGGGGCCGATGATGTGCCAACGCGGCAGGAAACCGAAATGCTTCTGCAGGTTCACGTCATCACCAAGTGCTTTCAGCGCAGCGGCAATCTGTTTGACCTGATCGTCGTGCACCGCACCTTTGAGTGCGCGCCGATAAATGGATCGCACCATGTCCACCTGGTTTTGATCGTCGGTGACTTTTTCCGCCACGGTGATGTAATAAGCGACCGCCTCCCGTCGCAAGTCGGCACTCGGATCATTGAGAAACGTCGGCACCAGTTCTGCGGTCATCGCATCGTCGCGAATCATCTTAAAAGCAATGCGGCGGGCACGGGGAGAATGCGAGCGATCCTGTGCGAAGTCGGCAAACATTTTATTGGGAACCGGGCCCGACTTGCCAAACGACCGGGCCGCGATTGATTCAAATGCCCCCCGCAACCAGTTGATCGCGATGGGATTGGCCCCTTTCATTCCTTTCAGAATCGGCAGCAAGGCTGTTGCATCGGCTTGCGACAGCTTCGCCAATGCGTCGATCGCCTGTTCATGCCCCTGCCCCTTCGAACCGACGTCACGGATTTGCTCAATCTGGTCATGGTGCGTGTCCGCATGAACGGTCGAGCTTTGCAGCAGAAATGTGAATACGCCCAAAGCGATTCCGAGCCACAATTGGCCGTGAAGTCGCGGCATAGTCGATCTCATCGGAAAAACTCCTGCAATGGGAATTCGAAGCGAAACTGTCCGTTCAGGATGACGGAACGTCGTTCGCCACGCAACCCGGTCCGAATCATCGCCACCAACCCGCGTGTGAACATTTGCATCAAACGTTCACCAGATTGTCCATGTTCGAGGCGCAAAGTGTCGACTCGAAAAAGCGAAGGAAAAGGGACATCGATTTCGGATTCCTGCATTCGCTTTTCATCAGCTTGTGTTAAACTCAATTTAACGAGACGCGCGTTATTTTCCCTTCTTTTGTGTTTGCTGGCCAGACAGTCGCCCGCACGAACCAATCGGTGTAAGACCATCTGACAAACGCTCTGTTCCGTGGCAATGCGACGCATCACAATCACACAAACACAACCTGAACGAGAAATCGATTCGCGAAATGGAATAATGGCCACCGCCATGACGATCGGCTAATTGCTTCCTTTTGCGAATTCCGTGACAACTTTTGATTTATGGCGACATCTCAGGTCGGTACCGACTTCCTGCAATTGCTCGAAAAGAGTTCCTTGTTGACACCGGATACGTTTTCGTCGGTCGTCAGCGAGTTTGGGCTGCGCGAAGTGGAAAACGCGAAGGAGATCGCGGAGAAACTCATCTCAACCGGCCAGCTCACGAAGTTTCAAGCCGACCGTCTGCTTGCCGGACGATACCGGGGATTCTTCATCGGCGAGTACAAAGTGCTGGAACTCCTCGGTTGTGGAGGTATGGGCTGGCTCTATATCGCAGAACATCGCAAGAACGGTCAACGTTTCGCTCTCAAGGTGCTTTCCGAAAAACACGAACACGACCCGGGCATGCTGGCCCGTTTTCGTCTCGAAGCGAACGCCGGCGCACGGCTGAATCATCCGAACATCGTGCGAACTTATCAGGTGCAGCAAACCGGGCATGTCTCCTACGTCGTCATGGAGTTCGTTGAGGGGATTAACCTGCATGAGTTGAATGTCCTCAAAGGGCCTCGCTCCTGGGCGCAGGCGTGCGATATGATCTGCCAGGGAGCAGAAGGCCTGCAGCACGCGCACGATCTGGGGCTCGTGCATCGAGATATCAAACCCTCCAACCTTGTGGTCGATCATGCCGGGGGCACCAAAATTCTCGACTTTGGACTGGCCTTGATGGATGGCGACGAGAACGATGACGAGTTTTCGCTCGCCATGATCTTCGGACACGACTGTCTTGGCACGGCTGATTACATGGCACCGGAGCAGGCCCGTAACAGTTTCGATGTCGATCCCCGGGCTGACGTCTACAGCCTGGGAGCCATGTTCTACTACCTGCTCACTGGAAGCGTTCCATTTCCCGCCGACACCAGTTCGCAAAAACTGGCGGCACATGTCGAACGCCCACGGCCTGATCCGCGTCAAACCATCGATGGCATTCCACCAGAAGTCGTTGACATTCTGCACCACATGCTCGCAGTGAAACGGGAAGACCGCATCACGACGGCCACCGGTGTTCGCGAAGCACTTGAGCCGTTCGCTGTTCGCAAACCGGTCGATTTCGATTTCGAACATCTGCTTTTACTGCGCGCTCAAGACACGAAACGCCGACTGAAACGGGTGAGGCAGGCGGCGGAGAGTTCCAAATCGGCTGAGGATGACCGACACGAAATGGGATCGACAATGTCTGGTGTCTCTGCCCCGCAGAAGAAAAAGAATACGCCGCAACAGAAAGTCGAAACGTCTGTTGGAGGAGATACGCGGGCTGGGAAGTCCGAGGTCTCACTCGACGCCCCATTCAGCACAACATCGTCTGAGGAGTCATTTGAAGCCGCGCCGCCCAAATCGATGTCGATCGCTACGGAACACTTCGAGATCCTCGTTCCCGTGCTGACGCTCAAGCCACTTGATGGCGGAAAACCGATTCAGATCGACAAACCGACTGCCATTCTTGGTCGAGATCCAACCTGCGATGTGCGGCTTTCGTTCGGTTTCGTTTCGGGCAAGCACTGTGAATTCCGTTTTGATGGTGATCGTTGGGAAGTCATCGACAACAACAGTCGCAATGGCGTACAGATCAATGGTGTGCGGACCAAACGCTGGGTTTTGCAGACCGGTGACGAATTGACAATCTCGCAACGCCTGCAATACGAAGCTCACGTCGAAGGGGACGCGGCCCCCGGTTCGAATCGCAAACTGCAGTATGGTATCGCCGCCGTGATGGCAATGTTGACAGCAATCGTACTCTGGCTGGTCTTCGGCCCCTGAACAAAGAACAAGTAGAGCCGTTTCCCTTTTCATGTGATGTTTTCGCTCGTGGGAACCTATATTTGGCCAAACGGCGCACATCGCGCCACGGAAGAGCGTAATACGCTCTAGAACGAGTACCGCACGGCTTATGCTGTTTTGCTGCGGCAATCGTTCTCCGAAAAATCGGCAAACGTCGTTCTGAGGGCACTTTGAATTCAGCTTTTCCCTCACGAAAGCCGATGATGATCATAGGTATCGCTGCGCGCGAAGGTTTTCGGGATCGGTGATTGGCCCTTTCCAGATTCACTTCCGCAGAGACGCTGAAACGGAGTTCTGGGGGGGAAACGTCATGGATCGACGTCTGCTTCAGGGAATGCTTGCCCTGTGCCTGCTTAACATGGTCGGCTGTGCCGCGCTCACGGAAATCGGATTGTTCCGCTATGGAGCCGACCACAACTCGTGGGGCTGCCCGACCGCTTATGTTAAGCATCTGGACCATAAAGCGAACCGCCCGCAACGAGTCGCTTTTCTGCGGTGGATGTACAACGCCGACGCGATGGCCCACAACCCGAACTGGATCGCAACAGGACGTCGTCAACCGAAATCCACACCGACTATGCCGGCTCCTCCAGCAACAATCAACGAACTCGTCCCGCCACCACAAGATGCCGACTGGCCCGAGTTGGATGACCCGCAGCCCCAACCCGGAGCCACCCTCGCACCGGTTGTTTCACCCGCACCGCCTACGGATTTGGACAACCATTACATCGAGGGCCCGCAGGCACTGCAGCCACCGGAATGGTGGAGCGTGAATGAACGACAACACAACTAAAGCGTATTACGCTCTTCCGTGCCGTGATGAATGTCGTTTGGCCAACAAACAGAGGGCCCCACGAGCCGCAATCGTCACATGAGTCACACGAAAAGGTAACGGCTCTAATCCTGCGATCCTGTCGAAAGCTCTTTCCTGAAGAAGACGAACAGGATTACAGGATGAACGGGATGAGTTCGGCAGGATCTTGGCCTTCCCGTCATCCCCGCGCAGGCGGAGACCCAGAATCCGGAAATGACGGCAAACGACCCGCACCAGCCGCGATGTTACGCCATCGCGGAATGAGGTTGCGAAATAGAAGTCGCAACCCCGCCGTGCGAAGCACGTCGGCTGAATCAATTCTTGGCGGCTTTGCGAGAGACATGTTTTCCACAGTACAGACAGGATGTCCGTGTCACCACGGCGGTCGGCAAATGTCTGATGCTTTGCTCTGAACAAACCGTTGTTCCGACGGGCCCTGCTGCGCGATGCAGGCATGGCCCCCGAAATCTCCTTCTCGCGTTTCGATTGCTTCACGATTGCCTTTCTTCATTCAGAGATCTGTAAAACTTGAGTCCAATTTTCCATTCCGCAAGATTCTGCCCCATTTTTCACAATTGCGATCGCTTATTCGATTTCTGCCAATTTGATCATCGATCGTGTCGATAAATGACATTGGTCTCTCCCCGTGAAATTACGCCCCGGCTGATCACACTTCTCGCCTGAGGAATGTTCGGCTGCAAAGTTTTTTCCGCCCAGCGGGATTGTACTCCCACCGCCAACGGATGCCTTATCCTCTGGCAAAGCCTCACTCCACACCGGGCCCACAAGATGAATCACCCAGCTGGCAATCAGCGAAAACTGCCGCGCATGTCGCTTGCGATATTGTGCTGCGGTGGCGTGTTGATCTTGATTGTGGGCGTTGCCATACCACCATCACACCTTTTGGCGAACGACGCATCATCGATCAAGAGAATAAGTTATGGAAATCACCGGCTGGTCAACGCCAGATCGGTTTCGGCCCCTTATCGAGCCACGGAACCAAACAGCACCACTTCTTCCAACCGATTCAAGGCATTCGGCGAGAAACTCAAATTCTGGAAAAAGCCTTCATCCAAGGGCGAAAATCGATCGCTCCATCCGCAATCATCAAACTATTTAGTGGGCCAGACTTCGAGTCCGACACTGTCGGAATTGACCGAACCGAAGCCAGGTAAGACGATCTTCCACAAGATCTTTCGCAAAGATGAGCAAATCTCCCGAACGGCTGAGAGCAAACTGACGAGAAACTCCAGTGCACAACCGTATGGAAGCGACGCCTGGACAGCGCAATACGTCCCAAATTCGGCTTCTCACTTCCGCTCCAGTCATGAGGCAAATTCCGCACAACAGGTGTATGACGATGCGACTGACCGGTTAAAAAATTTCGTCAGTCAGAATCGGCAGTCGGCTCCACATCCATCAGAGGTCGTCATTCGGCCAATGTCGGATGTGAAAAACCAGTCGTTACAAAATACCAAAGTATTTCCGACGAATATCAAGGAGACAGGTGCTGAAGCTTCACCTCCGGCTCGTCTGGCCAGTCATATCGAAAAGAAAGCGAAGCCACTTTCGCCGTCCGCGAATACCATCCCTGTGGATTCGAAATCACCACCATCGCTGCCCGAACTGGAGACACCGCGCAACATTACCGGCCCTTCCTTGAAAATACCTCTGCAAAAAATCGAAATGCCGAAGGGGCTGAATATGGATGCCCGCGACGGGCGAATTTCCCTCGTCGCGCGCGATGTGCCAATCAATACCGTGCTGGAAACCATCGCCAGGCAGCATGGTATGAACGTTGTACTGGGCGATGGCGTCGACAGGAAAGTTTCCGTCAACTTAAACGACGTTGCATTGGAAGATGCACTGCATGCCATCTTGACAATCAACGGTTACACCTGGATCGAACAACGAAATATCCTGCTTGTCACCAAAGCCGATCATGCCGAGTTATCGCCTGTCGTGCAGGGACGCCAATTACGAGTGTTTGATCTGAATTTCCTCTCTGCAGCCGATGTTGATTCGGTCGTCAAAGGTCTGCTCTCGCCCGCCGGGAAGTCGTTTATTCTCGAAACCAATTCCAAGGATAAGCGCCGGACGCAGGAACGGATCATCGTTGAGGATCTGCCGGAATATGTCGCCCGAGTTGCATCTTATATTCGTCAGGTCGATTGTCCGCCGCGCCAGGTGCTGATTGAGGCCCATGTGTTGCGTGTCGGCTTGCGGGATGACACGCGGCATGGTGTGAACATGAATGAACTGTTGCGGTTGGCGAATTCGGAAGTCCGCGTTCGTACCGAGGGGTTTGCCAACCCGCTTGCCAGCCCCGCCTTTTTCCTCAGTATCGATGGCACCGATATTGAATCGCTCGTGGAAGCCCTCACAACCACTACCGATGCCAAGACACTCGCCTCACCCAAGTTGATGGTCCTCAACGGACAACAGGCGAAAATTCAAGTAGGGGAACAACTCGGCTACCTCGTGACAACCACCACAAAAACAGCGACCTTGCAGAACGTCGAATTCCTCGATCTCGGAGTTGTGTTGGCGGTTACGCCAACCATTACCGATGACGGCCGCGTGATACTCACCGTGAAACCGGAAGTCTCCAACGGACGCATCAATCCCGCGACAGGATTGCCGGAAGAGGAAACGACCGAAGTCGAAACGACCATCATGCTGCCTGACGGTCAAGGCATGGTGATTGGTGGTCTGATTCGCGAAGAAGACGTGGAAATTGAAAGCAAAATCCCGATCGCCGGCGACTTGTTTATGGTCGGCCGGATGTTTCAACGACGATCGATTGTACGGGAACGGGCCGAGGTGATCATCGCCCTCATTCCACGAATCGTGCCTTACGATCCGACATACCATACTCGCGAACATGCCGAGTATTCGCGTGTCGCCACCCGTCTGCTTCACGGCCCGCTGCACCGTATCGACCGCACATTGCTGGAGCCGGAATTACCCGATGCGAAAACGAATCCGCGCCGTGTGCAATGGAAACGGTTGCCGCATACGTTGACCGACTTCCAACATGTCTACCCCCGCCCGGTCGACTACTACTTCCCGGTAACCAATGGCTGGGTTAATCCCCCCTGGTTCCCACCTTACCTGACGGATGGCGAAACATTCGACGAACGATGGGCTGAACCCTTGCCGCCCGCGATGCCCGGCGGCTCCACCCCGCCACCGCACGCATTGCCAACGCCCGCTGATCCGCTGCCGCAATAGAACGTGTGACCCAATCCTCCGGTTGCGCAAGAATTTCTATGTCGCGCCGTTTTTCCTGTTTGTAAGTCGCTTTCGAATAACAGTTTGACAGCCTCATTCACTGTATTTACTATCAAACTATTCTGAGAAATGGTCAGTTGTTCAGAAGGCTCTCCGCGGCCTCATTATTCCGCTTGAAGTATAGGCGACGCAACCGTGAATCAAAGGCATATCCACAACTGGTCTCCGATTGACGACCTACCCGATGACTGGCGAACTTCACTTGCAGACCCGCAAACAGAATCGCTAGTGGTGGCATGGCTTGAGCAAGCCGAAGAGCTTCGCCAGAAAGACCTGTATAAAAAGTTCCTGACAAAACTTCAGCGGCAATGGGCCATTGAAACAGGAGTCATCGAAAACCTATACCGACTTAGTGAGGGTACGACACTGACTCTGATTGAGAAGGGCCTCGATGCATCGTTAATTTCGCATGAGGAAACCGATCAGGATCCGAACGAGGTCGTTGCAAAAATTACCGACCAGCATCATGCGATCATGGGGCTCTATCAGTTTGTTGGTGGCGAGCGATCTCTCGGGACTTCGTATATCAAAGAGTTGCATCAGGTTCTGACAGCACACCAAGACACTTACATTGCTCGCGATACGTTGGGAAACACCGTCGAAAGAGAGTTGCCCAAAGGGCAATGGAAGAAATTCAATAATCACGTTGAACATCCGGACGGAACACGCTTTGAGTATTGCCCCTACGAACATATCGCTCACGAGATGGACAACCTTGTAGCGATGCATGAAGAACACAATAGAATCGGTGTACCGCCCGAAGTTGAGGCCGCATGGCTGCACCACAGATTCATTCTCGTCCATCCTTTTGTTGATGGAAACGGGCGTGTTGCGCGTTGTTTGGCCACGCTGGTGTTGCTCAAGGCGTTTTGGCTGCCGCTAGTCGTAACACGACATGATCGCGCTGATTACATCGACGCACTTCGGAATGCCGACAACGGGGATCTTTCACATCTCGTGCAGTTCGTTAGCAAGCTTCAGCGAAAGGCCATCCGCGAAGCCCTCAGTCTGACCGAAGAAGTGATTCACGAGGCGAGCGCGCTCGACAGCATCCTTTCGGCTGTCAAGCAGAAGTATGACAAACGCAGAGCCGAACAGACGGAAAAAATGGAACAGGCGAAGGCGACAGCTGATTCCTTGCAGCTACTTGCCCATAAACGCCTTGATGAAATTGCCACCGCAGTGTCACAAACTATCCAGGACGAAGGGCGGGACTTCCTCGCTTATGCCACAGAAGGAAAACGGAACTCGGATAAAGCAACATTCAATTACATTCAAATCATCAACTGTGCAAAACAGCTTGGATACTTCGCGAATCTCCCCTATTTCCAGGCGTGGTCTGCACTCGTAATCCAGACAGATTACCGTACTGAAATACTGTTCTCGATTCACGGTATCGGACACGGAGCCGGCGTGTTGGGTTGTTCACCGATGATTTATCAAAAACAACAAACCGAAAGTGGCGAGAACATTGCTGCCGATGTCACACCACTTGCAGATGAACCCTTTGAGTTCACTTTCACGGAAGATCCGGCCAACGTCCAGCAAAGGTTTCGCAAGTGGTTGGATGACTGCACATTTGCTGGACTCGAGCGATGGAAAGCAACCGTGTAGTGATTCCAGATTGGGAAATTCCAGCTTCTGGAGCACATTTCGCTCTGGCAGTATGAAGGCCGAAACAGTTCAATGTGGCTTGCAATAACTTCCTCGCAGCGGAAGATAACTGGCCACATGCCCCACCCGTGAAAGCCAGCCCAATCACGAAACACGTTATGCCACATGCACGACAACACAGGTGATGTTATCGCGGGACCCGCCTTCCTGGGCCGCTTCGATAATGGCCTCGGCTGCCTTTTGGGGATCATGGAGTTCGCTCAGAAGTTTGTGGATTGTTTCGTTTGCGGCGCCGTCTGTCACTCCGTCAGAGCAGAGCATATAGCGATCGCCCGGTTCCGGTCTGATCTTTTTGGCGTCTGTTCCGGTCCCACCTTCCTTGGTACCAAGGTAACGATACAACACGTTGCGGTAGCGGTGCGTGGCGGCTTCTTCCTTACTGATGGTTCCCGCATCGACCAGGGCCTGTGTAAGGGAATGATCGGTTGTGATTTGCTCGAGATTGCCGTCGCGCAGTCGATACGCACGGCTGTCGCCCACACCACTGACGAAGAAATGCCCATCCACGACCACAATGAAGACGATGGTCGTCCCCATGTTGTGCATGGCGGGGTCGACTTCCCCCAGCGCCATGATTTCGGAATTGGCATGAGCGACCGCTTCGTCGATCCCCCTGCGCACCTGCTCGTCGTCACCGGAGTCGAAGTCGATTAATTGTTCGAGCATCTGAGGAACGAGTTCGGTCGCCAACTCGCTCGCCTTCTCTCCGGCGGATTGCCCTCCCATTCCATCGGCGACAATGAAGTAAAGGTGTTCCGGGCTGACAGCGGCGGCATCTTCGTTGTTATCACGAAAATTGCCTTTGATGCTCAGGTAGCCACAGCGAAGGTCCAACATAACCGAACAGCCGATCTGAAATTCTCGATTGGGCCCGAAGAAATCTGCCAGAAGGAAGTACCACGGAAACCAGCCCGAAGGGAAAAGGAAAAGGGCAACATATCAAACCGCACTCGTCGCGGCAAAGTATGCTTCCATCACCACATTATGGTTTTTTTGTTCGCCCGTCGCCAGCGAGACGCCTCGTGATGCGATCACTCCGTCGGAATTTTCTGTCGAACTCGGGCAGCCTGTCATAGGACGGGAGGGCAAACCGTCTGCATGAAGTCCGCAACACCAAGCGTCGTCGCGCTGACAAAGACTTCCCCCGCCTGAAATCCAGCAGTTGTGCCGACCAGTTCCCCCTGACTCCGGATCAACCGGAAAACACGGTCTTTTCCGGGCGGAAACTGCGTGGCATACGCTTTGACCGAAGCCAGTTTGGTTTCGAGCGTGTCAGAGATATCGACCACAAACTGTCCACCTCCGGAAGGCAGTTGCATGGTGTGAAACGCCAGCGTGTACCAGACCTGTCGGGAAATTGTATGGACTGGCAGATGGTCAAATTCGGCGTCCCATTTGGTCAACCGGGAATAGAAAATGGCCGCATCGGTAATCTGCATCGCCTGCCAGTGATCGGGCGAAGCCATTGGTGTTTTGTCCCCCAGTCCAATGACGACCTTCGGACGAAAACGGCGAAAGACTTTCGCCAGTTCGACTCGTGCTTCGTAGCAGTCGAACAGTTTGCGGTTGGGCAGCGTCAACGTCTCGCGGTGATGCACGCCCAGCACTTCCGCCGCCTTCGCCGCTTCAGCCAGTCGGACTTCCGGTCCAGGACTCAGCGGAGTCGGTTCGCCATCGGTCAGGTCAACAATGCCAACGCGGTATCCCTGATTCACGAGTTTGGCGACCGTGCCGCCACAGCCGATTTCCACATCATCAGGATGCGCTCCGACCGCAATGACGTCCAGTGGCTCGGGTAGATCGATGTTATTTGTCATGTGAGTCTGCCTGTTTTCCAGGTCTTGTGTTCACCTTGAGAAACCTGTTCGTGAACGAATCCCCTTATCAGTTTCACAAATCGATGTGGGTGTGTAATGAAGGGTAATTGGCCGGTCGAGTGCATCCACTCGGTCCTGGAATTAGGCAATCCAGCTTCCAGTTCCACATGATGCCCGGCTAGTACCTGCCCCTCTCCCTCACCCCGAATCAACAAACAAGGTTGCAAGATGTTCGGCAGTTGGTCACGCACATCGAGCGACTTTAACTCGGCAGCCCGGGATGCCATCGCCGCCACCGGAGTGTCGCCGGAGTTTTCCAGAAAGAACTCCCAGCGAGTAAAATCGAAGGGAGGAAACCAGGGCCGATGATTCTGAGTCTGAAACAGCCGCCGCAGGGGAACATCGCGCAAGTTACGTCGGCTTTTCGTTCCGCAGCGAGTTGCAAGTCGCTCAAAGAAGGACAATTCTCGTCGAGCGAATCCCGCATGCAACACGGCCGAGGTAATCGAGCATTGTGATGATTGTCCATTCTCAAATGCCATTGCAGCCAAACCGACGGCACTGCCGAACGATGTCCCAACGATCGAAAGGGTTTCGTCCTCATGTTGCTCGGCGATCGCGAAAAGATCGTCCGCGAATTCCTGCAGCGGCAGTTGGGCTTCTTTTGTTTCAGTCGCGCACTCCGGGTAATCGAACAGGACGCAACGGAATTCATCCCGTAACAGGTAAGCAGTTAGCGCAAACTGGTCGCAATTTCCCGTCAAGCCGTTGAGAAAATAGAGTGTGTGAGGCTGTTCCGGTGGTCGATTGTCATCCTTTCCAACAGGAAACCACGTCCTGCCGGAGATTTTTCGACCATCCCGATGAATCTCCCAGGGATGCGACTCGTCACGAAAAATATCGAGGACCTGCTCCCAGACGAGCGGTGTCGGGCAGGGTTCCCGCTGCCCGTCCTGATTGTCACCCGTTGCAGCGGCGTCGGTATCACACGCTGTTTCATCACCACAACATTCCGTCGACTGGTTCACATTGGACTCGTCGTCGGGCGACTGCGATTCGTCCGTGCCGGGAACGGGATTGTTTACGGTCTTTTCCATCGTTGTTTCTGAGATCAGGTTACTGTTTGCAGGCGAGATCGAGACAAATCATCGCCTCTTCGCAGCGGAGATACAATCGCCCGCGTGACAAAACGGGAGCAGTCCATGCCGGATATTCGATTTGCTCGAAACTTGTGCGAGTCAGTTCCTCGAACTTCTGCGGATTGACTTTGACCACCGCCAATGTTCCCCGTTCGCCCAGGACGATGAACTTGTCACCAATCTGAATTTTCGACCCCCGACCATAAAACGGAACAGGTGCCGGTTCTTTCGTGGTTTTGTCAACGAAGCCCCCACGCAAACCATCGAATTCAATCCGGTCTTTGACCGGCTCGGAGCCATCAACATCCCATTTTACTTTGCCCGTTTTCAGTTCGATGCAGCGAAACCGACCATCTCTTTCATGACGTCCACTAAAGCCATACACAAAGCCATCGACATGAATGGAAGTCGACCAGTGGTTCTGCATGTTTTCATCGTCCTGCCAGACTTCCTGAAATGACGTTCCATCTTCGTTGACCTTCAACAAGGCGGCACCGACTTCGTAGGCAGCGGAGAGAAAGATCATGTCGTCGATCACTAATGGGCGGGCGGCGTTCACACTTTCATGTTTCCTGGATCGGAACCAGTATCGAAAGTTCTGTTTTCCCGTTTTGGGATCCAGCGAGACCAGCCCATGCCTGAGCAACGCGAGCAGATGCCGCCTGCCATGAATGGTCGCGACAATCGGCGAGGCGTAGCTGACGATCTGTTCCTCTCCCGACCATTCGTACTTCTGATCGCCACGCGAGCCAGGAATTTTGCCGCCGTCCCACGTTTCCTTCCCTACTGCCGTCCAGACAGTTTCACCCGTCTGGGCATCGAACGCAACGACACCGGCATTGGGTTGTCCGCCGACTAACGCGATCAGCAGGTTGCCTTCCAGCACGGGCGTACATCCGACGCCAAAAAACCAGTTGCCCAGGTCGAAATCCGTCTTGCAATCACGCAGCCAGATTTTTTTGCCAGTATGAAGGTCAACACAGGCCAGCGTTCCTTCCGCGCCGAATGTGTAACACTGTTTTTCGGTTAACAGTGGTGAACAGCGTGGGCCATTGTTGTAGCCGAACGGATCGCGAAACTGGCTGGGATATGCAAATTTCCAAAGCGATTTGCCGGTATCGGCTCGAAAGCACTCCACGATTTCATCATTGCCAACACGGTGATGCAGCACCAGCCGATTTCCTCGTATCGATGGCGCACTATACCCGGTGCCGACTTTCTTTTCCCAGAGCAATGGCGGTCCTTCGGGAGGCCAGTCAACAAACAGGTCGGTTTCACCCGAAACACCAGTGCCTCGCGGTCCGAGAAATTTTGGCCAGTCTTCCCCCCCACGTTGAACTTTTCCATCATTGTCGAACACAGGCCTGTACTGCTTTTGAGAGGCCTTGTATCGAGCGATGACCAGATTCTGATCATTTGCTGATTGTTGCCGGGCCGATCGTTCAACAACATTATCGTCATTCGCAATTTGAGTCGCCTCGGTTCCGCCTGCATCCTGTCCCGTGCAACCGGTTGACAAAACCAGCGCCATTGCAATGAACATTTTTCCGCTAACGATAACGCTGTGCCGGCTCACCGAAAGACTCTCCAAATGCTCAACGATTGTTACTCATCAACGCAGTTCTCCCGATCATTGTAACGATTCCCACACCATCGATGATACCGAACCTGCAATCAGCAACCAAATGTGGCTCCATTTTTCGTGATTGTTATTTTTCGTGATCGTTTCATCCTGTCCGCGTGACAAGTCTTCGTCAATTCACCACAATGTCAACTCACCACAACGCGGCCAGATGCTTCTCTGAAGAAGGCAAATCAAACGAAGAGAGATTTGAAAAGAAGTTCGCACAGGATACAAGAATGTTACATGCTGTAATCATGGCCGGTGGCAGTGGAACCCGTTTCTGGCCCGGAAGCCGCAAGGCGATGCCGAAACAACTGCTGCGTCTGGTGGGCGAACAGACGATGATTCAGTCGACTGCCAGCCGTGTGTCGTCCATCATTCCGCCAGAGCGAAGGTGGGTTGTCACCAACGCGGTGCAGGCGGACGAAACCATTCGACAACTGCCGGATGTCCCGGCAAATCAAATGCTGATTGAACCGTGCGGACGCAATACCGCGCCCTGCATTGGTCTGGCAGCGATCGCCCTGCTCAAAAATGATCCGGATGCCGTCATGCTCGTCATGCCGGCTGATCATGTGATTGGCCCGGATGATGTGTTTTGTTCCGCTGTCGATCAGGCCGCTGAAATTGTGGCGTCGAACCCGCAATCGTTTGTGCTGTTCGGAGTGCTTCCCGGCTATCCATCGACCGGTTTCGGCTATATCGAACGGAGCAAGCCTTTGGGTGAAGCCGATACCGCCGCAGCATTTCGCGTTGCCTCCTTCCGAGAAAAGCCGAACCGCGACACTGCAATGGAATTTCTGCAGGCAAAGCGGTTCTACTGGAACTGTGGCATCTTTGTCTGGCGGGCGGATGCGATCCTGACATCACTGGCGGAATATGAACCGGAGATTCACGATTTGTTGCGGCAACTCCAGCAGTCCATCGGTACGCCGGAATTTGACGGTCAACTCGCGGTTCTCTTCCCACAGATGAAGTCGATCTCAATTGATTATGCAATTCTCGAACGAGCGAGTGATGTCGTTGTGTTCGAAGCCCCGTTCGAGTGGGATGATGTTGGCAGTTGGCAGGCATTGCCCCGGTTGATCGGTAAAGATGTCAACGGCAATACAATCGATGGTCTGCATCGCGGACTGGAATCGAAAGACTGCATTATTCGGACGACAGACGAACATTTGATCGCGACATTCGGCGTACAGGATTTGATCATCGTCCATACCGATGACGCGACATTGGTTGCTCCGCGCAACGACGAAGAAGCGGTCAGGAAGCTGGTGGCGTTTCTCCAGGAACAGGGCGATGAACGATACCTCTGAAAACCACGCGACCGAGAACGAAGTCCATCATTCGAATGACAAACTGCCAGTTAAAGGACGTTTACTGGGGATCGACTTTGGCACCAAACGTGTCGGCTTTGCCATTTCGGATCTTGGTCAGTCGATTGCATCACCACTGGATAATTATACGCGGCAGGGAGAACAGGGTGACAAGCGGCATCTCCAGAAAGTCGTCGATGAGTACGAAGTGAAAGGACTGGTCATCGGCCTGCCGGTCCACATGAGTGGCGATGAAGGAGGTATGGCGGCTCAGGCGAGGAAGTATGGAAAATGGTGCGAGGAAGTCACTGGTTGCCCGGCCGCGTTCTGGGACGAACGCTTTTCCTCCAGCATGGCCGAAGAAGTGTTGCTCGAAGCGGGTCTGAGCAGGAAAAAACGGAAGGCAAGGCTCGATAAGCTTTCCGCTCAGATGACGTTACAGTCGTTTCTCGATGCCCACGACCGACAGCAAAAACCAGTGGAATATCATTGAATTGCCGACTGTCGACCGAGTCCTGCAACTGACATCCAGGGGGCCAATTGCCCAGCGTCTCTACGATGGACATCATCCATTTTTCCCCTTTGACATTAAGACTTCGCACATTTCGGTGTAGTATTGAGAGGGCCTTCGCTGGGATTTGACATTCGCAATTTTTTCCGGAACAGAACGATGACCATCTTCACTCCGCTGAGAACATCGCTGATTGCACTTTCGTTTTTCGCACTCATTTCAATGCAGGATAACGTCCTGTTCGCGCAAGGGGATGGTGGCGGAGGCAATGGTGGTGGTGGTGCTGGAGGAATCACCATCAATCCGCAGGGTGTGGTGAATCCGGTTAATCTCAAACCGGCTTCTCTGGCGTTGGAAAAACGTCGCCTGCAGGCTGTCGCTGCGAAGAACCTGTCGAAGGACCTTAATCGTCCGAGTGAAATGCGAGTGGTGTCGCTGGTGAAATTGGAACAAGCAATTGATGCACGTCTGAGAGCCGGGCAAACCATTTCGGACGAAATGAAATTTCTCGCCGGACTGCAGCGTATTGATTTCGTTTTCATTTACCCTGACGAAAACGACATCGTGATTGCCGGTCCTGCGGATGGCTTTGCGATGGGTCGCCAGAATCGTGTGGTTGGCGTGAACTCTGGTCGTCCGGTGATGCTGCTGGAAGATCTTGTCGTCGCGTTGCGATCTCGTCGCGCACCGACGATTGGTGTGTCGATCGACCCGTACCAGCAGAAACTGGCAGCCCTCAATCAGGCGCTCTCACGACCGCTGCCTCCGTTGCCCGCCGGTCGCGGACACATTCGTTTTCAACAGATGGCCAACATGCTCGGTAATCATAAGATCACCGTGCAGGGAGTACCGGACGATTCGCATTATGCCCGCACGCTCGTCGAAGCTGACTACCGCATGAAACGAATGGCGATGGGGTTTGAAGGCGCGGGGATTCCCGGTTTTCGCAGTCACCTTTCATTGATTGTCCCCAATGGGAACACGATGCAGCGGTGGTGGTTTACACCATTGTACGATGCCATTTATACAAGCGAAGATGGCAACGCCTTCAAACTGGCCGGACAACGCTTGCAGCTTTCAGCACAGGATGAAGTCGTTAACGCAGCCGGTCAGCGCGCCAATGCCGCGACCACGCGGATTTCATCTCAAAAGTTTGCACAGATCTTTACCAAACAATACCCCAAAATCGCCGAGCGAATGCCCTGCTTCGCGGAGTTGCAGACGCTGGTCGATCTCGCGATCCTTGGTGCGCTGATCGACTCCAGGCGGCTTGATGAACGCATCGGCTGGAAGATGGATCTGTTTGCTGATCGCAATCGCCTCGATTTTGGTGGTTACACTGTCCCGCGCGAAACGCCACCCACCTATGCCTGCAAACGGCATTCTCGCGGCATGCTGCTCGGATTGGTCGGCGGTGGGGTTACGATCAATCCCCGGCGGGCTTTGGCCGACATTCCGCAAAAGGACGGCACGTCACTGCGTTTGTCCGGCTTGCGTCAGCAGGCAGAAAACGCAAATCGTCCAGCGGAACATCCCTGGTGGTGGGATTGAAGGAGTGTCGTCATCGAAATCATCTCGCGGTCAGGGTTTACCTTCTGGCGTGACGGTTCTCGCTCGTGGGAATCTGTGTGTTTGCAGGCCAAAAGACGATTTTCGCGGCACAGAAGAGCATCATACGCCCAGGTACACCGGAACCGGTCGGGCCACTTACAAGAAGACTCCCAGGCCGTCGACGTGGTCGCTCAGCCTTGCCGCGATTCGTTAATTGGTTTGCTGGGTGAACCGCTCTGCTGTGGGTCAACTTCAATCTCACGCAGGAATCGTGCAGCCGTTTCCGGTTCGACCGGGTTGATGTAAAATCCGCTGCCCCATTCAAAGCCAGCAACGCGCGTCAGCCGGGGGAAAATTTCGATGTGCCACAGATAGTGCGGAAGGTTGTGTGTATCGAACGGCGCGGTATGGATCACGAAGTTATAGGGTGGATCATCCAGCGCGATTTCGAGCTTCATCAGCACCGATTTTAGGACCATTCCGAGTTCATCCACCCCCTGACGCTGGATGTTCTCGAAATGGCTGGAGTGCTGTTTTGGCAGAATCCACGTTTCAAACGGACAACGGCTGGCGAACGGACACAACACAACGAAGCCGGGCGTATCGAGAACAATCCGCTTGTCCGAAGCGAGTTCCTGCTGAATCATGTCATCATAAATGCAGCGACCCCGGTAATTGTAGAATTCGAGCGCTCCGTTCATTTCTTCCGCAAGCGAAACCGGCACAACCGGTGTGACAATCAATTGCGAGTGCGTATGCTCCAGCGTCGCACCGGCGAGTGCCCCCTTGTTCTTGAAAACCAACCCGTGGACCAATCGGGGGTCGCGTTTCAGATCGACCAATCGATCACGGTAGACCCAGATCACTTCACGAATGTTGTCCAGCGACAGCCGGGACATATTCGTTTCCAGGTGCGGGCATTCGATGATAACCTCATGTGCACCGATCCCGTTCATCATGTCGTAAATGCCTTCGCCCCGCTTTGAGAGTTCCCCTTCGACCAGCAAGGCGGGAAACTTGTTGGGAACAACGCGAACCCGCCAGCCCGGGGAATCCGGTTTCGTGCCGGGAGTTCGATACGCCAGAATCTCTCCCGGTGTTGCGTCTTCGTTCCCTTCCAGAAACGGATCGAACAAATCACCGTTGTCCGCTTCCTGCTCGACGAAATTCGCCGGTCGTTTCGCACGATCTGGCGCAATGATAACCCAGCGTCCGACGATGGGGTCTTTTCTCAACTCGGGCATATTCGTTCCTGTTTCTGGTCAATTAAGAAGGAGCAATTCGCATCCCCGCGGTTCGGTGGTTACGGGTCGGTAGTTCTCAAGCCTGCCACATAATGCGTTCAAAGTCGCGCGACGGAACCTTGAACTGAATTTCCCCTTCGCTCGGCGCACGTTCCGCACTCTGTTTGTTCCGGAATAGTTCTACGAAATAACTCACCGGGTCCCCCTGCTGCAACTCCATAGCGGCAAAAGGGATTGCCAACTCGACAATCTGGTCAACACCATGTTCCAAACCGGCATCGACAACCGTCGTGCCATTTTTGTGCAGAGTCGCCACGATCTGTTTGTTTCTGTCTTCCTTCAATCGAACTTCATACCGTTCGGGGTGAACAAACCGCACACGCAATTCGTCGTATTCGAGTAACTCCTGAAATGCGGGGTGACGCGTATCAATCCGCAACAACATCGTCTTTTCCGTAAAACCGAACAACAGAGCCGTGACTGCCCCCCTGGTGACCATCGTCATGGTACCACGCTGACTTCCGGCATCGAACCGCCCCGCATTGATCCACTCGAAGAATGTCCGATGACCATTGATGTTCGCATTGAGAAAACTGGTCGGTTGCGTATGGATGGCTCGCTGTTCAACATGAGCGATCGGCTGATCCAACTCAACCGGATGTGGCTCGCGCAGCAACTTGTAGACATTTTTCAAATGCTGGCGGAACAACTTATCGAACTCCGCATCGAGTTCGGAGGAATGGTCATCACCGAACCACCAGTACCAGTCGCTTCCTTCGGCAATGTAGATTTCCTCCCATGCCTGTTTGAGCGTTGTGACATCGATACCACCGGCCCTTTGCCGCTCCACCAGAAAATTGCGGGTCTCCTGCAGTGCTTCCCAGGCACGAACATCTTCGTCATGGCCAATCCAGATCGCAAAATTATGCGAGATCCAACTTCCGGCAAACAGTCGCCCGATACGATCGGTCGCTGGAAATTCGGTCAAATGATCGATCATCCGTACCGGGCGAATGGCGGGACGTTTCACCGCTTCCTGGTACAAACTTCGCAAAAACGCGACGCCCCCATCGGGGTAATACTCCCAGCAGTTTTCCCCATCGAGAATGACTGGAACCAATGCGGGGCGACCGGCATTTTTGGGATCAACCGCCCGGCCAATACCTTCGATTCGACCCAGCATGTCATGAGCCGCATGTTCCGGATCGCTGCGTTGATAATGGAAACCGATCAGATCGCTCAGAGCGTGGTCGCGAAAGACGATTTGCAGTTCGTGATCGCTCGACTCCACTTTCCAGGGCCGGAACAGCATCTCCGGGTTTCGCAAATGTCCCTGACCATCGCGGGAAACCCAACCGTCGGTGGAATGTGCCAGGATCTCTTCGTCAGTCGCGATCCATTCAATTCCGCTGGCGGAAACTGGCTCGACAATATCCTGAGAAACCGAACCTTCAGAGGGCCACATGCCAGCCGGTGGCTTGCCAAACAACTCCGTATGAAACTGCACACCACGATCGATCTGCTCGATCGCGTCCTCTCGGTATGATTCGCCATGTTGTGGCAACGGGCAATCAGGCATTGCTTCCCGCGCCGAACGTTTATCCCACAACAGCGGCAAAATAGGATGGAAGAATGGTGTCGTCGTCAGTTCGACCTGCCCCGAATCGGACAGTTCCTTATGCAGCGGAATAATCTGTCGCAGGATATCAAGTTGTTTTTCGAGCAGCCACTGCTTTTCATCCTCGGTCCAACCATGTCCCTTCCGCCGGAATTCGGCGAGGTCGGAATCCTGCTGAAACGCGAACTCGTGAAACCAGGTCAGGTTGTTCCAGACCTGCAGATCGCGGATGTCGCGTTCGGTAAACCGAGGCAGCACCTGCTGTACTTTTTGCGTGCCAAACGCGCGCTTTGTGTAAAGCTCGTGGTAACGCGGAAAAGGGCGAATCATGTTGTCCACGTTCGCCATGAAGAAGTTGTCGAGCAGAAAGTGACCATCAGCCTGATTCAAACCATCCGCCGGCAAGCGCGACACGTCGAGATGCCGATCGCTGCCATCTTTGTCGGTGTAAGCCAGAATCTGCGTCAACAGACTGGGGACAAGATTGATCGTGCAACGGAATTCCGGCACCTCCTTCAGATGCAACGCCATACCGTAGTAATCTTTGGTGCCGTGCAAACGGACCCAGGGCATGATCGTCTCACCAGTGAGATCGTCGGTATAATACGGTTGATGCTGGTGCCAGAAGATCGCGAGAGAAACCGGTTGCATATTGTTTTGCGTTTTCCAGATTACAGGTTTCGTCAGTGTTGCATGTCAGCGTTACATGTCAGTCGGTCGTGCCGAATTCCCCGTCTTTTCTTTTGCAGGGAGATGCGCACCCATCGCCTCGTACTTTGAGATCAGCCGGCCGTCAATTCCCGTTCCTCATTCAATCTTTGCAGACATCGTTGCACGGCCCGACGATAGACATCCGCATATTTCTCGGCGCTGCCAGTCCATGAGAAATCCTTCCGCATGCCATTGGTGACAAGTTGTTGCCATTGCTCGCGATTATGATATGTGTTGACAGCCCGCGTCACTTGTTCAAACAGTGATTCACTGGAATACTCATCGAACACGAAACCAGTCGCCGTGCCGTCTTCCAGTGTGAGATGTTCGAGATCCACGACCGAATCAGCCAATCCGCCGACCCGTTTCACAATCGGCACGGTTCCATAGGCCTGACTGTACATCTGATTGAGGCCACAAGGTTCAAACCGGCTTGGCATCAGGAAAATATCGCTTCCGGCTTCAATCTGATGCGCGAGGCGTTCATCGAAGCCAATGGTCGCTGCGACTTTTTCAGGATATTGCAGGTTCAATTCGCGCAGACGGTGTTCGTATCGTTCCTCGCCCGTTCCCAGGAAACAGAGTTGCACATCCATGCTGAGTATATCGGTGATGCAGCCCATGATCAGATCGAAACCTTTCTGGTCCGTCATCCGGGAGATCATGCCGAACAGAGGCACATCGGGCCGGACGGGCAAACCCAACCGCGATTGCAAGGATGCTTTGCAATTCTTTTTTCCCTCAGTCACGTTGTCGACAGTGTAGCGACAGGCCAGCGTCCCATCATTCGCCGGATTCCAAACTTCCGGGTCAATCCCGTTAAGAATACCAACCAGATCATCATTGCGCGACTGCAACACACCCTGTAAACCAAAACCGAATTCGTCGGTTTGAATTTCCCGGGCATACGTCGGGCTGACAGTCGTAATCATATCGGCAAAAACGATGGCCGTTTTGAGAAGATTCAAATGACCGAAAAACTCCATCTGCCGCCAATTGAAATACTTCCAATCCAGCCCGGTCAGCAGCATGTCCCAGTGCCAGAACATTCCCTGAAACGCAAGGTTATGAATCGTGAGGACCGACGCGGTCTGCTGAAAAGGTCCCGACCTGCCATGTTCGAGTGCCAGCAATGCGGGAATGAGCCCCGTCTGCCAATCGTTGGCGTGAATGACATTCGGCTGCAGGTCGAGCGCCTTACAGGTTTCGAGTACCGCCCGACTGAAAAAGCAGAACCGTTCGCAATTGTCTTTGTAGTCCCGACCTTCTTCCTGATACAGCGCCGGTCGATCGAAATAGTCTGGCTGGTCGATCAGATAGACGCTCACCTCGCTGCCGGGCAACGTCGTTCGCAGGACATGCGCCTCGACCGGACGCCCCCCCATGTCGATTGTGACACAAACGCTGGTGTCCGCCGGCTGAGGCAAGTTGGCTTTGGAGCAGGCCCCGGGGTAACAGGGCGTGATGATGGTGGCCCGGTCCCCCCGCGCCAGCAACCCTTTGGCCAGGGCAGGAACGACATCGGCCAACCCTCCCGTTTTGGAGAAGGGAACCACCTCCGAACTTGCGATGACAATTCTCATGTGACAATCCGACACCAGTCTGCCCGAAAACAATCTGCATCCCAACAGTCCGCATTGTTTCACGGTACTGTTGGTTCGCTCGCACGAGCGCCTGGCTTTTCCATTGAAACGGAACAACCTCACCAAACTGCGCCACGTGGCGCATGAAGAGGCAACGATTCTGCTTCGAGCTTACGGGTTGAAGGACGTCGTTTCCAGCCTCGCAGCCAACAGGTCAGGAGGAACGCGCGAGATTACCCGATCGGTTTCCCAAGGGAATTCAATAAAGTCCGGGATATGAAGAGTTGCCGAACAGAACACCACGAAATCAAACCAGTTGCCAGTCAGAGCGTCCATTTTTGTCGTAAGTCGCTGGTTCGATTCTGATTTGACTACGAAAGATTTGACTGCGAAACACGCGAAACACACAAAAGAAGGAAAAGAAATTCAGACGGGATGACAGGATTTACAGGACAGCCGCGTTGCGCATCAGGAAAAACAGAGCAACGTGGAACAGAAAGATGAGATACAGCGTCGCTTAGCTTCGCCGGGTGCCATGCCTTGCATCGCGCAGCAGGGCAGGCATGCCTCCAGCCGATGTGCTACGCACGGCGGGAACCGCGTCGAGGTATCGACGCGGCTAGCGTCTTCGCGCCACAGAAGAGCGTAATACGCTCTGAAATCCAGTGGATTTGATCAGTCTTCCAGTGGTTTCATATCGACGTCGAAACCATCCGATGAGAGTTCTGGCAATTCACCCAGATCGGCACCACGGATCGTCGGCGATTCGATCTGTGATGGTTCATCTGCATCTTCCAGTTGCGACAGATCCGGCATGAGACTGCCGGAACCTGGAACATCGTTCGTTGTTCCCAGAGTCTCAGAACCATCCTGCAATTCAGAAAGATCGTTGGCCGTCAGGTTGAGGGTGTCGCCGGTGGTCAGTGTCACCGTATCGCCGGTCGAGATGTGTTCGATCGAGTCCCACGAATTCAATGCCTGGTCAACGGTCGCGAACTGAGGTGTATTGACGAATTTTTCGTTCCGATTCAGAGTCATCTGCAACCGCGCTCCCACATGACAAACCCTCAATTCACAATGCATGTCATGCACCATGTCAAACAGATCTTCCAGTGATCGTGTGTAAAGCATCGACACGCACTCAAACGAGACAACAAGCCGAGGCTCGCCTTCTCCAGCCAAATTCCACTCCGTCTGTTCATCAAGCCAGCCACGCACTTGAAGAACAGCAACTCGAAACGTCAGCGGATCGACATATTCGTTGAACTCGATAACTGCGGCCTGATCCTGAATCTGTCCCGAAAAGAAGTTCGTCTGTACAGACATGAAACCCTCGACGCCAGAGAACTGGTACGATTGCCGGTATGTCATGCACAGCGGGAGAATTCCGGCAATCACTACGGCTCAATAATGCAAGGTCAGGGGAGGTGTTGAGTAAGGAAGCATAAACGACGCAGCAACCAGTGTGAAGTCCAGAAAAAATCGGGAACCGCAAAATCCCTGAAACCGGAGCATTCAGAATGGCTTGGTCTTTTCCCGCGTATCTGAAACCATCGCAAACCCACAATTTGCTCGATAAGGGGCTATGACCTATTTTTCCAAGTCGCATACCAACTTTTTCGCCCCCCATTTCTGATGGGGCGACGGGTCTTCAAGCAGGATGCGTTGACTGAATGTCTCATTATCCCCAGCATAGTCAGGTTCCGCCGTGAGCCAGCATATCTCCATACCCATCAATCAGATGCAACTCGGATCGCAACTCAAAACGCCGATTTATGAAGATGTCGATAAACGCGAAGTGTTGCTGTTGCCGGCAGGCACACTCGTGACGGAAGCGTTGATTTCCAAACTGAAGATGCGCGGCGTGGAATCCGTCCGTGTCCGAAAACGGGATCTCGATGCTGTCAATGAGCCAGCGAAGAAAAAGAAATCCAAAGTCGATAATGACCGCCGCAACGGGCGGAGTTTCGGCATCACTGCTGACTCTTTTCTGCACAAGGTGAAACAGCATGGCTCGACCGGCTACGACAAGGAAACGGTCGATCGTTTTCAAAATAACTTCCAGCAGGCCGCCGAACAGACCAAAGGCATGTTCGATAATCTCAGTGCGGGGGAATCGGTCGATGGCAATGCGATCCTCGGAATGTCATCCGACGCACTGTCCCAATTGACCGAGGATATGGACCTCTTCCTTTCGATGGGTGTTGCCGAAACCGCTGATGAATACCCTTACCAGCACAGCCTGCAGACCTCGATGGTCGCCTCATCGATCGGTGCTGTTATGGGGCTCGAAGAAGATGAAATGCGGGAGTTGGGTATCGGCTGTATGGTTCACGACATCGGTATGCTGAAATTGCCGCGCGAACTGTATGACACTTCCCACGTGCTGACCGATATCGAATTTCTGGAAATCACAAAGCACCCCAAATACACCTTCGAGATAATCAAAGAGGTGAAAGAACTCCCCATTGGCGCACGGATGATTGCCTATCAGATGCACGAACGCTGGAACGGCTCGGGTTATCCCCGTCAAAGAGAGGGAAACAACATTCACCCGCTGGCACGCATCGCTGCTGTCGCAGATGTTTTCGTCGCGTTGATCAATCCGCGGGCACACCGCCCGGCAATTTTGCCTTACTACGCAGTCGAGGAAATCATTCGCGAAGCAAAGAACGGGCTGTTCGATCCCGAAGCCGTTCGCGGACTGTTGCACACGGTCTCCCTGTTCCCCGTCGGCTCATTCATTGAGGTGAATGATGGCCGCATCGGAAAAGTGGTGCGGAGTAATCGCGAGCGTTACACACAACCGGTGATTGAACTCTGGTCAGCGGACAAGGTCGAAGGAGATGGCGAAGTCGTTGATCTTTTCAAAGACCGCAAGGTGAAAATTGTCCGTCCATTGTCCAGCCTCGCGTTGCCAACCGAAGAATTATCCGACGAAGCAACCGTTGAAACCAAATCGCAAGTCAGCCAACTGGTTGGATAGTCCGACGGACTTTTGTCTGTGGCAGGTTGAGCTTCATCTGAAACTGTCATCGCAGTGTAAAGGCGGCTACAGTTCAATATGATTTGCAATCGAGTGTAATACGCTCTTCTGTGCCGCGAAAATCGTCCTTGGGCCTGCAAAAAACGCAGGCTCCCACGAGCGAAAACTGTCACACGAAAAGGGAAACCGCTCTAATTTCTTGACAACTTTGTTATCCCGGTTTGCTCGCCAAAACCAGTGCAGCATTCCGGCTGGAAGTCAGGGTTGGATGAAGTGACAGGGAGCGACAACGGAGCGGGTGATGTCAATCCGTATCCCAGAACAAAGCCTTGACAAGGCACTGCGTTACATAACAATGAAACTTTACATGGCAGCGGAGCTTGATACCCATCTGCCAATTCCATTACAGTACGGCACGGGCGACGGAAAAATAAATTACGACGCCAAGCACATCGACCAGGGCAGCGATCAGCGGGTTGGACATCAAAGCCGGGTCCATCCCCAGCTTTTTGAACATCAGCGGCAACATCGCGCCGGACACCGTTCCCATCACCACAACCAGCAGCACGGTCACGCCGACGACAATCGCGTGGCTCCAGTCGAGATCGAACCAGGTCACAGCGGCAATGAGACCAATCAGCGCCAACCCCCCCCCCAGTGAAAGTCCAATCAGCAACTCGCGGACAGACATGCGCACGTTTTCACGTCGTGTTAACGATTCCAGTGCGAGCGCTCGAATAACCAATGTAGCGGACTGCGACCCCGCATTGCCGCCACTGGCCAGTACCAACGGCAGAAAGAGGATCATCCACTTCTGTGCCTGTGACATTTCCTCATACTGCTGCAGCACCTGGGCCGTCATCAACGCAACCCCGGCCAGGAACATCAACCAGACGCCCCGTTTCCAGGTGATTTCTGTTAAAGGAGATTCCAGGTAGCTGTCTTCCATCGGTTCAACAGCTCCCAGCCGGTAGGCATCTTCGGTTGCCTCTTCCTGCACAATATCGAGGACATCATCGTGTGTCACAATACCGACAAGGCGGTGCTGTTTGTCCACAACCGGAATGGCGATGAAATTAAACCGGGCCAGTTCCTGTGCAACCTCTTCCTGGTCGGTTTCCACGCGAACCGAAATCACATCTCTCCGCATGATGTCAGTAAGTCGGGCATCCGGAGAAGCAAGAATCAATTCCCGCAAAGAAACCAGTCCGTCGAGTCGACGGTCATCACCCAGAATGTAAACGTAATAGATGGTCTCTCGATTGGGCGCCTGCTGACGCAATCGCTGAATCGCTTCGCCCACCGTGATGTCCTGCGGCAGCGACGCGTATTCGGTTGTCATGATGGCCCCGGCACTGTCTTCCGGGTAGGACAGGAGTTTGCGGATGTCACTCCGTTCAGCCTGAGCAATCAGCGGCAGCAGACTTTCAACGTGCGCTTCGTCGAGACGGTTCAACAGGTCGACCCGGTCATCCGGCGACATTTCTTCGATGAGAGCCGAGAGTTCTTCACGGCCCATCAATTCAACTATGTCGACCTGCTGCGGCAGATCCATGTACTCAAAGATCTCGACGCGAATCCCAATCTCACACGTCGAAAGGACTTTCAGGATATCCTCGCTCGGAAGTCCATCCAGCACTTCTGCCGCCACTGCCGGATGGAGAACATTGCAGAATTCGGTGAGCGATTCGGTGTCATTTTCTTCGAGCATGACCCTCAAATCGGGCAGGAGCAGAGGATTATACATCGAATCGCCCTCCTCATATCTCGCGGGTCATCCTGCGATCATACCGGTTGAATTGATGGCTCAATCGAACGCCATTCCATCAATCGGACATGAATGTTTGATGATCGTCCTGCCAAATCTGCAGGACGGAAAAAAAGCCCCGGTTGGAATTCAATCCATTTCCAACCGAGGCCATGTTCGATTTCCCGGACCCGAAAAAGGCGATCCAGATACTAAAAGGTGATCCGGACACTAAAAGGCAATCCGAATACTGTGACGCATCTGCAATCCATGTCGCAGAATGGAGAGCCATTAACGTTTCGAGAACTGGAAGCTTTTGCGAGCCTTTTTGTAGCCGTATTTTTTTCGTTCAACCATTCGACCGTCACGGGTGAGGTAACCACCTTCGGACAGGGAGTGGTGCAATTCCGGTTCCAGTACCTGTAATGCCCGAGCGATACCGAGAATGATCGCCCCTGCCTGACCGGTGGTCCCACCACCGTGCACTCGCACCCAGATATCAACCTTGCCGTCCCGTTCGACCGCCTTAAGCGGAGCTTGAACAGCCAGACGATCTCGCTCGGTCGTGAAGTAGTCTTCGATAGAGCGACCATTGATAACCCATTCACCAGAACCTTCTTTTACACGGACCCGAGCGACGGACGTTTTTCGACGACCCGTTCCCATCGCGACACCGAATTTATCGATGCGCCCACGAATCACCGGCGCCGGTTTTTCCTCTTCCTCATTCACCGTGCCGGAACCAAGCGTGAGCCCGGCAACAGCCCCCTCCGATTCCTCTTCCGCCACATCTGTCGCGGGAGATTCTGCGACCGGTGCTGCATCCTTTTCCAACTCAACGGGCAACTCGTCAGCGACGACAGGTTCAGCGGATTCGGATTCAGGCATTTCCGCTTCTGCATTCGTCTCTTCGGCGGATTCCGGTTTTACTTCTTCAGGAGTTTCTTCAGCCATAAATCTTCAACTGCGTTTGTAGGTTTTCAGAAAAAATGCCCCGAGTGACTCTGCAAACGGGAATCGGTTTTTGTGTCACCGGATCGGATTGCGGACTTGATCTCTCCAAACCCAGGTCATCCGGAATCGGCGTTACTTTTTGGCCCTGGATGGCAGCAGGTATTCGGGAAAGTCTCTGGGCTGCTGGGCCTGATGTGTGTGATCCGGACCGACGACCAGCTTCAGTTTCTTCAACATGGCGCGTCCCAATTTATTCTTGGGCAGCATCCGGCGAACCGCTTCGTGCAGAATCATTTCCGGACGCCGTTCCCACAACTTTTCCGCCGTCTCGACCCGACGACCACTCGGATAGCCGGTATACCGTTCATAAGTCTTCTTCAACCACTTGGTTGTGAACTGAGGATGTTCCGGGTGCTTCATCGGCTTGCCGCCGAAACGGATAGTTTCCACATTGGTGACGATCACGTAGTCACCGCAATCAACATGAGGCGTGTAGCCCGGCTTGTGTTTGCCCATTAAAACGGTGGCAATACTGGTCGCCAGTCGCCCTACGATCTGATCGTTGGCGTCGACGACAAACCAGTCATGTTCGGCTGTTTCTTTTTTGGCAACCGTTGTTTTCTGCAACGCAGGCATGAGATGCAATCCTCTGCTCGTATCTGTTATTTCCGTTGGCCTTCACATTTCCGCACACCGGTCAACGAATGCTCTTTGCGGCTGTCCGTTCGATTGGAAGGCCATTGCGGACGCGCCCAGCATACTTGAAAAGCTCACTCAGTTTGAGTCACGCGTCGCTGTTCCGGAGATGTTCACTGTTCCGGAGATGCTCCACAGCATTCATCGATATGAGTCAGCGATGAAGTGCCGCAACATTTCCCGTTCCTGACCCGTGGTCCAGCAAAACCGAAACCATGTCCCGGCTGGCTGAAAACCGTGCGAGGAGAGGACGTTGAACCGGGATCACCGGTGGAAACTCAACAAGTTAACGACTTTAGGACCGCCATTCAATGTCTGTCGCTGCAAATCCAAAGGAAATTCTCAGACAATTTGCATGGCGCCAATCGATCGCAGCAGGGCATCCTTCAAAGTCTCGTCAGAATGCGGAGTTGATCAAAGAAAATTGAGCAGGCTGAGCTGTAAGGTGGAGGCACCCACCTGCAACGTACCCTGCAGTGTCGCTTGCGCAACACTCAGTCGGGAAATGACTTCCGTGATATCAGCATCGAATTCGAGCGACAGGCTCTCCTCCAGGAACACATGTTCGTCAAGCAGGCGGTTTTCAACCGTATCAAGCAGTTGCAACCGCGACCCAACCTCGCCGCGAACCAGATTGAACCGCTGGATTTCATCATCGATCATCCCGTTAAGGCGATTCAGCTCCTGATTATCCTCATTCCGCAGTCCCTGTTCCAACGCAACAAGAATGCTGAAGAGACCGGATGGCTCCTGCGGATTGATCTCCTGTCCCACCAATGGCGTCAATGCGACTCCACTCGTTTCGGAGCCCGAAATGCCCAAAGCGCGGGCCAACGCGTTGTCTGCAACAATCAGCGGCCCAGTACTCGATCCATCGTCATCAACGAGCGTGATACCATTGCCGACCGAATTCAATGAAGCCACCAGCACACCGGGATCGACTGCGTTGATCGCGTCGAGAACCTGCTGAACCGTTTTGAGCCCTTTCAGGTCAACGGTCGCATTGGTTCCGTCTCGCCGCGTGACTTCCAGATTGGCCGAAAGCAGCACGCCATTCTCATCAACTTCATTTACCGGAACGCCCAACCCGCGATTCAAATCTTCCAGCAGCGTTGTGCCATCGAACGTCCGAATTCCCAAACCGGCGGCATTGGCCCCGTTGTTTTCGCCGATCGAAAAGAGCGAGCCACTGAGTCGACTCGTTATCGCCAGCCCGTTGCCAGCATCATTGATTTGCAGATTGAGGTCGAGGTCTTCGGCTTCCAGCAGATTGAACAGATCTTCGATCGTCGTTGCCGATGAAATGTCAACTGTCTTTGTCGCGCCCCCATTGGTGATGGAAAGCCCATTGCCGATTGTCGTCCCGATGCCCGATCCACCATTTAAGTCAGAAAGATTTGTGAGCAGGGTTAACTGCGGATTCAGGTCATTTCCGTTGACCGTCGCGGTTGCCGATTGCACAAGCCCCAGATTCCGGGCAACGTTCGAGCCAGACAAATCGGTCACCTGCACCGTGCCTGCGGCTGCTGTAAGACGAATTCCCGCCCCGGTTCCCGTACCGACATCCACCGTGATGTTGGCCGTGCCGAACGCATCTTCAATCCGGTTCTTGATATCTCGAATCGTTTGCGCACCGGCGAGATCAACCGTTTGGGAATCCGCAGGACTGGTCAGTGTCACGACGACGGAACCAAGTGTGACACCCTGTCCGCCATACAGGTCGCTGATTTTGGTGTCCAGTGTCAATGCGGGATCGATATCCCGCGTGATGGCATCGGTTACAGCGCCAAAGGCGGTGTTGCCGTCAATGTTATTTGCCAGCAGCAGCCCGGCATCAACGAACGTGTTCAGATTCTGGTCGTCTCCCAGATACCGTACCTGATTCGAGTTGACAATTTCAAAAGGCGGTCGTTCGGTTTCACTACCGCCGAACAGATACCGTCCTCGAAACTCGGTGTTGGCCGTATTCACAACCTGTTGAATCAGAGCGTCAACCTCTGTCGCCAATGCCTGCTTTTCGGTCGATGTCGCTGTATCACCCGTACCCGCGAGGATAATCGCCTTGGCGCGCGTGAGGACATCCCCCACAGAAGCCAGCGATGTCTCGGTCGCACCCAACAACGAACGATCCTGTGCCACATTCGATTCCAATGTCGTGCGGCGCTCAATCGTTCTTTGCAGTGAAATCGTACGCAACGCGGCATTGGGAGATTCGCTTGGCAGCAGGAACTTTCTTCCTGTCGCCAATTGATCCTGCAGATCCGCCAGTGTGCGATTCGCCTGATCCAGATTCGAGATCAGACGATCCGTCATCAGCAGCGGCGGAATACGACCGGGAAGTATGGGACCAAGACTCATTTCAACGTCACTCGCTCAATTCGATTTCGTTCATCGGATAATAGCAGTTTCCCTTCTGGTGTAACGTCTCTGGCTCGTGAGGCCTCTATTTGCAGGCCTGACGACGCCCATCACGGCACGGAAGAGCGTAAAACGCTCAAAACTGATGTGGAACCCGATATGCTCAATAACCTATATGCTCAATAAAACGTCAAACAATTCATCGACCGTACTGACAATTCGTGCTGCGGCCTGAAACGAACGCTGAAACTCAATCACCTTGATCGCTTCTTCGTCGAGGCTCACACCGGAAAACTGTTGCCGTTGACTCTGCAACGACTCCCGAAATCCGCCCAGACCTTTGGCAACAGCTTCCTGAGCCGCCGCCGATTGTGCGAGTCCGGAAATCGTCGATTCGTAATACTCATCGATGCCGATGTTGCCTAACGCGGTCACGGGATTTTGCGTGAATGCCGCCAACAGTTGAGCATTGCGGGAATCAGACGGTCCCCCCCCCTGCCCGGTTGCCAGAAATTCATGATCGTTGGCAACAACAGAATTCACGGCGATGCTGCCGGAATCAGACCCGGTGAAAAACGTGTTTATGCCCAATGCCGCCAGCGCACCGCTGGAATCATCTGCAAATTTGATTTCGAAATTCGCCGCCGCATCAAGTTGCAATCGCCCATCGGTCGTGATCGACGCAGTCAAATTGCTCACGGCATTCAAGTCACTCCGTAAACTGTCCAGCGTACTGCCGGTCGTGATCCCGTCGAGATTGACCGCAATCTCGGTTGTTTCCGTCACCCCCGTCAGGCTGTTCGTGATTTTGACTTTGAAACTCCCATGCTCGGGAGTGAAATTCAATCCGGCAGCATTGAGTGCGGCTGTCGAACTTGTCACGGCAGAATCACTGGTGATCGACGTATATCCCTTCAGTCCTTCACCCGAGGAATGGATTTTGTTGAACTCGAAAATCAGACTGGAAGTGTAAGTGTCGAGACTGTCGACGAAGCCACCCAACACCTGATCGCGGCCATCGACCACCCCTTTCAGTTCCCCACCAAGCGTTGAGACATCACTGTTGGTCGTCGTCAACGTGACAGCCGGAACGACAACGCCCCGATTCACCGACGATTCGGTCTGCATGTACTGCACCGCGTCACCGACAATCAGATAGTCGTTCCCCAGAAAGATATCGACATGCCCGTTGTCACGTTCCTGAAACCGAATTGGAGCGATCTCGGACAGGCGATTGAGGGCTTCAAACCGTTGCGCTCGCAAAGCACCGGCATCGCTGGCAATCAATCCGGCGAATTCCGCTTTCACAATTTTCGGATTCAACTCGTGGATTTCCTGAATCAACGAATTCGCCTCAGCCACCAGGCCATCCACCTTCGCTGCGGACTCCGTTCGTAATTCGTCGATGCGACTGCGGAGTGTTGTGATCTGGGTCGCCAGTCGTTCGCCCTGTTCGATCAATCCCTGCCGCGATGAGGAAAGTTCCGACTGATTCACGACTGCGTTGACCGAATCGAGAAAGTCGCTCAATGCTGTGGAAAGATCGTCATCCCCCAACTCACCAATCTGGGATTGCAGTTCCTGGTAGATGGCTGAAATCTCAGTTGCGGCGGCAAAGTCGGAATTGGCGGTGTGCAGTCGCGATTCGAGAAAGACGTCGATTTCCTGTTGAACACCGACGGCCCGCACGCCGGTGCCCAGCACGAGCTTGCCGTCCACGACAATCTGTTCGGACTGCAAAACAAGGGATTCGCGAATATGACCGGGCGTACTGGAATTGGCAATGTTCTGCCCCGCCACCTGAATGGCAGTAGAGAACACCTCTAACGAGCGGCCAGCGGTCGCAAGTGTCGCGTTCAATCCCATTGGTTGTTACCTGGTTTTCACGAATGTCTTCGACAAAGTCTATTGTTTGTTGTGGCGATGTCAGGCCGAGGCATCCAGTATCGCCCCGCCATGATGTGGTTGATTCTTCTCGTAGGTGGCCGACCGCTTCCCATTACGGGCAATGATCTCCAGCACTTCGCTGCAATGCGATTGCACCCGGTTGGCGACAATCCAGTGCACCCAACTCTCCTGACGCAAGTTTTTTACCCGCGATTCAGCGGAGGTAATGCGTTGGATCAATGCGCTGTCCCGACCTGTCGTTTCCAAAACCAGTTCGCCAATCGTGCCAGCGGCGATTCCCATCGTGTTGGCCGCTTGAAGGATCTTCTTTCGTCGCCCGAGCAGTTGCTGCAGACGTCCCATCAACTCCTGCTCAGCCAACGTCAGCTCCCGGAGTTGATCCACGTTGGATGATTCCATCGCCCCCCGTTTGTTTGAGAGCAGGCTGACGTATTCATCCTGCGTCGATTCAAATTCATCCAGAAATCGGCTGACCTCTGTCAATAACTGGTCCGACATCAATGTCCCCCCGAAAGCGATAACTGAGTCAATTACCACTCAGTGTTTTCACAATGGAAACGCAACCCCTGGGCTTCCTCTCCCGATGCGAAAGAGCGCTGAGAAGTGCGCACCACGGCCCGCAACGGATTGCGCACGATCGCTACATTACCTATATTCGGCGAAATCACGGGGTGATCTTCCGTCCGAATTCTCTCAGCGCGCAAAGCAGGCGGCGCAAGATCCAGGAGGGATTCCGTAACCAGAATTCAGAAGCGGGATTACGCCCAATACGACATCAGAAGTCACCATACAATCGGGGGCGCTATTCGGCAGAAACTCCAAGTTGAACCGCTTTCATGCGGGCCGAGAAGACGTCAAAGAGAGGCTCGGCAAAGGCGGCGCCATGTTCGTGCGCCAGGTCTTCGGCGATTTTCTGATCGAGTTGCTGTCGAAAGGTTTTTTCGGCATGACCGCCGTTGAGATAGGCCGCCTCCTGATGTGTCTTTCTCAGTGATTTTAACATCTCTTTGAAGACCGTTCCGGCAACGAAATCCTGAAATGTTTCTTTCACCTGCGCCTGTTCCGAAGTTGGAGCGGGCAGATTGTTCTTGAGCAACGTTTCGGTCGTCGGTGTGAAACCGCTGAGGGCGGAAAGGGCATTCATAATGAACTCATTTCGACAGTATTTTTTCAAGATCGTTTTGTTTCAGGGTACAGATTGACATAACCCGCTCCGTTGTCGCTCCTTGCAACTTTACCGAACCCAAATTTTAATCTTGACGGACCACTAGTGATCGTCGAACTGCGCGTGTAGTTTTCCTGTGCGATGCAGTTCGCGAATGATGTTGATTTTATCTTCCGCCGGCACGCGCAATTCATTGAGCGCCTCGACGAGTGATTTGAGTTGTTGGGTCGCCTGCCCGTTCTGGTTGTCTACCAGAGGAACAAATGGGCTGTTGATATCTCCGCCGCCGAAATCACCCGCCCCCACTTCAACTGTGAGGTTTTTCTGCGAAATGATGACCGGGCTGATCTCAACTTCCCCCGTCACGATCACCGTCCCCAATTTGGAATTCACGACGACACGCGCTTCGGTATGCGGGTTATCAATGCCGACTTCGAGCACATGTGCGACAAACTCCACGGGCGAATCGTAGTACTGTTCGGGCACATAAACCTCAATGACTCCCGGACCGGTCGCTTTGGCAATTTTCTTGTTGCGCGCTTCAAAACTGAATTCATCATTCACAACGCGAGCCACCTCGCGGGCAGCATGAAAACTGGAATGTGCTTCGTCCAGTAAAAGTGTGACCAGATGTCCGCGATCCTTATCAATGAATTCGGAAATGACGTTCCGCTGCAAATCGACACCGGAAGGAATTTTCGCGCTTGTGGGAACTGTTGCATCTTCGATGTAGACCGGACCAGACGCGAGACCGAATACGACATCGTTGGAAATATCCACACTTTCCAGCGGAGCCGCCAGCAGTCGTCCACCACGCAGACTTTTGCAGCCCATCATCGAACTGACGTAACAATCGATCTTCTGCCCACGTCGCAGTCCGGTCTTCGGAATTGTCGCCTCGATCATCACGATGGCGACATTGTTGGCGTCCCTCAATTCGTCGATTGCCATTACGGGCGAATTCATCAATTTCAAAGTCGCGGCCAACGCCCGCATCGCAGGCAGATTTCTTCCACCATCACCCGTTCCATTCAAACCAACCACCAATCCCACACCGGTCAGTTTCACTTCCCGCTGACCATAGATCGTGCAGATGTTTTCCAGTCGCACACGAGCCTGTGCCGGTTCGGGATTCGGCCAGCAGGCGGCGATCACAACACCAGCCACGAACAGACTCAACAGCGTCCAACGCGTTGTCGGTTTGGCAATGAGGTTGGAAATCATCCGTGACTCCAGTCTTCGATTGTCGTGCAAATTCAAGAATCAATTTCACATCAGAAGGGGGAGAGCCAATCCATCAGTGTGATCCCCCATCGTCGTTTGGTGCTGTCGTATGCCTTGCCACTCTGCTTCTTGACGATATTCAGATTCGCAATGTTCTCACTCAGCGCGGTATTGTCGCGGTTCACATCATCGCTGCGAATCACGCCGGTCAAAGAATACTCCCAGACATCTTTGTTGGAGCGGATCATTTTGCGCGCTTCGAGGACGAGGTTTCCATTCGGCAGCACATCGACCACCGTCGCAGCGATGCGATAGCGAATGCCTTCCTGATCCGTCACCTGACCCGTATTCTGAATTCGCCCCTGCAACGAAGCATCGATCTTCGGCGAGCTGGCCGCAGCGTTTTCGAGATTGCCTTCCGGCCCGATCCGCACGAACTCCGCAATCTCCGCTTCAATCGAGTTGTTTCTTGTCCTGTTGAAACGGGTGTTCAATGTCACTTCCGATTTTTCATCCACGATAATCGTTACGATATCGTGCACTTTGATCACACGCGGAGTGGGTGGATCAATGTAGATCCAGGAGTAATCGCGAATGCGCAACGGCTGAGGCTGGTCGAAAAAGGATGGTGCCGGTGTAGTGCGATAAACCGGATCAGGCGGATAAGGTGACTGAGCGCCGAGATCTGCGAACTCACCCAGGCTGAAAACCATAAGCAACAATACCACAATGCGCACACTGATAACCACCGGCACACACCGAGTGATATTTTTTTTGATGGCAGTTGATCGCATGAAATTTTTCATGATTGGAGTCGCAGGACTTTATAGAGCGGTTAACCTTCTGGTGTGACGTCTCTGGCTCGTGGGGGACTATGTTTGCAGGCCTGACACGCCCATCGCGACACAGAAAAATGTATTACACTCTATTGTCCGAACTGTTGTTGCATCGTACGTTGGCGTTCACTCGAACGTGGCACGTAAAACGTCGCATTGAGTGAACGTGTGGAATGTTGCTGGTGCGGATTAAAATTCTGAAAGGTCGAATCGGAACTGTTCAACACTGACGTTGTATTTGAGACGCGCTGATAACGGGTTTGCCCATTGTCTGGGGCGATTTGCACCCTGTCTGGAACGAAAGGAGCTCTCGTTGTCCGACTCGCCGAAACTCCACGCGCACCGGGATGAATCACACCGGGAACAATGGGTGTCTGGTGAAGTGATGGAGATGTTGGCACTGCACTTCGCCCCGTGGGTTGTATCGTTTTGGAATCCGACCCGATCGCAACCGCTTCATGAAAGCCGGTCACGCGAGCAATCAACGATTCACGCCCGTCCAAAGTGACCAACGTGATCGTATCACCATGCGATCCGGACTTGCGGGCCTTCATCTGCCGCTTGACTTTAATGCCCGGACGACGTGAATAGACCGTCACAATGTCGTTTGGTCTTACCAGCGGGACCTCCTGCAGATCCTCAACCAGCAACGGTTCATCTTTACGAATGGTGCGAAGCGTTTCGCGACCGACAACCAAGTCGGCATCAGAAATGGCTTTGCTGGCAAGAGACGCATGCGTTGTCGGATCGACCTGCCGCCAGGTCAGATCATCCTTGCGAACGACATGTCCCCTGGGGAGTACGAATCGAGTGGTCAGAATGAAGGGGTGCTTGACCATCCGGAATCGTACGGGGATTTCGTATATCTTCTGCTGGTTATCAAGAAAGCGTGCCGTGATTTGCTGCCACGCGTCCCACGGTGGTTGGCCACCACGAAAGTCAAGACTGCGCGGATTGCCCGCCAGTACAGCAGCAACATTTTCGGGTAACAGTCGGACGTTTATCGAAAACTGGCCGGTCTCTCGAACGCGTTGACGAAATAACTCACTCAGTTTGACCGCCAGCATTTTTTCCGCCTGCTTGACCTGCCAGTCCGCAATCGTTTTCGGTCGAACATTCTTTGCATTCTGATGAGCGTCGGGACCAGCGGTCACTATAACGGAACTGCTGCCAGTGAATTCGATGTCGGCCAGACTTTCTCCAAGTGCTTCCAATCGCCCCCGGATTGTGGCGTAGTCGATTCGTGCCGTCCGCCCATTTGCCGGCAGCGGCGCGATTTTCAAATTCTGCAGATGCCGTCTGGTGTCTGGATCGGTTTCTCCAATCACGGCAACATCTCCCAGACGGACAAACGAGGTATTTGCCGTTGCCGTGTTCTGGATGTGAATCACCGTCGCTTCCACGTGGTCCGAAAGAGACTGCAACAGGATGACACCACCCAGTAAAATGATGAGTTTTGTTTTCGACAGTTGCACATATGCCATTCTGCCTGACGTATTCGACATGCGTTTCGAGTTCCTTCCGACCAATTCATTTGGCCCGGTATTTTGCCATCCCCAATCTGAGTTATGGATTCTGAGTTATGGATCAGGTCGTATTACGCTCTTCTGTGCCGCGATGAGCGTCGCCAGGACAACAAACACAGGCTTCCCACGAGCCAGAGAACGTCACACTATAAGGTCAACTGCTCTAGAATCGTCTGAGGTTGTTCAATAATTGCAGCATCTGGTCGGCGGCCTGTACCGACTGACTGCTCAATTCAAAATTCCGTTGTGTCTGAATCAGGTCAACCAGTTCCCGCACCGGTTGCACGTTGGATGATTCGAGGAACCCCTGCCGTAATGACCCACGGCCATCGGAATCGGGATTTCCCGTTTGTGCCGCGCCGGAAGCATCCGATGCCGCGTAAAGGTTTTCACCTCGCTGGATGAGCCCCTGCGAATTGATGAACCGTGAGAGTTGAATCTGCCCGACTTCGGTCAATGTTGTCGCCCCGGGTTGCATCACCGAGACGACGCCCTGAGAAGAGATCACGATTTGTGTTGCATCCTGAGGAATGGTAATCGCGGGTTCAAGCAATCGCCCCCGGTCTGCCGATGTCGTCACAATTTCCCCATCAGCGTTCAGCGTGAAATTCCCCGCTCGTGTGTAGAGAATTTCGGCCCCATCCTGCACCTGAAAGAATCCATCCCCCACAATGGCAATGTCCAGGTTGCTGCCGGTCTGCAACAGGGAACCTTCTCCGTGATCGACTTCGGTACTTTGCACGCGGGAACCAAACCCGACCGCGACACCAGTCGGCGTCAGTGCCCCCTGATTGTCCTGCGCGCCGGGCAGTTTGATGTGTTCGTAGAACAGATCTTCGAAGTTCGTTCGCGAACGTTTGAACGCGGTTGTACCGGCGTTGGCCAGATTGTTGGCGACGACATCGAGATTGAACAGGTAACCCTGCATCCCGGTGCCTGCGGTATGAATTGCCCGAATTGACATCGACTCTCTTTTCTTCGTTGTCTCTGAGAAAAATCAGCCTGAGGAGTTATCTCCGGGGAAGTGTTTGCAGGAGCTGCCCCAACGCTTCATCCTGCGATCGAATCATGTTCACGTTCATTTCAAAGCCGCGCGAAGCTTCGATCATATCCATCATGTCCGTCACAGGATTCGTGCCGGAAGACTCGATGTATCCCTGCTGAATGGCCGCGTTCTCGACAATTTCCACCCGTCCGGGCGACTTGTAGAGACTCGCACCCGATTTAATAAGCGCATCGAGATGATCCGGCTTCACGACATCAATGCGCCCCAGAGGAATGCGTGTTACACCATCTTCCGATTTCAAAAATGCGGCAACGTCGCCGCTGGAAGAGATTTGAATTTCACTGGCATTTTCGGGAATCAGAAACCGGCCGGAGCCTTCGTTCAAAACGGCATGACCATGATCCTGTGTGACCAGTTCGCCGACCGAGTTGACGGTGAGATTGCCATTGCGTGTGAGAAAATTCTGCTTCCCGTCGGTCACTTGAAAAAAACCATCCCCCTCGATGGCAATGTCCAGCGGATTGCCGGTCAGCATCAACGGAGCACGAGAGAAATCGGTCGCGACTTCCGACAGAGTGATGCCACCGGTCATGTCGGCCAATTCTTCCGGCAGGTTATTCGGGTTCCCCTGATCGATATCAAACGGATTGTGTGCCTGAAAGATGGCAAGATCCCGCTTGAAAGCGGTCGTGGACGCGTTGGCCATATTGTTGGCTACGACATCCAGCCGCTTTGACTGAATATCAGCCCCTTGTGCGGAGAGATAAAGCCCGTAATTCATCTGGATGATTGCCCTGGTTCGATTCGGTCATCGGTTTAATTCGTATCTCATACCCTGCTGAACAAATCGCGGGGATGGTTCCTCATCATTCAGAATCGAACCGTTGCAATCGATATCTTGAGTACAACCGTCAAAATCGGGGCATTCAGAAGAGTTTGCGCAGTTTGACACAAAATGAAGTGGCAGAATTTGCCGAATGAATATCAAATGCGTAGTGACAAAAAAGCGGAGGAGAATCTGAGAGTCAGGTGATGTAGAGAGTGGATTGCAGAAAACTGTCGGGACAATTTGTTTTACTTTTGCCACACCGAATTCAATCCGTCATTCCCGCAAAAACAGGAATCCGGAACAATCACGAACGGCACGGAATAGAAAAAACAGGAAAGTGCCGACGACTTTCCTCAAAGAAGAAATCAGACAGGATAACGGGATTCACAGGATTGGGGTTTCCTGCCCGTCCTGTAATCCTGTCTGAAACTCATTGCCAATTCCGAGTGTTTGGCATATCTTGCGGTGAAAGCCAAAATCGCAAAAAACATTGCCCGGCAATAGAGCGTATTACGCTCTTCTATGGCGCGAAAATCGTCTTTTGGCCTGCAAACGCAGATTCCCACGAGCGAAAGCGTCACACCAAAAAGGTATACAGTTCCAGGTGTGGTAAGCTGCGTAAGGACCAGCATTGTCGCCATGGCCCTCAGTGAATTCGGGATTCAACATGAATTCAAGTTCTGGTGAAGTTGAGAGAATTCACCACGTCGAATTTGGGGGGGAAATAAAACGGGGAACCACCGGACAACGCCTGTTGGACAGACCAACAAAAGCGATCCCAAACTTTCTCGTTTCCGTCCGAGCCATCAGTCCTTGGCAGCCGCCTGCTACTGGGTTGGTGTTCTCGCTAAGCGACAGTCGAAATAACCTCTGTTGCCCTCCGTATTGGCATAAGCTCAAGTGTTGTCCGGAAGTATCCCCGCGGACCTCAAAGGAAGCGAAACTGTTACGCACATCTTTGCGTACGCCTTGGTTTTTCAGCAATAACATCAGCGCATACAACGAGCGCCGAAAATTACGGGACCTGATGCCGCTGAATCCAAAAACTCAAAGCGAACGAAAAGAAACGCCGACTTGAACACCAACTCCTGTGAATGAAAATTGGGGTTTCCATTCCCATCTACCGCCTCGTGCCCCAAGCGATTTGTACAAAGAGGCGATCTGGAAGAGGCGACTTGGGAGATTACAACAACAACAAACGCTTTCGCTGCAAAATCCCGGTGCTGACAGCGGTCACCTCATTCATGTTCGCTCCTCAGTTAACTTAATAAGAGGCTACAGATGTTGAATGAAAAACCAACTGCCGTTCGTTCAAGGCCCGACAAAAGCCTAGGTTATCCGCTGATCGAAAAACGTCAACAACAAATTCATGGAATTTTCGGAAGTTCTTTATTCCACTTTTTTCCGACAACAGTCGCGATAACTGTTGACGTTTCTTCAAAGCGTTCCTTTCGAAGAAGGAACACCCATCTGACGTGGGTCAACAACGATCGCCATGCGGAGCGCTCGCGCGGTCGCTTTGAAAACACCTTCGGAAATATGATGACTGTTGCTGCCGTAATGCAGATTGAGGTGCAGATTCATCATCGCATTGTGTGCCACGGCCGACCAGAAGACATCGACCAGTTGGGTGTCGAACTCACCAATCTTCTCCGTCGGAAATTCGACGTTATTCACGAACCAGATGCGACCACTCAAATCGAGTGATGACGTAACCAGCGTTTCCTCCATTGGCAACGTGATGCTGCCGTACCGAACGATGCCCGACTTATCCCCCAGCGCATCCTTCAACACACTGCCCAGGCAAATCCCAACATCTTCGACCGTGTGATGATGATCCACTTCCAGATCCCCTTTGGCATCGACATCCAAATCCATCAGCCCATGCCTGGCCAGCAGGGTCAGCATGTGATCGAAAAAACCAACGCCAGTCGACACATTCGCCACCCCCGAACCATCCAGGTTGACGCTCAGTTTGATGTCTGTTTCGGCTGTTTTTCTGGTAATGGATGCGGTACGCATGATGCTTGAAAACCTGTTTCCAGTTAACTCGGGAAGCGGTTAAAGGTTCCTGTTATTTCATCTTATTTCGAGCCCTGTTACCTGCAACCGGTTCCTGGTGCAACACCTCTATTTGCCCGGAAAAGTCGCAGCCCAAAGCCTGAAAACCATTGCGGATGACGCGGTTTCTCAACTCCCAGTAAGCCAGTCGCAATTCCTCCACCGATGCAATCCGAACAACCATCATCACCCGACCCTGCACGAACAGGAAATCCCGATTGGTCAGGAGCCAAGGATTTCTGTCATCGCGCTCAGAAAACCATCGATTTCGTCGTCCGTTCCGACAGTGATGCGCAGGCCTTCTATGGTTTCGTCCGCCATTGTTCCATCGAACCGCATATACCGCACAAGGATCTTGCGCAGCTTCAATTCCTCGAAGATCTCGCTGCAACCATCATCTCGTGTCGCCCAAACGAAGTTGGTTTCGCTGTCGACGACATTGAATCCAGCAGACCTCATTCCAGTCACAAGACGGTTGCGAGTGGAAATGATTTTTCGAACGTTTTTGCGCATCCACTCCTGTTCTTCGAGTGCGGCGGTCGCCGCTGCAAGAGACAGTGTATTGCAATTATAGCTGTCCTTCACCTTCCGCATGCCTGCGATCAATTCGGGCTGCGCGATCGCGAAACCGAAGCGAATTCCCGCCAGAGAACAGGACTTGCTCAGCGTTCGTGTGATGACCCGCTGATTCCCTCCATCCTGTTGCAATAAATGCAATCGCGAGTGCGGTTCCGAGAAATCGGCATAAGCCTCGTCAATGACGAGTACACCTTTCTCTGGTTGCAGTTTCAACAGCTCGTCATCGCTCCAGACATTGCCGGATGGAGAGTTCGGATTTGGTACGAAGAAGAGTTTGCTCCGCTTTACGACCGACTGCGTTCTGGTGTCATTCCAACTCCAGTCGGTATTCAGCCAGACTCTTTCAAACTTGCCGCCCTGAATCTCCGCCAGCGTTTCGTACAGAATGTAACTGGGATAGGGGTACGCAACCAACTCGCCGGGACTGATGAACGTCCGCAACAAAATGGTCAGGTTCTCATCGCTACCATTGGCTGGCAGAATCATATCGGGTTCGACATCGAACAGCTCGGCAGCGACTTTGCGGAATCGTGTGGCCAGCGGATCAGGATAGACATTCAACCGTCCCTCTGCAGCCTGCTGAATGGCTGCGATCACTTTCGGAGCGGGTGGGTAGGGATTTTCGTTTGTATTGAGTTTGATCCAGCCCGCATCCTGCGGCTGTTCCCCGGGAACGTAACCGTGCAGACGCTGGACTTCCGGTCGAAATAGATTCATGCCTGTTCGATCTTTGCTCTCTGCTACGCGATATCACCGTATCACCGTTTGAATAAAGCGTATTACTTTCTTCTGTTCCGCGATGGGCATCGCCTGGCCTGAAAACAAAGGCCCCCACGAGCCAGAGACGTTACACCAAAAAGTAAACCACCTGGAACCAGGTTCTGAATGGAGCGATCCTTCATTACATAGGACATCGTTCGTGCAATTCGGTTCCGCTCTGCAAAATACGCCAAATACACGAATGAAGGGAAGAGATGTCAGACAGGATTACAAGAGGACAATCCTGTAAATCCTGTCATCCCGTCAACAATTTTCACTGAGATACTGTCAGGGTGGCATGGATAATCATGTCCGTGTCGCGAATGCGATAACTTGATGAACCGTCAAGATGAAAAGTCGGGTTTGATGAAGTTGCAAGGAGCGACAACGGAGCGAGTTATGTTAATCCGCACTCCAAAACGAAGCTTTGACAAGGTGTACTGGCAAGGTAGCGACGAATAAGAACGAAAGACCCTCGAACGACATTTCGAGGGCCTCGCCTGATGGCACTGTGAAGTTTCGCGATGACAAATTGCATACTCAAACCGTGTGCAATGAGCCGTCCGGGAAGCAGCGTAACCCCGGCCCAACGGTTTCCGGTGGGAGCGAATAGATCTGAACCTTGAGTTCGTTTTCCTGAATGGCCCCGATCATCGCAACCGAGGCGCGGATCTGCGATCCGTCGGTTTCGTGTGGCAGAGCGACGAATTCAAAGTGATGGACAACGTCGAATTGATTCAACAACGTCTGCAGGTCAAACATGAAGCCGGTGGGATGAGCCTGGCCATCCTCCGCACCGCCCATCATTTCCATCCGACCGAGATAGATATCGACTTCCCAGCAGTTTTCGGCGAGCCGGCAATCGAAGCCAACGCGACCGACATCCGCCAGCGGTTCAAACAGGTCGGCGGTCTGATTGATGAAGCCGGTCACCCAGTCGGGACGTACATCGCGAGTTTGTCGTGGCTGGTAGTTTTCGAGTTGTTTTAACAGATGCTGAACGGGCATGTGTGAGTGAGTCAACGGTAACTCCCCTGGTTACTTGTCGTTGTCAGTGCGTCCGTGGTGTGTTAGTCCAGAGTCATTCCAGAACGACCTGCTGCAGGTCTTTCCGAGAGCGGTTCCGGACGACACGAACTATTCCCGTTCGTCCAATCAACCGTTGGTGTGCCTGTCTCTTGTATTGAGAGTGCTCTTCTCTGCAAGTTTGTATCGGCCATTCGCCGCCCAATCGACACCCGGAATCGAACGCAATCCCGAACCCGCCGTACACTGATTGCGTGACGCCAAAGGTAGGGGGGATAGAGTTTAAGGAAGGGCGTGACACACAAATCGACCATGCACATTGGTTCGATTATTCAAACGGCGCCACCCATACCACGCTTGAAAAAAATGGTACAGAACCAACGGTAGAGCGGCCCCATCAGACAACCGACAAAACCAGGTGATGGACAAATCGACGTAAGTCCTTGCTAATTCAGTACCGGATGGTTCAGTACCGGATGGTTCAGTACCGGATGGTTCAGTACCGGAAGGGGACTCGAACCCACACGAGCGATAAAGCTCACTGGATCTTGAATCCAGTGATGGAGTTGAGCAAAGGTAAACAACGACCAGGGTTGTGTCATCAACGCGAAACAATGGTGCCGACTATGGTGCCAAGTGACCTGCCGACGATTTGGGGTCCAGTTTGACATAACCCGCTCCTTGCACTTCATCAAACCCAACCTTTTGTCTTGACAGTCCACCAGCGTTATGATGTCGTCGCCCGATCGGTTCTCGATACGGTTTCCGGGATCGATAATTATCGCATCTCCTGTCGATCTTCCGAGCGAGTTCATCCAGGCCTGTGTCTTGAGCCAGTCGTCGAGCATGTTCAGCGTTCTTGAGAGCCAACGAATAATGTCCGCACTCCGCATATGCCGCTGCAAGTGTATCCAATAGCCGGGGGTCTTTCGAGATTTCCGGGTCGCAGACTGTTGTCAACAACTTCAGCGCACGTGGCCCGTCGCGCACTTCGTCTTCCGGTGAAACCGACAACACCCACGCCAGTCGCATCGCAGCCCGAACATAGTCGGGACGTCTCTTCAACGCGACTTCCAGAGCCGCACGAGCTTCCTGATCTCTTCCAAGTTCAAACAGCATGCTTCCGGTGTTGTACTGTGATTCGACAGTTTTCAGGTCTGCAGCGGCTTTCTTGAAATGAATGAGAGCCTGTTCAAGTTCGCCTCTGCCGTATAAGGCCACCCCCAGGTTGTGGTGTGCCACAGAAAATGCAGGAGCTTTGGCAATCGCTTTTCGGTAAAATTCGATACTCAGTTCGTGCTGTCCAAACTGGGCGTAGCAATCGGCCAATCCCACGTCGATGCGTGGTGTACCAAACCCTTCACGGTCTGCCAGATCGAAAACCTCGAACGCCTTTTCATAGTTGTCCCGATCCCAATACGCTTTTCCGAGTCCGTACCAGGCTTTGCCATTTTGCGGACGCAATTTGAGAACGGATGACCAGAGATATAAATCGCTCTGATAGTCACGGTTACGATCGTGAGTTTGCCACCCAAGAACAGCCATCGCCAAAACAAAAAGGCTGCAAGAAACAGTTGTTACGGAGACAAACCGTCCTGAGAATCCCTTCAACAGTCGTTCAACAAAATGGAACACACTAAAAACAACACCAACGACAATACACGAAAGCGGAAGATACATGCGATGTTCGACTGCGAGATCTGCAATCGGCATGATGCTTGATGTTGGAGCCAGGATCAAAAAACATGCCAGACCAAGGAATCCAATTTGATGACGGCGTAAAGCGAGAACGATACTTGCAGAAATCAGCCCCAGGATCATTGAACCCGTCAACAGCGCCTTCATCCAGTTGCGTTGAACGGGCCATGCATAGTCGAAGCAGAGTGGGTCGGGCCAAAAACATAATCGAAAATAGTGCAGTATGATCTCAGGTTGAGTGAATGCGTATTCCCACCATGTGACATGTTGATATCCAAAACCAGCCGTTACTGTCTGGCCAGTGTCACTCCCGCCAGAAGACGCATTCATGATCTGCGGCAAGAGCCACGCGAGTGGCGAGCAGAGCATCAAATAAAGCCATCCGCGACTTCGAAAAGAATGGCGCCAAGACTCCGAAATGAACATGCGATCGTAAAGTAAAATCACAAGCGGGGCAGTGACCATGGTCTCCTTGCAGAGAAATCCACACCATGCGATGAAAACAGCCATCGCGTACCACATCCATTTCCGACGGGAAGTCGAACCTCGAATTACAAAATTGAGGCAGGACAAATAGCAAAAAGATGCCGATGACTCGAATCGTTGTACAACGTATGTCACTGCCTGCGTGGTCAATGGGTGGACAGCCCACAGGACGGCACATGCGAATGAAAGATTCAGAATCGTCGCCTCAGTGTAGCGTCCGGCAAAGCACGGCAAACTGAGCGTCCGCCGCACAACACCGAACAAAATCACGGCTGAAGCGAGATGGATTGCCAGATTGACTACATGGTATCCAAATGGATCAAGTTCACCAGCTGCGTAATTCAGTGCAAATGAAAAGCGTACCAGGGGCCGACCATTGTCCAGATGCTCACTAATCGGCCAAATCCGACGTATTTCCGTCGATTCCAGGATGCTGGAGTAGTCGTCGAATACGAACTTGCCGCTGAAACTGTTGGCGTAGACCAATGAAACGATACCACACAACAAGACAATACGTCCCAGGTTTTGTGCACGGGACGTGGTATGTTGGTTGTCGCCAGACATTTCGAAGCCGATTCAATATCACAGGAGCAAATTCGATCAGCACAGGATGAAACAATCCGCCGAACCATTTATGCAATTGTTGTGCAAAAACTACAGAATGGCGATTGACAATCATCTCTCTCCTGTTTACCTTTGTGACATCTGAAGTGCAACCGCATTACTTGTGTAATTACGGTTCCTCCCATGACAGCCTCTTGTCTCATTTTCTTCAAGGAGAAACACCCATGTTGGCGAAACTGCGAAATCTGTTGCGGAACAAAAAAGGGCAAAGCCTGGTCGAATACGGCATCATCATTGGCGGTGTGGCCTTGGTCTGCCTCGCTGCTGTTGCGATTCTTGGCCACAAGACAAACGACCTGATTGGTTCTGTCGCCGGTGCACTCCCTGGTGCTCATGAAGATGACAACGGTCCCATCGTCAGTGGAAGACTGGTGGCGACAACGACAACGAACAATGCCCTTGTTCTGGACGCAACAAGCCCTGGATCTATCGAAGGCAACCTTGGGATTCCCGGCATTGGTTCACTGGTTGTTGAAGTTGGCGAAGAATAGACGCCTGCAGGCAGATCTCCCTTTTACACCTGTGCGCGGTTTTGGCCACGTGCAGGTGTTTTTCGTTTTGCAGGTGTGTCAATTGGACACTTTGGCCACAATACTGCCTTTAACTTTGCTGATCGTCGCCTGTATTCAGGATTTGCGATCACGAGAAATCGCTGACTGGATTCCACTGACTCTTCTGATCGGAGCTTTGGGGGCATTCGCTCTGAACCTGCTCGATTTGACAATGTGGCAGTTGCTGTCAGGTGTCGTGATTGGCTTTTCGATTGCCCTGCCATTCGCATGGACAAGCGGCTTAGGTGGTGGGGATTTGAAACTGGTTGCGGCTTTGGGGGCATGGCTGGGGCCAGTCGCATTGATCTGCGTTCTGTTTTGGGTCGCTATCTCAGGAATGGTGCTTGCTTTGCTCTATTGGTTGAAGGGCAGCGATGACTTTCCCTATGTCCCCGCAATCGCAATCGGGTTTGCCGTTTTCCTTTGTTGGCCAGAAGGTGTTCTCGTAATACTCGAATTCCTGCGATCTTGAGGCATCACAGTGCAATCGTTTTTGCACAATCACTGCGAATATCCTGAAAATTCAACATTCGATTCAACGAACCACTTGCAATTGATGTGTAGTTGCGGGTCAAATAGGGAATTGCAGGTCCATTTGTTTTTTGTGGGTGCCCCCGCAGGGATAAGAGGTAAGTCGCATGCGGCATCGAAAACAACAACGCGGTTTCCGCTGGGGAACACTGTTTCTGGTCTTGTTCACGTTGCTGGTCTTAAGTGGGGGAACTTTTGCCGCTCTCTGGGCCACCGGGACGATCACGTTCGCATCGATTGAGCAACAGCCTGACGCACCCTCCCGTGAGGGAGAAGTTGCGTTTCCCGCTCCCGCAGTGCCGATCCCGGCGTATACAAGAATCGAACGCAAACATCTGATCAATCCGCAAACGAACCAGTTACATGTGGTCTGGGTGGAGGAGGAACACACCAGCCCTTCGATGATACGTGATCTGGGTGAAATCCTGGGACGGGTCACTGCCCGTGACAAAACACCCGGATTGATCTTCACGGAAGCTGACCTCACCTCCAAGGGAACTCGCCCTGGCCTTACGGCCGCAGTGCCGATCGGCCAGGTCGCCATTTTCGTGCCCAATGGACGAATCCGTGGAATGGAACGGTTGAATCCCGGCGATCGTTTTGACGTGCTTTCCAAAGTCCCGGACAGTTTAATGCAGCAGGCACCGCCAGCACTGGATTGGGCTGCGGTGATGGGTGGCAGGGCTTCCCCGGAAGACAGCGAAATTTATCAGCAACTCCGCACCGGACTGAGAACGCTTGCTCACGGCGCCGTCAAACTCATGGACGACTCGACAATTGATCGAACGGCGATCGCGGTGAAGCCACAGGAAATGACTCCCATGCTGCAGATGGTGGGACGAAGCGATGTTGATCTGCAGGCCGTGTTTCATTCATCCCAGAAATTGGAGACCACGAACGATAAAAATAAGAATCAGCCCGACTTTGCCGTCGAGACAGATCAATTCGTCTCTGTCCAGGATCCTGCCATCTCGACAGTCAAGACACCTGTCACAACACGGCCAGTCAGGGCTTTCTCTAAATTGACGATTGCCGACTTCGTCGATCCGGCAACTGGCAAAATCCGGTACGTGGAATTCGAGGATGTGATTGGCGAAATCACATGGGAAACCGATATCAGGAAACTCATTGATCGCGTCGCATCACGCGACATCCCCGGAGATGGTCGTCGAATTGAACCCGGTGATCTTCTCCCTGAGGGAACAAAATCCGGAGTCGTCGCTGGCGTTCCCCCAGGAATGGTTGCCTTTACGGTCGATTCATTGAACGTTGATGGTCTTGCCGAATTGAATATCGGCGACGAGTTTATGTTGGTGGCAGCAAAGCCCTTCAACATCAATGACCTGGGGATGGATGTCCAATTTGGATTGACAGGCGGTAATGCCGACAAACAGACGAGCAATGCAGGCGGGCTGCTGGATCAGGCGCAGGTTGAAGTCGTGCTGGGGCGGGGCATACTGCTGTTTTCCTCTGAAATCGAAATTCGCACCACTCGCGAGAGATCTCTTAAAACAGAAACGACGCAATCATTGCACCCTAACGGCAATTTGACCACGAGGACAATCACGGAACCAGTCATCGAATCTTTTGATGTTACTGCCCAGGATTTTGTCGTTGCGTTGTCCCCTCGGGATGTCGCGACACTGAGTGAGACCGTTAACACAGGAGCCAAAATTCATGCCGTCCTGCGAACGGGGAATCCCAGCGACAACGACAAGGCTCCCAACATCGTTAAGCATCGACCTCTCACCAAAGCTCACATCATTGAACACATCCGTGGCGATGACCGGAAACGCGAGCTTTGGTTAGGGAATCGGAAGTAGATCGGAAATGCCCGGACCTCATGTTGTGATTGTTGGTTCCGATGGAAAGTTATCGGCAGAGTTGCGCGCGGTATTTGATTCGCTGCCCCGTTGGGACCCGATCCTGCATGTGGTCGAAGAAGCTCGCCAGGCGGGAGACACGGTCCGAAGCAGGCGACCGCAAATCGCCCTGGTACAAATGAACGGTCAGGCAAGTGCGCTTCGTGTTCTGGCGGAAGAGATTCAATCAGCGTCGCCGGAAACGCAGCTGGTCGCATTGTTTGATCCCAATAGTTTCCCTCAGGATGTCCCCGAGAGTGCGGTTTTGATTGAAGCACTGCGTTCGGGTGTGAGCGATTTCCTGCGTCGGCCAGTTTCTCGAAATGATGTCGAACAGTTATTCGACCGATTGGGCAGTTCCCGCCCCAAAGCTGCAACCAGCCACGGAAGAGTCTGTTCATTCATCAGCAACAAAGGAGGCGTCGGCAAATCAACTCTGGCAGTGAATACCGCCGCAGGACTGGCGCAGAAGTATCCGGGTCAGGTGCTGCTCATCGACGCTTCTCTGCAAATGGGCGTATGCGCGGCGATGTTGGATCTGAATCCGACAACGACACTGATTGATGCCGTTCGTGAGCGCGACCGACTGGATGAAACCCTGATTCGGCAATTGGCGACCCCGCATGATTGTGGACTTGATTTGCTCGCTGCTCCTGCTGATGCCATTGAAGGCTCCGAAGTCGATGACGAGGTTGTTTCGAGGATTCTCGCATTGTCACGTCGGGCATACGAGTATGTTGTCGTCGACACGTTTCCGATGTTTGATCCGGTCGTCATTGCCGTTCTCGATCTCAGCGACGCTTCGTTCGTGGTTTTGGACAACGTCGTCCCCACGGTCCTTGGAACGTCAAAATTACTGAAAGTCATCGAGGGGTTACGCTATCCTGCGGAGAAATTCTCGGTTGTCCTCAATCGGTTCCTGCGGGCACCGGGGCATCCCCGTGTCGAAGATGTTGAGAACCGTTTGCAATGGGAAATCACCAGTGTCATACCTTATGACAAAAAACTTCTGCTATCTGCCAATACCGGGCAGCCATATGTACTTCACGCGGGTCGGTGGTCTGGAACTGGAAAGGCGATGAAGCGATTCGTGCAAGACGCGGAAGCTGCCGCAAAACTTGAATCTCTTTCAGATGGCCAATCCACATCCGACGAAGAATCAATCAGCCAGTCTGAGCAGGCTGGTTTTCAGGCGATGACCAGCCCGCCTGAGAGTGGTTGAGGTCAGGAAGTGCCGAAATGAATGATGACTCACAACACGATTCGCGGTCCAAACTATCGCGACCATTGCTCGGCATTCCGATCAGCCGCATTCGTCGTGATTCCTCCCGACAAAACTCTCAAGACAATGATCGAATCAGCACACGCGAGAGTTCTTTGCCGAAGAGGTCTCGTCGAGCCGAATACAATTTTGTCAAAGGTCAACTGCACGAACGCTTACTGGACGAACTTGATCGGCGCAATCTCTTCGGACAAAACGAAAGTGAACTCACAGATGCTGTTGGCGAATTTGTCGAGCGAATCCTGTCCACCGAGGATTTGCCACTCAATGAAACTGAGCGGCGAAAGCTCCGCGAAGATTTGCTGGAGGAGACTCTTGGCGTTGGCCCTCTTGCACCATTGATGGCCGATCCTGCCGTAACGGATATTCTGGTCAACCGCTACGATCTTGTGTACATCGAGCGGTTTGGGCGGCTCGAATACACAGAGATACGGTTTCGGGATACAGACCATTTGACACGTATCATCCAACGCATCGCGGCAAGGGTGGGGCGACGGATTGACGAGTCCTCCCCGATGGTCGATGCTCGCCTGGCAGATGGAAGCCGAGTCAATGCAACGCTTCCCCCTGCCACCTTGGATGGGCCAACGCTGTCCATTCGCCGGTTTGGTCGTCAGCGGCTTCGGAGAGAGGACTTGTTGAAACTTGGTATGTTCTCAGACCCGATGCAGACGTTTCTCGAAATGGTCGTCGTCGAGCGAAAGAATCTCCTCATATCGGGCGGTACAGGGGCGGGAAAGTCAACATTCCTGGGAGCCATCGCAGAAGCCATTCCCGAACGAGACCGTGTCATCACGATCGAGGACGCGGCCGAATTGATTCTCGATCAGACACACGTAATTCGCATGGAGACACGTCCAGCCAATCTGGAGGGTCGTGGTCGAATTATCGCGCGAGATCTGGTGATTAACTCGTTGCGAATGCGCCCGGATCGCATCATTGTGGGGGAAGTCCGAGGCCCGGAAGCATTGGACATGATGCAGGCAATGAACACAGGACATGACGGTGGTATGACAACGATTCATGCAAACAGTCCCAGAGATGCTCTTGCCCGACTGGAGACGATGGTCTTGATGGCCGGTATGGATTTGCCGTCTCGGGCGATTCGAGAACAGATGGTATCGGCATTGGATTTTGTTGTTCATGTTCGCCGTTATGATGACGGTCAGCGACGAGTGGAGAGTATCGCTGAGATCACGGGCATTGAAGGCGCGACACCACAGATGCAGGACATATTTCGTTTCGAACGAAAGGGACGAACGGGTCGCAGAATAGAGGGGAGTTTTTCTGCAACCGGAAACGTGCCTCGGTTCTGCCAGGAAATGCGCGAGCGGGGTGACACGGTTCCGTTGGAGATCTTTCGCCGTCTCGAAGGAGGTATACCCTGATTTTTTATTTGATCAGTACACTGATTTTGATCGGCGGAGTGGCGTGTATTTTTTTTGCATTCCGACAGACACGAGTGCGCCAGCTTTCGCTGGATCGCCTCCGCAATGAGCCGGAAGAAACGGACAACGTCAACGAACTTTCCAGCGAAGAGATCGCCCCACGATTGTTTGCCCGCAGGCATTATATGTGGCCCTGGGTTCTGGCAGTTGCCGTTTTTCCAGCGTTATGGTGGTTGTTTTCAATACCAATGGTCTACACGGCAGCATTGTCGGTTATCATCGCGCTGCTCGCCATGCAGACGGATGCCATCTGGTTTGCCTGGCGACAGGATCGCATTGAGAACCAGCTTGCCGATGCCATCGACTTGATGGTGGCAGCGGTGAAAGCAGGGGCCTCAATTCAAAACGCTTTAGACCACGCGGCCCAGGATGCACGGAAACCCTTGCGAAACGAGTTGGAGGAGGTTGTCGGTCGTATTCGCTATGGCGACGATCCCAAAGATGTCATGGAACACCTGACAGATCAGGTACCATTGGAAACATTTCGCCTGTTCGCGACAACGTTAACGGTGAACTGGGAAGTGGGAGGGAGTCTGGTACGTCCTTTGGCGAGTGTGGGACGCACAATTCGCGATCGAATCGAACTGACTCGTCGGCTGCGGGCGATGACAACGCAATCCCGCCTGTCAGTGATTTCCGTGATTCTGGTTACGTATTTCATTGGCGGGCTGATTTGGCGGAATGATCCCGAACGGATGGCTGCATTCCTGAAATCGACCATAGGGCAAAGCATGGTGACCACCGCAATGTTATTCCAAGGGGTTGGGATCGTTTGGATTTCAAGAATCAGCAAAGTCAAGTTTTGAACAGTCCTCGGATCTTTCCCTCATGATGATTTCGACCCGTGCTATTTGGATTCTCGCTTGCGGCATGGGAGGTTGCCTGTTCCTGGCCCTGGTCTGGTGGCAATCACTCCGGCTTCGGGGAATGGTTCAACATCGCCTGTTTGATGTGGAAGCAGATTCTTCGGATGCCAGCAGTCTCCAGAGCGATCCACAGGGACGGCTTTCTCGATGGCTGTTTTTGGCAGGATTCCGTCACCCTCGTAGTGAAGCTTTTTTCATTGGTTTGACATTGATGCTTGCGCTGGTGGGAGCGGGACTCGTTTGGCTGTTTTACTTGTTGGGAACGATTGAATTAGCGTTGCAACTTCTATTTTTGATTCCCGGTGGCGTTGGCGAAGTGTTCGTACCTGTAGTTTATCTGGCGACGTGGATGCCATTTTTGTTATTGGCAGGACTACCTGCTCTGGTTGTCCGCGCTGCTCGCCGAAAGCGAGTGTTGATGGTTGAGCAGGATTTGCCATTGACGCTTGACCTGCTGGCGACATTGGCCGAGGCCGGTCTTGGATTCGACTCCGCAATTCAGAAAATTATCGACACGCAGCCAGGGGAGCGACCACTTTTCCTCGAGTTCCGCACGTTTCAACGTGACCTGCTGGCGGGTCGGTCGAGGATTGATGCACTACGGCGTTTATCCCGGCGACTGGAAGTCATCTGGTTTGGCATTTTTGTTTCGGCAGTGATTCAGGCGGAACAAATCGGTGCGGGACTTGCAGAAGTGCTGCGAATCCAAGCGGAGGACCTCCGTAATCGACGGCGTGAACGAGCCCTCGCATTCGCCATGGCGATACCGGTCAAGCTGTTGGTCCCATTGGTCGTATGTTTCCTGCCGGGGATATTTGTTGCCGCCATTGGGGCTCCTTTTTATCAGATCCTGCAAACACTGGACACGCTTCTGGCACCGGTCACAGGTGCAGGATGATGTTCAGGATTGGGCCGCTGGTCGACAGCAATACAGACGAAGTTATTCTGGATGATCTGCTGATCGCAGATGGTATCTGGTCGCGATTTCGGGGGCTGCAATTTCGGCAGGCTTTGCCGGATGGAACTGGATTGCTGCTGGTGCCTTGTCACTCGATACACACCTTGTTCGTACGATTTCCTATCGACGTCATCTCTCTGGATCGCCAGGCTCGCATTCTGGAAGTGCGACGCAACGTTCGTCCCTGGAAGGTTTTTGTTCCACAACAGAAGCCTTGGGCTATCCTGGAGGTCAGTGCTGGAACAATTGATGTTGAACAAGGGATGCGACTTGAGTTGAAAAACAACAAGGCTGCTCACCGACGAAAACACCTTCAGTTTTTGCAGTTCAATTGCAATAACAGAGAATGAAGTGAAGTTCGCTGACCCTGATTTCCGATACAACCGATACCACTTGTACAAACATCAAAGTCACCGAACCGCACTAATCGCGATTGGGGAACGGAATGGTATCGGCAATTTTTCACAAATGGCTGCGAATTCTTCGCGCCCCAGGCAAATCCTGCCAATTCCTCGTACTTCTCTCTCTGTTTTCGTATGTGTGTCCTGTCCCTGATGCAAAAGGGCAGGATCTCCCTTTCGATGCGAAGGAATCATCGATAACACCATTCACGAGATTAGTGCAGGGTGTGCCAGTTCCCAGTGTGACAGAACAGCCTGTTCAACAATTGCGATCTCAGGATGCTCGAACGGAATCGACTCCTCCATTGCCTCAGCCGACTGGCCCCTACCGACCAGATGCGGTACGTCTTCCATCCCTGGGAACTCCCTACGGATTGACGCCAAATCCGACTGCCGAGACGGTTGCGAAATTCAATAAGTATGTCGACCGCACTCTGGACACCGAAAACACCCTGGACCTGGTGATTGGTCGTCCTCGGATCCTGGTTTTTAAGGCTCCCCCTTTCCGTCTGCAAATCAGTGGGGACACGGTTGCGGATTATACTCTGATTACGGAAAACGAACTTTCGGTCATTGGAAAAACAGCCGGAACGACCGTTCTCAATGTCTGGTTCAAGAACGAGGAAAACGCCGACAAGCAGGATGTCCTGAGTTATCTTGTGAGGGTCTTTCCCGATCCGGCTGCAAAGTCGCGACTGGAAGCGAATTACCTCGCTTTGGAGAAGGAAATCAATCGCAATTTTCCCGACAGTGTCGTGCACCTCTCTCTGGTTGGCGATCGCCTCCTGATTCGCGGGCAGGCAAAGGATATCGAAGAAGCGACACAAATCCTCGCCATACTGGGGGATCAGGCTCCCGGCGGACCGGAGACAATTCCGGTGCAGAATATCGACATTGTTGCCACGCCCGGATCGGACGGTGAGTTTCACCCCGGCGCTCTTGAGAATTTTCTATTGCGGACAGACTCAAGCGTGATCAACATGCTCCGCGTGCCGGGTGTCCAACAGGTGATGCTCAAAGTGACGGTCGCCGAAGTGAATCGAAGCGCTGCTCGGGCAATTGGAGCAAGCCTGTCCCACGCACCGAGTGATTCGTTGGGACTGTTCAGTTTTTCGCCGGCTGCTGGTGCGGCGACCAGCGCGACCGCCACCTCAATTACCGGAGGCAGTCTGGTGATCAATCGGGGGGATTTTGAACTGGCCATCAATGCATTGAAACAGATCAACCTGGCGCGTTCGCTGGCAGAGCCTGAACTGACAACACTCAACGGTCGACCAGCCAATTTTCAGGTCGGTGGTTCGTTTCCGATACCACAGGTCACCGGCTTCACTGCGGCAGGGTTGCAGGGTGTGCAGTTTCAATCGTTCGGTGTCCAACTTTCCTTTTTACCTGTCATCACAGACAAAAACCGTGTCCGTCTCAATCTGCAGGCATCGGTGAGCGCTCGGGACGAGGCAGGCGGCACAACCATTGGCACCTCCAGTGTGCCTGGACTGACTCAGCGAACATTCCAGACAACAGTGGAACTTCGCGAAGGCGAGACTCTGGCGGTCGCGGGGTTGATTCAAAACAACTTTGGGACCAACTCGAACCGCGTCCCATTTGCTGGCGATGCTCCCATCATCGGACGTTTGTTCAAACAGGACGGGAACTCTTATGACGAGCAGGAGTTGGTGATTCTGGTAACACCCTACCTCGTACAGCCGATTGACGAATGTGAGCGGCCCCCCCTGCCGGGATCGGATCTCTTTGAACCAAGTGACATCGAGTTCTTTCTGTTAGGGCGAATGGAGAGCGTTCGATTGTGTGATTACCGCACACCAGTCAGAAATGATCTCTATCGCATGAATGCCTACAAACACTCTCTGGAATGTACGATTCCCGGTCAAGTTGTTCCCTGTGGCTTATGGGGGAGCGAATGCATAACGAACGCTTGTGAAGTCGCAAACGAAGAGGGATTTCCTGTTCCACTCACTCGGTCACTCGATTCCGGTGTGACTTTGCCAGACATCACAGTTGAGTCAGTTCCAATGCATGCCATTGCCACGCCTGTTGACAGTCAAACGAATGTGAATCCTGCCCCGGCGGAAACACCACAGGCCCGTCGCCGTCGATTGCAACAGACACTCATCCTGGGGCCTTCAGGATATAGTGATGGTCGTAACTAGTGGTCCGTCAAGATTAAAATTTGGGTTCGGTAAAGTTGCAAGGAGCGACAACAGAGCGGGTTATGTCAATCCGTCCCCCCAAACGAAGCCTTGACAAGGTACAGGAGCAGTTTACTTTCTGGTGTGACATCTCTGGCTTGTGAGAGCCTGTGTTTGCAAGCCAAACGACGCCCACCGCGGCATAGAAGAGCGTCATACGCTCCAGCAGCCCCAACAGAGCGAAACCGTGATCTTAACTCCACTGCAAAACAATCATCCCGGGACATTTCTCATGTTCATCAGTCGTCAATTCCTGCAAACAATTGTGACCGGCGCGGTCCTTCTTGTGATTGCAACTGGATGTCAACGCATTCGCGATTGGCACTACAAAGAACATCTCTGTGCCCCTACCGTACCTTTGGAAGCCACACCGGTTCCAATTGGAACATCGCTTAACGACTATAAACACCTTCACCGAGTAGCCGCTGTCGAGGAATTCGTGATCTTTCAGCGTGAATGGTACCAGGGTGGAAATCAGCTTGGTCCTGAAGGTCGTCGGCATTTGAATTTGATGATTGAGATCATTGGAGCATTTGCGAATCCGATCATCATCGAACCACAGGATGTCATTATCGGAGCAGATGAGACGATCGATGACGCCATGGAACGCGTCCGTGCTCTGAATGAATTTCGCCGACAATACATCATCGCGGAGTTAACAAACGCAGGAGTTCCGAGTGCCGAGAAGCGAGTCCTGATCGGACGCCCTCGATCTGAGGGATTGTCTGGTGACGAAGCGGTCCGCACGTTTCGACAGATTCAAAGTTCTGGTGGAGGAAATAACTCGTTGAGTACGGGCTTCTAGAAGCGGTTACTTTCTTGTGTGACATCTCTGGCTCGTGAGGGCCTGTGTTTGCAGGCCAAACGACTCCCATCGCGGCATAGAAGAGCGTAATACGCTCTAAACCCATTTAATCCTGTCTCTACCGAACACACGTTACAGGTGCAAAAATGAATCCACATCGTCGAAATTTCCACTTCCTGGCAACTCTGGCCGGAGTCATCGTTCTGACCGGATGTGGAGTCATGCCCAGATCTGAGATCGTGCAGTCACCTTCCGCTCGAGCAGGGGTTCAGCCGACATCTCCACTCAAACAACTTTCTCCGAAGTTAGCGGCACAGGCCTGTGTTTCCACGGCGCAACAGTTGGAGGCGAAGGATCGACTTGAAGACGCAATCATCCAATATGAACGGGCGCGCGTACATCAACCGAATTGCCCGGGCATTTCCCATCGGTTGGCCGTATTGCACGATTGCCTCGGAAATACTGAATCAGCGTGGAAAGAATATCAGGCTGCTCTCGAGGAATCTCCGGACGATGCCGATCTGTTGAACGACCTTGGCTATTTTTACTTTCAACGACAACAGTTTTCAGAGGCAGAAAAGTGTTTTCGAGAGGTTGTCAAACTGGAACCAGGTCATGCCCGAGCCTGGACCAATTTGGGGTTAACTCTAGGATCGGAAAAACGATTTGATGAGGCGGAAACCGCGTTTCAACAAGCGTCGACTCCAGCAAACGCACACTACAACATGGGGATTGTGTACAGTCAGTTGGGCGAATTCGACAAAGCCCGGACCGCTTTTCTCGAATCGAAGCGGCTTGATCCTGCACTCAGGCAGCCTGAGGCCATCTTGAGATATTTCGATGATCACCCTGAGCTTGCCATTTCTGACCAGCCCAACCCTCACTGAAACCAACTCAGACTTGCCTTGGACAGTTGCCGACCCGTAAAATGCATTTGTTGTGCATTTACACTTTTGAGTTGAATTCTGTTGCAGGTGAGAACTGATGTCCCGGATTGGAACGCGGTCCAGACCATTACGTCGGTCGAACAAACACCGCCGGGGCCAGGCCCTGGTCGAGTTCGCCATTATCGCGTTTATATTGACGTTACTCTTCGGAGCGATGTTGACGTTCGGCTTCCTGCTGTTCGGAGCCAACGTTCTGCAACAAGCGGCCGATGTCGGCGCGCAGGAATTTTCCAGGCTGCCGCTTCCTCCTGCAGTTGAGTTTCCTGATCTGGGAACAACAGGTCGCTCAAGTACAGATCCGTCGGCAACGATTTCGGGTAGTGTACCAAACGTTTTCGCTGACCCGGAGTTCGCCGCGCAGATATTCGACGAACAATACCTGGTGGTCGATCTCGATAATGATCTTGCCGCTGGTCAGACCTTGAGTGATTATTTCGCAGACAAGCCCATCATTAATCGTCTTCTGCAAACGCTGCTGATCCATCAGGAACATAATGGGCAGCGACTCGTCCGGTATCCCGGGGCGCTCGTTACCAATCCTAACACAAGCGAATTGACCGTGCTGATTCCTGTCGTCACGGATCGGGCGGCAACGGGAGAGGAAACCACGATCGAGTGGCATGCTGTTATCGAGGAGATTCGGAGTGAGGGTAACGGTCCGCTTAGTCTGAATTCCTCAGTATCCGGGTTTGAGGGAATGGTTGCACTTCGAATCAACTACCCTTTTCAATCGGGGGCAATGATCGCGTATCAATATGAACTGGAAGATGGTTCGATTTCGGGGAACGTCGGCAATGCTCTTGGTGAAGAAGGTATTCTGAACCATCCGGTGCCCGCGACTGATGGGAACTTCAATCCACCATCGCCATACACGCTCGAAGTTCAAGCCGATTCGGTGACGGACGGGCTTCGCTCACATAGCGGGCGATACGGGATGGGACATTTGGAAGCTTTTGACATACAAGTCCGGCCCTATCGCAAAGTCCTCTCGGCTCAGGCCATCTATCGACGCGAGGTATTCGAGTGAAGCGGTTATCTTCCGTCAATGCGAGAATCAATCGCAGGGGCAGTCTCATGCCCTGGTTTGCCGTTTTGCTGTTCGCGATCATCCCGTTGATGTCGCTGATCGTCCATACGGGACTGGTCATCCTCACCCGACGCCAGATGCAGACGGTCGTCAACTCTGCTGCCGTGGAAGGACTGCGGTACCGCGACGACACCACGAAGACTGAAATGGAAAAACGCGAACAGGTTTCCAAACTCGCCGCAGCGGTCTTCGACGATGACCTGAACGCTTCAAGTGGGCAAGGAAACTTCAACCTGGGAATCGGCCCGAACGTCACGTTTGAGGACGGAATTGCACTGGAAGGCACAAATTTTAAGGCCTCTCGCAGGATTGCCAGCGCGCAGCCGTATTCAGAATATGATTTGGAGCAGAATCTGGCGAACAGGATTCATGGCGACATGGTTTCAGGAGGCTACGATACAGCCGACTCAGATCACATCGAAGAATCAGATTATGCTCGGACCGATTTTGATTTGAGCAGTGAAGATGCCTTTCTGGTGCGGTTGCGCCGTTCGGGCGAGACATTTGACAGTGGTGTCGGCTCGGCTGGACCAACAGTTCCTTATCTGTTCGGACGTGGCCCATTCGGAAATGCGAACTACATGAACCGAATTGAACGCGGCACGATCGTACGCGCCACAGCCATTGCGCACGAAAGGATTGCGCGGACGGTTGGCGTTCATTCCGGTACTCTGCAATATGGCGTGGCCCCCTTCTGGATTGAGTTGACCAGTTGGAACAGCTTAACTACAGGAACGGAAGTCAATTTTTCAGTTGTCAGTGGCGTAATGAGTGGTGGAGTTGTCGGCAGAGCCGTCAGCCCCCGCGTTGTTTCGGTGGGAGATACTCTTCCCATCGAAACGACCCTCGATGTAGCGATCGGCCAGAGATATGTTCCAGTTTTCGCGGTACTTCCCTCCGGTGATCGCGTTGTCATTGGTTTTGGAATCGCCGATATCGATACGAGTGGCGGAATGTTAACTCGCATCCCTTCTCGAATCGCGGATCAGAATGCTTCCACCAAATGGTCTTCTGATCTGTCTTCCATCCGGTCCGGCGACCTCTCTTCGTTCCTCGATGCGGTTGGAACTCAGTCGGAACGCCTGCTCGCCCCGGCATTAGTGAGAACGGTGCGCTGAACTGCGCGGCTGCAAAACGTAACGTCAAAATGGCTGGTGGCGTGTGGCCACTTACCGCGGCTTCTTTTTCACCGGGGATTTCTTCATTCGCGTTCGATTCACGACGTGCGCACAGATCAGCAGAATCGTACCGAAGGGTGTCATCAGGAAGCCGAGCCAGTTGACCAGCGTTACCTCAGAAATGTCGAGTTTTCCGGCAGCCCAGACATTCACCGTATAACAGCAATCCGTCGGCAGAGCCATATTGACCAGGAGAAACAGGACGCCGGGAATCCCAAAAACTATGCGCCATCGAATGCGATGAATGTCATATCCGATCCCCAGAATGATCAGGGATATCACTGATGTCATCGTGGCCAACACTTTATGCAGCAGCCCTGCCTCATCGCCCAGCAACCCCGGCATGGCAGTGAGCAAAACGGACGTCACAAGGGTGAGCACAATACAAGAAGGAAGCAGGCCTAGTGCCTTGTCAAGGCTTTGTTTTGGGGTGCGGGTTGACATAACCCGCTCCGTTGTCGCTCCTTGCAACTTTACCGAACCCAAATTTTAATCTTGAC
>JANQSH010000011.1 GCA_028284145.1 Planctomycetaceae bacterium | reverse complement strand
TGGGTGGCAAACAAGTGGATTGAGCCGACCGGGCACGACGCCGGCACCACCAGCGCAGTGGCGCCACCGGGCATCGAGCCCGGCGGCTCATCCGCAACGTTCGTCCGCCAAAAAACACAATCATTCCCCAACAGATATGAATCATGGCTCAGAATTCTCCCTCACGGCCACCCGTTCGTCACGGTAAGACGCCCCTTGATTTTGGTGGAGCGTATCATGACAACGGCTCGCTCGTCGTTAATCCAACTGCCGTTAGGCTTCCTCCTGTTTGCTTGAAAACCGGCGTCAATACAAGGGATACTTACCGCTTAGAGGATCAGTTCCTTGCCAAATCAAAGCGAATTTGGGCCAGCTTGCTTGGTGGTGCTGTTGGTTATTCAATCGCGAAGAAATGTTGGGGGCAACCAATTACACTTGTATTGCCGCTTAGCAATGATTGGATGCAAAATGCTTCGCGGAAATCAAGGTCGAGTTGGATCGGCGTTGCCGTTGCGGCCGGATTCCTAATCCTCGGACTCATGCTGAGCATATTTCATGGCGTATTCGCCATCCTGGGACTGTTTGGCATGATCTTCGCGCTCATCATAGCGTATTTGAAGGGCAAATCGGCTGACGCGCCATTTAGGATTTCAAGCATTTGCAATGGTTGGATTTGGATTGAAGGTGTCAAGCCTGAAGTGGCTGCCAGCTTTCCGCCACTTCCGTCTGGAGGATCGGGTACATCGACACGCTAGGCTGACGAACAATTGCGTGAACCGGAGCGGCGAATCGCGCGGGATTTAAATGGACAGCGTAACCTCGCCGCCCGGTGATCTTGGTCGTTTGCCAGCCCAACTGGCAAACGTTGCGGATGAGCCTTTGGCCATTCGTGACACCACCGGTGGGGTAACCCCACTATAGCCCGGGACGCCGGGCGACGCTCGATCTGCTGCGGAGTCGGCATCGGGTGCCACACTTTTTCGTTTGCTATACTCCCAACTCCGTGGGTGGCAAACAAGTGGATTGAGCCGACCGGGCACGACGCCGGCACCACCAGCGCAGTGGCGCCACCGGGCATCGAGCCCGGCGGCTCATCCGCAACATTCGTCTTCGTCGTGATAGGATGCATTGATGGACATTGTCTATATCGAGACCTCAATTATCAGCCATGCCTCCGCTTGGCCGAGTTCAAATATCCAGATCGCTGCGATCCAACACCAAGCTCGCGAATGGTGGTCAACTGAGCGACACAACTTTGAGTTGGTTACGTCACAACTTGTAATCGACGAAGCATCGGTGGGTGATCCAACGGCATCGGAAGATCGACTCAAATTGCTCGATGGTTTGACAACCGTTCCGATTAGCGACGCTGTCCGAACGTTGGCACGGGAAATAGTGTCAACGTCTCTGATGCCGGAAAAAGCCGCGGCGGATGCACTTCACGTTGCCGCTGCTGCGGTGGTGGGGGTACAATACTTGTTGACGTTGAACTGCAAGCACATCGCAAATGCTCACGAATTGCCTCGGATCTATCGGTTGCTCGATGAGCGTGGATTCGGTCAGCTATTGATTTGCACGCCTGCCGAGTTCCTTGGCGGAGACGAAAACGATGACGAAAAATCCCATCCTTGACGAATTGCATGCTGTGCGTGAAAAGCTGCTGGCAGACGCTGGGGGGACTATCGACGCACTAGTCGACCGCCTTCAAGCCGAAGAGCAAAAATCAGATCGTCCGCGATTCAAATCACGAAGAACAAAACGATGCACCAGAGCGGCGAAATCGGGCGAATCAGCAGTTGAGAATCTCTCGTCGCCGCCTGGTGATCCCTGACGTTGACCAGGCCCGCCTGGTCAACGTTGCGGACAACCGGTGATCCGCGGCCCCATTATGCCGAGAAATAAACGATGCCAGTTGCAGCGATAGCATTGATCATCATTGGCGGCTTCTTCGCCGTCATGAACTGGGCGTGCCTGATTTCGTCGCTGGTCACGAAGAAGAATCACTCAATGGTTCCTCCGCTTGGAGGCCTACTCTTGGCAGTCGGCTTTGCGCTCCATCCCGCGCTGCAACCTTATGCGATCTGCGGATTACTTCTCGATATTGGATTCTGGGCGTTACTTTTCGCGATTCCGATGATGCTGCGCGAGGCCCTGCGATCGGCACCTTGGCGTCGAGTCGCGCGGATTTCGGGTCAGTGGAGTGAGATCACATTTCATCTTAGCCTTTATCGCCCTGACTACTACGTCGTTAAGGTTTCGAGAGCCTTGCCACCGGGCGAGACTGGCTGGATTGATCGCGGTTCATTCGGACGGTGGAGCACTGTAGGAAGCGGACTTCAGCTTGTTTCTCACACTGATACTGACGATTCACCTTCGAGATTGACTCTGTCGGGCGGACTGGGATCGGCGGCATTGCCCGTTGCAGAGTCTACCAACTCATCGGGAGATGATGCTCCGGAGTTTCCACCAGCGGGTGTCGTGTTCCATGCTCAGTGATGAAGACCGCAAGAACAAAACCAAGGCAGAACAAGGCGTCGCTCTCAACACCTGCCCCGCCGCGAGTTCGAACCGCCATGACCATTCAACCTTCAACCCACAATCGAAGCCTCGCCCTCGTGCAGGTGTGAGAGAGGAAGACGGTCGCGGCCTGGACTTCTCTCTCGCTGTTCGCTCAGTCGAAGCGCCAACAAAAACGCGACTTCCCAGGAAATGAGAAATCGCGTTGAATGTGTTTCAGTTTGTTGAACAGGTGGGTGAATGTTACATCACCTGGGCGGCCTGTTTTTCAAATTCGATGTCGAACTTCTTCATCTTCTTGTAAAGCGTCGTTCGATTGATACCCAGCATCTTTGCCGTGTTCTGCCGGTTCCAGCCGTTCTGTTCCAGCGCTTCGATGATGATCTGACGTTCGGGATTGGCCAGAGCTGATTTGAGATTCGCCCCCTGCATGACCGTTTCCAGGTTGCCGGCCGTGGCCGATTCCCGGCGGAGGTTTTCCGGCAATTCTGATGCTGAGATGACATTGTTGCGGCTGAGGACCACGCAACGCTCGACAACGTTGAGCAGTTCCCGCACATTGCCCGGCCAGCGATACTGCTGAAGAACCTGCATCGCGTCTTCGCTGAACCGTTCGACATGTTTGCCGTTTTGTTCGTTGAAATCCTTCAGGGCATGTTCCACGAGCAGCGGAATGTCTCCAATCCGTTCCCGCAGCGGTGGCTGTGTCATGGAAATGACATTGATGCGGTAATACAGATCCTGCCGGAACTTGCCTTCATGGACCATTTCTTCAAGATCGTCATTGGTAGCAAGAATCAGTCGCACATCGACTTTGTGAGTCTTGTTGCCGCCGACCGCTTCAAATTCACGATCCTGCAGCACACGTAACAGTTTCACCTGCAGTGATGGCGATGCAGTGGCAATTTCATCGAGGAAGATCGTGCCGCCATCTGCCTGCAGAAACTTCCCTTCCTTGTCGTGCGAGGCACCAGTGAATGCCCCGGCAACATGTCCGAACAGTTCACTTTCCAGCAGGGTATCCGGCAGCGCACCGCAGGCGACTTCGACGAACGGTTTGTCGGCCCGGTCGCTGTGTTGATGGATTGCTCGCGCGGTCAGCGTTTTTCCCGTGCCGCTTTCGCCGAGAATCAACACTGTTGTTTTGGTCGGAGCCACGCTTTCGATCAGATCGAACATGCGGGCCATTTTGTAGTCTTTGCCGACGATGTTCGACAGGCCGAATCGCTGATCGAGTTGAGCTTTGAGACTCCTGTTCTCTTCAACGATCTTGCGTTGATCAAGAGCCCGCTGGATCGTCAGGCTAAGTTCTTCATCGATGACCGGCTTGGTGAGGTACTCGAATGCACCAATCCGCATTGCTTCGACGGCGCTTTCGATCGTGCCATAACCGGTGAGCAAAACAACCGAGGTGTCGGGTGCGAATTCGGTGGCCCATTCCAGCAGATGGAAACCGTCTTTGTCGGGCAGGTTGACATCGCAGATGACGACATCGAAGGGATACTCCTGCATCCGCTCCATCGCCTCGGTGCAGTTGCTGGCGGTTTCGGTACGATGGCCGAGGCTGCGGAGGTAGTCTGCAATCGCCTCAAGAATCGGTTTGTCATCATCGACGAACAATAACGAGCCGGTCAATGGTTTCTTCATCAGTCTCTCTTCCCGGGGATACGAAATCCCACTCACACAATTCGGATGATGTCGGATGAGATTTCAGGACACTAATCGAAGCCGGTCACCCAACCCGGTTCGTATGCGGTATCCTGGTTCTGGTATTATCAATGGTAACGATCATGCGGGTGTGAACCCGTTGAATCGTTCGTGAGGGGAGGAGATGGTTTACGAATGGGCGACCCTGAATTTTCGCGGTACGAATCAACTCGTCCGTTGATTTTTGTTATGTTTGTTGATGTTTTTCTGTGCGGTCGCTCGATTCACTGTTGCATCTCCTGGGGAGATTGTTGGAGAGAGGATATGCAACCATAGGTCACGGTTGAGAATCGTCAACAAAAAATGGTTTTGTTTGGTTGGAAAGTCGCAACAGGACGCGAATCCGCAACGGTACGTATTTCTCAGCGGAGGAAGAATTTGACTGGATGACAGGAAGAGAGGACTCTCGCTAAGGTGCTGGTTTCGCGAAGTGAAAATAAAGCTGGAACTCTGAATTCATATCTCTCAGATTCTTTACGACGGTTTCGCGATGTTATTCCCGTTCTTGACGCCACTTTTCGATTGAACGCGCAGTGTGCAAAACACCAAGGACCAGTAGCTCGGAATCAGTCAAATCGAAAAGGACAATGTAAGGAAATCGCTCTACGCGACTGTACCGCAAACCAGTATGCGTTCGTCCGAAACGCTCTGGATCTGCAATCACTTACTCCGTCGTCTTTCGAACATTGGTCGCAAATGCATCGCCAAGGCCCTCGACCCGATCGTCATACCAATTGGCTGCCTGAATGACATCGCAATCGAAAAGAGGGTGATAACGAACACGCCTATCCATTGCGATTCGCTATTTTTGTCCAGGTTTCCTGATGGCTTTTTCCCAGCGACGGGTCAGCCAGCATTTCATCTCGCCTTCGCGAAGCCTCCCGCTCGACCCATTCGGGGAGTGGAATCGGATTACTGGATTTGGCGATGTCGTCCCAAAGAAGTTCAACGAGTTGAAGTTTTTGCGCGATCGGCAGGGCGAGGATTTCATTCGTGTCGATATTCATGTGAGTTCTCCGGGTACGCTCTGTCGATTGTCTTTCCATTATAGCAGCGGAAGAATCGAAGTGTGATGCGAATGAATCGAAGGGGGTTCATCGATATTTTTCGTGTTGTTTTGCGCCGGTTGTGGACGACTTGCTGCATCCGAAAAGAACGGCAGGCGGGAGCCTTCCCTGCGCAGAATTCTTTGTACCTTGGGAAGAGTTATGAGTTCGCGCCATTGAATGCTTGCGTCAGGACTTGGGCAATCGCATTTTTTTGCTCTCTTAGGTCGCCTGGCGTGAGTCGAATGCGATACCGACCTGAGCGGTCGTCATAATCCATGACATCAAGACCAGCCGCTTCAAGTTGTTCTTGAGTTTCATCAGATTTTTCGAGTCGAGGTTCAATTCGCAGAAAACTCTTCTTCGGGCGGAAGACGACGAAGTTGTAAGGTTGCCCATTCCTGGCAAGACCAATGTAGAACTTGTTGTATTTCAATTCGAGTTCAGGATCGAGAGTGTGTACAGTTTCAAGAATTTCATCACACATTCCAACAGTTTTCTGGGAACCACGTTCGATCCAGTAAGAACGATCAGTTGTTTCTTGAACATCCTCGTCCTCATCAACGAGTCCCAGCGTCATTTGATCCAAGACCTTGGTGAAAACGAGCCCAACGTGGTCTTTGAATCTCAGTGCATTCATTTGAATCGCCACAAGCGGGATCATGCCGTTGAACAAACTGATGACGTTTAGAAATCTGGCGGTGATGTTTTCGGCGACAATGACGGCAGTATGTTCGTATTGCGGGTAACGTTTACGCTCGATGTCCCAGTATTCGATTGTGCGAATAATGTGACTTTCGTCAGTCCCACCAAGTTGAACTTCCACCTCAAAACGATGGTTTGCGTCTACGTCTTGAAGCAGAAGATCGAGGCGTCCCGCCCGAGGCTGGATTCGCTCCTTGTCTTTAAGAACGATGTCGCCGAGGCCGAGAATGGAAGGATCTTCGGCGATGCGGTCTTGTACCCATCGTTCATTGAATTCTGAATGTCCTTTAAGGGAAACGGTTTGAAATTTCGCGTAATTTGTCATTTGACATCTTTGCGTGAAGGTGCCGGCATCAGCCGGAAAACTCCTGCCCCTCATTGGGAAGAGATAGATTGCCAAAAATTCGAGCGTACCGGCTCACAGATTGAAATGCAAAGAAATCCGTGATGAAGCAAATTACCCCCGTTGCAACTGAGTCAGGGCAGACTTCGCCTGATCTACCACTTCGCCCGGTGGGAAGTCGCGGATGATCAAATCCAGCAGTTTTTCCGCGTCATCGCCGCCGACGACAGCAGAGGCATGCACAATCCGTTTCATTCGGCGGATGTCGCCCGCATTAAACCGGGGCGTGTTCTCGGTGCCGCTGAGAATTCGCCGAATGCGGTACTTCGCCTCAACCGTTGCAGTAGAAAAGGCTTTGAGCAAGACCGGCCTGGCGATCTCGCGAATTTTGCGGAGTTCGCGTGTTGCGATGTTGCGGACACTCGAATCGGGATGATCCAGTTCCGCCAGCAGTTTCCGTATCCGCACATTTTCTTCCGGCGTGATGATCCCTTTGACACGTGTGAAAAGATAGGGCAACGCATCTTCATCCCGCAATACGATGCGGCCAAGTGACCGATAGGCGGACGCGGGTGAACTGGTTGCAAGTTCATGCCACAGGTTGTCGAGGTCCTCCTGAGTAAGTGGCCCGGTTGGCAGTGTGGTCTTCCTGATATGTGTCAGATCCCACAACAGTGATTTCTGATCGAGGCTGCCGGAAGCAAGTTGGTCAGCCTCGCGAACAAACGCCAATGATGTGACAACACGTTCATGACCTGTGAGTGTCTGCAACTCCTTGCCCGTGGCGACTTCCCAAACTTTGACAGTGTTATCTGCGGAAGCCGTCGCAACATGACGACCGTCGGGTGAGAACTGGATCGCCAGCACGCGACCAGTGTGACCCTTCAATCGGTAAACCTCTTTTTCGGAGGTCAGTTCCCAGAGGATCACCTCATGTCTTGAACGCGACAGGTTGCTGTTGTTGGCGGCGACAGTCCGACCATCAGGGGAAAAGGCCAGAACGGTCGGTTGAGTGTCGCAGCCGGAAAGTTTTGCAATCTGTTTTCCGGACTTAACGTCCATCAACCGCAGGTTGGTATCGCGTTGCGTGCGGACGATCAGCATCTGTTCGAGGTCCTGGGAGAATGCCACTTCCTGCAGGACATCGATGAGAAACCGCCGGACTTCGTTGCCGGTGTTGATATCGTGAATTCGCAGCCCGTCGCGAATTCCCTCTTTGTCGCGGAAACGGTCAACAACAGCGACGCCACCGGAGGCGGGATCAAACTGCACAACTCCTCTGCCCCCGGCGAAACTCCTTAACAATTTGCCTGTGGTGACTTCCCACAATTGCGTTCCGCGAGAATGATCGGGTGTGCAGGTCGCCAGTATTTTCCCATCTCTGGAAAACGCCATGCTCCGAACGCGGGCATCGTGTGTTTCAAGCGAATGCAGCAATTTGCCAGTCGATGTTTCCCAGATGGCGACATGCCGCGATTCCTTTGGATTGGCCGGTTCACCGCTGGTGGCGAGGTACTTCCCATCTGACGAGACCGCCATTACGCGAATACCGACAACGGAATGATTCGGATCAACGGTGGATTCAAAGGTCCGAAGTACTTTGTTGGAATCTCCAGCCGGATCGTTTTGCCCACGGGCAACGCGAACCGGAAGCGGTAAAAAGCAGGCCCCCAAACACAGCAACGCAACGTTGCGAAAGGCGTTTGGACAGCAGGATTTGATCTGTCGTCTCGTCATGTTGCGAGAATCTGTCGGGTTGAAAACGGAAGGGACCAAGGCTGCACAAAAGAAGGAGACGATGGCCAATTTACGACGCCTGTTTCGACCGAAGAGTTCCCACTATATCGAGTTAGGACCGAAATCGCTGTGGTGAAACACCGCGTGATGACGAATTCTTCGTTCTGAAGAGCAATGCGAACCCTCTCCCAGGCCTGGGAAACCGAAAGTAATAAGCGAGTTTTAATTCATAACAAGGATGAGTAAATTGAGCGTATTGCGATCTCCTGTGCCGTGACGGGTGTCGTTCGGCCTGCAAACATAGATTCCCACGAGCCAGAGACGTCACACCAAAAAGTAAATGACTCCAGGTCTGGAAGCATCTTTTCGAAGTGGTAAATTTACAGTCCGAATCAATCCTCAACTCACTTTGCTTGACCATACTGAACGTGTTAAACTAAACTCTCGTGACGCTTTGTGTTAGCGACCGGGCCACGCCTTCGATTCGGCTGGTTTCCCCGCATCTCCTGGAGTTTCACGTGCGAAATACGTTTGGGACTTGTGGAGGCGGTGCTGGAACGCCGAATGAAAAGCCAGAGATTATCCAACATATTCGAGGCGACGTCCGATCGCATTTTTGATTTTTTTCTTCGCGTTCGAGTGACAGTCCATTGCGCGCCATCATCAGCGACATTCACGGAAATTTAGAAGCCCTGGAGGCTGTTCTTGAGGATATCAAATCCAGGGGGATCAGTGAGATCTTCTGTCTGGGAGATGTCGTTGGTTACGGTCCGAATCCGTGCGAGTGCATCGATCGGATCATGGCTTGCGATGTTTGTCTTCTGGGCAATCACGATCAAGGCGCTCTCTTTGACCCGGAAGGGTTTAACGCCGGAGCTGAGCGTGCCATCTTCTGGACGCGAAAAAAGCTGGAATCCGAGAATTCCAAAGAAAGCGAAGCCCGTTGGGAATTTCTGGGAGAACTGCCTCGTATTCGTCGTGAGCCCAATTTCATGTACGTTCATGGCTCGGCTCGCAATCCGTTAAATGAATATGTCTTCCCTGAGGACATTTACAACCAGCGAAAGATGGAACGGATTTTTCAATTGGTCGAGCAGTATTGCTGTCAGGGACATACACACATCCCTGGTGTTTTTACCGACGACTTGAATTTCGTGGCACCAGAAGAAATGAACTTCGAGTACACACTCGGGCCGCAGAAAGCACTGATCAATGTTGGTTCGGTGGGTCAACCTCGTAACGGCGACAACCGCTCTTCATACGTCATCATTGATGGTGACGCGGTGAAGTTTCAGCGCGTGGAATACGACTTCGAGAAGACCGCCGCAAAAATTTACGAAATTCCTGACCTTGATAACTTTCTGGGAGACCGCCTGCGGGACGGTCGCTGAACACACATCCGACAGAAATCTGTATGGGCCAGAAAGAAAGTACGTCGCATTGAATCGGGGAGAACAGAACCCTCTTGCCCCTTCCCGCAGAATTCCGGAAATGCCGATCCTGGAATTGTCTTAAGCGGAGCGCGTGACGAATCAAATCCAGGAAATAGCCGGCGCACACGAATTGACGAATGCCCCCCCCGCAATTCCATTGAACATGGGGCAGTCAAACTGAATAACATTTGGGCGAAACAACACAATTCGTCCGCCAAGAGATAGCGAAAACCGATCGTCCCATGGAACAACGACGTTTGATTACTTTTGCGTTGCTCTCATTCGCATTTTTCTTCTTCTGGATGCGATTCGTAGCACCGAAATTCATGCCACAACAGCCAGCGGCACCACAAAACCAGGCCGGCGAGGAGAATCCTGGCGAAGTTGATCCATTGCAGGATGATGGCATTGAGAATCAGGCCAATGCCAATACGAACGTGCAGGAGAGAAATGGTGATGATCCGGTCGCTGAATCGAATGAAAACCCGGAAGACGATCAGGTAAAACTGATCGAAGCGACCGAGAAGCAATCTGTTGTCCTGGGATCGCTTGATCGTGAGTCCGGCTATCTGATGCAGGTAAAATTGCATTCTGTCGGTGCCGCAGTTCAATCCATCCAACTGAACGATGAACGGTATCGTAATTTGGAACGTCCCGACGAGCAGTTATTAATCGTGGGAAACAACCCGGAAGATAAGCGACACACGCTCGATTTGGACGTTCCCCTTGTCAAGAATCAGTTGGACCCGTTCGACCGCACACTCAAAACGCTCAACTGGACGACGAAAACGATTTCCGATCCGGAGAATGACAACATCCATAGCGCCGTCATCTTCACTGCAGTGGCGCCGGATCGCTCGTTGGAACTGGTCAAAAAATACTGGCTCGTGAAGGCGGATCGCTCGGCGATGAGCGATGCGCGCAATCTCAAGCCGGAAGGTTACCAGTTGCATTTCGATTTTACGATTCGCAATTTGAGCGACAAACCGAAAACAGCGGCGTATCGGTTGTTAGGACCGATTGGCCTTCCGTTGGAAGATCAGGAGAACGCACAGAAGTTCCGAGATATTCGCATCGGTTTCCTCAATGAGGAAGAAAAAGGAACGGCTCCGGAAGATCAAAGTGTGAGCAATGAAAAGATGACCGCTGGTGAGGTCATTGAAGAAATCGAAGAAGCGAAACAGGAAAATCGTCCAGTCGAGGAGTGGCAGGCTCCGATTCGATACATCGGCGTCGATGTGCAGTACTTCGCTGCACTTCTCGTTCCGGAAGGCAACCAGTTGGAGAATCCTTACGTCGCAAAATCGCGACCGATTCTGGTTGAGCAGACAGAGAAGGAAGAACACAGTGACGTCAGTGTGCGGCTGACCTCCAGGTCAATCACTCTACCAGCCAGGGCAGATGGAAAGCCGTCTGAGGTGACGCATTCCTGGTTGCTGTATGCCGGACCCAAACGAGAGGAATTGCTGGAATCGATGGGGGCCGCGAGCACGGTTGATTTTGGATGGTTTGGTATCGTCAGCCGGATGATGCTGGGGATCATGAAGTTTCTGCACGACAATATTGGCCTGCCGTACGGCATTGCCATCATCATGCTGACAGTCATTGTGCGAGCCTGCATGTTCCCGCTTTCCAAAAAGCAGGCTGCCAGCACAAAGAAGATGAAGGAATTGCAACCCAAACTCGCCGAACTGAAAAAGAAATATGCAGATGATAAGCAGAAATTTGCGCAGGAGCAGATGAAACTGTTCAGCAAACACAACTACAATCCGTTTGCTGGTTGCCTGCCGATTTTTATTCAGCTTCCGATTTTCATCGGGTTGTATCAGGCGTTGCGGAATTCCGTTGATTTACGCATGGCGGAGTTTCTCTGGGTTGATAACCTTGCGGCTCCGGATGCCTTGATCAAGGATATCGGCTTTTCGATTCCATTTCTGGGAAGCAGTTTCAACCTGCTGCCGATTATCACCATTGTGTTGTTCATTGCGCAGCAGAAGATGTTTATGCCGCCACCGACGGACGAGCAACAGGCGTTGCAGCAGAAGATGATGTCTTACATGATGGTCTTTATGGGCTTCCTGTTTTATCGGGTACCGGCCGGTTTATGCGTCTACTTCATCGCTTCCAGCTTGTTCGGCCTGGCAGAACGGAAATTTCTGGACTGGCGATCCGATTCCATACCTGACGAGGAAACGGAATCCGAGCCCTTCGATACAGAATCAAAAAGCAGGAAGGGCGATTCTGACTCTGATGACATCCCACGCGAAGGATTCTGGGGCAAGTTGATGGCTGCGGCAGATGAGGCTGCCAACAAGGGGCAGCAGGGAACAAACCGTCCCAACCAATCCTCTTCTTCCAATGGTTCCGGCAGCAGTAACAAGAAAAACAAACGGAAGAACAAATCCCGACGTTAGAGCATATTACACTCTTCTGTGTCGCGATGGACGTAAACTAGGGTTCCCACGAGTTAGAGGTGTCACACCAAATGGCAGGCTGTTCCAGGTTCGATAAGCAATCGTGTGGCATAGCCGTGGCGAGGAGATCGATGGTCCAGTTTTCAATGGTCACGTTACTACTGCAGCGTTCCGGCTGGAAGCCAAGGGTTGATGAAGCTGTAAGAGGTGAAAAAGGAGCGGGTTACGTCAACACACCCCCCAAAACGAATCCTTGACAAGGTACTACGTTCGTCTCGATCTGAGCCAGTTTGCCATGTTGTTCCATCCCGATGAAACGATTGCGGCATTGGCGTCCGCGCCAGGTGGAGCGGTTCGCGGTATCTTGCGTGTTAGTGGACCAGAAACCGCAGAAAAACTCGCAGTCCTGTTCGTGGATGACGATCTCTCGACTGGATGGCAGCAATCTCGGTTATCCATCGCAATAGACGGTGCGTTGCAGTTCCCGAAACTCTCCATTCCGCTACCAGCGCGTCTGATGTTTTGGCCGGGAAAACAGAGTTATACCGGGCAACCATTGGTCGAGATTCACACTATTGGTTCTCCGCCTCTGCTGGAAGCGGCAATGAGTGCCATTCTGGATATGGGGGTTCGCTCGGCGCGTCCTGGTGAGTTTACTTTGCGTGCATTTCTTGCGGGACGGATTGATCTCGTCCAGGCTGAAGCTGTTCTGGGGGTGATCGACGCACACGGCCATCGTCAATTGGAAACCGCGTTGAAGCAACTCGCAGGTGGCATTTCGGGCGAGATCGCCGATGTTCGTAATGATCTTCTGGATCTGCTGGCCGATCTCGAGGCGGGTCTTGATTTCGTCGATGAAGACATCGAATTCATTTTGCAGGCTGATGTCGTCGCAAAATTGGAAAACGCAGCCGGATCGCTGGAACGGATTCTTGATCAGTCTGACCGACGCATGCAATCCACCGGTCGCATGCGGATTGTGTTGGCAGGTTTGCCCAACGCTGGCAAGAGTACGTTGTTCAACCGTTTGAGTGGTCGTGATCTGGCGTTGGTTTCGGAATTGCAGGGTACGACGCGAGATTACCTGAAAGCAGATTTAGAAATCGCCGGAGTAGAAGTCGAACTGTTGGATACGGCTGGTGTCGATGCCATGGCTGATGATTTGCGAATGTCATCTTCCGGCACGTCGATCGATAGTCGTGCACAACTGCAATCTTCGAGCCAATGGGAGTCCGCTCAACTGATCCTCTGGTGCTCCGCTGCCGATCTTACCGCCACTGACCGACATACAGATGCGCAGATGTACGCTCAGGCTGAAGGAAGCGGTGTCCCCATTCTGCGGATATGGACGAAACAGGACTGTGTTGCGGATGATTTCCTTGCGACTTCGGCTGTCACGGTTTCCGCGATGAACGATGATGGGATTGACGACTTGAAGGAGGAGATCACGCACTGGATTTCGGAACAACACCAGAGCCGGGGTTTGTTCGTCGGCACGACAGCCGTACGATGTCGCGAAAGCCTGATCCAGTCTTTGGACGGCGTAAGGCGCGCCACTCACACCGCATCAACCGGTATGAGTGACGAGTTTACCGCGCTGGAACTTCGCGCTGCGATCAACCAACTGGGGCAGATTCTCGGCACCGTCTACACCGATGACATTCTCGACCGTGTTTTCAGTAAATTCTGCATCGGCAAATAAAAACCGCGGAGTGTTACTTTACTTCGCCATTGGCCGGGTGGATGAATTGATGGCCGTCTGGTCGAACGGTCAACACGGGACAGGTAGCCTTGCGGACAACCTTCTCTGCCACGCTGCCCATCAGTAAGTGTGCAGCCAGACCGCGGCCGTGAGTGGCCATCACAATCATGTCAATGTCATTCACCGACGCATCCCGCACAATCTCCGCGAATGGGGAACCGTGAATCCACCGAGTGGATGATTCATATCCTTTCCGATCTTCTTCGAGAATCCAATTGTCAAGTCGCGTCTGTGCGTATTCCTCGAACTCCTTCTGTGAGGGAATCGGATTACTTTCAAACATCGGCAGGTAAATAACCGGGTCTTCAATGACGTGCAGTAGATGCAGCTTCGCTTCAAAACGTCGGGCGAACTCGATTCCGTAACGCGTCGCAGCCAGCGAGGTTTCGCTGAAATCGACCGGTAGCAGAATGTTGTTCAGTTTAAGCATGAGAGATCGGCCTTATCCTGAAGGTTCTTTGAAGGACGTCAACGGAATACGGAATACTCACTTCATTGCGATGGTTCATTATACCAACCGCGAATGGAGAACTCATGTCTGCATGGTGCAGCTTCAGGGCAGCTCAAATGTTCTGTCTTCCGAGTCTGGCGAAGAAGCGTGGAACATTCCAGGCGTTTTCCTGTAAAGCTGCGGCGATGCTGCCGACTTTTCCAGCTCGCAGCCAGTTGATCGCGATATTTC
>JANQSH010000190.1 GCA_028284145.1 Planctomycetaceae bacterium | reverse complement strand
GTCGGCATTCGGCAAGGCATTTGACGCTTTGGATCTCGAGTTCTCCCCCACCAGCCTCGCTGAAGGCGGAGGAGGGGGAGCCGGGAGTTCTTCCGGGGGAGCCGGGAGTGTCGATCTCCTGAACCAGGCCGAGGGATTGGCCGCGTGAGGGGTGTGTGAGGTTGGAATAGAAATCAGCCTTGACCAACACTAATCCGTGATACGGAATCAGAAAATGATTCGAGCGGTCCCAACATTGGTGGCCGCTCGTTTCTTTGAACAGAAGTTTTGTAAAAAAATATTGCAAAATGACTAAAATTGGGTTGCAACGCTGTCAACTCTTTGTTAATGTACTGAAAGCAGGCTTCCATGTATTCGCCGTTCTCATGGAAAGATGATCAGTCACACGATTAACCATGTTCTTTTAGTATTCATGGGTGGATGATCAAGAAAACATGCATATTCATGTAGTTTTTGTTGGCTCGGTAGGATGATCAACAAGTCATGTATGCCCTTCGTGGGCAGCGCATAGTTGGTAATTGACAATTGAAGATGATCGTATTTCTTAACCCAAAGAAAGAGGGACAAGTGATGATTCGGTTACTTTCTGTATTACTGTTTGTAACGATGACGTTTCTGTTCGTCGCGTCGCCCCAGGCGCAGGCAGCCGGTGTCGTCAGTATCAGCCAGGACTTCACATCGGAATTCTTTGGACCTCCCACGCCCAGGATTCGTCTTCAACAGAACAATACGAACCCCGGCCCGGCCTTCATCGATTCTCCTGCCCAGTACAACCTTCCGATTACGCAGGGCGGAGCGCTCGTTCCTTTGCCGGCAAATCCCATTTTTAATCCCGGTAACACCGCAATGCGAATCGTCGACAATGTCGGCTCACAGAATAACAGCATCGCATTCAATCCCTCCAACGATGGTAACTGGTCCACACTCGTCATCGATTTCGACTTTCTGATTCTTAACGATGACAGCAGTCAGAACGGTTCCGGTGCCGATGGTGTGGCAATGGCTTATCTCAACACCGCCAACTTTGGCACCGACACAGTCGTGCCCACTCCCGTGTTTTCCGAGGAAGCGAACATCACCAATTCCTTCGGCGTTGGTTTCGATACATTCCGCAATGCTAACGATCCGGCCGGCCCGAATGGCGAGACAGAGACCTCGCGAAGCTCTGTCTCTGTTCACTGGAATGGTGCGGTCATCGCCGATCTTGACGTTACGGGCGCCGCCATCGGTTCCATCGAAGTTGGCAACGCCATGCATGCCACGATCATTGTGACACAAAACGAT
>JANQSH010000019.1 GCA_028284145.1 Planctomycetaceae bacterium | reverse complement strand
TTTTTTGGCGGAGCCATTTTCTGTTTCTTCGCGGTGTTCCCGTTTGTGCTCGACTTCCTGTTCGGCTTTAATCAGGCGATGGGTGTGGAACCGAACATCCGGCTGTCGGAATGGATCAGCTTTGCCATCATGCTGCCGGTGATGTTCGGCCTCAGTTTCCAATTGCCGCTGGTGATGATGTTCCTGGAACGAATTTCGATTTTTGAAGTCGAAACCTATCGTGAGAAACGTCGCATGGCGATCCTGATCATCGCAATCGTCTCGATGATGATGACCCCGGCTGACCCGATGAGCATGTTGATGATGATGATCCCCATGCTCGGTCTGTACGAATTGGGGATTGTGATGTGCCGGTTCTCCCCGGCGAACAAAAGCCCGTTTGAAGAAGCTGCTGCACAGTGATGCGCCATACTTTGCATCGTGTTAGCTGGACCTGTCAGAACAACGGTTTGTTCAGAGCAAAGCGAGTCCGTTCGGCTGTTCCGACTCGCGTTCATCCGTTTGTTCGTGATAATCCTCTTTAAGGAGTATAGTCCCAGCGCGCTACAAGCAGAAAAACATTCTTGGATTTTTTGTCGGCAACCATCACCATCAGGTCGCCGAGGTTGCTGTCTTCAACGTTGTGATGCTGAGCATACCATTCACAATCATCAAGGTTCAGGTCCGGCCAGCCACGCGGAAACTGAGTGAGTATGCGTCGAACATTATCGTGTGTGTTTTTGTGTGGAATCAGGTGCAGCTTGCTGGTGATTTTTTTGAGAATGTTTTGGGACAGAGGAAAACGAAAATAGCATCCAGGGTCTCCTGTACTGTGAGGATTATCGCGAGGATTGAAGTAGCCTGTTTTCCTGATTTGCATCTTCACGCCAGCTTCCTTCGCAATACCTGCCAAAGCTGTTTCAATTGCAGGAAAACCAGATTTTGACTTCGGTTTGCCAGCAACTCGATCAGACCTGGTTTGTTTGCCGGGTGAGGATGGTTGACCAGAGTCGGGTTGAACGACCTGACCATGAAGCGACGATATCCAAAATGCGTGGGCCAGCAAAACAAACAATGGCAAGGCAAAACTCCGTACCAACTTCTGAACGCAGGGGTTTTGCATGGCGGTCGCGTCAGATTCAATAACAGATTCTTTCATAGTCGTTCGTTCTCCATTTCCATTGTCATTATTGTCATTGTGATAGCCGAGGCAATCGTAGTGGATAGTTTCAACGTATTTTGGTCTGTAGTGTCCTGTCAAGGCTTGGTTCAGGAGCGGATGAACATCACGCACTCCGTTGTCGCTCCTTGCAACTTTACCGAACCCAAATTTCAATCTTGACACACCACCAGGAATCAAAATCTCAAGTCATACCCGCGCAGGCGGGTACCCAGAAATGTAAGAATGGATTCCCACTTTCGTGGGTATGACGAATGATAATTCACATTGCAGGACTGGACCAGCATACTCACGCCAGCGAGAGTATAGCACTCGTCATGCTGCAAACGGCTTAAGCAGATGTCTGTAGTTTCTCAGCGTCCGGGCTGGAATCGTCGCCCTGTTCATTGCTGCCGGACGACGGAGCCGCTTCATCCGCTGCAACAGAATTGCCCTCTGTCTCGTGCTGCGACTTCCGCTCTTCCATGTCGGCAAAGAAGGAGTGGATCACCAGCATGATTGCACCGGTGACCAGGAACACATCCGCGAAATTGAAGATCGGCCAGTGATAGGTGCCCAACTGGAAGTCAAGAAAATCGCGGACCGCATACATCGTTCGACCATTTATTTCACAACCATGCAGGGCGAGTCGATCCCATAAATTGCCGAGCGTTCCGGCAGAGATGAACCCCAACGCAACGGTCAGCCATTTCGATTCCGCCGCTCCGAAGACGAACAGCCAGAGTACAACACCGGTGATCGCGACGAAAGAAAGACTCGCGAACAGCCAGGTATACCCCTGACCGATGCCCCACAATGCTCCTTCGTTAAAACTGGTGGTCAGTTGAAAACCAATCGGTGGGGCAGTGAGATAGTCGATACTCCGTCCTTCAACCAGGTGTTCAGGCTCGAAGATCTCGTGTTCACCCGCGACCGGTTGTGCGATGCCATACGGGTAACCAAGATCCCGAAACACGACATGCTTTGTCCAGATATCCCAGATCGTCCCCGCCATCATCAGCAGGCAGAAGAGAACGATTCGATTCGCGGGGGCCAGTTTCATATGACTGATTCTTCGCGTTTCCGTTCGCATTCGACGCAGTTGCGAGCATGAGGAATCGCCCGCAGCCGGGTTTTCCTGATGGTTGATCGCGAGGGGGGCTTCCCCTCTTCGACACACATTTCACACTGTCCGTAAGTCCCCGCTTCCACGCGTTTCAGGGCATCCGAGATTTCCTTCAGAACTTCCTGATCATTCTCAGCGACGCGGAGTGAAAAATCCTGTTCGTAGGCTTCGGTCCCGAGTTCGGCCAGATGGGTGGGACTTTTCGATTCCGTCTCCATTCCGCCGCCGAGCGCTTCACCCGTCAATTGCTCTACATCACCTCGAATACGGGCACGGAGTTGTAACAGAATCTGCTTGAATTCCGAAAGGTCCTTTTTGCTCAACATGGGCTGCCGTTCTCTGGTTGCGTTTGGGGGCGACATCATCAGAACACCAATGAGTTGGACCGCACATTATGAGAGGGCCAGCCGCAGTTATCAACCCGCCGCAAAGTATTCAGCTCCGAACAAAAACTATGACATCCCAAAACGACCGGTCAAGAAACGTGTTGCCAAAGTTTGCTGCAACCACTTATTCTGCAGCAAGATATCGCGGATCACAAACTTCCTGAAACGACGGTTTTGCCCGTTGAGCCAAACATGCTTGCCGTTCTGCGCGATGCAAGCATGGCACACAACAAATCGGTATTCTGAGACACAACGCGGTGATTCCACCAACATTTTCCGCATTGCCCCGTGTTTTCGCTTGAGCCATTGCGGCGATCCTATGACTCCCAATCGTAACCGATCGAGATCGTCATACTCTGGGAAAAATCTCGCCCGCTGCATGGGAAGCCAACTGTTTCAACCGTATGATAGTGGAGTGTTCAAAAGGTGTTCACGATGAGCAACACGAACTGGAAGGAAAACCAAAAATGAGCAACGCAATGCCCGAGGTTGGCAAACGGGCTCCCGCTTTCACAGCGGAAGCGTTTCCGGAAGAAAAAATCCGCCTGAGTCAATTCAAAGGCGAAAAAAATGTCGTCCTGTTCTTCTACCCGCGAGACATGACCCCGGGATGAACGACCGAAGCCTGCGACTTCCGCGACAGTCTGGCCCAATTCAGGAAAGCCGATACTGTCGTTCTGGGAGTCAGCGCCGATTCGGTCGAGTCGCACAAAAAGTTTGTCGAGAAGCATGGTCTGACCTTCCCACTCATATCTGACGAGGACCACAAGGTCTGTGAGAAATATGGGACGTGGGTGGAAAAAAACATGTATGGTAAAAAATCGATGGGTGTTCAACGGGCCACCTTTCTGATCGACAAAGCTGGCAAGATTGCTGGCGTCTGGCCCAAGGTGAAGGTCAAGGGACACGCTGTCGAAGTTGGTGAGGCCATCGCGGAGTTATCGTAGCGGGGGGGAATCTCTGGTTTGGAAAAGATGCGGACGGTGGGAAAACTATTCGGTTTTTGTAGCCGGTGACATCAAGTTGCTGTACTTTTCCGCTGAGAGTCTGCAAAAAAATCGAGTGGGCAAGTGCGTTCTGAATTCCGGAGATTATCATGGACTGTTATGAGAATGACTTGAGTCCGGTTTCAATCTGACGGTTGAATTTTGCAACGACCGAAGCATCCTGCCGGTAACACGGTTCAGGAATCATTGCGGGAATGGATACCTGCTCCAAACGACAGGACGCGTCGTGACAGGACATTTGGTTTGTCCTCCACAGGAATGCCAGTCATGATCCCTGGCCTTCGAGGGTGGAGACATCAAAGACAAATGGGAGTGGGTAAGAATGATGGCGATGGGGTTCATGGAGTTGATTGTGATTGTCATGGCGGGCGGTGCGATATCTGCCTCGGGACTTCTTGGAATGCCGCCGGGTGAACGGGACGCAAAACTGCTCGACGCGGCCCCAACTGACGCGTTGTTCTATGTTGACTGGGCCTCACGCAGTTCGGGCAAAGAAGGTGGTCCCGGTGTCGAAGGGCTGGTTGCTGATCCCGAAGTGAAGCAGTTCATCGCCGATGTCCGAGAGGCAATTCTGACGACCATCGAAAACGAAACTGAGAATGGCAATCCACAGGAACAGTTGATGGGGCAAACCATTCCTCCACTGGCAGAGATTTTGATCAATCGCCCCGGTTGCCTGTATGCCACATTCGATGAGAATGCCAAATTACCATTACCGGGTGACTTACAGCCGGATGAAGTTCAGATCCTTCAAATTCTGGCAAAGATCAAAGCGACGCTGATCATCAACGGAGGGGACGACGCCAACAAAATCGCAGAGAATCTGACCAAACTGCTCAACCTGCTGCCTCCGGAATTGCGGACGAAGGATCTCAAACGGCAAACGTTTCCCATGCCAGCGCAAGGTTTGCAATTGATGCTGCATCGCCACAACGACTATTTCATTTTCGGGTTTGGCGATGGAGCGATCGACAAGGCGATTGCCGGCCTGGATGGAAAACGCAAAGGATTGTCGACCAACGAACGCTTTAACGCGGCCCTGAAACAAGTCCCGGCGGAAAAACAGGCGGGAGTGACATGGGTCGATGTCAAAGGACTGCTTGATGCCGCTGTGAAGTCGGCCGGTTTGCAGGGAGCCATGATTCGCGGCATGGCAACGATGGTCGGAGCCGATGCCATTGATTCGTTCGTCGCCACTTCGAGCGTCGTGGACGGCCAGATTCAGACGCAATCTTATGTGAACACCGACGGCAGCACGAAAGGCATTCTCGCGTTGGCGGCTGGTCGCGGAATCAAATCCAACGATCTGGCCCATATTCCTGCGGATGCCGACCTGGCAACCGTGGTCAGTATCAGCCTGCCGAAAATTCTGGAAGAGGTCCGTACGATCGTCAATCAAGCCGACCCACGCTCCGGAGAACAATTCGAGATGGTCATTTCTCAGTTGGAAACCGAACTCGGCTTGAAGCTCGAAGATGACATTTTCGCTGCTTTTGGTGACGTCTGGACGCTGTACGATTCCCCCAGTAACGGAGGAGTATTTGTGACCAGCCTGGTCCTGGGTGTGGAAGTCAAAGATGCAGCAAAAGCCAAACTCGTCCACGACGAACTGATGAAGGTCATTAAAGCCGCTTTACCCGGCGACTACGGACATGGTGGGCGACGCCGAAGAGGTGTCTTCATGGCTGAGAAAACGTTCCTCGACCACACAGTCCACTTTGTGAATACGATTGGGAATGAAGACGTACCCGTAGCACCGGCATTTTGCCTGACAGAAAAGCAATGGATCATCGCATTGCATCCACAGGCGATCAAAGGTCATTTGCGTTGGCTCGCCAGTGAAGAGAGCAAAGACAGTCTCGCGACCCGCTTCGCCGCTATGCAACCTCTTCCAGAAGGCGACCTGCTGAGTTACAGCTATTGCGACATGAAGGAATTGACACGCTACTTCTATTCCATCACACCATTCATTGGCCAGATCATCGCCAGCGAGAATCAATCGGAAGGTGTCGATTTCACCATCTTCTCCATTCCCTCGGCTCGCGCCGTACTGCCATATGTGGGAGACGCATGGTCAATCACCGTTCGTACCAAAAAGGGAATCTACCAGAGAAGCCAGGGTGGACTTCCCATCCCGGGTGGTACCACACTGTTCTTCAACGGTTCCGGTTTTCTGATGCAAAGCCTGTGGCTGTTCGGCATGGGCGTGCGTCGTGCCGTTCCCGTTGAAGCGGCACCGATTCGGGTCAATATGGACATTCAACGCGATACGGATATCCCCACAACGGTCATGGTCCCGGATGTCGTCCAATTCGCACCATTGATTGATCCGCAGGAACTGCCACCGGAACCACACCTCGTTCCTTAAAATCACAAGCCACGTTAACAGGAAAGCTCCGACACGAAAATCGCGCTCGTGCCTTGTCAAGGCTTTGTTTTGGGGTGCGGGTTGACATAACCCGCTCCGTTGTCGCTCCTTGCAACTTTACCGAACCCAAATTTTAATCTTGACGGAC
>JANQSH010000162.1 GCA_028284145.1 Planctomycetaceae bacterium | reverse complement strand
GCCGTGTTCGTGTTGTTTGTGATTGAGAAAGTCAGATCGCCCGAAGCGTCTTCATTATCGGCAAATGCAGCGGCTAAGTCGATGACCGTATCGGCTGCACCCTCAAGGACACTCACATCCGCAATGCCGCTGGTTGTGGGTGCGTTGTTGCCTTCGTTGATCGTGACGGTCCCGGTGGCATTCTGGTTGATCTCGTATGCACTGGCCTGAACGGTGAAGGTCTCCTCCCCTTCCATCGGGTTGTCGGGGTTGGCCTGGATGGAGACCGTCTGCGAGAGCGGACCGTCCGGCGTGAATGTCAGGTAGTTCCAGGCCGACTCGTAATCGCCCGTGCTGCCGTAATAGTTCGATGCGGTGGCTGTGCCGTCACAGGTCATGCGTCCCATGGTAAAGATACTCCGGCGAAAGACGTGATTTCTGGATCATCACGAATCACTTCCGACTCGGAATAGGGCCAGCGTGTCTCATCCAATTCCTTTTGCAACAAAAAGCGAAGAAAAGACCACGTATTCGAGGCAGCCAAGAACGCTGGCTCAGAACTATCATCGTTTATGTCAACAAACAATACCGGCTCACCATCGCCATAGTCATTACGTGTGGCCACCACGTAGTAGTTTCCACATCCGTCACCCGCCACTGGAAACCAGCCTTTTTCTCGCCATTCCGGGTAGTTTCCCAGAATGCTTTCCGCATCTTGGCTTTCACGTTTTGTGGTTATGCCTACAACGCCGCCCGGGCCAACGCACGGGCCATTCGCCATCAAAAGCCACTCACGGAGCAAACGCGGAATCGTTATTCCGTTTGTTGCCTCGAACTGGTTGAGTTGCTCGTCAGTCACGCCCGCTGGAGTCGAATCCTCTGGTGGAACTGGAACTTTCGTCAGCAGTTCAAGAACCTCTTTTCGTATACTCATCGTCGGTTTACTCATTTTGGAAACACCCATGATCCTTTGAAAAGTTCATCAATCCGTAGCGCTTGTTCCATTACTTCGGCTTGAGTTGGTGCACGACCGTCAAGGCTTCTCTTCCACGCATTCCAAGCATTTGTGACCTGACTGTGTGCTTTGTTGTTGATCCCAACGAGGTTCGATAATCGGTTGGGATCCGCTTTCCCAAAAATATGCGACCATTCGAGTGGGATTCGGTGGTGAACTTGTAGATCGTCCCAAATCGCGCGCCGTCCGGTGGTGGCCTGCCAAATGTCACGTGCCTGTATACGGAAAGCGTCGCTGGCTTCACGCGACAGTTTCCCCGTGATTACACTGTTTGTAGCCCCCTTGCCGCCGGTTTCCAGAATCTCCTTGAGTTGTTTTGGCAGCGCCTCAAGAGCCTTGTCGCTGGCATCTCCTCCGTTTTTCTGGAGTAGACTTTTGACTTGGGATTTGCTGTATTCTACCGTTTTTCCACCGCCACGGACCACCAGGCTGCCGCCCTTCCACACAACCGACACGCCTTTGATCGCAACGCCGGGGCCGAAGTTTTGTGCGATCCCTTTTCCAACATGCCAGGCCAATTGTGAAACAGCGGGGCCAATAAGTCCAGCCGCCTGAGACTGAGTGATTTCGGGATTGAAGGCTGCGGGGTGGTGAACGGAACGGAGTTGCCTGTTGTCGGGAGCAGATGCCGCCTTGCCTGATGTTCGTTCAAAAAATGTATTCCATTCTGTAAATGATTCCGGTCGTGCCCCACCACTCCCCATTCCCAACGCATCGCCGTTCAATGCGGCTTTGATCACATCTTCGTAGCTCCTGACCCTCAATGAATCACCGACTTTGCGGTGAACCTCACCACTCGTGCCGCCACCGTGTTGCACATGTACGCCCACCCTCCACTCGTGATGAGGTTTCCATGGCAAAATTACATTTCTACGCGTTGTGAAGACTTGGAACAGCACATTTTGTCCGTCGTATTTGTGCGTCTGCAATTCGACACGTATCCACTCCCCCCTGTCCGGATCATAAAACACTTTCGCTTCCAACTCATCCGCGTCATTCGCATTCGTTGCATCGTTGCTGGTACACCAGTAAGCTGTTGCGTCGTTGCTGCACCAGTCCACTCCGTCGTACCAGTCCATTCCTGCATCGTACTCCGATCCACCATA
>JANQSH010000104.1 GCA_028284145.1 Planctomycetaceae bacterium | reverse complement strand
CGGACGCAATCACCGCGCCCCCGGAACAGCCATGCTGATCCGGGCAACAACCACCGCGTCGATGTGCTGACCTTCCTGATCAACGCATACTCATCGCGCTCACGATTCAACCGGCGTGACACAAACACCAGACATCGCGCTTTCTCCGCGACCTTGACTATGTGATGCGGCATCGCGCCGCTGTGAGAATTGGGAGGTCCACCGGAAACGTGAAAACCCAGCGTGGATTCCCAACCCCAGATCCATTCGCGCTCATTACGAACACATGGTGTTCGCTATGGCTCATGATTCATCAAAGTTCGTGAAGCCCGGAAGAGAAAGGTTTGTCTTCTCTTTTTCTACCTGCCCGGCCCACGGAACCCTGGAATCAACAACCACCATGACATTTACGATACGAAGAATCCGATCCAAGTCAAGATCAAGAACGTGAATTCATCAAATAATTATTCAGCTCTTTGCATGGTGTCACCATTCATCGCGTAGACGTAAGAGGTTAAAGATTTTTGCACAAAAGAACGCTCCGTTAGAAAACTGCATTCAACCGCATCGTCACATCTTTCACACATTCGGAACTGCAACGGGTGGGTAGCATCCAAAGGGTGGAACACGCAACATCAGGGTGGACATCATGGACAACGAGAAGGACGCCGTGCTTCCGGTGCACGAGATCGCCAACAGGTTCCTGGCCATCGGCATGAAGCGGGCGATCGATGAGATGTTGGGCTTTTCACCTGCAACGTCTACTTTGGATACTTCCGGGGGCGGGAACGATCCCTACGCGAAACAGATCGCATCGCTCCGTCAGTGCATGAAAGAGCAGCAACTGACCGGTGAGGCCAAGCGCCGCATGGAAGCCGTGATCGATGCCGTGATGGACCAACGGGCCAAGACACAAGCCACAACGCTCGACAACATCGCGGTGGCCATCCTGTCGATCATCAATGAGTACCGCGTGCCGTTGCAAATGAAGCGTTAATCAAGTTCGTTTGTCGATGGATCCCACTACAAATCTGGCCTGCACCAGATGTGTAATGTATTGTTGTTCAGGGTGATGTTTTCACAACGGTCGCCGTTCAACGAACGGTGACTGTGTGTTCGGGGGTCTCAGATTGGCCGGTGTCCTGCATCGGTTCAATCGCGGTGGGCTCGCCATGAGCGGGTCCGCCGTTGGCCTTGTATCTGCTTTATTCCCTATTGTTGATTCCCGAACCATGCCTGATGGCTGTCTTGCGCTTGTCGATGGCTTGCTGGACGGGACTTACCCACACTTCACCCACTTCACTTGATGTTCCTTTGAATCCATGGCTCACATGTCCCCCCGGAAGCACCCCGCCCCGGAAGTTCGCAAAGTCGCGGTCGGGGCAAGAGCCAATCAAAGGAGCAGCACGATCTGCACTCTTCTCCATGAAACACAATCGCATTCTTTCGGTGTGAAATTTTTATCTCGGTAGCCCCACCAGAAGCCTTGCGGCAACCCGAAAGATGCCGCGATCTCAATGTCCAGCGAATTGGGATTGAATGCTTTCCATGATGCCGAACCATCCAAGTGGCCTGAGTTAAATCC
>JANQSH010000095.1 GCA_028284145.1 Planctomycetaceae bacterium | reverse complement strand
CTCTAGTGCCTTGTCAAGGCTTTGTTTTGGGGTGCGGGTTGACATAACCCGCTCCGTTGTCGCTCCTTGCAACTTTACCGAACCCAAATTTTAATCTTGATGGACCACTAGTTCGTCACCTGCCCGTCATCGCGGGTACATTGCAGCCCCACAGTGTTGGTAGACGTATTGGAAGGCAGGAACTGCACCGAGCCATCGGCCAGCAGTACCAGCGCTCCCCCTGCATGCCAGGAGTTCAATGGGAAATTGCATCCAACATCGTCACCAATGCCTTCATTACTTTTGTTTGGAGCGCTTGCCCATTCAACCCGACCAACGTCGTAGCGAAACGCGGTGCAATTGTGTTGACGATTGTCAGCGACGTTCCAGGAGAACGCATTTCCTACCGGCCAGCCAAATCGTCCGCCCGGGCGAAAGAGCGGTTGCGGTGTTCCATTCACTTCGATATCACGCGACGTCTCGCCGATGATGATTGTGTTCGACGTACCATCGGTCACATCCCGAATTCGGATATCACTCTGGTTGAACAGGCACCCACCAGCGCTGGAAATGCCATTGTTTCCATTATGATTACGTGTCTCGGTGAAACTGGTCATTGTGGAATCGACAGCCCCCGCAATCCCGGCGTAGTCGAGCATTTGCTTGCCGGGGACATTGTAATCAGTTGCTATTTGCTGGGCAGTCGATGAGGGGCAATCGAAAGCATCAATGATGAGACCTCTGGCTAAAGTTTCGTTGTTGGAGTTGCCCCAGCCTCCTCCGAGACCAGAGCCACCATGAAATTGCCATTTTTCTGCCAAAGCCAGCTGCTCAAGGTACGGCAGGAGATAGACGGCCCAGCTACTACCCCAGGCTGCGGTTGCAGAAGTCCCAAAGGGGCGCATGTCATTGCCTGCGCCGGGGGGGAACCGCTTGTAGACATCGTGATGGTTGTGCAGGGCAATGCCGAACTGTTTCAGGTTATTGCGACACTGGGTCCGGCGAGCGGCTTCTCTTGCCTGTTGAATGGCGGGCAATAACAGAGCGATCAGGATCGCAATGATGGCGATCACGACCAGCAGTTCGATGAGTGTAAAACCTTTGCGTTTCATGACAAATCCCCTCTCTCAATGTTGGAAAACCAGAACCGAAGAAAACAGAAAGTGAAATCGTGTTGGAATCGTTGATCTGAAATTGTCAGTCTTTATCCTCTCAGGGATTTACAAGGCTGAACTCGAATGTGCCAGCAGCGAATGGATGAGCCGTTGTTCCGTCGTCCGAAGCGTGAACGTTGGTTGGAAAGGTCTCTGGCTGAGCCATCTGGCTCCATCGCCCTGTGCCCACGAATGAAATGGCACCGTTGCCATCGTCCGTGTCCATGTATGCCTCGGAAGAAGTGACCCTGTTCGCATTCAGGTGAGCTGTGGACATATTGATATTCTGATCGCCACGGCCATAGCCCCGCGCGATAATTGTGTAGGCTCCCAACGGAAGCTCAACCGACTCCTCAAGGGCCTTGAAACGATCCCCTGCAACGAGTTCTCCGGGATGCTCCGGAGTGAAGGTCAATTCCGCTAACTTTGCGATGCCACGGTCATCATCAGGGTTCTCAGGTGTTCCGTTATCGTCACGCGACCATAGCTCGGCGGTCAGAACACTCTTGAAGCCATCTCCGCCACTGTCAAAAACGCCCAGATGGGTCACTTCGATGGCCTGCTGAACCACAAAGTCATGACCATGAGCAGCATTCCTTGGGTCATGCTGATTTCCGATAACTCCCGCGCGTGTCGAGTACGCAATGAACCGCCCGCTGTGTTCAAGGAGCCCATCGAACGCGCTTCCGTCAAATTCGATGACAGAAACTTCTGCGTTCGACGCATCGATCCGGACTGCCTGATTGGAAAAGATCTCTCGACTGAATGGTGTGGCAACTGAGGAGTTCCTGTTTCTGGCCACCACCTCGCCACGACGGACCTGAACATCAGCCGTTTCGTCCTCATTGATTTTCAGACTGAACTCCGTTCCCATATCAACGACCTCCAACCCACCAGCGATAACGGTAAACCCGATCGCCTCGGGAGGCACGTAGGACGCCAGAGATCCTGAAATCAATTCACCGGAATCTGGTGAATCGACTCGAAATGCTGCAGGTCCTTCAATGATCACCATCGCGCCACTTACGAATTGCAATTGCAGAACGCCTTCCTGAAGTCGCACGTGCGAACCAACCGACAATTGCTGCTCCAGCTCGCCCCCTGAGAACCCCGCTTCCCAGGCTTCGTTCTCGATACGCACGACGTAAGCCCCAACTTCGCGAGGCTCTTCAATGATTGCCGTCGGCTGCCTAATGATTGCCGCGGGCTTCCAGAACTGATCGAAAACCACCGGCAGCAAAGCTAAAAATGCCCCGCCCACGCTGATAAGAAAAATCAGCATGACCGCCATCAGGGGGGACCGCTTCGCCTTGTGGAGCAGACCCTTTTCCGAACCTGAGCGAGCCGGCAAGGACGGAGCAGTGCCCTGCGACCTTTCCGACCAACCCACACCTGGGCCTTCGAGTGGCCCCAGATTAATCCGACGGCCCTCTTCATCGACAGCCGCCAGCAGGGAGGCCAACTCAACAGCCTCATAGACCATCTTGATATATAGTTCTCGCGCGACGCTTTCGGAAAGAAGGCTCTCCAACTCGCGCAACTCCTTTTCATCCATTTCTCCAGTTTGCCGCCGGAGCATCAGATATTGCAGACGCTCGATCAGTTGCGAACTTTCGCCCCGGGCATTTTGACTCACGCCTGCCCCCTCTCTCGCTCGAGCCGCCGCTCGATGCAATCGTGGAGCTGGGAACGCAGGCGGGAAATGGAGGTGTAAAGAGAGCCAACCGTCCGCCCCGTCACCTTCGCAACATGAGTCAGCCGCATCCCCTTTTCATAGCACTGAGAAAGCAGGCTTCGGCCCGACGGTGTAAGTTTCTCAAAACACTCCTGCAGAGCCTGCAATCGGAAATCCGATTCAGACTGCACTTCTTCAAAGGAATTTTCGACCTGTCCGATCAATTCACCCATCAGATATAAATGCCCTTTGGGAGACGATTTCCTTCGCTCCATGATGAGGTATCGAGCAATCGTACATGCCCAGGCACCGAAATTTGTACCAGGTTCAAATTTTTCGAACTGCTCCCACAAACGCACGCTTGCCTCCTGGATGACATCTTCTGCTTCATGCCACTCAGGCACAAAGGAATGCACGTAGGCTGCCAGACGTCGATCGTACTGCTTTAACAGACGAACGAATTCCGATGTCCGCCCGGGATCAGTTGGTTGCTGGGAATTGTCAGTCACGATATGGCCTCGGATAGCGAAAGGCACGAAAACAACAAATTTGCTCTTTCATGCCACTATTGGAAAGCCGTTTTGCCGGAATCCTTACATAAAAAACTCATTATTCCGGATATTTCAGTGTGCCGTGAAAGCGTGTTGTTTCCAGTGGGTACAAAATGAGAAATCAGCGGAATACTCCCGCAAGATGCATCCGCCCGGTCGATTGGGTGAACCATCGGATATCGTTTCGATGATCTGCTGGTTGGTGCATCAGGACAATGAACGGGTGACCGGTCAGATCTTCGAACATCGCTGACGGTCTGGCGGCATTCAATGCGACCGAATGCTGATGTTGTTGCCCGCCGCCGGATCACACAATCTGATTTATCCTGAGAATGGCGGAATGCTGGAAATCCGAGATAGACGCGGGCCGGGCGTCGTGTAAAATTCAGGCGTTCATTTGTCCTCATTCACCATTAAAAGGATTCGGAATGCCATTGCCGCGCACACTCGAACCGGAAGTCATGGACTCGGTTCAGGAGGCAGGTGATTACGACGCGATGGACCATGACGAAGTGAACCGCCAGTTCGTTAACGACTTTCTGGCTGCTGCCGCGACTTCAAAATCCGCACCCTCCCAAACTGTTCGCAAAAAGAGTCAGAAGAGAGGTCTTCGTGTGCTGGATATTGGTACGGGGACCGCGCAAATCCCAATTGTCCTGGCTCGCCGCGAGCCAACCTGCCGCATCACGGCGATCGATTTATCGCACGAGATGCTCAAACTGGCGAAGGAAAACATCGCTGAGGCTCAGCTGCAGGAAGCCATTGAACTGCAGCAGGTCGATGCGAAAGTCCTGCCCTGGGAGACCAGCACTTTCGACGGAGTGATCTCCAACAGCATTGTGCACCACATCCCCCAGCCTCAGTATGTCATCGCTGAGATGATTCGGCTGCTCAAACCGGGTGGCACACTCTTCGTGCGTGATCTGCTTCGCCCTGATGACAGGAAAACGCTGGAGCAACTTGTAACGACTTACGTGAGAGAAGAGAACGAGCATCAGCAGCAGTTGTTCCGCCAGTCGCTGCATGCCGCACTGACCGTTCCCGAAGTGCAGTTCATTTTACGGCAACTGGGCGTCCCGACACAATGGGCCAGGGTGACATCTGACCGTCACTGGACAATCAGCAATGCGTCGGATCAGCTCTGAATTCCCCATTTCTGAAGCCCGTTTTGCCCCATGGAGACACTCCCATCCCCTTTTTCAGTTGCAACATCCCACGCATATGGGACAATAGAACAGTTCGCCATATCGTGCGGACGGGTGGTCTCGCAGACCGGTGATGCCGCCAATTGCATTCGCCCCTCCCAGGCATAATCTGGGTGTCCGTCCACCTCAAACTTTCGCGGCTGTTTTTCCGGCAGCCGTCATGCCGTTACCCACTCCCTTTTGAATCCCTGTTTTTCAATCCCCGTAAGGACCCAACATGAACCAGCCATCCGATTCCACCAATCGACGAGAATTCATCAGGCAGTCAGGCAGTCTGGCGGCTGTCCCCGCTTTGATCGCTGCGGGTTCCGCCCCGCAGTTTCATGTTGCGTCGGATGACACCATTCAACTGGCGCTGGTGGGCTGTGGAGGACGTGGCACTGGTGCGGCTGCCAATGCGCTGAGTGTCAAGAACGGGCGAACCAAACTGGTGGCGATGGCAGATGCGTTTGATGATCGCCTGAAGTTCAGTCACAGGGCGCTCTCGTCGAAATTTTCTGATCAGATGGATGTGCCGGACGACCGCAAATTCGTCGGCTTCGACGCGTACAAACGGGCGATGGATTGTCTGAAGCCAGGCGACATCGCGATCTTCGCCACGCCGCCGGCCTTTCGGTGGGTGCACTTTACCCGCGCAATCGAGAAGAACCTCAACGTCTTTATGGAAAAGCCGGTGACGGTTGACGGCCCGACCAGCAAAAAAATGTTTGAACTCGGCAGGAAGTCGGTCGAGAAGAATCTGAAAGTCGGTGTGGGTCTGATGTGCCGGCACTGCAAAGCGCGGAACGAACTGGCCGACATGTTGCACAACGGGAAGCTGGGCGACATTCTGATGCTGCGAGCCTATCGCATGACCGGCCCGACCGGATCAGCGGCGATTGGCAAACCGCGAGAGGGCGTCAGCGATCTCGAATGGCAGATTCGCAGGTTTCACGGTTTCCTCTGGGCCAGCGGCGGCGCAGTCAGTGATTTTCTCATTCACAACATTGACGAAGGCTGCTGGGCGAAAGGCGACTGGCCGGTCGAAGCGATTGCATCCGGTGGGCGGCATTACCGTGGAAACAACGTTGACCAGAACTTCGACAATTACTCGATCGAATACACCTTTGGCGACGGCACGAAATTTCTCGTTGATGGCCGCACCATTCCGAATTGTGAGCGCAAGTTCGCGACGTTCGTGCATGGTTCCAAAGGTTCGGCAATCTTTTCGACGTCGGGTCACGCTCCGTCGAAGGCGCGGATTTTCAGCGGGCAACGCCTGGTGAAAGAGGAGCAGGTATGGGGTTATGGCAAACCCGAACCAAGTCCATATCAGTTGGAATGGGATAACCTGATTGATGCGATTCGCAACGACAAGCCATTCAATGAAGTGGAGCGGGGTGTGAAGGCGAGTCTGGTCACATCAATGGGACGGATGGCGGCTCATACGGGTCAGCGAATCACTTACGATCAGATTTTGAATTGCGATCATGAATTCGCTCCGAATGTTGCGAGTCTGTCATTCGATGGCCCGGCTCCATTGTTGGCGAACGAAGACGGAACCTACCCCGTGCCAATGCCCGGTGTTGTGGTCGACCGTGAATTCGCCTCAAACCAATCTGCCTGATTCGATTTTTGCAGGAGTAAGCCAGGTGGTGTGTCGCTTTACCCTCTGTCTGATTGTCTGCGTGGCCATTCCCACTTTTGCTTTGAGTGAAGAGTTGCAGCGTCTGCCAGAATCGACGTTGCACTTCCGCCGACCGGTCGCGATTTGCGCATTGGATGATGACCGGGCAGCAGTGGCCAATTCTCGCAGTGGCACGCTTTCACTGGTCGATTTGCAAGAGCATAAAATCGTTGCGGAATACAAGTTGGGTGGCCAACCGACCGATTTAGCGATTGTGAGCGATACACTGCTGGTGACCGATTCTGAAAAAGGTCGCCTGCTGGCGTTAAAGTTCAATCACGATCGCGCGGTGATCGTGTGGCAGTTGTCGGTACCGGCTCACCCGGTCAGCCTTTCGGTCTCAGCCGACGGCAAATGGTGCACCGTCTGCTCATTGTGGAGTCGACGCGTCACTTTTGTTCATCTCCCAACAAAGGGCGGGGCGAACAAACCGAAAATCCTGGCGAGTGTCGCTTTGCCCTTTGCACCGCGCGAACAACTGCTGCTGCAGGAAAAAGGGCATCTGCTCGTGGCTGATGGTTTCGGCGGCCGATTGGCGGCGATCGACGTGCAAAAACATGCGGTCACAGCCGTGCATCGTTTCCCTGGACAGAACATTCGTGGGCTGGCCCTCACGACTGATAATCAGGGTGTATTCGTTTCGCATCAGTTGCTTAACGAACTTTCACCCCCGCGCCGCAGCGAAGTCATCTGGGGCGTGATGATGTCCGACGCTTTGCGCGTGATTCAGGTCAAGCATCTGCTTGACCCTCAGGCAGAGATCATGGATGACAGCCGGTTCATCATGGTCGGGAATGGAACGACAGGGGCGGGCGATCCCGAAGCCCTGATTCCGCGCGATGACGATCGCGTCGTGATTCTGCACGGCGGAACGAACGAAGTCACGATCATCGAGCCAGACAATCTGACGATGCTCCGTATTCCAATCGGTCGCCGTCCGGTGGCGATCGAGACGGTCGGCAAGGACCAATACCTGATCACCAATCAGCTTTCAGATTCTCTGACTTTCCTGAATCTCGCCGCCCAACCCGACTACGACAGGAAACCACCGTACAAATCCAAACCGAAAAGTAACCGTACGAAACCGTATTCTGAGACACATGCAACCAACGCGTATTCCTCCTCCGGCGGCTATAGCCAGCCTTACAAACGGGGCGAAGTGCTGACGGACGGACGCGAACGTTTTCTGACCGGCTACGCCGACCGGAAGATCGGCATTCGGCACATTTCCCTCGGCAAGCAGCCCGCAACAGGACCAGCGGAACGGGGTGAGGCTCATTTTTTCAACGCCCGGCTGTCACTCGGCAACTGGTATAGTTGCCACAGTTGTCATACCGATGGTCACACCACCGGTGGACGAGCTGACACGTTGGGTGATGGAAACGAAGGCGCACCAAAACGGATTCTTTCACTGGGTGGTGTGCACGAAACGGGACCCTGGTCCTGGATCGGCAGGAAACGACAACTCTCCGAGCAGGTTGAGCAGTCACTGCAATTGACGATGCGCAATCACGCACTCTCGCCGAAAGATATTGGCGATATGGTTGAGTTTCTCAAAACACTCGAGCCACCGCCACCGTTTCAACCGGCCACCTCAAACGCCGATGCCGCGTTCATCAAGCGGGGTCGTCAACTGTTTGAATCGCTCGATTGTCGAAGTTGCCACAACAGTGCGACGCTGACATCCGAAGATGCCTACGACGTCGGTTTGACAGATGCGTTGGGAACGAAGGAATTCAATCCACCGTCATTGCGTGGCGTTGGTCATCGCCCGCATCTGTTCCACGATAACCGGGCCGATAGTGTGGACGAGGTCATTCGCAAGTTTCGACATCAGCTGCCACGCGATTTGTCGGAATCGGAAAAGCAGACTTTGATTCGCTATTTGAAGAGTTTGTGACAGTTTCGAATCCATCGGACCACTCTCACAATCCGTTCAAACTCTCTTCTGGTGCAGCGGGGCTGGCTGGTGCGGCCCCTCCGCCTGCGATCAACATTTTTGTTTCTTGCCGATTCTGGCGTCGTTGGAACAACCCCACGAAATCAAAATAGACCAGGTTCAGCGAAGGCACGATAATCAACGTCAACGCGGTCGCGAAGATCAAACCAAACGTCAGTGTCACGGCCATCGGAATCAGGAATTTCGCCTGAAAGCTGGTTTCAAACATCAGCGGCATCAAGCCGGCAGCCGTGGTCAATGTCGTCAGCAGAATAGCCCGCAAACGGAGTTTCGCCCCCTCGATGCTTGCTTCAAACGGTGCCATCCCCCTGCGAATTCGCTTATTGATAAAGTCGACCAGCACAAGCGAATCGTTCACGAGGATTCCTGTCAAGGCCACCATTCCGATCTGACTCAGAATGGTGATCGGATTATCGGTGATCAAATGCCCGACGATCGCCCCCATCACGCCGAAGGGAATGGCCGACATCACCACGACGGGCTGTAAGTAGGAGCGGAACAGCCCGGCGAGCAGCATGTAGATCATGACCAGCGCGACCGGAAACGCGACCCGCAAACTGCCAAACGACTTCATCCGCTGTTCAAAACTGCCGAGAAATTCCATTTTGACATCCGGGTGTTCGGCAGCCAGCTTCGGTCCAAACGTAGCGCGCACATCGTTGATGACTTCCGCTGCCGGCGTAATGTCGTCATCAATTTCTCCAAAGACCGTGATCGATCGTTGTTGCTGACTGCGATGAATGGTCGTGTAACTTTCCGATTCGGTCAGTTCGGCCACTTCACTTAACGGTACCCACCCTCGCTGATTCGGCATGTTGGGGTGAGTTGGAATCCACATCGATTCCAACTGATAAATGTTGGATCGATAACGTTCCGGATACCGGACCATAATCCGTACATCTTCTCGATTCCGCGTGAGGCGGCGGGCCTCCCGACCATAAGTGGCCGCACGTACTTCACGCCCCAGCATGGCGGTGGTAATGCCGGTGGAGCGGGCCGTGTCTCGCAGACGAAGCTGGACTTCCCGTTTTCCCTTGTCGTAGTTGTCATCCAAGTCGAACACGCCATCGTACGTGTCGAGTTTCGATTTCAATTCCTGCGAGACCGCGACGATCTCAGCAAAGTCGGAACCGGTGATCTTGATTTCAATCGCCCGGCCACCCGGTCCACCATTGAGTTCTTCCCACACAACCGAGTTGACGCCCGGCAGACTTTGCGAAGCCTTGCGGAGAACGGTCAGGATCTCGGTCGAAGAACGTTGATTGAGAAGCTCTCGCTCATCAGCCGCTTTCAGTTCGATGATCAACTGCCCCAGATGCGATTGATCGCCAACGCTTTCTGTGCCACCGGCTCCACCAATATCGATCTGTCGGGCAACAAACGACTGCACGTTGACCACTTCCGGTTGCGAGACGGCCAGCTCGGTAATGCTTCCCATCGTTTCTTTGACCTGTTCGGCTGGTGTGCCAACAGGCAGTTCCAGCTTGCAGATGATCGATTCGCTGTCCATTTTCTGAATGAACACCCGCTCGACAATTCCACCGGCCACCAGACCAAAGGTAATCATCAGTAAACCTGTGGCTGTACAAAGGGTGACATACCGCCACTTGAGAGCGACACGCAAGAAGCGAACGTACCAGGCGACGACTGTACCCTGTACCAGTCTTTCGCGGAATCGATCGATACGCATTCCGAACCGTCTCAGCATGCCAGCTGACTCACTTTGTAATGCAGCTCGCTGTTCGCGTTCCCTGGCCGAGGGGAGATGTGCCAGATGAGCCGGCAAAATCAGCAAAGCCTCGATCAGGGAAACCGATAATGCTGCCAAAACAACGATCGGCAACTGCCCCATGAAGTCACCAATTTGTCCCTGAATGAACAACAGTGGGGCGAAGGCGGCAATCGTGGTGGCAATGGCGATCGTCACCGGCCACATGACCTCTTCCGCTCCGTTCACCGCAGCTTCCTTCGGTTCTTCCCCCTCTTCCACATGACGGAAAATGTTCTCGCCAATCACAATTGCATCATCGACGATAATTCCCAGCACGATGATCAGACCGAACATCGAAAGCAGATTGAATGTCACGCCAAAAACCCACATCAGAATGAACGTCCCCAGGAAGGAAACGGGCAATCCGATGGCGGCCCAAAGTGCAACACGCCAGTTCAGAAAACAGATCAGCGAAATGACGACCAGCAGCAACCCTGAGGCACCGTTACGCGTCATCAAATCGAGTCGCCCTTCGATGAAACGAGACAGGTCGGTGTGAAGGGCAACTTCGAAATTGTGGTCAAATGGCTTATTCAGGCTCGCTTCGTAGACCTTCATCGGGTCTGGTCGACCACCAAGCACGCTCAATGCCTTAGTCGTCGCCTGAGAAAAAAACGCACCGAGCAGAGCTACCGGCTTCTTGTACCACGGCGCGTTGTATGCTTCTTCAAATCCGTGTGGGTCGAACTTCACTCCCTGCTTGCCGGCCACGAAAGCCTTGATGACCGTGGCAATCTGAATCGCATCCTGCGAGGCGGTTTTATAGACGATGCAATCGGCAGAAGGCTTGCCGTTGAAAAAACTTTCGAGGTCAGTATCGACGAAATCATCTTTAACAATCGCGACATCCTCCAGCAGGATTTTTCGCCCATCGCTTTCGGCTCGAATGACAATGTCATTGAGGTCTTCGCCTTGAAGTTCCTCGCCCAGCGTGCGGACGGAGATCCGGGCTCGCGCCCCCTTCAGGTCGCCACCCGAGACATCGAGATTGGTATCGCGAATCGCCTGGGCGATTTCGTCAAACGTCACGTTGTATTCGAGCAGTCGTTCCGGCCGAATCTCGACACTGATCTCGTCATCCCGTACACCGTTCAGTTCGACATCACTCACCCCCTCCAAAAGCAGGAGTTCGTCACGCAGTTCACGAGCTGCTTCCTTTAATGTCCCTTCGTCCCCATCGCCATAAATCGCCGCGGCGATGACAGGAAGTTTGGGCTCAAACTTGAAAACGGTGATCTGCTCCAGATCGTCCGGCAGATCCTGAATCGCGTCGACTTCGTTTTTTACTTCCTGCAACACGACATCGACATCATCGATTTCATTCAGCAGCGTCAGCACGACCGATACGATTCCCTCAGAGACGACCGTATCGACCTTGTCCACACCATCGACATCGCGAACTGATTCCTCGACTTTGATCGCGACAGCCCGCTCAATTTCTGCCGGTTGCACGCCGGGATAGACGGCGGTGATCATGATCTTGTCCGGACGGGACTCCGGAAACATTTCGCGGGTGAGAGTGAACGCAAAGATCGTGCCTCCGATGAGGATCACAATCATCATCATGTTCACAAGTACATGGTTGTTAACGCTGAAGCGAGGGAGTGACATCGTAGTTTCCCGGTGAGAAAATATGCAGCTCTGAACCCGTTATTGTATACGTGAGGTCAACCTGACGGGCAGTGCTGAATTCGGGAAATCAGCAACGAGAGACAGAACTGAAGAGAGCGACCCATTCAAACGTCTATTGCGATCCACATTTAAGTGTAGTGGCCTTCAAACTGCTATTACAGTTCCAAATGAGGATCAAGCCGCCACAGATAAAAGTCCGTCAGACTATCGATGTCTGATCACTCGTGATGGATGGCAATCTTACTTAAATATACCTCTTGCCGGAGAATTGACGTCTGCCTTCCAGCGATCAAGAATGGATCTGGGGCAGTTTGCCTTCTGGTGTGACGTCTCTGGCTCGTGAGGCCTGTATTTGCAGGCCAATCGACGCTCATCGCAGCACAGAAGAGCGTAATCGCTCTATCTCATTACTCAAGGGGCGAATTACCGTCATGGCGAAATGCGATCAGGGATATCTGTGTGAAGTCTGCGACCTGCAGGTCGAGCAGATGATCGACAGCGATCTCTACCTGCGATACATTCTTGGTGAAGTTCCTGCAGATCAACTCCTCTCCGCTTCGGAACGACACATTCGTTGTAATCCAACGATCGCCCAGTTCATTATCGACCCGGCTTTCGATCCGGTGGTCGTCGACGGGCCATTCGACAAAGCTGAACTCGACCCGGCTGACGTTGCCTGCCGGGAAGAGCGGATTACAAAAGCCTGGCGTCATCTGCAGGCTCTCCCTGGCTCGGGAATTCCAGTGAGTGAATATCCACTAAAGGAAAATACCAGGTCAGCGCAGAGATTGGCATTGGATGTGCGTCGTTAGTGCCTTTTCAGAGCTTTGTTCTGGAGTGTGAATGAACATGCCCCGTTCTTTTGTCGCTC
>JANQSH010000094.1 GCA_028284145.1 Planctomycetaceae bacterium | reverse complement strand
GGTTTGATCGGGTTATTCGGGGGTGAAGGATTATCAAGATACGCCGGATTGCGATTCTTACCGCAGGGACTATGCTAAACGTTCGCCGTGTATCTGTTGGGATGGTTATGAGGACTGCCGTTGTGTTGCGGTCGCCCCCCGAATCGTCACCATCGAAACAACCCACGAGATTCTGGTTGACATCGCATTGAGAGTGAGGGGGCCATACGTTTCGATAACGACGTCTGGGGCCGGTCATGCGGATTATGACGGGGCCGAAACAAAGCCTTGCCTCCTGCTTGCTTTGTATGGGCAGGACATTCTCAAAATCACATCAATTGTTACCGTGAATACGTTCGCAATCGACGCGACAAATCCGAGTCGTACAGCCAGAGGTTGGTCTGATTTCCCATCAGGCATCGTTGCCCCTTCCGGAGACTCGCCCACGATTGTCGCGATCCCCTTTGTTTGCGACAGGGCGGGAGAATTCAAAACCTCAGTAAGCCGTGAACTCAACCTTACGTTCGTGAGTTCCTGCAACCAACCGGTTTTGAAACAGGTGCCAGCAGGATCAGGTAGAAAGTGCATCGGCCTCGTTTTCGAGGGTGGTACGAAAACGCATTGCGAGATCAACGTAATCGGGGCGGTCAGCCGCTGTTCGATGACGGAATGAGCCGATAATTTCGCCCTTGTGGATAAGAAATACCGCCGGCATGCGAAAACCATCACCGGCCAACTTTCCAGGCAGAGTGCCGCTGACAGCCGCGGTCATTCCGCGCCAGACAACGCCGGGTCCAAATAGCTGTTGGAATGATCCACGTTCAATATCAAAGGCTCGGTACAGCTCACACGATGGGTCGCAGAAATGATCCATCTCCTGCAGGCCATGTCTTTGCATAACATTCGAAGCATATTCGGGGTTGCTCATGTGGACCAGGGCAATCGACACACCGAAATCTTCAATTTGCTCACGGGTTTCCGCCAGATCCCGCAACGCTTCCTTACAGAATGTGCATCCGAAGTGTCGCAGAAACACGACCATCACTGGCGCGGCATGTGACATCTCCGTCAAAGTTTTTCCGCCAGTACTGGGAATCAAGGCGATTGCATCTGTCATGCCGTACGGCTCGGCAATCGACATGTCGGAATTCACTTTCAGTGCCTCAAAGAGAATCATTCCAAATGGAAACCACCAGATGAGGTCATTGAGTAGAATAATGCCCCCCCACGACCAGGGCAAATCACCCTGAAATGCAGAGCTCAAAAATCCAATCGGTCCAAAGACTTTTCCAAGCAGACCAACAAGGACGATTGGCCAATGACGTGTCGGATTTCTCGCCGCAATCAGGTAACCAATACCGTAAACGCCGACCACCATCCCGACGCATTGCCAGATTTGCGGATAACGCGGCAGTTCCATGCCGGCAAGTTGAAATACGAGTGATGGAAACAGGACGATGAGCAAGCCGAACCCGAGATTGTATACGCCCGCGAGTTTCAGCACGATCCTCGAAAAGGCTGAATTCGCCATTGTGTCTGCTTCAACTTTTTGCTGATTCAACACCGATCTTCCTCCGAAAATATGCCGCAACAATTCCATAAAGGAAGTTTAGAGGGGAAGGCAAATCTGGCCACACTGCGATCGTCGAATCGTACCGGAAAACGGTGTGATTTCACGGTTTGTCGGGAAAGAAATGTATGAGGTGTCAAAACACTCTGTTGGTTTGTGCACATCCAGAACCGATTCACTTTACGCGAAACGTTGCTGATTTGCGAGAATCGTCGTTTGCAGACCAATAGTCCGACGGACTTTTGTCTGTAGCGACTTGAGCCTCATTAGAAACTGGAATAGAGCAATCTACCTTCCGGTGTGACGTCTCTGGCTCGTGGGGCCTATGCGCAGATCTGACGACGACCATCGGCTACAGAGAAGCGAAATACGCGTTATTGCGAAGGTGGAGGCGTTGTTGAGTTGGCCCGATTCTTGACAAGGCGATTGACAGCCGGCAGGACATCTTCTTCGTAACCAAAATCCCCCTCGAACGATTTCGCCAGCGATCCGGATTGATCAAAAACCAGAGTTGCCGGTAACGAAAAAAGGTCGAAATGCTTGAGTACCGCTTCGGTTGGTTCACGAGACATGAGGTTTTCGATGGTCATGTTGAGCGATAGAAGTTGCCCTTTTACCTCATTCCGCTTATTGAGGTCTGGTGGAACATCAGGATCATCGTGATCCAGATTCAATGTCATGCAGTGGACTTGCTCGGGATAGCTATTCTGCAACTGCAGAACGCGAGGCATCTCCTCGATGCAATGGCTTCACCAAAGCGCCCACAAGTCGACCACGACCACCTTTCCCTTCTGGCGGGCGATGGCGGAATCGATGTCCGGCAGGTTGACCAGTTCAACGTGGAATGTTCGAGTTTGGGATGTCTGTCTTGTGGTAGTGGTATCAGACTCCGCGACATTTGACGTTTCCTCAGAATTCGAAGTCGATGACTGGCTGCCAGCCGGCTCGGAGTCAATTGCGTTGTTGCAGCCAACGAGGAATAAAAGACCGAGAATCACCGCAATGAGACTTTCGGAAGGTGCCGGTATTTTAGGGGGTGTCCCCAGTGTCTGGTCCGTGAAATCGATGGCAGACATTCGCGATCCTTTATAAAGCGGAACAGCAGACGGAAAAACAATGACCCACCCTCGACGATGAGGAGCGGGTCGTTGCTTGCTCTTATTGTGGCGATATCCGAAAACTATTTCAAATAATGCGTGACATCAGAAACGACCTTCTTGACAGCCTCATCTGTCAGTTCACCCTTGCGAAAGGCCATATTGCGGTCGATTTTTTTGCCCTTCCAGAGCAGTATCGTCACATCGGCGTCGGGGTTGATTTTGTAGTTTGGCGGCCCCGACGCATTTTTGAAGACTGTCAGCGGGATGTTCTCGATCCCCTGCTTCTGTGCCATTTCCTCCAGGGATCTGGTCATGTCATCGGGATTGTCGCTCAAGAAAACGACGAATGCATGTTTTTTGTCTTTGCCTCTATCATTGGCGGCATTGACGAGCGGATCGATCTGCCTGACCAGACTGGCCAGGTTGGGGGTCGTCGAGCGAGTGAAGATATTGACGACCGGCCCATTGCCGAATGCTCATCTGTAACAGAGGGATTTGCCCTGTCGGGGACCTGTGACATCGGTCACACTGTAGGCCCCTGCCTTTCCGCCGACCGGAATACCGGACTCGATTTCCGCAGCGACAACTGCCGCTGCTGCGCATGCCAGTAACGTCACCGGCATTGTGGTCACGAATCGATTCATTTGCTTCTCCGTCAAAACCTTGAAAGGGAATCTGTCCAATGTTTCGTCATCTTACTGCATGAGTCAATGTGAATGCAAACTCGCCGTGAATGCAAACTCGCCGATGTCACACAATTGAAACCGCAACAGCCTCGCGCACCATACTTTGAACCAATCCGCAAGCATATCTTTTCAGGGCAGCGACAAAAGATGATCTTTGCCGACATTCCATTCCGCGACCATCGATTGACCATCTGCGTCTTTCCAGCCAGGTGGTTCACCAACTGGCTGGTTGCCGATGGGAATCAGTTGGATACCCGCCAATATCCGCATCGGAAGTTGTTGTCGAAAATCGAAAACCGTCTCTTTGCCGGAATAACAAATGGCGTCCAGACAGGCTCGATCGTTCGATTGTCCGCTTTGCCAACTTACATCGTTATCCACGAAATCGCTCTGTGTCGCATGGATGACAACCTGATGCGCACCGGCTTTCAAGCAGAATTGGTGTTCTTTTATCCTGCTGACGGAAACTCCCTGACCTGAAAGTTCAAACCGTAATCGCAGATCCTTCACACGGAATTTGCCATCATCTGGCCGGTCGAGTGAGGGATGCCAATCTCCTGCCCCGGTAATGCTCTCCAAACGGAGCAGTACGCTCGACCCGTTCTGTGCCGTCCGCAGCCCCATCGAGGCAAAGTCGCGGCCATCTTTCAGAAATCGCACGCGAAACGCGACGGCGGGATCGGACTCCGTTTTCCAGAAACCCAGAACTGGCTTGCGCTGTGTCCAGAATGTCGATTGGTTGATGCTGCCGAGACACGCGACGTCATCCATCCATGTCACGCCAACTGTCGCTACCCGGTTTCCTGCTGCCTGCCGGAATACTCTCATTTTTTTCGTTGGTGCCGACGGGGAAAATTGAAATGATGCAAGCAGATCGGCTGGACATGGTTGAGGCGGAACGACTGCGTAACCTCGCGGTTCACCTTGTTGCATGGAGGGATGAACGTTAATCGTAACGGGCAGTCGCTCTGAGAGAAAAGCGGCCATGCTGTTACGCAGTCGCAAGCGAGAGGTTCGTGCAATTGGTCCCGCCCATTGTTGGGTGGGAAAATGAAAACTCTCAGCCACCTGTTTCCATGCGAGATGGACGACTGCTTTGGCGGCCCGTTGCGTTTCGGCATCATCGACAATTGCGAGAATTCGTTCACATTCAGCGATGATGACCTTCGTGTAAGGTGGTGAATTGTATTCCGGAAAGCCATCGACCTCTTGAGTCACCTCTGCCACACTCTGTATTCGTCTTCGGCCATAACTCAGTAAGGCCACGTCGTCGAGTATCTCTCCGGCTGCCGCGCAAACGCCACCACCCAGAACGGCGATATTCGTATAGTCCCGTTTGACATCCCGTATCTGAATCCGCGCTGCAGCGTGTCGCAATGCCCGCTTTGCATTCGTACTGGCTTCGAGTGTCAGCTGATCGCCGTGCAGCACCAGAATCTGAGCCAGTGATGCACCGCAGAAGTCTGCCCAGTTCAAATCGGGCGAAGCCATCTCAGCCAGCGGCTCTTCCAGAAACCAGGGCCAGGTTCCATAGTCATCGCTGGTCGGTTCCTGATCCTGCAATGCCGTCACGCGATTGATGATCGCAGCCGATCGTGCGGAATCCCCTGCTGCGTTCCGCTGGAGTAATGCCAGGGCATAAATGAGCGATTCTCGCGTGGGATGGACCGGAACACCGTTTTCCAGTTTTGTATGATATCCCGGACTCCGGCATGGAACCTTCAGCATGGTTACTTCGGAATCGTAATGTGTATCGTAATACTGAAACAACGCAAGTTGCTGTGACCGCAAAGTCGGGCGTCCAGATGGATTTCGTGACTCTTCATCAAATTCATCAGTTGTCTTGCGGTGTGACGAAAGAGTCGCATCATTTTCGGACATGGCACCCGGTTGATCGCGACACCCGACAACGAGAAGAATTGAGATTGTGATCCCAATCTGGAAAACAGGTGAGAGCTTTGCCAATTCTCCCGATAAGCGCATGCCGTTAACCTTTCACCCGATACCCGATGGATTGCAATTCCTCTCGGACTTTCGCGATATGATCTCCCTGGATTTCGAGCGTTCCATTCTTCAATGCTCCGCCAGCGCCACATTGTGATTTCAATCGGGTCAACAGTTCTGGTAGAACATCCCTTTCATCGAGAAGATCTCGAATCAACGTGACAATTTTGCCCCGTTTCCGTTTTTCCAGGAAGATTGATGCCACCTGCTGATCAACCGGCGTGAGTGGCATCTCTTCCGGCGAACAGACGCATTCCTCTTCGAGTTGATCACATTTCTCACACCGTGGTGGTCGGTCGAATGGCGTTCCTTCAAAAAGCCGCATTGCCAGATTCCTTCTGAGAGCCAAATTCATTTGGAAGAGTCATACACGCGATTCGAGTTCTTCCCATCGGGACAAGCGTTTTTCCAGTTCGCTCTCGATCTCCTGCAATCGGGCATTCGCAGCGGCAATCACATCGCTTTCCTGTTTGAAGAATTCGGGGGCCATCATTTGACCGTGCAGTTTCGCCTGTTCATCTTCAAGTTGGCCGATCTGGTCCGGTAGCTGGTCCAATTCGCGCTGTTCGTTATAGCTCAATTTCTTCTGTTTGTTGTTCGTCGACGTTACGAGAGACTTCCTCGCTGCCAGTTTTGAATCTGCTTCGCCATCCAACTTCACGTGGCTGCTTTGCAGCAGATAGTCATCATACCCGCCAGCATATTCTCGCACGATTCCGTCTTCGCCAAATGCGAACGTGCTGGTGACGACGTTGTTCAGGAAGGCTCGATCGTGACTTACCAGCAACAGCGTTCCCGCATAGTTGGAAACCAGTTCTTCGAGCAATTCGAGCGTCTCTGCGTCGAGATCGTTTGTTGGTTCATCCAGTACCATGACATTGGATGGTCGTTTGAACATCTGCGCGAGCATAATCCGGTTTCGTTCGCCTCCCGAGAGATACCGCGCCGGACGTCGTGCCCGCTCCGGAGTGAACAGGAAATCCTGCAGGTAACCGTAAATGTGAACATTTCGACCATTGATGTTGAGCATCTCCTGTCCTTCACCGACATTTTCGACGACGGTCTTCTCCTCATCGATTTGCTCCCGCAACTGGTCGAAATAAATCACTTCCATTCTGGTTCCGTGTCGAATCGATCCGTCGTCGGGCTCAAGTTGCCCCAGCAGCAGTTTCAACAGCGTCGTTTTGCCGGAGCCATTTGGTCCGATGATTCCGATCCGGTCACCACGTGTAATCAGTGTCGACAGGTTCCGGACGATGGTCCGGTCATCGTATGAGAAGCAGACCTCTTTGACTTCGATGACAAGTTGGCCCGATTTTTCTGCCTCGGCAGCCTGCAGTTGGACGTTTCCAACTTTCCTTCGCCTTTGTCGACGCTCTTCGCGCATCTTCTTCAGCGCGCGCACCCGGCCTTCATTACGTGTGCGTCGTGCTTTGATGCCCTGTCGTATCCATGTCTCTTCCTGTGCCAATTTTTTGTCGAACAGTTCATTTTGCTTTTCTTCCGCGTCCAACATCTGTTGTTTGCGTTTCAGGAATGTGGCGTAGTCACAGAACCAGTCGAACAGTTTGCCCCGATCAATTTCGATAATGCGAGTTGCCAACGCCTGCAAAAAGACACGATCGTGCGTTACAAAAACCAGCGTGCTCTTGATACCCTTCAGAAAGCGTTCCAACCAGGAGATCGACTCGATATCAAGATGGTTTGTCGGTTCATCCAGCAGAAGGATGTCTGGTTCAGCCGACAGCGCCCGTGCCAAAAGCACGCGGCGTTTCATCCCCGACGAAAGGGTTGAAAATTCCGTTTCGCCCTCCAAACTCATTCGTGAAAGGATCTTTTCGGTTGCATGTTGACGTTGCCAGTCATTCGTCGAATGATGACCGGCGGAAACGATGTTGTAGATCGTCCCGGTCGTCTCTTGTGGAACCTCTTGCACCAGTCTCGCAATTCGGAGGTCATTTGTTCGCCGTATATCACCGTTATCGGGGGTTACTTCTCCCGTAAGAATTTTCAGCAAAGTCGATTTGCCGCAACCATTTCGCCCCAACAAGCCGATCCGTTCTCCCCGACCGATTTCGAGATCGATCCCATCCAGCAGGTTTGGTCCGCTCCAGGTAAATTTGAGACTGTTGAGGCTGAGCAAAGACATCGGAGGTTGTGATTGTCAATTGGAATCGGTTGAGCGAAATACAAAAAACGGAGCAAGAGGATTGATCCCGCGCGCATCATGATGTGTTCTAATGCCTGCCGAAGTCTGCCGCAATAGGTCGGATTTCAACAACCGAATACAAAACCGATGTGTCAGATCAAGTCTCAACTATCTCACCTTATCACAGACCTGCTCTGAATGTCCGTACTGCCTATCGCGTATTACGCTCCTTCGTGGCGCGACGGGAGTCGTTTGGTCTGCAATCGTAGATTCCCACGAGCGAAAAGCGTCACACGAAAAGGGAAACGGCTCTAATATCCGCAAAATCCACGAAGTGCCCGGTGTTGATGGAAATCTTCCTCGAACGGTCCTCGCCGTTTTCATTGGCTAGACTACGTCTAGTTTTATCGTAGCGGCTGGCGGACCATTTGGAACTGAAATACCCGTTCGGATGACGCTACGGTTATCTCGGACGCGCTCTATTCAGCCGATCGAGACGACATCATGATCTGGTCGTGAGACGCAGTCACGTTTAAGGCAACTCGCGATCGACTTCATCAACCCGGTATCCAAAACCAGTTGGTCCCAAAGTCGTCAAATCCAACACTCCATTGCGACGTTGGTAGATACCGGGATGAATCGCCTGTTCCGGCAGCGAAGCATCGGGATAAAACTGCATACCATTGCTCTCCACACCCATGATCGTTCCCGCATGAGCCGCCAGCAAAACATGTGGAATTTGCGCCAGCATCGGATTGGTCAGGTCCTGGACCATCAGCGTCATGCCGTGGGCTTTGGCCCAGCATAAGCTGAGCAACGCGCCTGTCAGAGTTTTGCACGTTTTGAGCGCAACGCCTGTCCAACCCAATGAACGCCCCAGACGAACCAGTCGCCAGTCGTGTGCGCTCTCATCCATGAACAACGGCTTTCGAGCCGAGACGCTGTGTACGTCAATCTGATTCGTTTCCAGATCGTAAGGGAACGGCTGCTCGACATACAGAATCATGCCATAGATGCGCGGGTGTTCGGTCACCAGGCGATCAAGAATCTCGTTCACGTATTCCGGATCGGTCACCGTGCAATTGAAATCGGTTGTGAGCCAGTCGGCGTTTTCTCTGATTGCGAGTTGGCCAATTGCGACAAGTCGCTGATAATCCCAGTCAGCATCGTCACCACGCAATTTGATCTTCAGACATTTCAGACCATCTCGGCGAATCCAGTCGCGCAACAATACCGGGTATTCATCATCCGGTTCATCGCCCGTCAACTCGTCTTCACAAATCGGATCAAAACCACCGACGAGATGCCAGACCGGTAAGGGCGAACGCTGCGGCGTGAGATAATCGCTGAGGTGTTTTCCTGTGAAGGAGATCTGAGAATCGACAGCAGGTTCAAGATAGCTGGAAAGATCGTCCGAAAGATGGTTTGTCCCAAGTGCCTGAAATACGGGTTGTTCCATCGCGTTCCCGTAGGCATCGTAGATCGCAATATCAAATGCCGAGAGACAAACCAGCGCCGCCAGATGCGGCATTGCTTCTTTCCCCTGGTTCGCTCCGGTTTCCGAGTCGTGCAATTTCTGGAGACATTCCTGCTGAAAGCGATATCCAATCTGCAACGGATGCCCCGACAATTCACAGTTGGCCAGTTTGTCTGCGATCGTGCGACAGAATGCAATCAAGCGTTCTTCTCGTGCCACCCATGACAAATCTGACGGCCAAACCCAGGCAACACTTAACGGTGTTTCTCCCCAACCAGTCGCTGTTCGACCGGCTTGATCTTCGACCACAACTCGCACACGACAGCACTTTACTTCAGTAAGGACCTGCGTTCCGAATTTCAACGGCATACGGGTCTGTACGGGCAGAAAAAAAAGTTCGACGTCGCGAATGACAATGGGATGAGGCATGAATTGTGCTTTGCCTGATTGAGATTTTCATTGTGTTGAATCGATAAAACACATCGTATCGACTGACACTGCGAATTCGCAAATCCCACCTTTTGTCGATTCTGACTCTCGTAACCACCAGAGAACACTTTATTTCCATCATGCTGATTCCTCTGATTGGAAACCGTTCAACACAATCCTCAGAGTATCAGCCCGTCACGATGTTGCATCATCGACCAGTTACCAGGAGGAGAACTGTTCAACGTCGGCCGAGTATTGGGTCGCAAAGGAACAAAGACGTCGAACGCTGGCAGGCCTTGCGAATTGCCCAAAGAGCCGCAATCATGGAGACGTTATTGACGCACATTCAAACCGAACAGGAAGAGTACAACATGCAAAGCACAAATCGACAGCCACAACTTATTGCGACTTTCTGTCTGGCTGCTTTCGTCAGCATGACATCCATTCACGCTGGCAAACCCAACACATTGTCGGACAAAGAAAAACAGACTGGCTGGAAGCTGCTGTTTGATGGCAAGACAATGGAAGGCTGGAATAGCTGGAAAACGAAACAACCACTGACCCCCGACAAATGGAAGGTGGAGGATGGTGCCTTGACGCTGACAGGAAAAGGTGGTGGCGACATCTACACCGCCGATGCATTCCAGAATTATGAATTAGAACTTGAGTGGAAAACCACAGGTAACAGCGGGATCCTGATTCGCGTCAACCCCGAGAAAGGTGGCGCAATCTACAGTGTGGCCCCCGAGATGCAGGTCAACAAGGGACTCGGAAAAAGCAAGACAAGTACAGCAGCGTTGTACGATATTTACGCAGTTGAAGGTGAACCAAAAATGAACGAGAATGGCTGGAACCACGTTAAAATCCGCATGGTTGACGGCGAAGGAACTCACTGGTTCAACGGCACGAAAGTTTATTCGTACAAAATCGGCAGCGACAGATGGAATGACCGCATCGCCAACAGCAAATGGAAAAACGCCAAAAACTTCGGCGAGACGGAAAAAGGCCACATTGGTTTCCAGGACCATGGAGCCAGGGTTGCGTACCGCAACATCAGGATCCGCGAAATCAAATAGCACGACGCTTCTTTCGGAATCGGAAATAAGACGAACTCGATACGACGGCTGTGCGCTCCCTTCAACGCAGCCGTCGTTTTTCTTGCGGCCCGGTGCGATCAGTTTCCAAGGCAACGCATGATGTCCAATGTTGATCATCCCGATAATTTTCGATATCACACTGCACGACCAGAGTGGCGGGGAGTCGACTGGAAAGAGGTCTTTCGATTTCGAGAGTTGATCTGGATCTTCGCCGCGCGCGATTTGAAGGTGCGATACCGTCAGACGGTTGTCGGTATCGCCTGGTCCCTCATTCAGCCGTTGATGACAGTCTTCGTTTTCGGCATTCTCTTCAAAGCGATGAACGCCAACACAACGGCGAGTGATGCACCTTACGCCGTGACAACATTATGTGGCCTGCTTCCGTGGCAACTCTTTTCACTATCGCTTTCCAACGCGACGCGGTCGATTGTGTTGAATCAACCGCTCGTCACCAAAGTTTACATCCCTCGTGTAATTTTGCCCCTTTCCTCAACATTGCCACCACTCGTCGACTTTCTGATCGCCTTTGCGTTAATGGTCGCTTTGTTGGCGTTTTATTCGATTTTGCCCAGCTCAACGTTGCTGCTCGTCCCTTTGATGGTAGCCTACGCATTGTTGGCGTCCATTGCCTGTTCGCTTTGGCTTTCCGCCCTGAATGCACTCTATCGCGATGTTGAGTATGCCGTCCCATTCCTGATTCAAATCGGCCTGTTTGCCAGTCCGATTGTCTATGAATCGAGCGTCGTGATGGAACGCATTCCGGAGATGTGGCGCTGGGCCTACTGGTTGAATCCGATGGCGGGTGTTGCTGAAGGTTTTCGCTGGGCTATTCTTGGCAACGAGTTACCCTCTATACAATACTTGTCGCTTTCGTTTGCAATGGTGGTGTTCATCTTTGTGACGGGAATGTTCTATTTCCGCCGTATGGAACGCCACTTTGCCGACCGAATTTGAAATCCCCCTTCAGTCAGGCTGCAAACCTGCCGGGTGGATGCCCCTCGGAAGAATCATTGAAGATGACCAACGTTGCAATTCGGCTGGAAGACCTCGGCAAGAAGTACCGCATCGGTGCAAAACAACCGTATCATCGGCTCTCCGAACAGATGACCGACTGGGCTGCCGGTATGCTGCGTTTGCCTGGCAAGCTGACCAAATCGAATCGCGAAGAACAGCAACCACGCTCCGATGGTGAGTTTTGGGCTCTGCGGCACATCAATGTGGAAATTGTTCAGGGAGAGGTTGTCGGGATCATCGGTCGCAATGGTGCAGGAAAATCGACACTGCTGAAACTATTGTCCCGCATCACCGAACCGACCGAGGGACGCATTGGTATTCGGGGGCGTGTCGGTTCCCTGCTGGAAGTCGGTACCGGATTTCATCCCGAATTGACCGGTCGGGAAAACGTCTTTCTCGGCGGTGCCATCCTGGGGATGAGGCGTAATGAAGTGAAGCAGAAGTTTGATGAAATCATCGAATTTTCTGGAGTTGGACCATTCCTCGACACACCGCTCAAGCGGTATTCCAGCGGCATGCAGGTTCGTCTCTGCTTCGCAGTCGCGGCTCATCTCGAACCGGAAATTCTGATTGTCGACGAAGTTCTTGCCGTTGGTGATGCGGAATTCCAACAGAAATGTCTTGGCAAAATGGATGACGTCGCGACCAGTGGCCGCACGGTCCTGTTCGTCAGTCACGACCTGTCAAACATCGAACGACTTTGCTCCAAGTGCATGTTGCTGGAGCAGGGACGCCTGGCCATGTTCGATGAAGTTCACCAGGTCGTCGAGAATTATTCATCCTACGGTTCGATTTCGACACCCGTGGAACAACAGCTCGCAGAGTTACCGGAGAACGAATTTATCCGCTTGAATTCCGTGCGAGTTTTTCAGAAGAACGTCGAAACAAATTCACTGCTTAATGGTGATCCATTTGACGTGGAGATCCAATGCAAAGTGTTCAAAACTCATCCGCAACTACGTGTCTGTCTGGAATTGTTCGACCCGATGGGGAACATGGCGTTTGTCTCCTATCACGATGCAGTTGATCGAGAACAACACAAACTGTCCATTGGCCATGCGAACTTACGTGCCACTGTGCCGGGAAATCTACTGGCGCCCGGTAATTTCTCATTACGGATCGGCGCTTCAATCTTCCGGCAATTCACTCTGACGGGCCGACATGTCCATGTCCCGATCAACCTGGCACGTTCCGGTCGAGTCGACATCGACCTTGACGTTCCACGGTATGTTGCCCCCTTCTGGCCGGAAGTTCTGTGGGCTCAGGAGCAGGGTGACGGTGACTGAACCCGGCGAGAGATCATTCCGGTGGAAAGATCCATTTTCCGGCTCCTCCACAACCGGCGCTGCGTCAACGTCATGGTCCAATGGTCGACTCTTCTCAACCCACAGTGGACTCATCACGACCGATTCAGATTTTGCGGCACTTTCAGCCCTTCCCGACGTCACAGGCGACAGACCCGCGTTTCGCTGGCACGTCACGCTGGAAAGGCCGGTGGTTGAACTCCCGGTTTCGCGTGGGGCAACAATCGCGAAACTGTTGAACCGTCCTCCGGTCGCCACGCGGACAGCGTGCCTGCTGATCCAGACAGAGTTCGTCAAGGAGTCGGGAATTCATTTTCCAGAAGACTTGAGTTGTCCCGCATGGCGATTCAGGAACTGAACGCCTTTGTCAGGAAAATCGGTAAACAGACCATCGACACCAACCTGATAAAGAAAGATGTCCAACAGGTCGTCGAAATTTTTGGCATAGCCTGGAATTCGCCCCTCGTCGAGACGGAATGTGTACGGGTGCACCACCAAACCCGCGTCATGTGCATCTTTTAACATCGGTGTCACATTCAATTGCCCTGGTATCGAATCATCCTTGACAATCATTGGCTTCCAGGGGCCAATCCCATCCGCATATTGGGCGATCTTCCGCATGGCTCCCGGTCGAAACATCCACGAATAGTCATAAGGAACCCATTGTTCATCATCTTTGATCATCGTTTCATTCCAATCCGTTTCCGCAATCAATTGAACCAGCCGGACTTCGACGTCGAACTGGTCAAACAATTCGTCATGAATGCGCCGCGTTTCGTTCGGATCGAAACATTGCAAAAACACAGGAGAGGATTTCGAGTTATACCCATATTCTTTCAACACGCGAAGAGTCGCCACGCTGATGTCCTTTTCTTCGCGACGATGAAACCAGGGTGACTTAATCTCCGGGTAAATCCCCACCACACGGCCTGTTGTCCTGTTCAGACCCTGGATCAGTTCGATTTCCTCAGCAAATGTGTTGACACGAAAGGAGGATTTCCAGAGTGGAAACCGTTGCGGATAATTCGGAACCTGCCTGCCATCCTTCAAATCAAATCCTTCCGTTACTTCCAGCGACTTGATTTCTGCCAGTGTAAAATCAATCACATAGTATCGCCCATCGGTACGTTTTCTTTCCGGGAAGACCTTTGCCACATTGGTTACGCGATCGAGGTAGTGATCGTGCAACACAACGAGATGATCATCCTTCGTCATCACCAGATCCTGCTCGATATAATCGGCCCCCATCGCATAAGCCATTGCTTTGGCGGCCAAAGTGTGTTCCGGGAGATAACCACACGCCCCCCTGTGTGCGATGATGAGTTTTTTGGATCTCGAATCTTTCACCTTGGCGCCAGTGGAACCGACAACCAGCAACGTGATTGCAGCAACGATTCCCAAACGGACAAACACACACGACATGAGACTGTACCTTTTGCTGTTTTTTAACGACCACGAATAAGCGTGAATCACATTCGCGTTAATATAGACACAAATATCATACATTATTCCAACGGCAGCATCGCTGTTTCAACCTTAACAACCCGTTGAAAACTGATGTTTCGGCAAACATGTTGTGAGTGTCATGTCGGTGTCAGTAGTGAGCGGGGAATGCGCAGATCATGCGACACGGCATCAAGCTCGTTGTGATGAACTGGAAATGAACACCTGGACGAGTTCTGGCTCCGAATATCGAAGTAAAAACGGCCAACAACGTCGCCAGACCGCTCTGCAAACACTTCGGCTTGCCGAATCCGAACAACTGCCGCATGAGAATCCCCAGATTGTGAGCCGCCGGCGTAGAACATCAAGTGCGTTTCGCCAGGCAGTATGATAAAATGACTACATCAATTGCAGAGGTCCATGAGGCGATGACTTGCCCCCCTGTTCGGGGAATCCAATCCCAGGATTCTAACATCCGGAGAGGAGTTGGTTCAGAGGGTTGGGTCAAAGTTTCCGGCGACAGCGTACTGACGAATCCTTCGTCAATCAATAGTCCTGCTGTTTCAATAATGTTGCAGCCCACAAAGGACACAACTCTGAAATGACCACTCTACGCTACACCCCTTAAAGAAATCTCTTCGCAAATCGTGTATCGCATCAAGTCGATGGCCGGAGTTTGACCATCGTGGCGACCAGAGTCGGTTTGCATTCTGACTTGCCAATCCCGAGTCGCTATCTACAAATGACATCGAGTGCACTTCGTCAACCTGGAACGACCGGAAAACCAATTATGCGAGTCATCGTCTGGCTGAGACGCGATCTCCGTTTGCAGGATAATCCCGCCCTTTTCCACGCGGCGAAAAAGGCAAACAATGGTGTGGTCGCTGTCTATTTCGTAACATCCGGACAATGGCGAGAGCATGATGATGCCGCCTGCAAAGTCGATTTCTGGATGCGAAATCTCAAGTCGCTTTCAAACGGTCTTGTGAAGCTGAACATCCCATTGCGGATCATCAACTGCACGACATTCGATGAAATCCCGACTCAATTGACTAAAGCGGCGAAGCAGTGGAACTGTGAGGCCATCTATTTCAACCGCGAATATGAAGTGAACGAGCAACGCCGCGATGACACGACTGCCAGGGTCTGTGCGGAAAACAACATTGCGGTGCACACCTTCGATGACCGTGCAATCATCCCGCCAGGGAAAGTTCTCACCAGACAGAATACAGTTTACACAGTTTTCACACCCTTCCGAAAGGTGTGGGACACGCAGTATGAGGAGTACATGGAACCGCTGTCGAAGCCAAAGAAACAGAAGGTGATCGACATTGGTCCCTCCACCGTGCCGGATAAGATCGATGGCTTTGAAGTCTCGGAAAAGGTACGTTCTCTCTGGCCGGCAGGCGAGAAGTCAGCCCACACAAAATTAACGGAATTCGCTAATCGGATTTCTGACTACAAGGTCGACCGCGACTTTCCCGCTCGACCGGGCACCAGTCAACTTTCTCCCTACATTGCGGCAGGAATCCTTTCGTCGCGACATTGTCTGACAACCGCATTGGCAATGGGTGACAATACACTCGATGGCAATGCGGGTGTTCAGACCTGGATTGCCGAACTCGCCTGGCGGGACTTCTACATGCACGTTCTTGTTGGATTTCCACGGGTCTCGATGAATCAGCCATTTCTCAAGAAAACACGCGGTGTGCAATGGCGAAATAACCAAAATGACTTTCAGGTCTGGTGTGAGGGGAAAACCGGATACCCAATTGTCGACGCGGCCATGCGGCAGTTGAATGAAACCGGCTGGATGCACAACCGCTTGCGAATGGTGGCGGCCATGTTCCTCAGTAAACATCTGCTGATCGACTGGCGTTGGGGTGAGAAGTACTTCATGCAACACCTGGTTGATGGAGATCTTGCTGCCAACAATGGCGGTTGGCAGTGGGCCGCTTCAACTGGTACTGATGCCGCACCCTACTTCCGCATTTTCAATCCATTCAGCCAGAGCAAGCGATTCGACCCCGACGGGACGTTCACCAAGTCGTACTGTCCGGAACTCGCCGATCTGCCCGCGACCGTATTACACGACGAGAAGAAACTTGCCGATGTGGTTTCAAGGATTCACTACCCTGCATGTCTTGTTGAACATGCTGTCGGGCGGGACCGCGCCAAAGCGGCGTTTGAATCGCTAAGTTGATACGCTTGTTTCTCTCGTGAGGGAAGGGCCAGGTCAACAGGTGGAGTATAAGTTGTTTGCTCACCCTGGGACTGGAAGAGGCACTGGCTGGAATCCTCAGTAGAGCGTATTACATTCTTCTGTGCCGCGATGGACATCGTTCGGCCTTACAAGTACAGGCTCCCATGAGCCAGAAACGTTTCGCAAAAAGGTAAACGGTTTAGAGCGTATTACGCTCTTCTGTGGCGCGAAAATCGTCTTTTGGCCTTCAAACGCAGACTCCCACGAGCGAAAACCGTCACACGAAAAGGGAAACTGCTATAG
>JANQSH010000092.1 GCA_028284145.1 Planctomycetaceae bacterium | reverse complement strand
GTCTAGTTTTATCGTAGCGGCTGGCGGACCATTTGGAACTGAAATACCCGTTCGGATGACGCTACGGTTATCTCGGACGCGCTCCAATTGACACTCATCGCGGCACAGAAGAGCGTAATACACTCATGTCCGCGTCGTGGCCAGATGCGTGTCGTATGTGCGACCCGCTTCATTCGTGATGTTTTCGTAGGCGTTGTCGAGGGCCAATTGATACAGCCTGCGACCGGCTGCTGTAGGATACTCGCCGTCAATGCAGGCCTGACAGATTGAACCACGATCCATGTCCATGCACCGGGCGATCGAACTGACAGGCAGATACCGCAGGCTGTCGGCTCCCAGCGTCGCGGCCATTTCTGCTTCGATCTCCGGTGATAAATCAGAACCCTGCATGAATCGCGGCGCGAACAACTCGCCAATTGTCGACATGTCGATGCCATAAAAACAGGGGGCGATGATCGGCGGGCAGGCCACGCGCACATGCACCTCTTTCACCCGACCACGTTCGCGGAGTTGTGAGATCAACGCCTTCATTGTGGTCGAACGGACAATGGTGTCTTCCACCAGCAACACACGTTTGCCGGCGAGAACTTCGGGCAAAGGTGTGTACTTCATTTTCGCTTTGTCGGCCCGATTGGTTCCTTCGATAAATGTACGACCAACGTAGCGATTACGAATCAGACCTTCCAGCCAGGGGACCTTTAATTCATAGGCAAGTGAAGCCGCTGCGGCTTTAGCGGTGTCTGGCACGGGGACAACGATCGTGTTGTCGTCGATTGGAGCCTCCAGTTTCGCCAGTTCTTCTCCCAACCGTTTGCGGACCATGTAGACGCTTTTTTCATCAAGCGTACTGGCGACGTTGGCAAAGTAGATCCACTCGAAGAAACAGTGCGCCCGATGAGACTGTTCGACAAACATCTCCCTGCGGAGTTCGCCGTTCTGAATTGTGATCGCCTCTCCCGGCTGCAAATTGTAAATCTGATTACTCGAAAAGCCGATGTTGGACAATGCCACGCTTTCACTCGCCGCAGCAAACAGCGGACCATCCTGAGCGCAACAAAGTGGGCGAATTCCCAGCGGATCGCGGGCGATCAGCATTTCTCCCTGAGCGTTCAGCAGCACGATGTTGTATGCTCCATCCAGCTTGGGGGCGATGACCTTCATCAATTCGATCAGATCCGCTGTACCAGCGGAAATTTCGTGGCTGATGAGGTGCATCAGAATTTCCGTGTCGGTCTCGCGGGCCAGATGGAAGTCTTCCGACGTCAAAATCTCCTCGCGAAGTTCCGGGTAATTCGCCAGTTGGCCGTTGAAGGCAAAACTGAACCATTTCGATTTCTGAATGTGATGCCGTTCAAATGGTTGGGCGTAACTGCGATCATCTTTGCCGCAGGTGGCATAGCGGACATGGCCGATCGCCGCCGGGCCTGCATATTTGGACGCCAATTGCTCCGACAATTTCTCATGATTAAGGTGGAATACCTCCGCGACTGTGCCGACATTTTTGTGAGTGTCAATCAACTGATTGCGACGAGGATGGTAGGTGGTCATTCCCGCGGCGAGTTGGCCCCGGTTCTGAATGTCCACCAGCAGCCGGGACATCAACCGGGAGGCCTGCACGCCACCTTGAGAGGGAGTGAGGGAACTGGTCCCACGATTGGTCAGGTGATAAACGGCTGCAATGCCGCACTCATGACTCAAATCCGCCATGGAGGCAAGTCTTCCTGGGAAATTGGAATCGTTATCGGAGGAGGAGGGTTTCGGGAATTCAGCATTTCCATCAACGCCGAACTCCAACTGCATCATACTCATTCCAGTGGTGGGAGACCAACGACCAGGACAGATTTTCCCGTTTATGTGGTGATTGTGTGGTGAGAGGAGTGAAAAACCAGGGTGCCCAACTGAGTTCGTCGCCAAAGCCGTTTATTCGAGAACTTGAAATGGACAGCAATCTATACGAAGCAGCCGTCACAATTCTATTGGCCCTGGAGTCCAGGAATCGCGGTGCCCTGTTTGATATTCCGATTGCAGAATTGCTTGATGAATCAGAACGGGGATACTCGGCAGGTCGTGGGACAGGAGTTGGTGACGGGGGGAAATCGAATTTGGACAAATTCCTGTCATCCGTGAGCCGACAGGTACAAGAAGACCTCTCCTGTATCGTCCAAAATCTCGAAACCGTTTCCAGTCAGTAATGCGGATCTGGTCTGAGAGTTTAATTCGCCGCGCAGATGATGTAGAGAAAATAGTCGAGACGGCACCGGCCGAAAAACGACCGGTGCCAGTTGTCACCGACAAATGCGTTGAGGCCTCAAAACCGTCTGATGGCAAGACTTCACAGGGGATATCCTCATGAAGTCACGGTATACAGAGGTCTTGAAATGCACTTTAGAGCAGTTTGCCCTTTGGTGTGACGTCTCTGGCTCGTGGAGGCCTGTATTTGCAGGCCAAACGATGTCCATCGCCGACACAGAAGGAAGAGCGCAATACGCTTTAGTAGCGACGTGGACGCTCTTCACGGGGACGCGCGACGTTGACTTTCAAGTTGCGACCATCCAATTCCTGGTCATTCAGCGAGTCGATGGCGGCTTGTGCTTCAGCCTCATTGGGCATTTCGACGAAGCCAAACCCTTTGGAGCGACCGGTGTCGCGATCGGTGATCACAGCAGCCCGCGAGACACTACCAAATTCGGCAAACGCGTCTTCCAGTTGACTGGAAGATGTCTGGTACGAAAGATTGCCAACGTAAATGTTTGTCATTTCAATTTCTCCCACAAACAAGGATGCAAAAAAACTCAGCCAAACCTGCACTCATCCTCTTGCGGAATACGATTCCATTACCGGCGAGAAAGCAGTCGAACAGAGCCAAACGCAAATTCAAATTTCCCTTTTCCATCACAACCATTTGGGCGTTCACAGGAAGGGAATATGAGGCATCAACACTATCCAAATCGATGTCAGGCGATCGGAGAGGACGCTGTTTCAGTAATAGCATGAATAGCCGATGCTGAATGGAAAGAAACCGGAGTGCCGGCACACCGCGTGCGGCTCCCGGTATCAGCATCTTAATACGTCTCGCGGAAGGTGGATTTCCGGCTCCAAAATACGTTATCGCGAGAATATCTGGCAAAGTTTACATGTAAGCCTGTCGAGGCCTCAAAGGGAGGAGTATAGCTGACCAGACAAGTCTATGCCAGACGTCATTGGAGAAATTTGTGTCAAAGTTCTGTCATCGTTCGATCTTCAGTATTTCACCGAATCTCAGCCGCTTGATCGGAACTTGTGCCATATCTTCTCGCATGAAACCAATCCGATTCCTCTCCTGCTCCATTCGGGGACACCACCTCAATTCAAGCGGAAGGCAAGGGATTCAAACTCCCAAGCCTCCGTATTCGCTCACTTTCCGGTATAAGTTCTGTACGCATTTGCCAGACTGTCGCGCGTCGGGGCCTCCCCTTTTGTGATGCGGAAGCGGTAGCGAAATACCTGTGCCTTTCCATCGGGGATTTTGACCACGGTAAAGGGGCCGAAGCGGCCGTAATCGCGGTAGGCTGACCAACGGGCGCCTTTCGGGTTTTCGGGATGGTTCATGTGCTGTACTGTCCAGGACTGAGCCTGGACGACAAATGTCTCAGCGACCCAGGGCAAATCGAGATATTTCTGTGCCGGTATCCCGTCTGCATGAAATGTGTATTCTGCTGACTTGTTCTCGGCGACTTCCTGTGAGGGGCGAAATTGAACGCCGGCATGTTCCGGGTCACCATTAAGTTCAACATCACCATTAACTGCGGTCAACTCGCTGACAAAGTCCACCACAACATAAGCACCGTCATCGGCAACAACTTGATACGTTCGTTTCTCTGCCACAACCGGTATACCATCGATACCAATCCAATGGATGCTTGCGGTGACGGTCGCGCCTGTTTCATCTGCGGTCGTTTCAACAAACTTTTGATGCCGCTGCGATGTATTCCTCACATGCCAAAGGTCGTGCAACTTTCCGTCCTGTTTCAGCTTGCTCCAACCAATAAAGATGCCCCGGTGATGCGGGAATTTTCCCCCTGCCCCTTTTGTCAGTGTTGACTTGCCATCGGGTCCCATCACATGGGCATAAACCTTTGCGGTATCGAAAGTGGTCTCTTTGTCGGTCGTGTTGACCTCGTACATGTATCGCAAAACTGGCTTGCCATCGGGGGCAATGACATCGAGGTGCTTGCTTTTGGTATCGGTCGTCCTGAATTCGTCCGAGGCCTGGGTTGATGGTGCAAAGATGCCGGCAACCAATAATGTCATTGCGATTCCTGAGATCAGCTGCATTGTTCTGTCTTTTCCTGTTCATGGTTTTATTGATTCGATGATTAAGATCATGATGGCTGTCACGATGACCACAGATTTATCATATCGTGATCGCGATAAATTCTCGAATGAACAATGCGGTTTGGTCGTTCTGTTCTCAACTCTTCAACGGCTCCGTGACTATCGCAGTTTAATTTCCCTTCTGGTGTGACGTCTCTGGCTCGTGAGGGGGCTATGTCAGCCGATGTGCTACGCACGGCGGTACCGCGTCGAGGTATCGACGCGGCTAAATCCATCACGGCACAGAAGAGCGTAATATGCTCTATAGAGTAAGTGAAAGAGCGTGAGCAACGGCCATTTTGCCAGGATTGAGGACTTGTAAACGACCGGGGGTTGAGGTGGCAATTCGACGGAATCGGAAATCGTGTGCAATCGACGTTTGGTTCGCCAGTCGGTACACTCGATCGGCCTGGATTGCGTTCTGGAACAGATTTGCACAATGTGGTCGTCTCGTCTCCTCTGGAAATTGTTTGCCTCTTACGCGCTGCTCTATTTGCTGGCGACGGTGACGCTCGTCACGATTGTGGTTGATTCGCAGCAGGACGAGCTCATCGACCAGATCACCAGTCGACTTCGTTCGTCCGCAACGCTGGTCCGCAAGAGTGTGTCTGGCGAACTGCCGGGAGGAAGGACTCAGCAGCTACAGGACCGAATTCGATCCATCGCAGAGGCAATCGACACGCGTGTGACGCTGGTGGCGATGAACGGCGATGTTCTGGCAGATTCCCGTTTTGAAACGGTTTCGCAAGTTGCAGCAATGGAAAACCACAGGAATCGTCGTGAGTTGATTCAAGCTGCGGAACATGGTTTTGGCATGTCACAGCGGGAAAGTCCGACGTTGGGTGTGCCGATGTTGTATGTCGCTCTGCGGGCAGAGCAGAATGGTGAGCCGATCGGATTAGTGAGAGCCGCTTTACCAATGAAGGAAGTCCGGGCACAGGTGGCAGAATTGCCGCGTCAGGTCTGGTTGGTGGCGTTGCTGATGGGCCTGGTGGTTGTGGGAATAACCGTCTTTGTTGCTCGGCGAGTTGTGTTTCCAGTCAGTCAACTTACGGCAGCGGCTCAAGCGATCGCGGCAGGCGATTATCATCATCGAATTTATATTGCCAGTAAGGATGAACTTGGTACGCTCGGACGATCATTCAACGTGATGAGCAGCGGACTGGCGGCGCGGGAATCCCAGTTGAGAGAGAGTCGGCAACGTCTGGAAACGGTCCTTGAGGGGATGGCAGAAGGGGTGATTGCGCTGGATGAGAGTGAGCATATTGTCCTGGCGAATGCCGCTGCCGGGCGATTGCTGGGAATTGAACCCGGCGACGCAGAGGGCCGTCCATTGTTGGAGGTCGTGCGGAATCACGAAATGCACGAAGCCCTCTCGGAACATCAGTCAGAATCGGGTGCGTGGCGGGTTGAGATCGCACTGCGCGATGAGGAGAGTCGAGTCGTCAGTATCAACGCGACAATGATTTCCGGTGAGCCATCGACACGCTGCATCCTTGTATTGCAGGATGTGACAGAACTGAGGCGACTGGAATCACTGCGGCAGGAATTTGTTGCGAACGTTTCCCACGAATTGAAGACCCCACTGGGATCCATCAAGGCGTATGCCGAAACGTTGCTGAATGGTGCGATCGACGACGATCAAAACAACGTTCGCTTTGTCGAGAGGATCGCAGAACAGGCCGAGCGTTTGCACGAGTTGATTCTGGACATGTTGAGCCTGGCTCGAATCGAGGCGGGCAAAATGGCCTTTGACATCGCGAATGTTCCATTGGAAGAAATCGTCGCGACCTGTTTTCGCGAGCGACAGGCACTCGCTGAGTCAAATGGAATTCAGTTGGAAACGATCGACGATGCGTCTCATCTTGCAGTACGGGCCGATGAAGAAGGCCTGCGGGAAATTCTCAATAACCTGGTGGACAATGCAATCAAGTATACGCCAGAGGGGGGGACGGTTTCCGTTGCGTGGCGCGTGGAGGATACGATGGCCGTCATCGAAGTGCGCGATACCGGGATCGGTATTCCATCGGAGCATTTGCCCCGCGTATTTGAACGGTTTTACCGGGTTGATAAGGCTCGCGCTCGGGAACTGGGAGGAACGGGCCTTGGATTGGCAATTGTGAAGCACCTGGCGCAATCATTTGGCGGTGGTGTGGCTGTTGTCAGCCAGCCAGGAAAAGGAAGCGTTTTCGCTGTCCGAATTCCAAGGGCATAGAGCAGTTTACGCTTTTGCGCGATGTTTCTGGCTCGTGAGGAGCCTGTGTTTGCAGGTCGAACGACGTCCATCGCGCCACGAAGGAGCGTAATACGCTCCAGCCACGAAGTTTCCCATCATCGGTCTGAATGGGGAGTTGTTCTCGATTCCGATTTGTATCACCAGAAGATCCATCTCTGTCTCTGCAAAAACGATCCTCACAATCGCTTCATTAAATCTTCATTGGCGAAACGTAGCGTTTTGAAAGACATAGAGCAGTACACCTTTTCGTGTGACGGTTCTCGCTCGTGGGAATCTGCGTTTGCAGTCCAGGAAATGATGTTCGCGCCACAGAAGAGCGTAATACGCTCCAGCCAGCTTGGGGAGATATACCATGTCCGCACTCGGACTGGCATATAGGTTTTCAGAATCATTGTGAGTTTTGTGATTGCGTCGATGCACGTTTCCTGCCTGCTTTTCGCCAGAATGTTTATTGTCTGTCTGCCATTCGTTAGGATAGGCGTCGAAAAAAACGACATCGGTTTGCTGGCAAAGGATGGACATTTTGCCTTTGCGTTCGCAGGCCCTCACAAGACAGATTCGAGCTGAGCATGAGCAAACATCTGGAACGGGACAGTCAACTTCTGGTCAAGCGACTGCTGCTGCAGTCGTCAATTGTCGAAGAGATGATTCACAAAGCCAGCAAAGCGATTCGGAATATGGATAAGGGCCTTGTTGCTGAACTCCTCAAGCATGAAGAAACGGTCGACGAACTGGAAGTTCACATTGAGGAAGACTGTTTGAAGATATTGGCGTTACATCAACCTGTCGCGATCGACCTGAGACGGACAGCAACGATTTTGAAAATCAATAACGATCTGGAACGGATTGCTGATCTGGCAGTCAACATCGCGGAACGCGCCCAGTCGATGGCAAAACATTCCGGATTTGAAGTTCCGGAGATGTTTGATCGAATGGCATCTCTGGCGGCGTCGATGGTCAAGAAGGCGATTGACGCACTGGTCGAGCAGGATGTGGAGGCAGCTCAGGCAGTCTGTCTGACGGACGACGAGGTGGATGACCTGAATCGTCAGATCATCGATCAAATGTATCAGGTTATGCGGACCAATCCCGATTTGATTGAGGCGGCTTTGTATCTGTTTTCGGTGTCGCGGCATCTCGAACGGATCGCTGACCACGCCACAAACATTGCCGAGGACGTCATCTATCTTGTGGATGGCGAAATTGCCCGGCACAAACACGACTTGGATCCTTCCCCCCAGACGAGTTGAGTTATGGCGAAATCTCATGTATTGGTTATTGAGGACGATCGCTCGCTGTCGGATGTTCTGTCCTATAATCTGGAGCAGGCGGGCTACGCCGTTTCGGTTGCAAACGATGGGCAGGATGGTTTGAATCAGGCATTACAGCGGACGCCCGACGTCATTGTACTTGACTTGATGTTGCCCGTGATCGATGGATTGGAAGTCTGCCGCCGGGTCCGTGCCAATCCGACGATTCAGGATGTCCTCGTCGTCATGTTGACCGCCAAGTCGGAAGAGACCGATCAGGTTGTGGGGTTGGCGATGGGAGCCGACGATTACGTCACCAAACCTTTCAGTGTTAAAGTTCTGCTGGAAAGGATCAAGGCGTTGTTGCGCCGCCGGTCGAGCAATTCTGATGATCGAAACGTGGTGGCGAGCCAGGGGATCGTGATCGATCGAAAGCGTCATAGTGCGACAGTGGACGATTTGTTACTCGACCTGACTCCCAGCGAATTTTCTTTGCTCGACATGCTGATTCGACAACCAGGACGGGCCTTCACGCGGTCAGAATTGATTGATTCCGCATTGGGTGACGCGTTCGTTTTAGAGCGGACGATCGATGTTCACATTCGTTCGATTCGCAAGAAACTGAGAAATCATGCCAGTCTGGTTGAGACGGTCCGTGGCGTGGGATATCGCTTTCATGACCCCCGCACCAGGAAAGAGCCGTTATCAGTTGAATCTTCCAATGGTGTTGAATTCTGACAGTTCGAATTTCTTTGCTTGTTGACGGTGTTGTTGTACCTGTAACCGCATTCTTTTACCTGTAATCACCTGGTGTGAAATGGGTTGCGGGGATGACATGTAATTCGGGGTTGAACCTGATTCACATCGGGGTATAATTGGTGTATTATGTGGAAGCAAATCGGCCATCCTGGATTGGTTCTGACACTGCTTGCGGGTGTCTTGCAACCGACTTTTGCGAATACCGTTGGTATCGAATGCCAGGGTGGACGTTCCTGCTGTGCGCTGGCCATGTGCGACTCCGGAATTTCGGGCGCTGTTGGTCAAAGCTGCTGTGGTCATCATTCCTTTCCAGCAGCTCTCACCGACCCTGTCGAATCCGGGTCAACTGAATTCGGAACATCGCAATACCGACATACAGGTTGTGCGTTCTGTGTTGTCTGCTCAGCGAGGTCGGCTCTCAGTCCGGTTGTCTTGACGCAGTGTGTCGAACTGGAATCGCAAAGTTCGCTCGCTGGTTTAGGCGAAGAAATCCATCTGACCAACCCACGGTGTTGGTTCTCATTGACGACCGCAGTAGACACCGCCTCCTGTTCCCACAACGCTAATCAATCGAAGCTGGGAGTCTGGCTGAATTAGAGATCCTGATTGCAATCACTCTTCATGATTTGAAGTTTTTCATTTTGCATTCAGGAGAAATTCCATGTTTAAGACTTTCACGATTATCGTTGCTTCGCTCGCATTGATTCTGGGTTCTGTTTTCGTCCTGGGTGGTTTTGATTCCACCGTTGCGGCTGCGACTTCACCTTGTGCATGCTGTGAGGTCTGTCAGTGTGATACCTGCGTCTGTGACGCGAGCGGCTGCTGTCTGCCTGATGGCGAATGTGTCTGCGATGAGGCCTGCTGCACACAGTGTTCGGTCGAATAAATCGCAACTCATTTTCTCGTGTTTGCAAAGGACTTCGTTGGACTCCAAACGGGGTCTGCCACGTGCCTTGCGGATGACGGGAACAGATCAACTTTACTAATCCGACCGCTGCTCGACACATTCGTGTTGAGTGGCGGTTTTATTTGCCGGGCATGTTTTGTTTACAGGAGGTGGAAGTCCTCTGGGGGAGTGTGCCTCTGGGGAGCGTGATTGACCCCAGAGGGGGGAACCCCACCTCCTGCTCGATTTGTTTTCGGAATTCCAATTTTGAAGTGAGGTCAAGTCAACACTTGTGAAGAGGCCCGCGGTGCAGTAACTTGACTGACGTGTTACATCGCAATGCTAATGCCCTCGATGCGGAGATGGCTGATATGTCGCTGTTGAGCCGAACTCAGTTTTTCATCAAAGAACATACTGGCATCTTCAAACTGACGGATGCTTACGACATCCTGGACCCGGAAACCAACGCACCAATTGGAATGGCCCGGGAAACGGTTTCTGGACTCACAAAATGGCTGCGTTTGATCATCTCCAAATCATTGATGCCCACCACCATTGAGATTTCCGAATCCGAAAATGGGCCAGCCGTTCTCACCATCCACCGGCCATTCGCCCTTTTCCGGGCCAAGGTGACGGTCTCCGATGCAAAGGGACGTCCGCTGGGGTACTTTCAACAAAAGATGCTTTCTTTGGGTGGAGCCTTTTACGTTTTCAATCCGGATGGCGAACAGGTTGCCTTTGTCAAAGGGGATTGGAAGGGTTGGAATTTCCGCCTTCTCGACAACAACGAAGAAGAACTGGGCGTCGTCACGAAGAAGTGGGCCGGCATCGGCAAAGAACTGTTCACTTCCGCCGACAATTACATGATCAGTCTGCATTCCAATACCAACCCGTCATTGGCAGCGTTGTTGTTGGCGGCTGGTTTAGCCATCGACATGGTCTACAAAGAGAACAAAAACTGATCCGGCCCTTTGTTTCTGCACAAAGTCGCCTGTGTTGAGATTGCCACAAATGTCGTTGATGATCAGCAGGCGATTGATGCCGTAGATCGCATAAAAAGAAACGTCCAATGACGCGAGGACCGACGGGCGATTTCTCTGTTCTCCAGACATAGCTGATCCGTCGTCATGACGAATGAATTTCGTTCGTGGCGGATTACTCGCCGATATTCCGTTCCCGAATCCAATCCGTGTGGAACGTTTCTTCGCGAGGCTTGTCGATTCGCTGATAGGTGTGAGCACCAAAGTAATCGCGTTGTGCCTGCAACAAATTCGCAGGCAGTCGACCGCGGCGATATCCATCGTAGTAAGTCAACGCGGCAGCAAAACCGGGGACTGGCAAACCATGCTCGACGGCCGTCGCGACGACGCGGCGCCAACTTGGTTGCGCCTGATCAATCGCCTCTTTGAAGAAGTCATCCAGCAACAGGTTTTCCAGATCTGCGTTCTTGTCAAACGCGTTCTTGATATCACCAAGAAAAGTGGACCGAATGATGCAGCCTCCCCTCCACAGCAACGCGATGTTTCCGTTATTCAGTTTCCATCCGAATTCCTCAGCTGCGGCATCCAACTGTACATATCCTTGTGCGTAGCTGCAAAGTTTGGACGCATAAAGTGCCTGTCGGACATCTTCAATGAACGCCTTGCGATCGCCATCGAATGATGCCTCGGGGCCGGTAAGCACTTCTTCCGCTCGAACGCGGGCGTCTTTTTGAGCAGAGAGGCAACGGGCGTAAACGGCTTCCGTAATCAGCGTCGTTGGCACACCGAGATCGAGCGCGTGCTGGCTCATCCACTTGCCCGTTCCCTTTTGTCGAGCGGTATCAAGAATCTGATCAACAAGAGCGTTGTCAGTTTCAGGATCTTTGACAGTGAAGATGTCTCGGGTGATTTCGATCAGATAGCTTTCGAGTTCACCTTCGTTCCATTGCTTGAAGATTTCGAACAACTCTTCATTCGATGCACCAATGACATGCTTCAGGATGAAGTAGGCTTCGCAAATAAGCTGCATATCGCCATATTCGATGCCATTGTGCACCATTTTGACGTAATGCCCTGCCCCATCTTCGCCAACCCACTCGCAACAGGGGATGTCGTTATTCGGTCCAACTTTTGCAGAGATCGCCTGAAAAAGATCTTTGACGTGAAGCCAGGCTTCGATGTGTCCGCCCGGCATGATACTCGGACCTTTAAGCGCTCCCTCTTCTCCGCCAGAGACACCTGTGCCAATGAATTGCAAGCCGGCTTCGGGAAGATCCTTTGATCGACGATTGGTGTCGTTGAAGTCGGAATTGCCACCATCAATGATGATGTCGCCTGCATCCAGCATCGGCTTGAGCTGTTCGATGACCGCATCAACAGGTCCGCCTGCCTTGACCATGATCATGGCTCGGCGAGGACGTTTCAAACTGGCAACGAACTCTTCCAGCGAATCGTAACCGACGATCCGATCAGCAGTCCCTTCATGCACGACATCGACCGGTCGGTCTTTGAGTCCGCCAACAAACTCGTTGGTCGTACTTGTTGTGCGATTGTAGACGGCGACTGAATAGCCATTGTTGGCCATGTTCAGGACAAGATTCTGGCCCATAACGGCCAGTCCAATTAAACCAATATCATGTTGCGACATAACTTTGTTTCTCGTGTTGTCGTAGAGGATTTGAAGAGAGGGATGGTGAAAGGCAGGTTCAACCAGAGCCGTTTCCTTTTTGTGTGACGATTCTCGCTCGTGGGAATCTGTGTTTGCAGGCCAAAAGATGATTTTCTCGCCACAGAAGAGCGTAATACACTCTATTTCCAGGGCGGCTTTTCTGGAAGGTATGTGTCAAACTCGGCAATCAACTCGGCCTGATAATCTCCGGCAAACGACTCGTTCAGAAACTTTTCACAGGCCTCGTTGAAAAAACGATCCCAACTTGCTTCTTCATGACCGGGATTGATCGGATAGAAGAGCGCGCCCACTGCTTCTGCTGCTTTCATGTCACCAGGTGCATCGCCAATCATCAGCACGTGATGATCGACGTACCCTTTGCCACTTGCAAATCCGAGCGTTTCTTTTTTGCTGCCGGCTTCCTGTCCGCAAATGGCGGGTCGACCGCCACAATCACTTACAAAGCGGGCGATGTCATGTTCCTCCCATTCCTTCTGCAACGCGGCATTGGGCGTTGCGGAGCAGACCAGGATGTCGGCCACACTTTGAAGCTTCTCGAGTGATTCTCTGACGAGCGGAAAAGGCGGGACGCCATGCACAAGATCGTTGACTGTTTCATTGACCGCCACCGACCAGTCGAGAGCCAACTTCAGGTCCGCATCCTGTGTCTTCTCGACTTCTGCAATGAGTGTCGGGTTGCCCAGCTTTGTTTCCCGTTCAATCCAGTCTCGCACTCCCTGCAGTTTGGGGATGGCGACATTCCTCGCCTGAACCTCAGGACGTTCTTCCATCAGATCCAATGCAAGCGTATACGAAATAAACCGATTTGCACCGCGCCATATGGAATACAAATTGGTAAACTCGCACGCTTCGCGGGCATATTTGGAAACCGGTTGCAATCCCATGGATTTGATGAAATTGGGAATGAAACATTCTTTGTGTTTGATCTCCATTGAATCAAATGCGCAACCATCAGAGTCAACGCCGACCAGGAAACCATTTCGTTTCTCGAATTGATTCAAAGGATTGTCAGACACAGGGGGCTCCTAAACCTGGAAGAGACTCTTGTACAAAAGTCGGACCGCAATGAAGAACAGCACGCGCACCGCTGAGAACAGGCTATGATCGATCTGCCTGGGGAATGTACTTGTCGAGTTTCTGATCGGCGAAAATCGGGGAGAGTCTGGCCAGCCGGACTCGTCCGTCGATGATTGGGACGCTGACCCAGTCATTGCCGACCAGAGGCTTTGCGTAATCAATGAATTCGTCGCTGACGTCGTGCCCGTTTTCGCTAATCCACGATTCCGGAAACGTTCGCTCGCTATTGGCGACGTCTGGAAGCGGCACCTTGTCGTATCGAACACTGTATTCGGGACCGGGGTTTCGCAGAATCGTCGCCATAAAACCGCTCTCGCCGGCAGTGGCCAAATTTGCCGCCTTAACGCCGACAGCGTATGCTTCCTGAAGATCAACCGTCGATGCAAAGATCATATTGTGGCGTTGGTCTGTGCCGGGAACATTGCCACGGGCAGCCCCTTTTACCGACAAACCGTTTTTGTTGAGTGCATTCACAACCAGTTGAGCGACAGTAATCTGACTGGCGCTGAATTGTGTATGGCCGAACGAGTCTTTTGTTTCGCCGATGTCACCGAGTTTCAGGCCTTCGCTGACGACAACGATGCAACGTCCATCTTTTTTCAGTTGGTCATTCACGTTGTCGCACAGTTGTTCAACGCTGATTTCGCGCTCGGCCAGATAGATCTGAAGCGGCAATTCCCGATTGGGATCTGCCAGCCGCGCAGCAGCGGGAATATAGCCGATACGCCGCCCCATCGCCTGCAGTACAAGTACAGGATCTGCCGGGCAACTTCCAGCATTCTCTTCATTGGCAAACTGCACGATGTGCGACCAATATCGAGCCGTGCTGCCGTAACCAGGTGTGTGGTCGATCAGTTTGTATTCACTGTCTCCGACATCATTGTCGATGGTCTTGGGGACACCGACTCCGACGACATCCACCCCTTTGGATTGAGCGAGTTGTGCCACTTTGTTGGCTGTGTCCATCGAGTCGTTTCCACCGATGTAGCAGAAATACCCGATATCGTGTGCTTTGAAGATGTCGATGAGGCGGTCGAAATCCTCGTTCTGATGTTCCCGCAACTTATAGCGACAGGTCCCAATCGAACCCGCTGCAGGCGTAGTCCGCAATAACGCGATTTCTTCAGGAGATTGCTGTGTGAGGTTCAACAATTCCTCTTTGAGGACGCCTTCAATACCGTGCCAGCCAGCGTAAACAGTGTCGATTTGTGGCAGATCCCGCGCCGCTTCGACGAGACCGCGCAAGCTGTTATTGATGACGGGTGAAGGGCCGCCAGATTGGGCCACGACCAAGTTTTTCGCTGTCGCCACTTTTTCGCCTATTTTTTACAGGGAACAAACCTGACACACGAATTAAAACGGGAGGATGTCGTGCCCACAACCGCTACATGCAGAGAACTAACCATCGCAGGATTTCCATTGAGTCGATGAGGTCAGGCGGTGACGGTGTCAGACCAACTGAGCCTGTCAGTATGACGTCACCAGCAAGCCATTCTGTCAAATGCGAAAACAGGCGACGGTACGATCAATAATTTCAATCGGTTTCTTCAGCCGGCCAGCTTTCACATGGCAGGAATCAAACGCGGTGTGATTTCGGGGGGCCTTGTCAAGGCTTTGTTTTGGGGTACAGATTGACATAACCCGCTCCGTTGTTGCTCCTTGTCACTTCATCAAACCCTGACTTCCAGCCGGAATGTTGCAGTAGTGAGAGCCAGTTTCATCCTGGACCGGATCGCGTCGATTTTACAGGTTCTTTAGTACCCGGATGACTGTTACGAATCAAGCAACTGCCCTGATTTTCCGTCGCAAGGTGTTTACATCACATTCTTTGGATTCGTAACGTTACGCTGCGAGATCGGGATTGCGATCGACCACAATGTCGTTCGTCTGGTGGGATACGATCGATCAAGGGAGAGAAGAAGGCTCAGCGCAAACAAAAACCGGCGGCACAGAGAACTATGCCGCCGGCCTTCAGGTTCAGTCAGTGATGACTAGTTCACGGTCGAGACAACGATGTTGTTGACGCGACGCGGGCTTTTGATGCTCGCCGAAGCTGCGGGCGGTGCCGGGGGAGCTGCTTCTTCAGGAGCAGAAGGAGCTTCCGGGCCACAAGCCGGGCCGCAGCCAGGATCGCAGGCACCGTCACAGCAGTTGGGCACTTCGACCACAACGGTTTTGTAGACGGGGCATTCGATGACCTTCTTGTATCGGATCAGACGTTT
>JANQSH010000090.1 GCA_028284145.1 Planctomycetaceae bacterium | reverse complement strand
CACAGGTGCTGCATGGCTGTCGTCAGCTCGTGTCGTGAGATGTCGCGTTAAGTCGCTGAACGAGCGAAACCCTTGTCCTTAGTTGCCAGCGAGTCATGTCGGGGACTCTAAGGAGACTGCCGGTGTTAAACCGGAGGAAGGTGGGGATGACGTCAAGTCCTCATGGCCTTTATGTCCAGGGCTGCACACGTGCTACAATGGAGCGTACAAAGGGACGCGAACTCGCGAGAGTAAGCAAATCCCAAAAAGCGCTCCTCAGTTCGGATTGCAGGCTGCAACTCGCCTGCATGAAGCTGGAATCGCTAGTAATCGCAGGTCAGCTATACTGCGGTGAATATGTTCCTGAGCCTTGTACACACCGCCCGTCAAGCCACGAAAGCGGGAGGCACCCGAAGTCGCTGAGCTAACTTCGGAGGCAGGCGCCGAAGGTGACTTCCGTGATTGGGACTAAGTCGTAACAAGGTAGCCGTAGGGGAACCTGCGGCTGGATCACCTCCTTTCTAAGGATATGACCTGACCGGTCTGAGCTTGTCACAACGTCAAGTTGTTCGCAACTCTAAACGGTCAACCATCACAACTCGAAAGATGTTGCAATCTTCCGAGTCTAAACTTAGCAAACACGGAGCTTGAACTGGCTCAATAAGCATAGACCAGCCTTTTTGCATAAATGAAAAGACCTCGTCGGAGAAATCTGACGGGGTCTTTTTTTGTGTTGCCCACCTCAAATCTTGACGAACGTCACCCTGATCCGTTTTGATGAATGAACCGAAAAAACATGGCAGGTATCTCTGGGCAACTCGATCTCTGGGCAATGAGTGAAAACGTGTCCTTGAACGATTCGATATGTGGGGGAGAATCCATTGTCGATCTGACCTGTCTGGGTAACGCACAGGTCTACAGGATTCCCGCATCATTGCCTACAATTCCCGCATGTCCAATTCGCAAGCCCAAAATCTCCCCCCCCGCGAGCAGGCCCGAAAACTGCCCACCTCACCCGGCGTCTATCTGATGAAAGATGCGCTCGACCGGGTGATCTATATTGGCAAGGCGGTCAATTTGCGCAGCAGAGTTGGCAGCTATTTCTCCAATGCCGCCGCCACCGATTTACGAACGGCGGACCTTGTTCCGGAGATTGCGACGATCGATCACATCGAAACCGAAAGCGAAGTCGATGCGCTGCTACTGGAAGCGAGATTGATCAAGGACATTCAGCCCCGGTTCAATTCCGAACTGAAAGACGACAAGACATTCCCCTACCTGCAGATCATAACGGGGGAAGATTTTCCCCGCGTCGAATTCACCCGCACACCATCGGATAAAAGAGTCAAGTTGTACGGACCGTTTACCAGTGCGCGCAAATTGCGTGGCACGATTTCAGTTCTGCAGAAAATCTTTCGGTTTCGCACTTGTTCGCTCGATATTGATGACGGTGATGAACGCTGGCGGTGGTTTCGGCCTTGCCTGCTGGCGAGCATCAATCAATGTACGGCTCCCTGCAATCTGCGTATCAGTAAAGAGGAGTATCGCGAAGATATCCGACGGCTGAGGATGTTTCTGGATGGCGGAAAGAAAAGGCTTCTGGCCGACATGAAAAAGGAGATGCAGGCCGCCTCGGACAAATGCAGATATGAAAAAGCCGCCCGCATTCGAGACGAAATCAAGGCGTTGGAGAACCTGAATCTGCGTGGCGACCTGGAAGAACATGCCCAGCCGGAGGTCTTTTACATCGACCCCAAAAAGGGGATGTCCGGCCTGAAACAGATCTTCAAACTGTCCGAGCTTCCCCGGCGGATCGAAGGAATCGACATCGCTCATTTACAGGGTGGTGAAACGGTCGCGTCGCTGGTGCAATTCATTGACGGGCTGCCGTTCAAGCATGGCTACAAACGCTACAAAATCCGCACAGTTGAGGGTGTAGATGACTATGGTGCGATTCGCGAAGTCGTCAGCCGAAGACTGAGGCGACTTTCGCAGGAGGGGGAATCGTTTCCCGACATTCTTCTGATTGACGGAGGCAAGGGGCAACTGAATGCCGCTCTGGAGGCAATGCGGGCAATTGACATTACACCTCCATTTACGATTTCGCTTGCCAAGCGGGACGAAGAGGTTTTCGTGCCGGGCGAAACAGAGCCGCGCAGGTTGAGCAAACATTCCTTCGGCTTGCGACTGCTGCAGTATGTGAGGGACGAAAGCCATCGCTTCGCACAAAACTACCACCACATTTTACGCCGCAAAAGCACGCTGGACGAGACATAGCTCCTTTCTGATCGTTGCAGGCGGTTGCGACGTATGGCGAAAACAGGCCTCCTCATGTTACGGGTCTTGTCATCTGAGAACGTGGTGCGCTTTACCCCTCTTCTTCCGCTTCCCTGGCGGCGGCAGCAACGATCTTCTGCTGCTCCTGTGGTGGGACGGTTTCGTAGTGGCTGAACTCCAGTGTAAAGGACCCCTGCCCGCCGGTCATACTGCCCAGGTTTCGAGAGTAGGTCATCATCTCAGCCAAAGGGACTTTGGCATGGATGATCTGATAACCACCCGGAGCACCATCCATCCCTTCCACGCGGCCTCGTCGGGTGTTCAAGTCACTGGTGATATCCCCCAGGTTGTCGCCCGGCACGGTGATTTCCACGTTGCAGATTGGCTCAAGCAGAACGGGACTGGCCTGCTTGAACACATCGCGGAAGCACATGCTCGCGGCGGTCTTGAAAGCCGTTTCGTTACTGTCAACCGGGTGATCTTTCCCGAAGAAGAGTTCACAAGAGACATCCTGCACCTGGTTACCGGCAATCACGCCCTGTGTCATCCGCTCTTTAATACCTTTTTCGACAGCGGGAATATAGTTGTTCGGAACCGAGCCTCCCGTCACGCGATCGACGAAGGCATAATTCAATTCCGGATTGTAATGATATTCCCGCATGCTCTCGAAGTTGGCTTTGGTGAAAAACTCTTCCTCATTGATTTCCTGCGGAATCGGTGCGATGCGGAAATGCACCTCGGCGAACTGCCCGGCACCACCACTCTGCTTCTTGTGGCGGTAGCTGCCCTCAGCGGTTCCGCTGACCGTTTCCCGATACGGAATTTTGGGTGACGAAGTGACAATCTCCACCTTGTCGCGTGTATTCAGCTTTTCTTCGGAAATCTTCAAATGCAGTTCGCTCATGCCTCGCATGACCATCTGCCTGGTCTGATCATTCCGCTCGACTTCAAACGTCGGGTCTTCGTCAATGATCTTCGCCAGCGCACCGGAGATCTTCGATTGATCCGCCTGACTTTTCGGCTCGACCGCCAATGCAATCATCGGTTTGGGAAAGACAATCGGAGGCATCGTGACGCCATCAATGCCCCTGGTCAGCACGTTGCCAGTTTGCAGCTCTTCCAGCTTGACGGTCGCCACAATGTCACCCGGCACAGCCGCATCGACGGCTTCCTGCGTACCCCCCTGCACTTCCAGCAATTGCGAAATTTTGACTGGCTTGTCGGAACCGGTTGAATTCACGCTGGCGTCTTTGGACAACGTACCGGAGTAGACGCGAATGTAGTTCATCTTTGCCACAAAGGGGTCAATACGTGTCTTGAAGACCTGTGCGATCAGCGGTCCATCCGCTTTCGGTTCGATCTCAAATTCCTCTCCTTCTTTGACTCCCTTGCGCGTTAACTCAACTGGCGATGGAGCATAATGCGACAACGCGGAGAGGAACTCGTCCACGCCGACATCTGTTTTGGCACTGCAGCAGAAGATCGGCACGAGTGAGCCTGCGGCGATCGCCTTGTGCAGACCTGATTCAATTTCGTCGGCAGTTAACTCCTCCCCTTCGAGGTACCGTTCCATCAATTCCTCGTCCGACTCCGCAATCGCGTCCATCAGATTCTGATTGTATTCGGACGCATCGCCGACAACGCCATTCGGAGCCACATCACTCGAAAGCGTGCTGTGCACGGCTTTGAAGTCTCCCCCCAGCCCGACCGGCAGGTTCAAAGGAACACAACCGGCACCGAACATCTCCTGCAAATCGCTGATGAGTTGCTCAAAATCGATGTTGTCGGCATCACATTTGTTGATGAGGATCATCCGCCCGACACCGGCTTTGACTGCCTGATTAAACGTTCGCCGCGTATTGACTTCAATTCCCGAGGGAGCCGCGACGGTAATCACTGCCGTCTCTACGGCACGCAGTGAACCAATCACCTGCCCGATAAAATCAGGCTTGCCCGGTGTGTCGATCACATTGACATGTTTTCCATCGTGCGTGAAATGACAGACCGATGAGGAAATGGAATGCTTGTGTGCCTGTTCGTCCTCGTCGACATCCAGCAGACTGGAGCCATCATCGACGGAACCGGCTCGTGTGGCGACCTTGGTCTTGAACAGCAGGAGGTCGGCAAGAGTCGTCTTACCGACCGCACTATGGCCCACAATTGCGACGTTCCGAATGTTTGCTGTTTGATGCTTCGCCATGAATTCCTCGTCCTGTTGTTCGAAGTCCTGGATGTTTTTGGTCGTCCCAACCAGCCACGAATGATGGAGCCGGGGCGTCGGCTGCGCCGCAGTTGTCGACTTCCGACCAGAGTGCAAAATGCGGCTCGCAGGGTGAATCCGGTTGGCCGAAACGTCGAATCATCGCCGCGAACGCGACATCTCCCGAATGGGAAATGAGAATACTCGAATCAGCCCATGGTATTGAATTGATGCATGATTCGCCATATTTGGCGAAAAAAAACGCGCGATCTTTATGGGTACGAATGAGAATTCCGTGAAACATCGCGAGGGTACTGCGAATAGAACCGTACCGAACTCCCAATTCCGTCATTCCCACACGGTGTGAAATCCAATGTGGGAGAATCCACTCTTACTTTCTGGATACCCACCTGCGCGGGTATGACTTCAAAGTTGCACCCGCTCGGAAAGGTTGAAGTGAGTTGCCAGATCATAGCGACAAAACAACGCACATCGAACCAGAGCAGTTTACCTTCTGGTGTAACGTCTCTGGCTCGTGGGGAGCCTGTAATTTGCAGGCCAATCGATGTTCATCGCGGCACAGAAGAGCGTAATACGCTCAGAAGTGTAACTTCCTGGCTCCTATGGTTCCTTCTGCTTCATTCAGGTTGCGGTCCGCGTTAGAATCGAGCCATGAATGAGGCAGGAAAAGTCTATCTGGTTGGAGCAGGACCCGGCGATCCCGGCTTGCTCACTCTCAAAGGGTTGAAATGCCTGCAACAGGCCGATTACGTCCTCTATGACGGACTCGTGAACCCGTTGTTATTGCGACATACACATGCGAATTCTGTACGAACCAGTCGGCAGGATGGACCAGATGGCAAACGGCTGGGGCAGTCGGAGATCAACCAGCAACTGATCGATGCGGCTCGGCAGGGCAAAATCGTTGTCCGCCTCAAAGGGGGCGACCCATACATTTTCGGGCGGGGGAGTGAGGAAGCCGCAGCTCTCGCAGAAGCAGGCATTCCCTTTGAAGTGGTCCCAGGCATCACAGCAGCGACAGCGGCGGGGGAATATGCAGGGATTTCCCTCACGCATCGTGAGCATGCCTCTTCCGTGACGTTCATCACAGGCCATGAAGACCCGACGAAAAGTTCGACCTCGCTCGATTACCAACTGCTGGCGAAGCAGCCCGGCACGCTCGTTTTTTACATGGGCCTGCATCGTCTTCCACGCATTGTGCAGTCGTTGATTGAACATGGCAAATCGCCCGGCACACCTGCCTGTGTCATCACCAAAGCCTCAACGCCGAATCAGCAATCCGTCTTTGCCACCCTCGAAGAATTGCCAGTGGAAGTCAGCAAAGCAAAACTGGAGCCGCCGTCGTTGATCATCATCGGTGATTGTGCGACAACGCGATGTGAATGGTTTGAGACCAAACCTTTGTTCGGGTTGAGAATTGGAATCACGCGCCCGGAGCATCAGACAGGCGATGTGATTGAGCAGTGCATCGCACTCGGCGCACAACCGGTCTTGCTGCCGACAATACGGATCGAACCGCCGGACGATTGGCAATTGGTCGACGATGCACTCGCGCGACTCAATGAATTCGACTGGCTGATCTTCACCAGCGTGAATGGCGTTGACGCATTTCTTGGCCGGTTATGGGAAACCGGTGGCGACATGCGCAAACTCAGTGGGATCAAAATCGCCACAATTGGACCATCGACGGTGGCGGCGTTGGAGAAGTTCGGCTTGCGGAGCGATCTCACGCCAGAGAGTTATCGCGCCGAGGCACTCGCGGAAACATTAAAACCCAATACTGTCGGCCAGCATGTTCTCTGGGCAGGTGCAAATCGAGGTCGAAAGGTGCTGATCGACGAACTGCAGGAAGTTGCTGCATCAATCGAAAAGGTGGTTGTCTATCACAACATTGATGTCGAATCGTTCAGTGATCAGGAATCAGGAATACTGGCATCTGGCGAGATCGACTGGATCGGACTTTCCAGCCCGTCGATCGCAGAGAACATTGCGCGGCAGTTGCCGAATGACGTTAAGTCCCGAATTGGCAGCGACTTGAAGCTGTGCAGCATCAGCCCGGTAACGACAGCCGCTGCGGAGAACGTCGGTTTATTAATCGACGCTGAGGCGATCGATTACACCTGGTCCGGCATCCTGAACGCCATCGCACAAGTGAGAACTCCCCAGTGATCGCTTGAACTCTGGGATCGCTTGAACTCTGGTAAATCTCTTTTCGGCTTTGCAGTTGAAGTAACCTCGATCACCATAAGATGCCAGCACTCAACTTTTGTGGCAAGGCAGAACCAGACGCCACACTTATCCGTTTGCCGCTATAATCAATTTGCAACCCTTTAATCAAATGTCGGATGACTTCAACATAAGCAAAGCGGTAAAATTGGCGAGCTGCCGCTTTACACAGACCTTGCAAACACCCTATTCTCCGTCGAATTGCTACTCCGGTTGCCCAGATTGCCGGTTCCACACTAGAATCCCCGCCTGTCATTTTTTGGCAAAGACCAGAGCGCACAATGGTTTTCGACGATTTTCACTCGAAGGAACCACTGGTGCACCAACATCAACCGGCAGATATTGAGGAAAATCGAGAATCCCACTTGAGAAAGCGATCGACTGTGGCGTGCGGGTGGTGAATTGAACGATATTTCGACAAGGGATTTTACTCGCGCAGAATTCCGAATTTGCAGGATGCGGGCCTTTTAATCCAGATCATCAAACAAAATGGCGGAGCCATAGTGATCTGTGAGAGCCAATTCGCGCTCTCATCATTATGGTAACGCGACCAGACATTCACCCGTTCGGGTGCCGAAACAGGACTTCATGTCGCGTAAGACGGACCAAGGACGTTCCGATCACGCTGGCCATCAGTCATCTTCATCCACGGCCGACCAGCGTTCCAGCACTTCCCACGAATTTTCAGATTCCGGGTCGATGTTGACGGACACCGTCCGTTCCCTCACTCTGACAGTTTCCAGTAATGCCAAGCTGACGCTCTGGCTGATCATGCTGTCCGCATGTGCGGCGATTGCCTACACCGCAGCCAATCTGAACTTCAAGACCGACCGGGCGGATTTGATTGATCCCCAGGCACCGTTCCACAAGCGCTGGATGAATTACACCGAAAGTTTCGGCGACGCATCCGATATCGTGGTTGTCGTCGAAGATGCTCAACCTGAAGTCATCAAGGATGTGCTGGATGAACTTGGCACACGGATGACTCAGGACACCGATCATTTCTCCAACGTGCTTTACAAAGTGGAACCAGGCGAACTGCGCGGGAAGGGGTTGCAATACCTCAGCCCCAGGCAACTTGAAGCGGGTCTGGAACACGTTGAACAACATGCCCCACTCTTGCAGGGCAATTGGGATCAAATCCAACTGGCCAAAGTTTTCGCCAGATTCCAGTACGAACTCGAAACGGGCAACGCCGCCGGGCGCGAGCAGACACTCGCCTCCGCACAACAATTGGCCACCAGCATGAATCGCTGGCTGGCAGACCAGAATGATTTCGTCAACCCCTGGACCGATCTTGTTCCGATTGACAACCGCATGAAAGACGCGGCTCAGGAAGTCATCTACCTGATGAACGACAAGGGGACGATGGGTTTCATCAAAGCGTTCCCTACACCGGCCGATGATGACTTCGAGGGAGCCACCAAATCAATCGACCACCTGCGGGAGATGGTGGCAGAAGTCAGTACGCTGTTCCCATCCGCAAACATCAGTGTGACGGGAATTCCCGTTCTCGAAAACGACGAGATGCGCAAGTCGCAGGAAGACATGCTCAAGGCGTCGGTGATTTCCTTCATTGGTGTTGGCCTGCTGTTGCTGATCGGTTTCCGCGGGTTCCGGCATCCGATGCTTTGTCTGGTGATGCTCGGCGTCGGCATGGCCTGGGCTTTTGGCTACACAACCTTTGCCGTCGGCCATTTGAACATCCTCTCAGTTTCCTTCGCCGCGATTCTGATCGGGCTGGGAATCGATTTCGGCATTCATTACCTCGCACGCTACCTGCAACTTCGGCATGAGGGCAAGAAGCTGCAATCGGCCCTGGTCTCAACTTCGACCGGTGTCGGTGCAGGGATTATGGCAGCAGCCATCACAACGGCATTGGCCTTTTTCTGTGCGACATTCACCAGTTTTCTCGGTGTTGCAGAGTTGGGCATTGTTGCCGGTGGTGGAATTCTGGTTTGTGCAGCAGCCACCTTCCTGCTATTGCCCGCATTGATTTCGGTCTCTGACGAAAACGTCGAGCCCAGGAAACTGCCGCATCCTTTCCAGGGAAACCTGCTGCGAAACTTCACATCGAAATATCCGAAAGTCGTACTCATCGCATCCACTGTAATGATTGCCGCCATCAGCATGCAGGCCATATCATTCAAAGACAGTACGCCTTCGATGAAGGTGAAATATGATTACAATCTGTTGAACCTGCAGGCTCAGGGACTGGAATCCGTTGAAACGCAGAAACGGATTTTCGACAACTCAGACCATTCTCTGTTGTTCGCCGTATCACTTGCTGAAACTCCGGAAGAAGCCCGGCTGCTGAAAGAACAGTTTGAAGCTCTGCCAAGCGTTCATCACGTCGAAGAACTGGCAACGCATATACCGAATCATCCCACTGAAGAGACGGCATTGCTGGTACAGGCCTTTCGCGCACGATTGACACATCTGCCAAACAACCCGCCCGCGCCGGAACGGGTGGACCCGGCTCGCATCGGCCGGTCGATGGAGAATTTCTATTTGACTCTTCGACGGGGCAACACGCCGGAAGCGCGACAAATCCTCGCGATCCTTGATCAATTTCTCGATCGCTTCGAGGAACTGTCGCTGCAACATCAGGTCGCCTTCATGCACGGTTTTGAGTATCGCATGCGGGTCGCCCTGCTGGAACAATTTCGCGGATTACATGCGGCTTCCAATACCGAGCCGATCAAACTGGCTGATCTTCCGGAGGAGTTGACGTCGCGGTTTGTCAGCGAGAAAGGCAAATGGCTGTTGCAGGTTTATCCGAAGAACCAGATCTGGGAAATCGAACCGTTAACCCGTTTTGTGAACGACGTGCGATCGGTTGATCCAGATTGTACCGGGACTCCACTACAGAATTATGAAGCGTCACATCAAATTCGAGCCAGCTACGAACATGCCGCCCTGTTTGCTCTGGCTGTGATCTTTCTCGTGCTGCTGATCGACTTCCTCGGTAATCAACACAAGTTAATTACGCTGTTGCCCCCGATGATTGTCGTCGTTGGTGCAATCATGTATTTCCGCACCAAACAGATCGAATTCGACCCGCTCTATCTTGTGGCAACTTATGTGGGCATCGCCGCGTCGATTGCCGCCATGCTCGACTTCAGGAATGTCCGCGACACACTGTTTGCGTTAGTGCCTCCGCTGGTCGGCGGCATGTTTATGCTCGGCATGCTGGCGATTCTCAAAGTGAATCTGAATCCTGCCAACCTGATTGTCCTGCCGCTGGTCCTGGGTATCGGAGTTGATGATGGCGTCCATGTCGTGCACGATTTCCGAACGCAGAAGGACGGGTACCGTATGTCTTCCTCAACCATCAACGCCATCATTCTGACATCGTTTACGTCGATGATCGGCTTCGGCAGCATGATGGTGGCATCTCATCAGGGATTGCGCAGCTTTGGTCTCACGCTGGTCGTGGGGGTCGCGGGCTGCCTGTTCGTCTCGGTCGTCACACTGCCGGCATTGCTCCGTCTGGCAGCCGGTGGAGAGGATGCCGAAGAAGAAGGCCAGACGATCAGGGTTCCCGCTGGTCAACCTTCCGCCGCTCCACAGCAAAAAGCGGCCTGAAATCCTCTGCCAGAAGCAGGGGCAGAATATCTGTGAAGACTCGTCCTGGTAATCCCGACCTGCCAGAGCGTATTACGCCCTTCTGTGCCACAAATGACGTCTTTTGGCAAGCAATACCAGTTCACCACGAACCAGTGGCGTCGCACCAGAAAGTAAACTGCGCTAGCGTTTACGCCGAAGAACCATCAGAACATGATTCCTGTTGACCGCCGTCTGGAATTTCGTCGGGCGAACCGACGAAGGTTTTGTCCCGGTGCAAATGGTTAACTCATCTCCATCGAGTTTGTAGATCCCCTTTTCGACGAGTTCTTCAAAGGTGGTGTCAATCGTTTTTGGAGTGGCTGTTGAGTCGATTCGAATCCTGGCTTCCCGGATGATCTTTCCATCAACCTTTTGAATGAGTTTGTCCCCTGAGAACTCCACAACCAGGTCGATCGATTTGATTCTTTCACTTGGAATTTCCTTGCCATTTTTCTCCATCGAATGGATGAACCAATGGCCCTGGAGGTGATCGTGATCCGTTTTTTGGGCCGAGGCGCTTTGCAACAGGAATACAAACGGCATGGCGGTGGCGAGCAGTACGACAGGTTTTCTGAGCATTTTGTAGCCTCCAAACAAAAATTGCGATTCCGAAGGTGACGGTGTTTGACATGCCGGATGCGACTGCTATCGTGAGTTGAATTTACCAGATTTCACCCGGCAACACGTTTCCGGATCGTTCGTTTTGACAAAATTATACCCCTGAAAGTTGAATATCTTTTGAACGGGGTAACACATCTGAAAAATTGGAATCCCCTATTTTTGACTTGCATTACTTGAAATCGCAACACATCGCAATTCCAGGAAATCTCACATGCGGTTTTTCTTTCCGGCTTTGTTCGTGCAGGATGATGCTCTGAGTATCAATACCAGCGTCAAAGCGCTGCACGACTGGTTGGCTCAGCGTTATTTTCGGGGCGAATTACAGGATTGGACCGCCGCGCTGATTGTCATCCTTGGCACGATCGCTGTCGCGGCGATCACGTATGGTATCGCGCGGTTTATTGTCCTGGTGATTGTCGGACATGTCGTCAAGCGAACCCCGACGAAGTGGGATGACTTTCTCCTGCAGCGGAGATTTTTCACAAGACTCACGCACCTCGTGCCTGCAGTCATCGTCTACCTTTCCGCGGCGTTGTTCACACCTCCGTTTTTCGAGGTCAGCCTGGAAGTTGCGGTCCAGCGGATAGCCACGGCGTACACGATTTTCATCGGCATCTTTCTCGTAATCGCCTTGTTGAATGCGTCGGAAGATATTTACCAAACGCTCAAAATGTCCCGCAACAATCCGATCCGTGGATTTGTGCAGGGGATTAAACTGCTGGTGTGGGTGATCGGAGGCGTGTTTCTCGCCGCGACTTTGACCGGTCGCGATCCGTGGGGTATCGTCAGCGCAATTGGTGCGGTGACCGCCGTGGTCATGCTCGTTTTCAAGGATACAATCCTCGGCCTGGTCGCCAGTATTCAAATTTTTGTGAACGATTTGGTCAACATTGGTGACTGGATCGAAATGCCGAAATTCGGAGCCGATGGCGATGTCATCGACATCACGCTCACCACGGTCAAAGTGCAGAACTGGGACAAGACCATCACCACGATTCCATCGTACGCATTGATTGCCGATTCATTCAAGAACTGGCGGGGGATGCAATCCTCTGGTGGCCGGCGGATCAAACGTTCTCTCCACATCGACATGAACACAATTCGGTTTTGCGATGAGGCGATGATCAACCGTTTTCGCAAATACACACTGTTGTCCGAATACATCAATGAACGAGCGGCAGAAATTGAGGAACACAATCAGACGCACGATGTCGATGTGCAACAGCCTGTCAACGGACGGCGGATGACCAACGTCGGCTGTTTTCGTGAGTATGTGAAACGGTATCTGCATGAGAATCCGAAAATTCACAAGGGAATGACGTTTCTCGTGAGGCAATTGGCGCCGAGCAAAGATGGGCTGCCCATCGAGATTTACGTGTTCAGCAACGACGTCGCCTGGACCAACTACGAGGGAATTCAGGCGGACATCTTCGATCACCTGTTGGCCGTTCTGCCGGAATTCGACCTGACCGTTCACCAGAATCCCACCGGTCGCGATTTCCAGCAGATCGCCTCTTGAACCGCGGATTCAGAATCGTAAAAATGGCTCTCAGGAGGTGATCATGGTTTGTGAACATCTACAGGCGTTGTATCAGCTTTGCGAAGATCAACAGTTGCGTCTCAGTGGCAGCGACCTGGTTCGCGTGGTGTGTCTGCAATGCGACCAACAGGAAGTCTGCCCGTCAGTTCTGGTTGACGAATATGATGAGCGCGAAGGGGAGCAGAACCCGCACGACGAATCGAAACCGGCGTAATGCTTCCCATGCAATGAAAAACCATCATCTGTTCTACGATACATTCAACCGAATGTCGTACTTTTCGATCAATCGATAGAGCGAACGGCGGGTAATGCCCAGCGCTTTGGCGGCTCGGGTCTTATTGCCATGCTCCCGTCGCAACACTTCGATCACTTTTGCGCACTCCAAAGCCGCCAGCGTGTCTGGCGTGTGGTGCCGGGTATTGCCAACGGGTGCTTCGCTGGTCAATTCCTGCGGCAGGTCTTCGAGGGTTATGGTTTGGCTGTCCGCCAGAATCTTGGCACGTTCGAGTACGTTGATGAGCTGCCGCACGTTGCCCGGCCACCTATAGGACTCCATGGCGGTCATGGCGGAGACATCGATTTTCCAGTCCCCTCCCAGGAATTGCGATACGAGCAATGGCACATCGCCCGTTCGATCGCGCAGCGGGGGCAGATCAATCGACATAACGTTGATTCGGTAATACAGATCCTCGCGAAATCGTCTCTCTTCGACCTCCCTGGCCAAATCGCGATTGGTCGCCGAAATGACGCGCGTGTTGATGCGACGTTCTTTCAGAGAACCAACCCGGCGCATGGAACCATCTTCGAGGACACGCAGCAACTTGGCCTGCATTGATGGCGGCATTTCCCCCATTTCATCGATGAACAGCGTGCCTCCATCGGCAATTTCAAATAACCCCTGCTTGGCCGTCGTCGCACCGGTAAATGAGCCTTTCTCGTGACCAAACAATTCGCTTTCCAAAAGCGTTTCCGTAAGAGCCGTACAATTGACCGCGACAAAAGGTTTGTCGGCCCGCGGAGAATTGTCGTGCAGCGCCCGGGCAACGAGTTCTTTTCCGGTGCCGCTTTCACCCAGAATCAAAATCCCTTTGTCGCTTGGTCCCGCTCTTTCGATAAGGCGAAAGATATCCTGCATGGCTGCGGATTCGCCGATCATTTTCCATTGCGTCTTGCCCCGGTTCATCGCCGCTTTGAGTTGGCGGTTTTCCTTCCCGAGTTGATGTCGCTCGTACGCTTTTTCAATGAGCAGTTCGAGCTCGGCCAGCGGGGTCGGTTTTGTAAGATAATCGTAGGCGCCAAGCTTGATGGCCTGCACTGCGGTTTCAATGCTTCCCTGTCCCGTCAGCAAAATCACCTGGAAATCTGCGCCTTCAGCACGTACTTTCTCAAGCAGTTCGATACCGGTCATTCCCGGCATCACCATGTCGAAGATCGCGACCTGAAACTCGCGTCGCTCAATGAGTTCGATGGCCACTTCACCAGAAGCCGCTTCCTGAACCTGAAAACCTCGTCGCACAAACCGGCGGACAACACTGGCGCGAAATTCGTCATCATCATCTACGATCAATAAGTCGATGTGAGCTGGATCAAACATCAGAACAGCTCCAGGAGGATCTTACACATTCCACACATTCCAATGGTTATGCCGTGTTTACTCCGCGTCGTCCCGGCACAGTACCAGGATGGAACAACTGACATGACTCACAACCAACTCAGCGACCGGCCCCAGCCACATCCGTTTGATGCTGTGATGTCCGTGTGATGGAACCACCACTCGAATCGCCTCGACGGAATTCTCAGAAAAGTTGACAGGGACGACAATTTTTGTTCGAGTCTGCCATGTCATTTTTCCCTTCTCCCAGCACTCAAATGGTTTGAGCGCATCGCATATAAGATCGCAATTGGTATGCCAACGGGTTGCAATGCCACCAGAGCTGGAACAGTTTACTTTTTGGTGTGGCGTCTCTGGCTCGTGGGGCCTTTGTTTACGGGCCAAATGACGCCCATCGCAGCACAGAAGAGCGTAATATGCTCTAACAGGTAAGGCAAATATGGATTTGTGCCAGATCAGGAGGATTGTCATCGCACCGATCCGCACACTTTAGCGCGCCTTTTCGCACATACTTTTCCATTTTGAACGACCTGGAAACTGCTTGCCAGCCTCTGATTCTCTGTCTCCTGTGAAAAACGGGATCTTCGAGTGCAGGTCGCTATTTGGCTGGCACGGGACGTGCGAACGGTTGATTGCGCACCGGTTCTCACACTTCATTCGTTCAGGGATTCCGTTCATCATGCCGATGCCCATTGCCGGTGATCATTCAGGAGACAAGCCAACGAACCGTCAGGACATGGCGGTCCGACGGCATTTTCTTCAACTGAGTGATGATGATCGAGAGCGTCTGCGGGAATGCCAGCCAGCTTTCTCAGCATGTGTCCCGGGTTTTGTCGATGCCTTTTATGCGCACCTGTCTCAGTTCACTGAAACAGCGCAATTCCTTAATGATGAAGGACTTGTGGACCGATTGAAACTGGCACAACAGCAGCATTTCGCCACAATGCTGGAAGCCGTATGGGATGACGCGTTTGAGGAATCCCGGCGGCAGGTCGGACGGACCCATGCGGAACGGGGTGTCGAACCGGCATGGGTCATCGGTTCCTACAATCTCTTTGCTCAGCATTGCCTCGATCACTTCGATGATGAACCATCGCAATCAAACGGAAAAAAGTCCGACAAACTGAGTTCGGTGTTGAAGGCGATATTTCTTGATATCGGGTTGACGCTCGACGAATATTTTCACGCCTCAACGGAGGACCTGCGTCGCGCTTTGGATATGTATTTCAAGGCCAACAACGATCTGCGGCAGTTTGCTCAACTGACATCACATGACCTTAAGACACCTTTGGGAACTGTCGCCAATCTCTGTGAGGAGGTTCTTGACGAGTTTGGCGATCAGATTCCGGAAGATGCCCGGCAACTGATCCAATCGGCCAAAGATACAACCTATCGCATGAGTGAAACAATCGATGAGTTGCTTACGACGACGGTCTCGCAATCGTCCGAACGACGATTGACACCAGTTTCCCTGGAAGGCCCCATCTGTCAGGCGATCGAGAGCATTCTGCCCGGCTTGAGGCTCAAGGGGATTGAACTCTCATTACCCAGTGACTTTCCATATGTCGTGGCGAATGAAGTTCAACTTCGTGAGGTCTTCCATAACTTGCTCTCCAACGCAATGAAATATGTCGACACTCATCCGGGAGAAATCCGCATTTGCTGGCATCAGGAGGATGGTCACACAACGGTGGTCGTACAGGACAACGGACCAGGAATTCCGACTGAGGAGCAGGCTCGGGTTTTCGCCCCGTTTCGGCGGCTGTCACAACATCGGCAGGTCTCTGGAACCGGCCTGGGCCTGTATTTCACCAAATATCTGGTTGAACAACAGGGAGGGCAAATCTGGCTGGAATCGGAAACGGGAAAGGGGAGTACTTTTTTTGTGAGACTGAAATCCGGGAAAGCATGAGTGAGAAATTCGGCACAAAATCTGCTTTCCAACTCCTCCGTGGCAATGCGACTCATGCCTTGACCGCTGTCGAGTAACAGCAGACCACCGTGAAGAATTGGGGCATTCTGGAAACAGGGAGAAGGTAATGGGGCAGTCACAAAATCATCAGACTCATGTGGAATCATTTCTCGAAGAGCATCGGGAACTGATGCAACATCTTTCGCGTGTTCAGCAGTGGTGTCATGAATCCACCGAAGCCGATACAAACCGCTTCGAGATCTTCAGCACGCAGTTGGAGGATCTCCGCGAGACCTTGATGGAGCATTTTCAGGAAGAAGAGGATGGGGGCTATTTGTCCCCGGCTCTGGAAGTCGCACCACGTTTTTCGCGCGATGCACAGGAATTGCTTCAACAGCATCAGGAATTCCTGAATCGTCTTGATTCACTGGTGAATCAATTAAAGTCCGATCAGCAAGGTGCGGATGTCTGGAGCGGCGTTCAGGCGGAATTCGACGAGTTTTTAGTCAACCTCAGAAAGCATGAAGGTGCAGAGAATGCCATCGTGCAATCTGCGTTTGGAGATGATGTTGGAACGGGGGACTGACGGGTGTTTTGTGAGAAAACGGGAGGAGTTTTCGGGCTGTTAAGAGCGTATTACGCTCTTCTGTGGCGCGATGAGGGTCGTTCGGCCTGTATACATAGTGTCTTGTCAAAGCTTTGTTTTGGGTGCGGATTAACATAACCCGCTCCGTTGTCGTTGCCTGCAACTTCATCAAACCCAACTTTCAATCTTGACGGTCCAATCGTTCCCCACGAACCAGAAACATCACACCAGAGGATAAACAACTCCAGAAAAAGTATGGGCGGGACCGCTCGCTGGCGGGTCACGAATCGGGTTTCCGCCTGAACGCCAGATTCCATTTTTCCTCGACAAAAACAGGAGGCACGGAACTGAACCTCTGAATGGTGTGACAATGGCACACTGATTGCATTACCAGTCGTTCCAAACATGTTGTTCCTTCTCAGGAGAAGCGTCTTATGTCGCCATCGATCGCCTCGCACGATGACACGACGACTCACTCTCAGCCATTTCGTTCACCGGAGTTTCAAACCCTGCTGGCCGATGATGCAAACACCGGGAAGAACATCTGCAAAATTCTGGCCGCGCTTTTCACCTATACCTTTCTGGCGATGCTTGTGGTCATTCTCTGGACGTTTCGAGTTCTCGGGTATTGGTATCACTCTCGACTGGCATTCGCCTGAATTGTGTTCGCTCATCGCGTTTTGTTGATGCGTTTTTCGGTAAGTTTTATTGTGTTCTGGAATTTCTCATGATTCAAAACGACATCGAGAATCAACCTGATCCAGTCGATTCGCCTGTGGCTGGCGGCGAAAAAGATGAAACCGAACGCAGGTCGTTTTTGTCGCGAATGTCGACAGCGGTGATGGCCTTCGGTCTGGCAGCCGGATATGGCATGTTTGCCACCTTGATTGGCTGGTTCATGTTTCCCAGTGGTGGAGGTCGGAAGAGCTGGCAATATCTGGCAAACCTGGCGGAATTTCCCAAAGGGTCAGCGATGACCTACGAAGCGCCGTCGGGTCAGAAGGCGGTTGTCACTCGACTTGCGGATGCCGGTACCGTGGAAGATTTCATCGCCCTGTCGAGCATCTGCCCTCATCTCGGATGTGCCGTGCACTGGGAATCGAACAAAGACCGATTCTTCTGCCCCTGTCACAACGGAGCTTTCGACTCCGAAGGCCGTCCACTTGAAGGCCCGGTAAAAGATGCCAACCAATCGCTCAGTCGGTATCCGCTGAAGGTCGAAAAAGGGTTGTTGTTTATCGAAGTCGATCTGCAAAGGCTCGTTTGAAGCGAATCAAAGAAAGAGAATTTCATGTCGACTGCCAAAGGCTGGTTCGCCGAACGGTTGCCCGTCACCCAGGCTGACCTGCGGGAACTGACGAACGAACCGGTTCCCAATCACCTGCGACGCTGGTGGTTTTGTCTGGGGGGAACGCCCGCCTATCTGTTCGTTGTGCAGATCGTGACTGGTATTCTGCTCGCGTTCTACTATCAACCAAGCCCTTCCACAGCGTATCAGTCGATCGAACACATCACTAACAACGTCGCCTACGGCTGGTACATTCGCAGTGTTCACAAGTGGGCCGCCACCTTGATGATTGCTGCTGTCATTTTGCATCAGATGCGTGTCTTCTTCACCGGCGCCTATCGGAAACCGCGCGAAATCAACTGGATGATCGGCATGTGCCTGTTGTTGTGCACGCTGGTCATTGGCTTTACCGGTTACTCACTGGTGTTTGAACAGTTGAGTTTCTGGGGCGCAACAGTTGGAGCCAACATTGCCGATACCGTCCCCTACGTCGGCGGTATCGCGAAACAACTGCTGCTCGCCGGAGACAGTTACAACGAGCAGACGCTGCCACGGTTTTTCATTCTGCACGCTGCGGTTTTGCCTGCCACGATGATCTTTCTGCTGGCAATGCACATCGGGTTGATTCGTATGCAAGGTGTTTCCGAAATGTCGTTTGAAGATGAACCGGAAGACGCACCCAGGACGTTCAACTTCTTTCCTGACCACCTCTACACCGAGGTGATTGTGGGTCTGGTGCTGATGATTCTCCTCAGCGTGTTGGCAACTGTCCTGCCCGCACACATCGGCCCCAAGGCCGACCCACTCACCACACCCGAAGTCATCAAACCGGAGTGGTTTTTCTATGTGACGTTCCGCTGGCTGAAACTCTTCTCCGGAACGTTCGCCGTTTTGAGTTCCGGCTTTATCGTATTCGTGATGTTCATCTGGCCGTTCATCGATAGCTGGATTCGTAAAAAGACCCGTTTTCAGGAAGCGAGCGTCTGGATTGGTATCGTTGGCGTGCTGCTGATTGTCGGGCTGACTGTCTGGGAAGCACTCGTGGAACACTAATAGACCATCACGATTGAACGTTGGATTTGATGAAGTTGCAGGGAGCAACAACGAGCGGGCCATGTCAATCCGTACCCCTCAAAACAAAACCTTGACAAGGCACTGGAACCCATTACCGCAAACGCACTTAACAATAAATCGCATAAGACAACAGGATAACCACCAGGCGAGGCTGTCGACGATGACAGCCGATCGCAACAACATCGGCAAGGATCAAGATCATGCAACTCCGTACCAAGCGCTTCGTCATCGGGATTTTGGGGATCATCTTTCTCGGCTCGCTCGTACTCGTGCAATGGATGGAAGTTGCGCGCAAGCATGAGGAGGTTGGCCTCGCTGCGTCCCACATTTCCGTTCCGGTCAAGTCAAAACAGTGTGTTGACTGTCACGGACAATCGACGCCCGGCATTATCGACCACTGGAAGTTCAGCACACACGCGAAAAAAGGGGTCGGCTGCGTGGAGTGCCACAAAGCCAACAAAGGGGATGTCGATGGCTTTGACCATTACGGTCACCACATCGCGACAATTGTGACGCCCAAAGATTGCGGTCGTTGTCACGAAAAAGAGGCAAGTGAGTTCGCCCACAGCCACCACGCCAAAGGGGGCAACATTCTCGATTCGCTCGACAACTTCCTCGCCGAAACGGTGGAAGGACATCGCGAACCATTCAACCCACATTCCCCCACACCGGGGCGACCGGACATCACGGAAGTCAACGGCATGGCCAGTGCCATGGTGGGCTGCAAACAATGCCACGGTTCTGTTGTCGCGCTGGAAGCCAAGGATGGCTCACAAATCACCAAGAAGGAATTGAAGATCGACAAAGATGGTAATCCAACCAACACCGCGATTCTCGAACAGATTGCCCGGCACGAAGATGGACGACCGAAGTTCCACATCGCAACCTGGCCGAACACCGGTATCGGCCGCATCAATCTTGATGGTTCTCTCGGTTCCTGCTCAGCCTGTCACTCCCGTCACGACTTCTCACCTCGCCGTGCACGACAGCCGGAAAACTGTGGCAAATGCCACCTGGGTCCCGATCATCCGCAGAAGGAAATCTACGAGGAATCGAAGCATGGTGTCGCCTTCCGTGATTTGAAAGACCACATGAATCTCGATGGCGACAAGTGGGTGCTGGGCGAAGACTATTCCCAGGCACCAACCTGCGCGACCTGCCACATGTCGGGACACTCGAAAAACGGTGGCAAGATCACTCACGATGCGGGTGAACGTATCAGTTGGACCAACCGTCCGCCCATCAGTATGATGACCGACAAGGACAAGGACGGGAACATCGTTACCGAAACCGACCCCGCCAAACGCCGCGAGTTGATCGTCTCGTCTGCCGAAGACAAACGGAATAATATGAAGGCGGTCTGCACAAACTGCCACACTCCGACTTATGTCAACGCGTTCTATAAGCAGTACGACGACTTCATCGTGCTGTACAACGAAAAGTTCGGCAAGCCGGGGCAGTCGATTATGACAGCCCTCAAAACCAACGGCCTGATTTCCAAACCGAACTTCGACGAGGAAATCGAATGGACCTGGTTCTATCTCTGGCACCATGAAGGTCGCCGGGCGAGGCATGGAGCTTCGATGATGGCTCCCGACTACGCTCACTGGCATGGCATGTACGAAGTCGCCGAGCGGTTCTATATGGAACTGATCCCACAGGCACGAGAAATCCTTGAGCATGCCGAAGAGGAAGGCAAAGCCGCCGAAGCGAAAGCGGTCGCGAAAATTATTGAAGACATCCTCGCACGACCGGAACACAAATGGAAAGACCTCGCTTCGCTGAAGAAACTCGACAAGAAAAAACCTGGCCCCGACACGCAGCCGGAAGAAAACAGCGAGGGAACTGAGACGCCTGCCGAGCGAGAGACAACATCTGGTGAAACTGATACGTCGGAGACCACAAACGAAGGCATTCCTGACGACGCAGAGTCTTCCAATTCAACGTCGGATGGTCCACCTCCCGCTCCTCCGGTTGACGAGAATACAAGCGACCCGGCGAATACCAATCGGGAAGAGGAAGAGGAGACCACCAGCGAGAGCGAATAACCAGATGATGCCCAGTTAAGTGTTGCGTTCAGTGTTGCGAACCCAAACCCGCTGATGAAATGCAGAGATGTGTTTCATCAGTTCTTTTGTGTCGCCCTGCAAGCAACGAAAGGAACGGTCTTGTGTCAGGAATATCAAGGTTTCTGCCATGGGCGTTCAGAAGTCATACCAGATGCCGCCGCCGAGGAGTTCCTCGTGATTGCGTGAAAAAGCGTACTGAGCCGACTTGCCATTGAAGTATCGCAGACCGACACGCAGCAGATGATGTGATCGTGCACCGCGCCATTGCCAGCCGGTCATCACGTTCAAGCTGCCGCCGAAGTCGACTTCCTCCCGCAATAATCCATTGATGGCAAAGAAAGGGGCTCCTCGAACCGGGTCGCAATCGACCGGGCTGTAGTCGAGACCGAACTGAAAATGCCACGCGTTCGCCCCGTCGCTGGTGTTGAAAGCATAGTCCGCCTCGGCATAGATGCGGACATCCTGATGCAGGTAATGTCCCACACCCAGGACAAGCGAGTCGCGTAGATAGTTGCGACGCGGCACTCCCGGATTTCGGAAGAGGAAGTCATCGCCAAACTGTGACCTGGTACGATACAAGCCGAGTTTGGCATGCCACGGGCCTTCCGCCCAGGTGATCGGCAGTCCGATGCGGTAGTCGTGCGAAGTGAGTTCCATATCGTGATTGAGGTCCATGCGAGATTGAATCGAGCCATCGAAGTCGAGTTGCCAACCATCGGGGAACAAAGAGCCGGGTGTTCCAAAGCGAATCAGCCCGACATGCGCACCGAGCGTGACGTCCCACACACCACTGCCCCCATCTTCGTGTAGAAACGATGTTCCCAGCCGCGATTCCTTCGGTCCAGCAAGATAGCTGCGGTACAACAGACCGTCTGGCAGAAGATGCCAACGCCAGGGACAATCCCAGCAATTTTCATCACACGGACTGATGCAGCCGAGTTCCGAATCGCAAAAAGCGGAGTCGACATAGCCACCATCGCCTGCGATATGCTGCGGATGTGTGGAGCAGGTGACGGGATTGACGAAGGTCTGCGGCTCGCGAGGAAAGCCGGGAGCAAGGAGATCGGAATGGGGAGGAACCGGTTGTTGAAAAGCGTTCAAACCAGCGGATGGCTGCAATGGCGGGTGCCAGACATTTCCGGAGGGCGATTGCCATTCGGCGTGGATCGCAGGTGTACTGGGAGGCGATCCAAAGTTCGGTTGACCAAAAGCTGCGGAGTTCCCAGTGACATTCAATGGGGGAGTGAGCGAAGGAGCGGTCGATGCAGGAGGCGCGGAAACCACCGGCCGTTGACCACCGTTTTTCAACTCCGAATACGGGCCATCGGATGTTGGCAAGAGATGCAGTGGGAGTTTCATTGGTTGCAACTGCGACGGAGATTGTACGGGCAAGGGTGATCCAGCAGAGTTGAAAGTCGGACCCGCGGGCGGCGCAGCGATCGCCGGTTGAATCACCGGTTGGCTCGTTTCGGGTTGCTGGTTACTGGATTCGATTTTTTGCTTCTGCCGTTCGAACTCCTGCTGGGCCACTTGCGCCGGTGGTGCTGTCACAACGCCACGACTGGGACGCACCGCGGGATATCGGACGGTGGGAATCTCTGATGGACGGCCCGACTGCATGTTCGCGGGTTCATAATAGGGAGAACGGCTCTGCGGGAATGAACGTGGAACGAACTGTGTGCCGACCGGATGTCCGGGAGCAGGAGAATAGCCCGGAGACGGTTCCTGCATGGGACCGAATGTTGGTGGTCCCATTCGGTTGAAGTTGATGTGCGGTCCGGTGGAGTGATCATATGCAGACGGTGGCGGACCAGATGTCGGACCGGAAAAGTTGAAGAGATCAGCGGGAGCGGTTGCGATCGGTGGTCGACCATAGCCGGGGGGTGGAGTGGGGGAATTGTGCCCTTGAGCCATTAGCGTAGTGGGCGGCAAATAATATGCGGCGATGCCCAACAGAACGGACAGTCGGATGAAAACGACCACGTCGTTATCTCCTTGAAGTGAGAGATTTGTCGACCGCCCTGATCACCCACCTTCACGACACAAAGTGAGTGTAAAACCGGCAATGCAGTTGGCGGAATTCGGCAGGTGGGAATAAGTGAGAAAGGGAATGGGAAAAGGTGAGAGTGAATAAGGGATTCCTCGGAGAGGAGCGTAATCTAGCACGCTTTACGGAATGAGGAAAGACCGAATGCCGGGATCATAACCCATTATCACATGGCAGCTTGCAGAAATATGTCGTGCGGCGAAAAAGAGGCTGTATCGACCGCGTATTTGATTGCAACGACATGGCAGGCAATCGGATGGCCCCAGATAACCCGCGCCGGGAACGCTGAAACTTCGCACGAATTTCCGTTCCGAAATGAATTGATCAATGTGCGGGTGGTTTGATCTCCACCACGCCGTAATTCGGCGCGATCACCAGCAGACGTTCAATTTCATCGGGTTGGAGAGGGGAGGCGGCTGATCAATTTCATCAACCGGCTGGCCCACTTCAAAAAATACCTGCTCTACACCCCGCCGATGCAACGCCAATCAACATATGCGATGATGAACAGCATCGCTCCCACCAACACAAGGTTTTTCATAAAAGCAATCATCTCGATTTGAGCAACCGGCTGCTGTGGTCCAGGCAGTTTACTTTTCGATGCAACGTTTCTGGCTCGTGAGGGACTATATTTGCAGGCCAGACAACACCCATCGTGGCACACAAGAGCGAAATACGCTCTATTGACATATCAACCTCAACCAAAATTCCTGATTCAATGCCATTGGAAAGCCAGTACCCGCTGGTCTGCCAGAAAGTCATCGCACATTCCACGTCGGCGAATCAGTTGATGCTCGCCCTCACGGACAAGTACTTCTGGTGGCGTGAGATGACTGAGAAAACCATGCGGACTTGATGTGCGACCGTATGCTCCGGCCAGAAAGACCGCCGCCAGATCGCCGGGTGCCAACTCCGGCAGGTTCACATTGCGTCCGAGCGTATCGAGTGGAGTGCAAAGCGGACCAACGAGATCGGCTGTCAACCCGGTTGGCTGGTCGAGATGATTCACAATGGCAGTCGGAAAGTTTCGTTTGATTGTCTGCCCGAGATTGCCGGAAGCGGCCAGATGATGGTTCATTCCGCCGTCAAGCACGACGAACGTTTTTCCACGGGACTGCTTGACGTCGGTCACCGAAGTCAGGTAGATGCCACTTTCGGCGACCAGAAATCGCCCCGGTTCAATTAACAGGTCTGTTCTGGCGAGAAGCGGGTCGGCGTCGATTTCGTCCAGTAATTCCGTAAACTCACTACGAAAACGCTCCAGGTCGAGTGGTGTCTCTCGCTCGAAACAGGGGATGCCCAACCCGCCACCGAAATCGATTGTTTCGATCGGACGATTCAGAAAAGACGCAACCCGTTGGGCAATCTCGATGGCCTTGCGGTATTGACTCAACAGAATTTCGTGATCAAGAATCTGTGTTCCGGTGAAGAGATGAATGCCCGATATTTCAAGGTGTTCCAGTTCCTGAATCGTTTCGAGTGCGTCGTCGAGTTGTTCTTCATCGATGCCAAAGGGTGTCGGTTTACCCCCCATCCGCATGGCACCACCCTGCACCGATTCCGCCGGGTTAATCCGCAAGGCAATCCGCACTATACGATCGGCAGTCCGGGCCAGATCATCCAGACGTTTTGCTTCGCCGATCGATTCGACATGGATTTCTCGAATGCCCGCTTCGATGGCGGCATGGAGTTCGGCGTTGGTCTTGCCAGGCCCGGCGAAAAGAATGCGACTCGGATTACAACCAGCATGCAGGGCTTGAATCAACTCGCCCCCTGAAGCAATTTCGATACCACATCCGAGTTGAATCAGTTGCCTGAGAATCTCACGATTCGGATTCGCCTTCATCGAATAGAAGACATCGACCCGAGAGGAAAAAGCCGTTTGCAATTCGTGCAGACGTTTTTCAATGATCTTCGCATCATAAACGAACAGTGGCGTACCATAAGTCCATGCCAATTCCTCGACGGAAACGTCGCCAATCAGCAGTTCGCCATCGCGCACGGCAAAGTTCTTTTCGATGACGGGCAAAACCGGCTGCGTTGCTTCAGTTGCAGGAGCCTGCGAGGTCAGGACGGATGTCATTGCGGAATTGTCCTCTTTCAAATGGTGACGGGTTCTTTCGCTTTGGTCATCGCAATCGCCTGATCGCGCAAACAGGGGTAGTCGATCTTGCCACTGGTGGTCTTTGGCAACTTGTCGAGAAAGACGACATGCCTGGGGACCATGTAGCGGGGCAACACTGCGGCGCACTGGTCGATCACGGTGACTTCCGGCAGGTCATAATCTTCCGCCAACACTGCGAAAGCATGGACGGATTGCCCCAGCAGTTCATCCGGTACGCCAACCACAGCAGATTCGCACACTTCAGGAGCACGGCAGATCACCTGTTCCACTTCCGTCGGGCTGAGACGGAATCCGGCCGACTTGATCAAATTGTCCCGACGCCCAGCGAAAAACAGAAAACCCTCTTCGTCAATCGTCACCAGATCCCCGGAATAGCAGACCTTCATCGCATCATCCGTGCCGGGTGGCGGGCAGGGATGCGGACGAAGAATCTCCGCCGTCAGATCATCTCGCCCCCAGTATCCCATCGAAACGGTCGGTCCATGATGCACGAGTTCGCCCGTTTCGCCCGGACCACAACACTCTCCCTCTTCATTGAGCACGAGAATTTCCGTGTTCGGGATCGCTTTGCCAATCGACGTCGGTCGGCGGTCCAACTCTTCCGGTGGCAGGTATGTTGAGCGGAAGGCTTCCGTCAGCCCATACATCAGAAAGACGTCGGTGCCGGGCAAAAATTCACGCAGTGCTGCCAACGTACTCTGTGGCATCGCCCCACCAGTATTGGTGATGTATCGCAGGCATTCAAATTCGGCATCACGCAAGCCATTGCTGGGTTGAATGAGCATATTCCAGAAGGGCGGAACGCCAGCCAAACCGGTGATCTTTTCACGTTGCAATTCCTTGACGACATCGCGGCCAAAGCGAAAAGAACTCAATACAATTGTGCCACCCTGTTGAATGGCTGTTGTCAATTGATTCAATCCGGCGTCGAACGTGAATGGCAGGACAGCCAGCAGGCGATCGCCAGACGTAATACTCAGATAGTCCGAGACAATGCTGGCACCGGCAATCACATTCGCATGACTGAGCATCACTCCTTTGGGTTTTCCGGTTGAACCAGATGTGTAGAGAATGCCAGCGAGATCTTTCTCATTGGCCAGATCGTCGCAGGGTGTGGCATTCTGTTGCGTTACCAGTTGATCGTATGCGATGGCCTCATCCGCGTGATCATCACCCACAACAATCACGCTTTTCAATGCGGGCAGGTCGCACAATTTGTGTCTCAGTTCCGACCACCTTCCTGACGTCGTGATCAGGACCGAAACATCGCAGTTACTGCAGATGTGACGCACCTGCTCGACCTGCAGAGAATGATGAATCGGGACAAAGACGCCCTGTGATTGTATGGCGGCATAGATTGAGACAACCTGCTCCACGGAAGGCTCGAGCAGGATGCCGACTCTCTCACCACGTGTCAGGCCTTCACTCTGGAGACCGCCGGCCAATCGGCAGGTCGACTCCCACAATTCGCGATAGTTCAATCGACGATCGGCCCGGACGAGCGCCTCTTTCTCGGGCGAAGACTCAGCGTGTTTGCGCAACGTATGATGCAACAGGTAATCCATGCGAAACTCCGATCGGTTCCTTGAGAATCATCCACTGGCCGGGTTCGACGAACGCTAGTGCCTTGTCAAGGCTTTGTTTTGGGGTGCGGGTTGACATAACCCGCTCCGTTGTCGCTCCTCGCAACTTTACCGAACCCAAATTTTAATCTTGACGGACCACTAGGTCAGTCGCTCTTCGACCAGGCGGGAAATTGAAGCGATGGAATCGAAGTGATCGGAAACCATATCGTCATCTTCGAGCGTGATTTCGAATTGCGATTCGAGAAACATCACGACGTCGAGCAGGCCGAGTGAATCGATGAGCCCCCCTTCCAAAAGCGAGTCGTCATTGCTCACATCCCGTTGTCGGGCCAGCGGGAATTTCTGGAAAATGAAATCGCGGACAAGACTTTCGGCCTGTGTGGTTTGTTGGACAGATGGCATAGCGATCCTCTTGAAACTGGGGTAAAGATATTGATGGAGCGGTGATGAGCGTGTACCAATGGCGACGATGCGGCGCATAATGACTGCGTCGTCCTTTCAACTATTCATCGTGGAATGGGGCATGTCGCCGGATACCGCAAAATATCTCGCTGGAAACTGTTGACGAAACACGACATGTCGACAGGATCGGACGGAATCCCTGTCAATTGGCCAGAGATCGGGCTGATGGTCGAGTCATTGAGAATTTGGAAGACCAGCCATTCGTGCCATGTTGAAAAAAGACAACACCTTCGTGGTGAAGTGGTTTTTGGTCGACAGTCCGATAGCGCGAGAAGATACAACGAGCTGATGGTCAAACCACTCGTTGGCTCGATTCCGATGAAGTCTGTCGCAAACGGGACAACCCGTTTTTGACGGAGTTCGCAAGGCGATCGGGAATCAGGCTGGAAACGATGGCGATGCCTGACAGATTCAGAAGCGAAACATCGGTGTAAAGCGTGTCGATGTCAGAAAGGAATGATTCACCCCCGCGCACCAGTTGGCCAGCCGTATTTTTCAGCCGGAAGCTGCGCGGGAATTGGACACCCGGAAAATTCCGGTTGAGGACCGCCACAAACGACGTGCCGGTGCGCCGCATCAACCATTGCCGAATGGCTTTGCTGTGTGTCGCGAAGAGACGCTTATTGCTGACGTAATGAACCTGGCAATAGTTGAGTTTCCAGCGGTCAACTCTGGTATAGATCACGTAACATTCTTCGTCATCAACGCGGCAACGCAAATGTCCGAAATGCTCGTGATGATGATCGGCTTTGAGCGTCTGTAACGTGTTCGATTCGAGCCGATGTTGTCCGTCCAGTTCCTGCATTTCCACATGATCGAAATGCCCGATTGAAAGCGTCGGCAGCAGGATTCGCAGTGTGGAATCCAGGCATTCAAAACCGAGCCGCATTGAAATCTGTCGAACTCTGCGAATGGGAGTCAGATCGGTCACAACGCAATTCCTGAGTGTGAGAACTTTTCGCATCAACAGCAGACTTTGACCTCGAAACTCCGGCTTGACGACCCATGTGTGGAGATTGCAGAAATCGACGGCACGACCATCGATTTTTCGTGAGGAGGAAAGCGTTCCCAGAATGCCGGCGATCTGTGATCCATCCAGCATTGCATAACCGGGTGGCGTGATGCTCAAGTCCCGTTCAAAGCTGAACAGTGATTCCCAGACCTCTCTCGGGAGATCGGGATTTTCTTCAATCAGAATGTCGTGATAAACCTGGTCAAAAAGGTCTTCAGTGATTGGAACAACCCTGGCCATCAGGTAATCCTGCCGAGCAAAAAAAGGAACTGTGGATTCTGTGAGGAGCGGTTTTGGTAATTACAAACCTCGCCCGAATCAGCGCGCAATTTCGCTGAATCGGAATCAACGGACAGGTGAAGCAAATTCCGGGCCAAATATCCAGGAAGTGTTTCCGATGGACCGTACAGGACCTCGTCGGAATGGGCTGGTAAATGCCGGTTGTGGATAATACGAATTGTACTGAGTGCAATCGAGCCGCTGGCAGCGAAGGCGCAGGCTTCAATTGCGCAGTGGGTGGAGCAAATCCTCATCTGAGGGTATGTTCCCTCCGGGCAACGTTGGAAAAACATGTGATCCACGTCCGACCGGTCGCCCCCGCGTTCCGCGATCGGAGGTTGGAGGCGGTTCTTCTGGCCAGTTGCCCTCCCTGGAAAACCGCTCATCGTCATCGATTCGATCCCGCAACTCGCGATGCTGGATGCGATAACCGTTACGTTTGAGTTCCCGGATCTGCTGCCACGCGTCTTCGAAGAGCTGAGCCGACGTCTCTTCGTCACCGGCGACCAGCTCCAGGTCGGACAACTCAAGCAGTGAAAGAACGAATTCCTCTCTCAAGTCTGGCCGCACATTGGATTGGCCCGTCAGACTGGAGAGGATGTCGACGGAACGCGTGAGTCGATGCCGTGCCTCCTGCAGACCATCCTCGTCGTCGATGGAAAGCATGGCGGCTGAGCGATGCCAGCGGGCCACTTCCCGACCAAAGGGATAATCAGGGATGTCTTCCAGTAATGTCTCACCGAGATCGGCTGCCTCGGAGAAATTGTCATACGCATTATCCATTTCACCGGACTGCTCCTGGGCCCAGGCAGCGGTCGCCAGTTTCATCGCGAGTTGTTCGCGCGTTATCACGTCATCCGGTCGGTTCTCATAAACATCTCGTGCGAAGTTGGCTGCCTCTTCGTACTCCCGGCTCGCCCGATCGTAATCGCGTCGGCGAATGGCCATGTTTCCCCGGAATGTCGCATCCATCATTTTTTTCCATTCCCCGGCGGGAAAACCGGGAACAGCAGCAACCGGACTGCCCGGAAGATGGGGCACAGGTCGCATTTCCGGAGGCGCAAGCGGACCTCCAAGTTCCGGCCCCTGAGACTCAATACCAGGATTCTCACCAAACGGATTTGTCAGCGGTCCCGGTGGAAAGGGTGGCGCACTCTGCAGGTTTCCACGACCTGGAAACGCGTTGTTGCCGCGATTTCTCTGCGGAACGGATCTTCTTCGACCATCGCGCCGATCGTCCGAACTTCCACTTTCATTTTGTGCAAGAGTCTCACCCAAGCCATTGGAGTCCGACGAATTGGCGAATAATCCGGTTCCCAGGTAAATCAGCGCAAAGAGAACGACCACAAACGCCCCCGACAACGCTGCGACACGGGGATGCTGTCGCGCCCAATACCACGCTTTTTCCCAGACGGTGACAGACCGGGCTTGAATCGGTTTCCCCACAAGCCAGCGGCCCAGTTCATTGACGACTTCGCCCGCTGTCTGGTACCGCCGGTCGACGTCCTTGGCCATCATCTTCAGACAAACTGTTTCGAGATCACGGGGAACCTCGCCATTCACACTGCGAGGTGCTTCCGGTTCGACATTGCAGACACTGTGCAATACGGTTCGCAAATCCCCATCGAACGGAACTTCCCCCGTCAGCAACTCATAAAACAAAACTCCTGCACTGTAGATATCGCTGCGACCATCCACTTTCGTCGGGCTGTTGATTTGCTCCGGACTCATGAACTGCGGCGTCCCGGCGATAATTCCTTCCTGCGTGAGACCGGTCGGCTGATCCATCAGACGGGCTAATCCAAAGTCGGCAATTTTGACTTTGCCTTTCTGAAGATCGATCATCACATTGGCCGGCTTGATATCGCGATGTACGACTCCTTCATCATGCGCGGCCTGCAAACCGCGCATCACCTGCCGGACAATTTGCACTGCTTCCTTGATCTTCGTTCGCCCCTTGCGTTCGAGCCGGTCCCGCAGCGATTCCCCTTCCACAAATTCAAGTGCAAGATAGGAGGGAAAGTTCTCCGGCGATTGCACATCGTGAATGGCGATAATGTTGGGGTGAACCAGCGATGCCGCCGCTCGCGCCTCGCTCTCAAAACGAGTGTGCGCCTTCTCGCTGATCATCAACTCCTGCCGCAGAACTTTCAATGCAACCGTGCGGTGAAGCTGGCGATCTCTCGCCTTGAAAAGGTATCCCGAAGCCCCTTTGCCCAACTGTTCCTGCACTTCGTATTTGTCGATCCCCCCCAGTGGGGCGGTTGCTGTGGCCGGTTCGGGAAACACGATGGTCTGTGTTGCGGTCGTCGAAGCCCCCCTGGACAGCGTGGCAACCGTTTCCGTTTCGTCCTTTTTCAGTCGCTGCATCAACTTCTGAATCTCGTCATCTGTCTCCGTCGTCACCACCGTGGCCTTGTCGGAATTCGGTTCCGTGAGGATATCCTCACTGGTAAGGGCATCCAGTTGCGACTGACAAACAGAGCAATCAGCGACATGACCGCTCACCCATACGCGGTCATCTTCCGGCAGTTTTTCGTCGAGCAGTTCTCGCAACTGGCGAATCTGAGGACAATCAGGCATCTTGTTTAACCGTGGCAGAAAATTTGATGCAGATGAAAATGATTTGGCAATGGACTGAGAATTCGCCTTTATGTTCTACCGTTTGTATGAGTCATTCTTGCACAGTTTTCCCTCTGCGAGAAGTGGAAACGCCTCTTTTGCTTCCGGTGAACGTGTTCCACTCCGACTCGCGCAATGGACGATCAGCCATGACAACGCTTTCTGAATCCCGCATTTCCCTCGAATTGTCTGCCGATAGAACGTATTACGCTCTTCTATAATTACGATGAGCGTCGATTGGATCACAAATACAGTCCCCCCCACGAGCCAGAGACGTCACACCAGAAAGTAAACGGCTCTATTTCCGGCGAGTTGTCCCTTCCCACTATTGCTCATTCGGAATCAATCTCCAATAATGCGGGGCAAATGTGTACCGCAAGAATTGCCGGTGCAAGAGGTTGGATTCAGATCGCCGCTTGCCGGGGCAGATCAGAGTCAAAGTCCATCGGACTGAAGGAGTATTTTCGATGTCGATCTTCAAGGACAATTCCGAAACCATCGGTCGCACCCCACTGGTCAAAATCAACCGCTTGACCAAAGGCCTGCAAGCCACTGTACTGGCCAAAATTGAAGGCCGTAACCCGGCTTACAGTGTGAAGTGCCGCATTGGAGCATCGATGATCTGGGATGCGGAAGAACGGGGCGATTTGAAACCTGGGATGAAGGTCGTCGAACCGACGAGCGGGAATACCGGCATCGCGTTGGCGTATGTCTGTGCCGCTCGTGGATATCCGCTGACACTCACAATGCCCGATACCATGTCTTTGGAACGTCGCATGATGCTGCGGGCCTTCGGTGCGAACCTCGTTTTGACACCTGGCGCAGAAGGCATGAAAGGGGCGATTTCCAAGGCCGAAGAAATCGCCGAAGATCCGGAGTATTTTATCCCGCAACAATTCAAAAACCCTGCCAACCCTGCTATTCATCAGAAGACCACCGGTCCGGAGATCTGGGAAGACACCGACGGCAACGTCGACATTCTGGTGGCGGGTGTCGGCACAGGCGGTACCATCACAGGCGTCTCAAAATTCTTCGAGCAGGACAAAGGGAAAGACCTGCATTCCATCGCGGTGGAACCGGTTGCCAGCCCCGTGCTTTCTGGCGGCGGACCGGGTAAGCACAAAATTCAGGGCATTGGTGCCGGTTTCATACCCGACATTCTCGATATGAATATCGTCGATGAAGTCGTGCAGGTGACCGACGAAGAAGCCTTTGAAATGGCTCCGCGAATTGCCAAAGAAGAAGGGATTACGTGCGGCATCAGTTGTGGCGCAGCGATGGCTGCCGCGTTGAAAGTTGCCGCTCGCCCGGAAAGTGCCGGGAAAACGATTGTGGTCGTTCTACCCGACAGTGGAGAACGTTACCTCTCAACTCCACTGTTCGACTACACACGCGACTGACAAATAAGGCCGGGCAAATAAAACCGGGCAAACACTTGATTGTCTGCCAAACAATGGACGGGTTGCCTTGTAAAGGGCGGCCCGTTTTTTGATGATTCGATCTGATTTCGTAACGACTCAACCCTTCAGTAGATTCACCCCATGACCACAGGCATCACTCCCGAAATTATCCAGGGCCATCTTTACAACTACCCAAAATACTACGACCTCATATTTGGTTCCGACTGGAAAGCGGAGTTCCAATTTCTTGAATCCTGCTTCGCCCGACATTGCGATCGCAAAGTACAACGCCTGTTTGAACCCGCCTGCGGAACCGGGCGTTTGATGATCAAACTGGCTGAAGCTGGATATGATGTCTCCGGCAACGACCTCAATCCGCACGCCGTGCAGTTCTGCAATGATCGTTTTGTCCGCAGAGGTTTTGAACCGGCAGCGGTCATCGGTGACATGGCGGACTTCAAACTCAAACGCAAGATCGATGCCGCCTTCAACATGATCAACAGCTTCCGACATCTTCCCTCGGAGAAAACCGCGCGATCGCACTTGGAATGCGTAGCGAATTCGCTGGTTAAAGGGGGATTGTATCTGCTGGGACTGCATCTGACGCCGACGAAGGGGAACCGCATCGAAGAGGAACGCTGGTCTGCCCGCCGAGGCAATTTGATGGTCAACTCGCACATGTGGTCCAAAGGCCTGAATCTCAAAAAGCGTGAGGAAGCCATCGGCATGTCGTTCGACGTTTATACGCTCACCAGACATCAGAGAATCGTGGAAGACCTCGTTTACCGGACTTATACCGCCGCCCAGATGAAGCGGCTGTTGCAGAGCGTGCCAGCTCTGGAAGTGATACAAACGTACGATTTCGTCTACTCGATCGATGATCCGATTGAAATCGGAACACAAACCGAAGATGTGGTTTTCGTTTTGCGGAAGGTGTGATGATATTGTGAATCCGAGTGATCCACCAATGAAACGTGAAATCGACTTAAACGTGAAATCAACGTAGAGTTGGCCGCCAGAAATGTTTGCCGACGGGAAGGTATCATCATCACCCTGAAACACCTGTTGATCATCATCACCACCCTGCTTTTGGTGGTTTCAGTCCTGCAACCGATTTACCCGCGCGAACAGATTCTGCAGCACACCCCCACAGTGATCATTCTGGTGACGCTCGCACTGGAAGCCCGGCGTGATCGGATGTCGCTGGCTTCGGCAATTTGTGTTGTCCTTTTTCTCTGGTTGCATATTCTCGGCGCACGCTACATTTATTCGTTCGTGCCTTACGATGACTGGTCGCGGTTTCTTTTCGATTCTTCCGTTTCCGAATGGTTCAGATGGAAACGGAATCATTACGATCGGCTCGTGCATTTTCTGTTCGGTGCCCTGTTTGTGATTCCTGCCACCGAACTCGGCCGGAAGTGTGGCCGGATGTCGCGCCTTTGGTCTGTGACATTCGGTGTTCTTGTGGTTGTCTCGCTGGGAGCGATCTACGAGATATTTGAATGGCTGCTCTCGGTCATCATGGCACCACATCAGGCGGAAGCCTACAACGGACAACAGGGGGATCTGTGGGATGCGCAGAAAGACATGGCGCTGGCGTTTGTCGGTGCGCTGGGGACGGTGGTGTTCCTTGCAGCGCGTGAATTGCATCGACGCTCAATCGACCAGTAAATTGGCATTCTGACCAGCATCGATTCGGCGTGGTCTTCCAGACAATTGATATCGTTCCAGTAGCATCGGTGAAACACAGTGTAACCCACCAACAAACCTCAACCGGCAATCATTTGGCGGGTTTGGTTTCACAACGCCGTGCCGCGACTCGTAACGATCGCGGCTGGATTGGATCAGGTGGCCTTCTTGTGCCTGTCGGCACTCGGCCGAGCAAGTCGGCCAGGCCACTCTTGCGGGAAAGTGTTGTCTCTCACAGTGCTGTCTCTCACAAAGGGGCACGAAGACACAAAGAGGAAACACAGCCATATGCTCACACGGGTGAGAGTACTTCACTCGATGCAAAAAAACGGCTGTGAAAATCGCTCTCACAGCCGTGGACATGTCATCGAATGGTCTTCATCGGTGCAGCACTACGGCTGTTGCCAGTATTGAGCCGGTTGTGATGGCTGCACGTATACCGGCTGCTGCAATTGAGGCTGATAAGGCACGCCATACTGCGGGTAGGCCGGCTGCGGTGTCGCGGTTTGTGACGTGGTCTGTTGTTGCTGGTATGTCGTCTGTTGAACGGCTTTCAATTCCCGCAATTGTTCGGAAAGCTGGTCCTGCATCGACTTCAAGTCAGTAAGGTGTTGCTGTGTTTCGCTGGCGACAACCTGGTTCGGTTGACTACCTCGCCAGTGTTGCGGCCGTGCGTGAGGATATTGACCTTGCTGAACCAGCTTCTGCTGGTAGTCGAAATCCCGTTCGGCCTTCATACGCGCCAGTTGAGCCGCATATTCGGTCGCACTCACGCGGGACATGTGTGCCTGCATTGCAGCGTTTTGGTGGTAGCGATTCCAGAACTGCTGCGAGTAGGGCAGGTTGACGGCATGTCCCCAACCACCGGCAGTTTGAGCCTGCGAGAAGACATGCTTGTAGTTGTATGGGCGAAAGGCGTGGTAGCCGCCGTAAGCTGGAATTTCCTGATGATAACCGTGCAGCCAGTGATCCTGCTGGTCGTAAGGATACAACTGATCGCCGTAAACACCCCCGTAAGGTCCGACACCCAAAGCCATCGCGACGGCAAGTGGGCCAAGAGAACTCAACATCGTTCGAACTCCATTTCGAATGAAGACAATCCAATCGCGGATACGTGCCGTGGGATTTGCGCAGTGGACATCCTGTCGTTGCACCCTGACGGCATTGATTGTGACACAAGGCGATCCCATACCGAGACCACAATTTTCAGAGCAATTTGCCTTTTCGTGTGACGCCTCCCAGCTCGTGGAGGCCCATGTTTGCAGATCTGTCTATATCCTGTCCTTCGCAGCCACAGGAAAGCGTAGTACGCTTTATATCGGCCTTTTGATTGTTGTACTCCCGTCAATCCTCAAAAAACGTCTGATCGGCTCAGTCGTTACAGTGTGACATTCTTCTTTTCGCCCGAAGGAAAAGTGGGTCGGTGGATCGAACGGAACAACATCCCGGTCCTTCGCTGCGCTATACTCAATCCAATTGAGTCCAGCTTTGCCGAAGCATGCCCCTTCATTTCGGCAATTTATTTAGAGCAGTTTACTTTTTGGTGTGACGTCTCTGGCTCGTGGGAGGCCTACGATTCCAGGCCGGCCATCGCTGGCCTGTTTCGCTATTCGGAGGGGAAAGATGTTCGGCAAACTCGTATCGGTATCTGGTTGTGTTGCGTTGTGCTGTTTCTTTGCAACGGTTTGTACCGCGGATTACCCGGGCGGTTACTTTTCGAGAAAGATGCCACCTCCGACGGTCAATAAGAACGCAGTCCCGCAGCCGGTGCCGGATTATCCGCACTCCACAACGAATGCGACTCCGACCTGGGTTCAACCTCCGCATGGCTACACGCAGTACACCATGCCCCAGCCGGCATACACAAATGGTTACACTTATTACCCGCAGCCTGGATACGCGACTGGCTCTCCATATCCCGGTCAGAACCGGATCGTACATCCGCAAATTCCGCTGCGGTTTTTTCCGGTGAACCGATATTCGACTTACACTCAATCAACTCCAGGCATGTATTCCTACACGAATCCCGGCTACAACGCTGGTCCTTCGTATCCAGCCGGCAGCCACATTCGGCAACCTTATTACAGCTATCGCCGCCCCTGGTATCATCCTGGTCCGGCGACGGTAAATCGCAATATCCTCTGGTAATCATGAAAATGGGAATCCGGCGACGGTTTTGAGCATCATCCGGCATTGCAATCCACCGGTTGGTGTTCTTCTTCTGTGTGTCAAACGAAGAACAGTTCTGCCCATTTTACCCATTCCTTGCCTGTTGTGATGGGTACAATCGTTGAATTACGACTTCGCGGTGAAAACGGAAAAATGGTTGGTTCCCGTTCAATTCTCTTCTCCGGAATAACCGATACAACCAACACCGCATTTTCACGACGGATCTATTACGACGACCGTACGGAACAGGTCGCGCCGATTTGCAGCGGACGATTAGGAGTCACGTCTGATGTTCATTTCGAGCCAATTTGGGAAGCTGAAGACCCTTCAATCGGGCGTTCTGCCCGTGTTGATTGTTCTGAGCGGATTAACGGCAGGGCCGTTGGCTGTTCAAGCTCAGAATCATCCCATTCTTCATGTCCCTCCCACTGGGCAACCACATCAGGTTCAGCACATTCCTGCCGGACCTCAGATGACAGGTCACCCACACATGGTGCAGCCTGCGGCGATGCAGCCGCAGATTCAACAGGTTCAGAGCTCCGATGATGATTCGGTTGAGCGACCACTGCCGCATCAAATTCTGAATATGCCCAAAGTGCAGCAGGATCTGGAGGTGATTCAGCGTCGCAGCCAGTTGATTGTCACCCGCTCAGGCATCGTCCGCACCGCCATTGCCGATCCCACGGTCATTGACGTTGTGCAGTACAGTCCAACGGAAATCTCGATCATCGGCATACAGAGGGGGGCAACGACATTGACCCTCTGGTTTGAGAACAGTCCCGAACCGCTGATCTATCTGGTCAAAGTGATTCGCGATCCGAGTCTGGATGACCAGCGTCGAATTGACTACGGCAAACTGGAACGCAAACTTGTCGTACTGTTTCCCAACAGTAAAGTGTATCTGATTCCCCTTTCCTCGAAGATCATCGTGAAGGGGCAGGCTCGGGACGCCGAAGAAGCGGCTCGCATCCTGCAAGTCGTCCGAGGTGAGTTCATCAACGAAGATGGCAACCTGGGCGGACCGCAACCGGTCGGTGATCGAGGCACCGGGAACGGTGGTCGATTCGGCAACGGTGTCGACGATCTGGCATCATCGTTTATTGTGAATATGCTGGAAGTTCCTGGCGATCGTCAGGTGATGTTACGCGTCCGAATCGCGGAACTGAACCGATCGCATCTGCGGCGAATGGGGGTCGACTTTGACTATCTCATTAACAGTGGTCGACATGCAGTGTCGGCGGCTGTCGGGGGAGCCGCAGCGAATCTCACAGGGATTTTCGAGAACGGAGAAATCTCCATTCTGTTGGACTGGCTGGCTGGAAACGGCACGGCCAAGATTCTCTCCGAACCTGTATTGACTGTTCTGAGCGGTCATCCGGCCAGTTTTCTTTCCGGGGGCGAATTTGCAGTTCCAACCATCATTGGTGTTGATGGTGCACAGGGAACATCCACCACATTCCGAGGCTTTGGGACATCGGTCATCGTGACACCAACTGTGATCGACAAGGATCTGATCCGCATGAGGATTGCTCCGGAATTCAGCGCGGTCAATTCTGGCAACTCTGTCGGAGGGGTGCCGGGACTCGATTCCCGCCGTGTGCAGACGACCGTACAATTGCGTGAAGGGCAAACCATTGCCATCGCCGGTTTGCTGTCACGACAGACGAATACGGAGATCAACCGGATTCCGTTCCTGGGTGAACTCCCCTGGATCGGCCCGCGGATCTTCAATGCCAAGCGATCGACCGAAGATGAAACCGAATTGTTGATCCTCGTCTCGCCGGAAATTGTACGACCGATGGATGCCGACGAAGTGCCGCCTGTGCCGGGCTGGTACGTGACGCATCCCAACAACTTTGAATTGTACAAGTACGCCATGTCGGAAGGCTCACCTGACCTGGAGCACTACCAACTGGCTCCGTACGGTCGTGGCAATGGCCACGGAATTCCTGTTGGCTACAGCGTTTACAATCCCGCACCGGCATCACCGGGTATCGCTCCGGTGCCCACCGGCACTCACATGGGATCAACGCTGCATTCGCCCATTCCGAGTAACGTCCATGTTCCACCGCCACCGTCGCCACAGCCACAGTACCCGGCTCCGAGCTATGGAACGCCGTTGCCCGGAACCAGTGCACCACTCCAACACGGAATCCAGCCGATTCCCGCAGGGCAACCGATGGCACAACCGATGAGTGGCCCGATTTCGCAAACAGGGGGCAGCAAGTTCCGCTTCCCGTTTAGTGGACAAAGCCAGCAGACAGAAAACATTCTGCCGGCACAGTATCAGCAGCAACATCCGGTAACGGGACATCGCTTCCCGGCCACCAGAAACGGTTACCGCCAGTAGATCGATTTCCGACAATTATTATTGGGACCGGATTGGTGAAAAGAAAAAATCAGAACGACGTCTCATAGTCAGTGTGAGAGAAAATTTGAGACAGACTGAGGCGTCAGCAAGACGCCATGAACAGGATGAAGACATTCCCGTCGCTCATCCGATAACAAAGTTGTGAACCGAATTCAGTTGCGCACGCTTTATGGAGAGAGCGGTAGCAACTGTCATGTCACCGGCCCGAACCCGCAATTTGTGCCGATGGCTGAAACAGGACTGGTTCAAGAACAGAATGCGGTTGCGTCAATGATGAGGTGAAGGCTTTGGTCTTCGCTCGCAACGTCCGACGTTCTTGGAACCTGGTGCATGTGAGGATAATCATGACCCAGCTTCGCTTTCGATGGATCGTTTTGGGCCTGTTCAGTTCAATGGCCCTGATTTCAACCGGTTGCATGTCTCCCCAACTCTCGTGGAGGTACAATCCCGGAGCCACGTTCCGAAGTAACGCCATTCCCGAGAAACTTCCGCTTGGCAGCACAATTCGTGCGCATTTTCATCAAATGCAGACCAATGCTGAAGCCTCGGACTTCGTGTTCTACAACAATGACTTCAAGGAGAATACCGCGGAACTGACGCCCTATGCGAAAGACCGCATTCTGGAAATCGGTGCACGGATGCGTTCGGCACCGTTTCCCGTGTTGATCGAACGGAGTCGCAATAACGCCGACCCCGAACTCGACGCCCATCGGCGCGCCATCGTCGCTCAGATTTTGACAGACCTGGGTAATCCTGATGCCGAAACGCGGACGATTGTTGCCCCGGCCTACGCCAAAGGCGCAAATTCGATCGAAGGCGAAATCGACTACTACCAGTTCATCAACACCCGAGGTGGTAACGACAACGGTGGATTTAACAACGGTAACAGCGGTTCCTTTGGCGGAGCCGGATTCGGATTCTAAAGTCAATCGAGACAGGGCCAGACTACGAACTGCTGAGATTACAGTAAGTTGACAACAAAATGACGCCACAGCATGGAAATTCCATCTGTGGCGTCTGTTCGTTAACGTGTTGTTTTATAACGGTAAACGGATCAGTGTGGCGTCTTTCGATCGGCTAGAGCGCATTACGCTCTTCTGTGCCGCGATGGATGTCGTTCGGCCAACAAACACAGGCTCCCACGAGCCAGAGAGGTCACACCAGAAGGTAAACTGCTCTATTATCGTTCCAGATGGGGCGTAAGCCGTCACAGATAAAAATCCGTCGGGCTATTTGTAATGTGATATTTCATCATGGGTTAAGAAAAATGTCGAGTCTCTCTCGACATGGTTTCACGGAAAACCTATAGTTCCGATCCAATTTCCTCTGCTTCCATGATCGTGTTCCCTCTCACCTCCGCTCTTTCGAGCAGCACGATTCCTCACAACCTCCACTCTCACATTCTCTTTCCTCCTCACGGTGGGCCGATCGTTTCGATCGACAGTCTCTCACCATCAACCAGACCGGGTTGATTCCATGAAAAAACAGATTGCGTTTTTGCTGTTGCCGATGTTATTCGCCGTTGGCTGCCAAAGCGGTGGCTTCAATTCCTTTACCAGTTGGCGAAAGAACAAGGCGGGTGACAAAGTCGCCACCAGCCTCAAGCCATCGCATTCCTCAACCTTGGCACCAACTCTGGCGACCGGTTCCAACACGACCACCTCACAACAAGTGGCAACACATCTGTCCGATGGGCATCAGGCGATGATGCAACAACGGATTGACGACGCCCGCCACCATTACACGAATGCGGTTTCAGTGCAGCCCGACAACGCAGTCGCACATCATCGTCTGGGCGTCATTGCTGATTTGAAAGAGGAGTACAACAAGGCGGCACGGCATTATCTGCATGCCGTCAAACTGCAGCCGAATAACCCCGAGCTGTTGAGTGACATCGGGTACTCCTTCCTGTTGCAAGAGCGATATACCGACAGCGAAAAATATCTCGTACAGGCGTTGCAACTCGAACCCAGCCACAAGAGGTCATTGAATAATCTCGGCCTGTTGTACGCGAAGCAGGGTGATACCAGGCGGGCACTGGCAACTTTTCGTCGTGCCAATACTGAAAAAGATGCACAACAAATGCTCGCCAGTGCGACCGGGCAACCCGTTTCTCCGCAGGCTTATCCGCATCCGTTTTCCAATAAGAATGGCGGTATTCAATTTGCCGGTTTGAAAACCCCACCAGATGACGGACAGAATCCATCTGCAATTCAACCAGTGCTGCAATCGCAGCCGGACAACACCACCAACGGACCAAACAATCTGACACGCCAACTGAAGCAACGGATGGAAGCCGCCCGGCGGCAATCAATCAGTGAACGCCGCTTGCGTGATGTTCGAGATCAAATCCCACCTGGAACGCAACTCGCGCCGACTTACAACCCGTGGAACGTTGACGCTCAGGCGGGCCAGAAACCCTGGTCGCAGGGAACTCCCGTCAGAAACCAGCCGCAATACCAACCTGCGACACAGGCAGCACACCAATTGACGGCTCCCGACCCACACGCCAATAACCAGGCGGGTTACAACAGACCCGCTCCTTCCGGACCAAATGGACCAACTTCGCAAACTCTGCCACAGTGGAATCCGCAGTCGACAATGTCCGAGGATACCCAGCCAGAACGAAGAAACCCGGTTACAACCCCTCCACCACAACAAGCCGTTGGTTATCCACAATGGCCTGGAGCAAACACGACTCCCAGTTCGCAATCGGTTGCAGCCGGAAATGACCTGCCGGTAATCAACCCCTCCCGCCGTGAGATGGACCCGCGGAATTCCACGCACTCACCGCAAAACCAGCAGCAGGTCTGGCCCGCACAAGACACCGGCGTGGAGACCTGGCCCCATCAACCGCAGCACCTCAACGAACATCCTCCGGGCAATTCCGGCGTTGAACGCTGGCCACACGCCATCCAGCAAACAAGTCATACTTCGCCACCACAAACGGCCTCAGATACAGGCACTTTGAATAACCGTCCGAATTCGGGCGGTCGCATGGATGCGAGCGAACGTGCCGCCGCCATTTTCGGGATGGGAGCCGGACCCGGTGTCATGCTGCCACTGATGGAAGAACAAAACAAATCCCGTCAGCAACCCACCACACATGCACACCAGACACGGTATTTTCCGGGCGCGAGAAATCATCATGCTGTACAGGAGCCTCGACGTTTGCCCGGAATGAGCGTTGACCAGCAGACACTCGCACATCCCTCACAGGTCACGGGTACAGCACAACCACAAAACCGTTCTGCCGTCGAGAACTCCGGTACTTCCGCCTGGAGCCAGTCAAACATTCCGAAATCGCAACTGGCACAATCGAACCATCAGCAGCGTTGGGCCGATGGCACGACCTTCCGTCCCGGTTTGAATTCCGGACAATCGACCTCGCAATCGAGAAATGCACTCTCAGCGTATGATCAACAACTGCAACAGCATCAGGTCCAGTATGGATCGACTCAGCAAATGCTCGCACAACAGCGGCAAATGCCCCAGGGTGGCGGAACGCAGCGGATACCTTTTCCAACATCGGCTCAACCGCAAATGTACGACCCGCACCAGATTCACTTTCGTCAACGTGGCCAACAAACGCCGTAATGGAGAATCTTATAGCGGCAAACGGATAAGTGTGGCGTCTTTCGATCGGCTGTTATCGTTCCAAATGGGGCGTAAGCCGCCACAGACAAAAAGTTTGTCTGCCGGGGAGAGAATCAGACGGGATGACAGGATCAACAGAATAGCCGCATTGCGCATTATAGCCGTTTACCATCTGGTGTGACGCCTCTGGCTCGTGGGGCCTATGTGTTTGCAGGCCAAACGACGCCCATCGCGGAATAGAAGAGCGTAATACGCTCCAGGAAAACAGGGCAATACGGTATTTTTCTGAGCGAGCATGTTGCATGGCAACACAGCTATGGGAACAGTGCCTCCTGATGACTTCGTCATCCCGGTTTGATGAGCAAACCAGGTTACTCTGTGGTGTGAAATCTCATTATCGGATGACTCAGGCGTGTATGCCCCCCTGTTTTTTCTGTTGATTGAGAACCGTCGCGAGAGCGACACGCAGTCTCGAAGCCAGGTCATCCCAAGTGAAGGATAAGTTATCCCCTCGCAGGCGGGGACTCGGAAAAAAGTGTGGATTCTCACTTTCGTCGGAATGACGGAGAGTGCCTGTTCCGGCAGATGTCGAATTGAGTTGTCAAATTGCCCATTGACAATGGCTTCAAAGCAGGATCTCAGCACGCCTGCAATTGCGTTTCGAGCGAATCAAGCAGATCGGGCAGCGACCATTGGCTGCCGGCAATTTGTAAAGGCTCGTTTTCATCCAGCCAGCGTTTGACCTGACGCTCGGCTGACATCACTGTACTGTGGTTTCGCCCGCCAAAGTAGTCACCAATCTCGCTGTAGGCGGCGTGTGTCAGTTTTCGAGCGAGGAACATTGCCAGCATACGTGGCCGGGCAACGGTCCGATTCCGTTTCGGCGACTTCATCTCTGTTGCATCGATGTGGAACAGTTCACACACTGCCTGCTCGACATCATTGATCCGCACAATGCGAATACAGTCCCGCTCCAGATCAGCCAATACTTTTCTCGCGGCAGACAAACTGACCTTCTTTCGCTTCATCACGCCATAGGTTTCCAGACAGTTCAACGCACCTTCCAGTTCCCGAACGTTATGCGGAAAACGCTGGGCAACGTATTTCAGGGCATCGGGCGCGAAGTCGACTTCCAGTCGCGCTGCCTTCCTTTGCAGAATCTCAAGACGTGTTTGCGGATCGGGTGATTCAATCCGACAGACAAGCCCGGACATGTAACGTGAAGCGAGTTCATCGCTCGTCCTGGGCATCAACCGGGGATGGCGGTCAGCCGTGATCACAATTTGCCGACCACGCTGTTCCAACTGTTTGATCGTGTGCAGGAATTCTTCCTGGATAACTTTTTTTCCCGCCAGAAATTCGACATCATCAACCAGCAGAATATCGACATTGCGAAACCGTTGGCGAAAACCTGGCAACGTATGGTCTCGTAATGCCTGGGTGAAATAGTTGGTGAACGCTTCTGCGGTCAGAAACATTAACTGCAGAGAGGGGAAGCATCTGGCCAGTCGGCGATGCATTCCTTCCAGTAAATGCGTCTTGCCGATGCCGACGCCACCGTGAATGTACAATGGACTGTAACGCTCGCCCGGCATTTCACAGACATGTTCCGCCGCCGTTCGAGCCAGTTCGTTACTGGTACCGGTAACGAATTCGGACAATTCCGCATATCGACGTCGTTGCGCCAATCCCGCTTGTATGACATTCGTTGACGTCGCATTTTGACCACGACGTAGAGTCTGTTTCCCGTTGGCGTCACTGGCTCGGTTCGACCTGGCAGCAAATGATGAGGTTGCCGTTACTTTGGCGGGAGTTGTATCCAGAGTCTGTTTTGCCAGAGTCTGTTTTGATGGTGATGTGAACGGCTCAGTGTCCCAATTAACCTCGGAGGTGGAATCGACATGGAAAGTCACACGACCAGCCGGCCCTAACACGCTCTGCGCAGATGTAGCAGCCGCGCCGCGGAATTTTCGCTGCATCCAATTGAGGAGGAACGGGCTGCCAACACCAATGGAGATCTGTTCGCCCTCGCATTGGCAGACGATTTTATCGCGAAACCAATGGGCGAAATTGGCGGAACCAATTTCGGATTCCAGTTCACAGAGGAATCGGTCGACAGCATTGTCAATCGTCGCAACGTTGGTTGTCGCGGTCGATGTCGCCGAATCCAGCTTGGCAGACTCTGTTGTGGGTTGCATCTTGCATTCCCAAATGCGCACAACAGCCCTGTCTCCGGTGGGAAACCGGAACAGACATCCGTGGAAGGGGGAGACCTGCACATCGTATGCAGTGCCAGCGTTCCCATCCTGTGGAAGTGGTCTATTGAAACGCGTCTATCGGGTTCTCAAAGAAGTTGCAAACAGCCATTGTTCTATTCGTCGGTGGTACCAGCACTGACGAACATCCCCGTGGCGACTGTTAGCGAATTGTCATCACTCAGAAAAGGCGATCCTATCCGCCGTCGCCAGAGTGTCAAACGAAAACGGGCCAAATTTTGAATGCGATAGACCCCATCAGGATGACGAATTCACGGAACTTGAATTTTCCTCCGGCTTTTCGCGACTTCACATATTTTTCTGACCGCGAAAAAACTTTCCTCCACTTCGATCTGACGATGTGAACATCCTGTGGATTGGAGCGTATTACACTCTTCCGTGCCGCGATGAACGTTGTTCGGTCTGCAAACAGAGCCCCCCACGAGCCAGAGACGTCATACCAGAAGGTAAACTCATCTGGAACCGTGACAGGATATTGAAATGGAAGAAAAGCCTGCCCGCAGGAACGTTAAGCCACAAACACACCCCTGTTTTTCAGCCATTTTGTGCATTTTTCAAGGTTGAGCGAAGGTAAACCGATCGGGTCAGACTCTCAACAAAACCAAGTTTAGCATACAGATGCAACGCGCCCGTGTTACGAACATCGACGGCCAGCAGAAGATGACGCCGTGCAGCCTGTTCTGCCTCATGCAACGCCGATTTCAGCATGTACTCCCCCAGTCCCTGTCGCCGGAAAGCGGGATCAACACCGACGTAGACAACCTCCCAGGCCTGCTGTTCAGGCTGATTGGTCATCAACAGGACTCCGGCATCCTGCCCATCAATGCAATAGATTTTCCAGAGATGAGGATCATGTACGCCGGCAAATCGATGCCCAAGCAATGCATCGTCACTGGTCCTCAAGCGGGAGATTTCCGGGCAATCCTGCGTGCCGACATAGGTCTTGCGAAGGATGTCGGAAAACCGGTCGCGATTGGACCGTTCATTAAACCACACTGTGGAAATCTCCGCCCTGTTCAAGCTCGCATTCTGGTCTGGAATCGCAATCGCCAGCGGTCGAGCGAGAAATTTCAAATCGGTCAGGTGGGGAAACCCATTCCTTTGCAGTCGTTCGCGATCGTCCAACTGATCCGGAGCAACGAGACATTGTCCCGCCCAGGCATCAGATTCATCACAAAAATGCCCTGCTTCCTGCAGAAGTTGATCGGCAAGGTTTTCCCAGCCTGGACCTGGGACATTCCGCTCGATGGCTGGCGGCCAGATGAAAGCGGTTCTATCGGGTTGAACGAGGCAGAATATGCTGCCGACAACGTGCGAGCCGTCTAAAACGATGTGCAGACCATCGAACGACAATTCTCCCTTATGTTCGGCAGCGAGAAGATCGTCGGTGTTCTGCTCTTGCTCGACGTGGGGGAGATGAGAAAACAGCAGTTTCAAAGCGGCCCGATATTCCTGCGGTTTCGCAGCTCTGACCGACATTGGAGCAACATTCCTTCCTCTTCTTCATGCTCAACATGCTCAATCTGACGTTTGGGAGTCGGGCTTTGGCGCGTCAATTAAGATTAAGATGCGTTCATACCCGCGGACAGACCTCAGGGAAGCCTGCAACAATTCGGGTTACAGGGAGGGGCATCCGCCGGAGGGCAACCACCGGCAATCGGCAGCGAACCGGAGCGTACCACCGGGGGTGCGGTTGCGCTGAGCAACTTATCCAGTTTCCGAGACCGACACTCCGGGCATTCCGCCATTTCGGAACCACGGACCAGCGTTTCAAACTGGTATTCACATTGGCTGCATTGATATTCAAACAAGGGCATATTTGGCCTCATTGACGTGTCCTGGAATGTGCGACCTTTTGGAGATTCGGGCGCAAAACGACATGCTAATCGAAGAACACGCATACAGGCAATGCCGGGGTACGGAACACAATCGATGTCCGTCATAAGGATGGCAGACAGGCAACCGAACGATCCGTAGTTTTTCGGAGCGGGAAAGAAAATCCGGACTTACTCAAATTCGTCCGGACTCATTGAAAGCGGGAATTCCTCAGCCACATACATGAACTCACGACGATGCGCCCGATCCAGTAATTCCATGATCTCATGTGGTGTCAGCAGCGTCGGGTCATCTGCCGTGCGATAACCATCATTGAAATCGACGAAGCTCAACTCGCTGCCATAGGGAGAAACACCGGAACTATCGGTGACAGGTGCTGCGATCAGGCCATTTTGCATGTCGACCGGGTTGGAAAAATTTCGGAACAGCGAAATCATCGCGAGGCAAAGGGCAATCACTGCGATTGCTGGAACCAAACGTTCCGAAGCGACCGCTTGTGACCGGCGGTCGACTGACTGCAAACGGGTTGCCAAACCGGGCCAAACACTGTCACAAGGCGTTTCGAGCATAAATTCGCCACTATCGTGCAGTACCTGCAGGGAGACCTTCATCCGCTTCCAATGATCGCGGCAATCGGGACAAAAGGCAAGATGCCGTTCAATTTCCAGCCGTATTGGCTCTTCGAGATCGTCCCCAATCCAAAGAGCAATTTGTGATCGTGCTTTTCGACAGTTCATACTGCCCTCTCATTCATCATGGAATGACCCAGGGAATCCTGTCGCTTCTCCCAGAGCGACTGGAAATAATTTCGTGCCTCTGCCAATCGCCAGCGGATGGTCGCTTCTTTGCGATCGGTAATTGCGGCAATTTCTGATGTGGAAAAATTTTCCAAATCTCTCAAAACCAGAACCATTCTGTACTTTTCAGGAATTTGATCAAGAACCTGATGAACCTCCTGGCTCAAGTCGTGTTTCTGACGCGGATCGCTGACCGCCGGCTCCATTCCACTCTCATTTGGGCTTTCGCTGAACAAAGACCAGCGTCCCGTTCGTTTGCGGCGGCGTAAAAAATCGAGCGTGAGGTTAACACCAATCCGAAACAGCCAGGGGCCAAATCGCCTTGAAGGATCAAACTGATCCAAACGTTCATAGGCTCGAATGAACGTCTCCTGTGTGAGGTCCTGTGCCAGGTCCGGATCATTCACGAATCGCATGATAACCCGTGTCAGTCTCGATTCGTATCGGAGAACAAGAGTTCCGAACGCATCGCGATCACCATTGCGCACATCTTCAATCAGTCGAGCATCACTTGGCCCATGTTCCTGGGAAGGGGGGGCCGACAGGCTATCCGGCTGTTGTTGTGTTTGATGCCGTTGTGTTTGCGCACCTTCCTCCTCTTCCCGCCGATGATCGGAGGGAGAGAATTGTTCATTCCGTCTTTCAGACTGAGCATTCATTGCATCACTTGGAGCGTATTACGCTCTTCTGTACCGCGACAGGCGTCACTCGGCCTGCAAACAGCAGGGGGGCCCATGAGCCAACAAAAACGTCACACCAAAAAGTAAGCTGCTCTAAATTCTATTTTGACATCCATCACCCTGACATTCAGATTCTGCCCAGATGGGTGATTCATCATATTATACGCAAAATTGGAGGATCGCGTTGGCGCCGAATTGATTATGCAGGATGCTCGCCTGTAAGTCTATTGATGTATGGGTTTTGTGTCGATATCGTTGTGTGAGGAGACGTTTGATCGTGATCTCTGGCGTTCTCCGAATTCGGCTAAAGCGTATTATGCTCTTCTGTGCCGCGATGGACGCCGTCTGATCCACAAATAATAGCCCCCCCACGAGCCAGGGACGTCACACCAGAAGGTAAACTGCTCTAATGGGAAATCCCGGTGCAGGTTGTGAGGCTCCTGTTGTCGCTTTGGGAAAGGAGCAACTGGTTGTGAATTCCTGCCAAACAAAAAGCGATACGTTCCAACCACAAAGAGGCCATTGTGTTGTTCAAATTGCGTTGTCCACAATGCTGGTCTTTTGCGTCTCACACCTTCAACTGGAATCCCACGCCACCAGGCATCCATGCAGAGGCAAACTCAACAAAGCCATCCCCAGCACGCTGGAGTGATTCCCAACGGAGCGATAAAAAATGGAAGTGACGAAGAGTCAATTCGGCACGACAAAAGACGGAACCGAAATTGAACAATATCAACTGGTCAACAGACACGGCCTGAAAGCGTCGATCATCACCCTCGGTGCGACGGTAACATCGGTCGAAGCTCCGGACCGGGAAAACAAATTCGCGAACGTTACCCTCAGTTTTTCTGATCTGGCGGGATATGAAAAGAATGCACCTTATTTTGGCGGAATCTGCGGACGGTACGCTAACCGCATTGCCGGGGGCAAGTTCACGCTCGATGATGAAGAGTATTCAGTCACTGCAAATGAAGGTGGCAAAAATCTGCTGCATGGTGGCGCCGTCGGCTTCAATGGAAAAGTCTGGACGGCGGAATCGGTTCAGGGAGATGGTTTCGTTGGCGTCATACTGGAATACGTGTCACCCGATGGCGAAGAGGGCTTTCCCGGCACACTGACCACAACTGTCACGTACAAGCTGACTGAAGAGAATGAACTGAGGATTGAATATACCGCGACAACCGACAAGCCGACGGTCTTGAACCTGACCAACCATTGTTACTGGAATCTGGGTGGCGCCGGCTCCGGCGATGTGCTGGAGCACCAGGTGACACTCTACTGTGACAAGTACCTTCCAGTCGATGAAAACGCGATTCCGACCGGAGATTTGTCAACCGTTGCCGACACTCCCTTTGATTTCCGGAAGCTGAAGGCAATTGGTGCGGAAATCAGGGCGGTCGGAATGGGGTACGATCATTGTTACGTGCTGAGTGAACCTGATGAAAAGAACCCGGCATTTGTTGCCAGGGTTGTTGATTCGCGTTCCAGCCGTGTGATGGAAATCTTCACCACCGAGCCGGGCATTCAGTTTTACACCGGCAATTTCCTGCAGGGGAATGACGAGACTGGTGGGTTTGGCAAGCACGAAGCATTTTGCCTGGAGGCGCAGCATTATCCTGATTCGCCCAACCAGTCGAACTTTCCATCAACCGTTTTGAAGCCAGGAGAGGCATATCGGCAGACGACCGTGCATAAATTCTCGGTGGACAAGTAATCGACTGGGGAGAAGGGCGGATGACAGATGTGCGTGGTGATAGTTCTCCGAGTGATCGACGTCCAAACGAAAGTTGGGAGTCGCTGACCGAACGGAGAATTCGCGAGGCGATGGCCGAGGGTGCGTTTGAAAGCTTGTCTGGGTTTGGTCAACCGATTCCCGGCATCGATGAGCCACCCGATGAGAACTGGTGGATCAAAGAGAAGTTGAAGCGCGAAGAGATTACCGCGCTACCTCCCATTCTGCAGGCCCGTCTGGAAGTGGAAAAGACTCGCGAACGGATCGGGCAGATGACGAGCGAAATTGCAGTGCGCAGTCTGCTGGAAAAATTGCGAGAGACGGTAAAACGGGCACACTTTGCACATCAACCGGGACCAGCAGATGGCATTTCACCGATCGATGTGGAAGCGGAACTGACCCGCTGGCGGGAAGGTCAAACATGAACTTGGATATTGGCAAAGAGGCTATGGAGAAGGTGGAACCATTTCGAAACCAGCAATTTCAAAATGCCGGTCGAATGTGAATGCTGAAGAGAGATCATTTTCTTGCATCAACCTGAATGAAACGCAATCGATGAATCCAATTTTTCGGACGGCGTGCATCTTCAGGAAGTCGATGGCACCAATTTCAATAGATTCATCAGGTCGGAGAATTTCCAGTACTTCGGATTGATAGAGCAATTCGGCCACTTGCAATGCGAATTCGTAGGGTGTCCATTGTACCATCAAGTTGATGGTTTCACTCAGAACGTAATTTGAAGTATAAACTCGAAGATCCTGGTCTCTGATTTCAGTCCAGTATTGCATCGCGATACTGTGAAACTGATCCTTCTCGATGAATCTTGCTACGAATGCACTGGTGTCAACAAAAATCACCGAGCATCCCCATATAAATAGTCATCGTGCCGTACGGAGAGATCCGCTGGACAATCTCCAGAGAAGACCAAGTCATCGCGGAAAAAAATGTCGGTCGTTTCTCTTTTTTCTCGAACGCTGTATTGCCGGTCTTGATTTTCACATTGTTCAGATGAAACGGAAGGATACATGTCTTCCGTCATCGCACGGGGAGCGTTCCTCATTGCCGAAGTTACGCGGCGATTGACAATTGCCGCTCCGGAATAGGCCTCGCTATGACCTATCACCTGATGGTTTTTTGCCTTCAATACAAAGTAGTGTTGGCCCTTCTTGTTAATTCGACGTTCGAACTGTGTTTTTTCTTGGGAGTTGACACGAACGGCTGCAATTCCCTTTTTCGCCGTCGCTTTCGAAGCGTACATCTGGCTCGTCAAAATCACTTCACCTTTGCTCGAAAGCAAATTGAAATAGATCTTTCCGTTTTTTGCCTTTTTGAGTTGGAATTTGGCAGCCATGTTTTCACCCGATAGTCGATGTTATGTGCAGGGCCGTTACATCTCGATGCATTATAATCAGTTGGTCAATGTGAGTTAATAAGAAAAATCAATCGCCCAAAGACACGACGTGAGGATTGCTCGTTATCCCAATGCCGCTTCCAAATCCGTGATCAGATCATCCGGGTGTTCAATGCCACATGAAAGTCGGATCGTCGTCTCCTTGATCCCCGCTTCACGGCGAGCCTCTTCACTGATCGAAGCGTGGCTCATCGTTTCCGGATAGGCAATCAGACTCTCCACACCGCCGAGTGATTCCGCCAACTGAAAGAATTTCGTGCCTGTGAGAACCTTATCAGCGTCAGCACGGGTTCCTTTGACGTCGAAACTCATCATCGCACCAAATCCGGATTGCTGACGCCTGGCGATTTCGTGGCCGGGATGATCAGCAAAGCCGGGATAGTAAACTTTTTCCACTTTGGGATGATTCACCAGAAAATCAGCGATGGCTGTTGCAGCGCGCTGGTGGGCTTCCATCCGCGGGCCGAGAGTTTTCACGCCGCGGAGTACCAGCCAGGCGTCAAACGGCGAACAGGAAATGCCCAGTGCGTTAACATGAAAGGCAATCCGCTCTTTGTGTTCATCGGTGCGTGTGACGACGCAGCCGCCGACGACATCCGAATGCCCGTTGAGATACTTCGTCGTGGAGTGCATGACGATGTCGATGCCATTCTCGAACGGACGTTGCAGATAGGGTGACATGAATGTGTTGTCCGCAATCGTAATGGCGTTGATCTCTTTTGCGATGTCTGAAACGGCCTGCAGATCGGTGATATTCATCAGCGGATTGCTTGGCGTTTCGATCCAAATACCTTTGGTTTCCGGACGAATCGCCTCTTTGATGGAATCGGGATTCGACATCTTGACAAAGCTGAAATCGATGCCGAATCGCGAATAACACTGATGAAACAAACGGTATGTTCCGCCGTAAATATCATCGCCCGCGATAATATGGTCACCTGGTTTGAAGAGTTGCATCGTCGCTGTGACAGCCGCCATCCCGGTCGCGGTGGCTTTACAATCGATGCCCCCTTCCAGCGATGCGATATTTTCTTCCAACGCCTGTCGTGTGGGATTGCCGCTACGGGTGTAGTCAAACCCCCGATTTGTCTCGGAGTCGTCCCAGCGGAAAGTCGACGAAGTGTAAATCGGGGTGGTCGCACTCAAATAGGTCGCGTCCTTGTCGACACCGGTATGGACACAGCGTGTTTCAAATTTCATTAAATCGTCCTGCAGGAATTCTGAGTCATTCTGGTGGTTGCCGGTGGAGCGACAGCACACCCTCGACACGTCAATCCACGGAGTTCAAAGTGTAAGCGACGGCGTGCGGTCACTCAACGAACAACCAATGCTGGAAGAAAGTCAGAACCACCGGCAGAGCCAGTGGATTAACTTGGATTTAACAGTACTGAGTGTGCGGTCAGAATCTGACACAGGGTGGAGTGAAACGAAATCCACCAAATGAGTGCGGTTTGCACATGATTGGTGTGTTTCGTGACGCTTCACTGGTTTCTTTCTTCACCTGGGAGTCGTACATTTTGACAGGGCTACGTTCATCACCGTCCTGGTGCGACGATGCCCGATTCCGGACTGCTCGCCGTCGCGTACAGTTTACGCGGAATGCGACCTGCCCGGGCCGCCTGATAACCAGACTGGCAGGCCAGTTTCATCGCCACCGCCATCGTCAACGGGTCTTCCGCACCGGCGATACCAGTATTGAGCAGCACGCCGTCGCAACCCAGCTCCATTGCGAAGCAGACGTCGCTTGCCGTGCCAACACCCGCATCGACAATCACCGGATAATCAGGATCGTTCTCCTTCAAATACTCAATGCAGATGCGAATGTTGTTGGGGTTGAGAATTCCCTGCCCGCTGCCGATGGGACTACCTGCCGGCATGACGGAAGTTGCTCCCGCTTCTTTCAGTCGCCGCGCGGTGATCGGATCATCGGTCGTGTAACAAAGAACCTGAAAACCATCCTTCACCAATTCTTCAGTCGCCTGCAATGTCGCAACCGGATCAGGAAGCAACGTCTTCGTATCACCCAGCACTTCCAGTTTCACCCAATCCGCACCCGGGTTTTCCAACCCTTCGAGTATCTCGCGCCCCAGCCGCGCCACCCGCACGGCATCTTCAGAGGAAAAGCAGCCGGCGGTATTCGGCAGAATGGTGTAACGATCGAGGTCAATGAAATCGAGAATGTTGTATCCGTCTGCGTCGATTAAGCGTTCGCGACGGACGGCGACGGTAATCACTTCCGAACCACTCGCTTCGAGACAATCCCGCATCAAATTGTACGTATCGTATTTGCCCGTTCCGACAATCAAACGAGATTGAAAAACGTGCGAACCCAGCGTCATAAGGGGATTAAAAGCGGTGTCAGTCGACATGGTACTGCCTGGCAATTCTTCAAAGTGTGAACGGTGCGGGTTGGTGGTAGCCAGCGACAATTCGCAATTTCATACGTGACGGTTATCCTCCCCCCACCAGCGTGACGATCTCCAGTTCATCGCCATCAGCCAGTTGGCAATCGGCATGTTGAACGCGGGGAACCAGTTCGCGGTTTCGTTCGACGGCGACGTACTTCGGCTGCATCTCCAGCGATTGAAGCAGAGCAGAGATGGTCATTCCCTCGGGAATGTCTTTACGTTCACTGTTGATCGAAATTTGCACGATTTACCCTGTTTTTTGAGACATTCAACGCATTGGGAAACCATTTCACGCTTTCCTGGAGTGTATCCTGTCGTGGAGGCTGGAAAAAGGGTGACGCCTCAATTTCACTCGCCCATTAACAGTTGGCGCGAAAGGAGTGGATGAAAACCGCACCCGCTTGTCGAGATCGCCAGTCATGGGCTATCGTACAAACCATGCGGTGTTCATTCACTTTGATCCTTTCTCAACTATCTCCGGAACAGGTGATGTCGGAATCAACAACGAAAAAACAAATACAAGCCAATCGCCAGTGGCCCCTTCTGGCCGCTCTTGTTTGTGCGACAGTTTTGGTAGCGGCCCTGCTGTTCAGTTCACATCAGACGGCCAACGGAGCCGAACTCAAACCGAACGCGAAACGTGCTTATGACTACCTGCTGCAGGTCTGCAAAATCGGACCGAGGGTCAGCGGTACACCAGGAATGGCAGCGCAACAGAAGCTGATTCAGGACCATTTCGTCAAATTCGGTGCCCAGGTGAAGTACCAGGCGTTTGACCATCCGCATCCCAACACGGGGAGACCGATTCGCCTGGCCAACATGGTTATCAGTTGGAATCCACAGGCAACCGAACGTGTGTTGCTCGGCTGTCATTACGACACCCGCCCGTTCCCAGATCGCGACCGGTTCAATCCGCGTGGTCGGTTCATCGGTGCCAATGATGGTGCCAGTGGAGTGGCGCTGTTTATGGAAATGGCCCACCACATGAAAGACCTGAAGCCACGTTACGGCGTCGACATGGTGATCTTCGACGCGGAAGAACTGGTCTACAACGATGAGCGAGACAAATACTTCATTGGCTCGGAACACTTCTCGAAAGATTATGTGAACAATCCGACCAGACATCGTTACATATGCGGGCTGGTTCTGGACATGATCGGCGACCGTAATCTGGAGATTTTTCAGGAACGCAACAGTCTCACCAAATACGCCCCGCAGGTGACAAAAAGTCTGTGGGCGACGGCGGCCCGATTGCGCGTACGGGAGTTTATCGCCACCCCCAAACATGCGGTCAATGACGATCACGTACCGTTGAATGAAATTGCCGGCATCCCGACCGCCAACGTCATCGACTTCGATTATCCCTACTGGCATACCCAGCAGGATATTCCGTTGAATTGTTCGGGCGAGAGCCTGGCAAAAGTGGCACTGGTCACACTCGTCTGGCTGGAAGAGATGCCCCGTATGCCGGTGCCTCTGCGTCCCCGCCGACAATAACCCACGATCAAAACAGCAATATAAAAACGGGCGGAGCAGAATGATGCAGGAATGGATGATCTCTGCCAGTGTGGGAGGTGCGTTGATCGTAGCCGGAATCGTGATGTTGATAACCCACATTCGTCACCGACGACCGCCGTTGTCTCACCCTGAACTCGACGAAGACCGGAATGTCTCGAAGCAGTCACTTCGCGAGCGTCAGGAAGACGAGTGGCTCGAACGGGGACGGTTTCGCCGCCGGGTTCAGGTGGCGATTCTGCTGATTCTCATCGGCGTGATGATCCCCTTTGGTGACATCGCGATCGACTGGAAGCGGCACGAAATGCTATTCGGTTTTTACTGGTTGGCCGTCCTGTTGATTGCATTGTGGGTGCTGATGCTTGGGCTGAGCGATTTCACCGCAACGTTTATACACACCAAAGCACGCATGGCGGAAATTGAGAGCAGGCAGAAGATGCTGCAGGAGCAGTTGAATGAACTGCACCGACAGGAAAATGCCGAACGTCCGACATCGGAATGATAGCGACGATCGCACAGTTTTATGCCAGGATTGTGTCGCGAGAGGACTCGTCAACTGCGTTGCCACACAACACGTTCGCCCGGAAAAATACCGCATTGCCCTGTTTTTCTTAATGTGTAATGCGGCTATTGCGCATTACACTCTTCTGTGGCGCGAAAATCATCTTTTGGCCTTCAAATGCAGACTCTCACGAGCGAAAACCGTCACGTGAAAAGGGAAACTGCTCTATTTCTGTCTGATTCTTTCTCTCGCAGACAAACGACACCCATTTGCAAACTCCTGGTTTGCGTTTGTTATGAACCTGCCATTGTGGATTGCTTGTGCATGCCTGTCACCGGGAGTTTCCGGGGAAGCCTGATGCGGGAAATCCGCACGTCCAGTTTGATGAGAGAGGAGGCAGCCCACACCCTTCCTCTGCTCAACCGCCATTGCTGCGTGAGGATTTTTCCGCAACTTTGCCATACGCAACTTTGCCATACACTGAGAGGATCTTGCAATCGGGCATCATCGTACGCTTGACGCCGGTTGATGAGCGTTGAACAATCGGTAATCAGTCGCGTAAGCGCAGCTTCAAGCGACATAAAGCCGGTTCCACAGCCGGATGTCACACCTGTCACGAGACCGATTGATCATGCAACTTTCCCCCATTGTCCAGACGCTGAAACCGTCCGCCACCATTGCCGCCGCTGCCAGGGCGAAAGAGCTCAAAAGTACTGGTGTCATGGTGTATGAATTCACACTGGGTGAACCCGATTTTACCACGCCCCGGCATATCTGCGACGCGGCCAAACAGGCGATGGACGACGGGGCAACGCATTACACTCCGGCGACCGGAATTCCCGAACTGAAACAGGCGATTGCCAATGCGTACAAGGCTGATCACGGTCTGGAATACGGGATCAACCAGATCGCCGTCTCCAATGGAGCAAAGCATTCCATTCATAATGTGCTGACCGCGCTGTGCGGACCGGGCGATGAAGTGATCATCCCGACTCCCTACTGGGTCAGCTACAGCGCGCTGGTGGAACTGACCGGTGCGACACCTGTACTGGTGGAAACGACCGAAGAGAGTGGATTCTGCCTGGCTGCCGAGGATCTCGCAGAGGCGATCTCTCACAGGACCAGGCTGCTGATGCTCAACAATCCCTGCAATCCGACCGGGGCGGCTTTTCCCATCGAGACATTGGAAGCGATCGCCCGCGTGATTGTCGAAAAGGACATCCTGGTGCTGTCGGATGAGATCTACGAAAAGCTGATTTACGAAGGCTCATCGTTCAAAAGTTTCGCGACATTTGGCGATGATGTCGTCGAACGGACCGTGATCGTCAATGGCGTGAGCAAGGCTTACGCGATGACCGGCTGGCGGATTGGCTGGACGCTGGCTCCGGTTGAACTCACGGCTGCAATAACCAGGTTGCAAAGCCAGCAGACGTCGAATCCCTGCAGTATCAGCCAGCACGCTGCAATTGCAGCTTTGAGTGGTTCACAGGAATGCCTGGCAGACATGCTGGCCAGGTTTGCGGAACGTCGCGAATACGTGTTACAGCGACTGGCGAAGCTCCCAAACATTTCCTACGTGGAACCGGGTGGTGCATTTTATGCCTTCTTCAATGTGAGCCAGCACTTTGGGCGTCCGCTGGGTGGTGGGAAAGTGGTCAACAATGCGACGGAGTTTTGCACGGCTTTACTGGAAGAAGCACACGTCGCGTTAGTGACCGGGGATGCGTTTGGTGCACCGGGCTATGTACGACTTTCGTTCGCAACAAGCATGGAGATTCTTGAAGCCGGCTTCGACCGCCTGGAAGCGTTTTTGACTGTGTAGATTCCCCTCAGGACACTCACACATCAGCGTAAACCTGCCAGTCGCCCTGTCCTGTCTGGACTTGAGATCTGGCAGGTCAGCGCAGAGATTGGCATTGGATGTGCGTCGTCAGTGCCTTTTCAAAGCTTTGTTTTGGAGTGTGGATGAACAGGCCCCGTTCTTTTGTCGCTCCTTACAACTGCATCAAACCCATTCATCAAGCCCAATTTCCAGTCTTGACGGTCCAGCCGTCTGCCGAGCTTTTGCGGGATCAATTTGTGAACGCTTTTACAAAATTGTG
>JANQSH010000076.1 GCA_028284145.1 Planctomycetaceae bacterium | reverse complement strand
AACATCGCGGATTCCCTGCGGTGAGAGCCGGAATTCCTCGCCCGGCGGCAGAACGTTCTGGAGTTGATGCGGTTTCCGGACGAACAGGGGAGTGCAGTGATCAACGCGGCTTTGGAGATACGCTCTGAGCGCGTCTGCTGCCCGATCAGAGATGAACACGACACGCACCTTCCCACGTTTTCCGCGAACCGAAATCTCCCGTGTTTTCAGATTGATCTGTTCGCGGTTGAGTGATCGCAGTTCGGCAAGCCGCAGTCCAGTCGAAAAGAAGAGTTCCAGGATCGCGGAATCACGAAGGCCGAGGCGCGTTGTTTGATCGGGCGCATTGAGCAATGCTTCCAACTGCGATCCATCGAGCACTTTGACCGTTCGCTCGTCTTTCTTGAAGAGCCGGATGCTATCGGGTGGAAGGACGTCGCGACCCTCTTCCTGAATCAGATACCGCAGAAACGACCGAAGGTTCTTGAGCCGCAGATTCTTCGTACCGGTCGAAAGACTCCTCCCTTGAGCGGTCCGGTGAGCATGGAGCTTTTGTTTCAGACGTCGAATGGCGGATTTGTCAATCCCGATGATGTCATTGACGCTGAGGGCATCTGCGACGAATCGCAAATTCTGTCGGTAGTTTTCAACCGTCAACGGCGAAACATTGGCTTCGGATGCAAGAAAGCTGAGATACCGGTGAATGGCGTTTTGGAGGTCAGTCAAGCGGGCTGAGCATACCATGCTTTGCAATACTTGTGTAATGCAAAGTTGGGCAGATTGCTCCCCTTCAATGCGGCCCGTTGCATGTTCGGCGACAAGAAGTTTGCCATCAAGGACTGTCAGATTCGGCATAGACGTGCCATCTGTGGAATTCTGTTGACTGGGGCTAAACTGTCGTCCCTGTCAGCTTCTCTTCATCGCAGTTTCGATTCACGTCATCCTTCAGGCGTAAATGAAGAAAGTAGTCATGAGACCGATGAATTGCTAAGTTGAAATATTTCTCCAGGTCTCTAAGACCTATCTGAAGATATTCAACTCCCCTCTCAATGACCGCATGGTGGACAACCACCGGCAACTCAAACCTCATCGAAGTGTCGTCGTATTCATCGTATATCGTCACTTCGATAGGATCGCCCACGTCGTTCGCACCATATCGTTCTGCAAGCTGCACAGAAAGATGCGACTCTTCAACCTCAGGAATTACGAACGCCCTGAGAATGGTCTGCGATGAGTAGCCCTGTGACGGAGCCTCAACTTTGAGTTCAAAAACCTCCTGAAACGATGTCTGGTTATGAGTCTTTTCGACTGGATCACCGATGAAGACTGGCATTTCAATTTTCCTGGGATTTACAATTCGTCGGTCGCTGGTTCATCGAGAATTTCGCAAAGCTGATATCGTCTCTCACTGTATGGCGACGATGCAACTTGTGCCTGGATTGATTCTCTCGGTTTATTCGGGTGTTGAAAATCCAGCGGTGCCGTGGCAATTACTTGTCCTTTTTCCGAGCCTTCAACCAAGAGTGCTACAAGGTTGCCTCGCAGTCTCAAAAAGTCCTCTCTGGAAAGAAACGATATTGGACTCTTGGATGCTCGTGCTCGCTCCAAAAGTTCTGGTGTTGCCGATGTGTTTTCAGTGGGTTTCATAATTAATTCTTGTTTTGCGGATTTTTCCTTCGTTGGGTGTTGTTTCACCTGACGAGTCGCTAGTCCAACGAGATCGATAGAATCCGCACTCTGGTGGGCAAGGATTGTATTGGGGCACTGTCGGAAATATCGGCAAATTTCTTGATACGCATAAGTAGAATCGTCGCCCATTGGCGTCAAAATAGCAGTTTCATGCGTTTCATCAACTTCCCATTCCAACTCTCGAAATAAGTCTGTGAGTTCTCGTTCTGCCCTGAACCAATCGGCCCAGTCTTCACCGTGACTTGCGCCTCGGTGTAAGTAGATTTCGTAAGCTCGAACTTCTATGAATTCTTGGGGCACATCTACCTGGGAATTCAACTCGTCGACCTGCATCCGAGCTTCGTCTTCGAGAATAGCAAGGGGTGACAATTTTGGCCTCCAAATGGTGAACGGGAAATCGATTCTGAAAGATCACTCATTAATCGCTGAAATCATAGTAGATCTCGTGCCTTGACGTGTCAATGTCCATACCTAACTAAATGTGCATGCAAGAAGAGCTTATACCCGGCAGTAATAACAATTTCAAGCAACCGAAAATCACTTTGACGCGAATTGTCAGCAGTCTCGACTCGTTGTTTTTCCTCCATCTTGCAGCAAATTCTACGTATTTTCACTGACTTACGTCACTGCAACTTGGGCAACAATACTGGGAAAATCTCTAATTGAAAGCAGAGATCCACGTCCTCCTGGGCGTGGTCAGAGTTCAACGGCTTTGCCCGTTGAACGCAATGAATAAAGGTTTACTACTGACTTGGATTGTCACCACAGCCGAAAGAAAGGAGTAAACCAATGTCACGATTTCGGAAGTTATCACATGCGATTTGGCATTGCCAGTATCATTTTGTATGGGTGCCGAAGTATCGGTACCGTGTGTTGAGCGGACCAGTGAGTCAGGAAGTGGAACGGTGTATCCGGTCCTGATTGGCTGGGGGTCGTACTACCGGAAATCGGAAGTGCGGAAGACGTTTGAAGAGCTTGATGGCTGGCTCCGGCGGAAACTGCGTGCCATACTGTGGCGTCAGTGGAAACGGAACTGGACCCGGGCGAACGAACTCATTCGCCGTGGTCTGACGTGCGAGCGTGCGTGGACCAGCGCGACCAATGGCCGAGGTTCCTGGTGGAATGCTGGCGCCAGCCACATGCACCGGGCGATCCCCACTCGCGTTCTGAGCCAACTGGGGCTCGTCAGCCTGATCCAGTACACACAGTCACACAAATGTTAATCAGAACCGCCGTGTACGGAACCGTTCGCACGGTGGTGTGGGAGGACGGCGGGGGCAACCCCGCCTCCTACCCGATTTCAATGAGTAGTGATTCTGGTTCTCCTTACATCGATTTCGTCTCACTTCAATATTGTCTGCCAGACTGCGTGGCGGGTACTATCCATGTTCTTCAGGTGATTAGCGCACGGTTCTTTCCAGTGGACTCTACGTGGGTACAAGGACGACCGACATCATCATTTCACCTATTCGCCAGAGTCCTGAAACGACTGACACGTAAAGTACCGAAGAAGCAACCTGGTGGACACGCCAGAGCCACCAATATTGACGGAGGGCTGGTGAATCTCCAGTTCGTTCCTCGTTGTCGCGCAAAGACGACATTCGGTACGTGAGAAGAGCACGAGCGAAGTTATAAAGCAACAGGGCAAGCGTCAAAGCAGTCTTGAACAGGCCATGTTTGACTCCGAGAACCAGCTCCCATACGCGACGTTCCTCCATAGTCACCCCGCCTTGTGGCGATACAGCCTGCAATAATGTCTGTGCCTGCATTTTCCACGACGCTGCTTCATCCAATTGTTGTAGTGTTGCAGTGTTCTCAATAAACTGTTGGCGTCTCTTTCGGATGACTTCATGTCCCCGTTGAATTGTATCCACGAGGCGCTGCAAGTCATTCACCTGCCCTTTCCACTTTCCTTTCACCAGTGGAGATTTTCTAAGCACACTTACCGTCTTGTCTGCTTGACGCACCCATTGCAAAACCTCTTGGTCCTCGCTCTTCCTCAGACAATCAGCGGTTTCTTCAACAGCATCCACGGCTATCGGGATAAGCCGAGCTTCTGTCTGGCTCACAGTTGACCAGAAAACCGCGTGGCCGATTAACGGCAGTAGTGCCAGTACGGAGAAGAAGAAAACGAACGTCAATTTTGGCCCGGTGTAGGTTCGCCGTAGAATTGAATACGGATCACGACTTGATGCGTCAAATCGTGTATTTGCAATGTGCGTTCGATCGAGCAGGAACCACAATTTTGTGGGCCAAATTCGAATAATGATTGACCTTAGTTTTCGGCCGCCATCTCCATAACGACTGATCCTCATGCTGTATAGTAGGGCCCCGGTAAGGTCTGATTGATTGAGATTGGCCCCAGTGAGATTGGCCCCAGTTAGGTCGGACTGATCGAGTTTGGCCCCGCTGAGGTTCGCCTTGCTGAGGTTCGCCTTGCTGAGGTTCGCGTGGCTGAGGTTCGCGTGGCTGAGGTTCGCGTGGCTGAGGTTGGTCACGCTGAATTCAACCCTGCTGAGATCCGCCCCGCTGAGCTTGGCTCCGCTGAGGTTGGCCAGGCTAAAATCAGCTCCACTGAGGTTGGCCCCGCTGAGATTGGCCTCATTGAGTTTGGTTTCTCTAAGGTCGGCCTCGCTGAGGTCGGCCGCCCTGAGCTTGGCCTCGCTGAGGTTGGCCCCTCGTAAGTTGGTCCCACTGAGGTTGGCCAATCTGAGGTTGGCCCCGCTGAGATTGCTCCTGCTTAGATCAGCCCCTCTTAAGTTGGCCTCTCTGAGGCCGATTCCGCTGAGGTTGAGGTGTTTATCAGGATTCTCTTCTTGCCATGCAGCAATCGCATCCTTACCACGCTTAACAATGTCATAATGCTCTTGGTTCACAGTAGTTATCCCATATCTGGCGTTGATTCGAATGTACTCTCGCCCTCCACAAGTTTGAATTAACCCAGATGAATACTGCTTTCAAGTGATAAGCATCAAGCCATACGCTACCCTGTTCTCGCATACTGAATCGAACGTATACTTCGCCATTTGATATTCCCTTGCGGCGAAGCGATGCTCGCTTGAAATTCGATCTACTCTTCGCAATCTTTCAGTGTTTCTTTTGTGACGCGATCGGTCTCAGTTTGCCTTGCGGATGAAGACCCTCGCCTCCCTTGCAAGGTCTTCCAGCACTGAAAGCTGCTCTTCGTTGAAGCTGTAACTTGTCTGGAAGTTGCCGTCTTTGTCTTTGTAGCGGCGTTCGACGCTTGTGTTGTGGATCGTAAACTCTGCCCCATCATCACGGGTGACTGTGTGGGCGAAGATACTGAGTGAGACGCCCTTATGGTGCAGTTTCTTTACGGGCGGTTTGCCCGTGGTCGAGGCCTCGGCTTCGTCAATTGTCTGTGGTTCGGTCATGAAAAATTGGGAAAGATGTTGGCGGCAGGATAGCATCTGGTAATCACGCGGCGCAAGACTGACTGGTGTATGAGCAACGGCGGGTCAGAAGAGTTCCCCCTGAACTGTCGGGTGATCGTCGTCATCGCCACTCCTCTTCTCCTGAGGCGATGGGGTTTTGTCCTTTGGAACGGCAGAATCCGGTGATTGCGATTTCGGATTCGCAGCACCACTTTTGCCTTTCAGATCCGCCAACCGCTGCATCTCCATCCGAAACAGCCACTGAGGAATGCCGATGACCATGGACTGTTCCGTTGCTGCTTTGTCAGCCTTTGGATCATCATCGGAGGACAGTTCGTCATTGCGATCATGCTGTTCCGGAAGCACCGGGCAGGCTTCCGGCTCAATCAACCGGATTACGCCTCGACGGAGACCGTTTTCGGTTTCATGGAAGAAACTGCCGATTTCGTAGACGTGCCGCACTTCGCGGGAGATTGTATTGCCGCAGATGATGTATCCGTAGAGTCCTCTGAGACCGAGGTTGATACTCGCAATGTCGCAGCATCTGCTATCAACATCCTGCCCGACTAAAGTTGCGTTGGGATGGTTTCTCGCTGATTCCATCAGCATGATACCCGTGCCGCAGCAGGGGTCTGAGATCTGGATTCCTGGTGTTCGTTTCGTGCCCTTGTCGCCTTCGGCATTCTCGCTGCTGGATGTCAGCCGCGACATGAGCGACGCGACAGGTTCCGGTGTGAGGTACAAAGAGTTCTCTCCATACGACACCGATCCCTGGAACAAATCCCCCAAAATGTCCTTGTCCGTTTCAGATTCAGAAATCGCATTCACCGCCTGACCCAGGAATTTCGGAAAGAGATCCACTCCCCTTTTCCCCTGTTTGCCTTCGGTGTGTTCCTTGATCGCTTCAAAATACTGGTCTTCCATCGTTTCTGCTGCCAGTGCTGCAACCGATGCGCGGATAACGTTTTCAAAGCTCTGTCCCCGACTGACGCCCGATCGCTGTGAAATCTCTTCAAGCGTCTGAAACAGGGGCCGGGTTTCTGCGTGCAGGAACTGCTCTTTGCCCATTGCGGGGCAGAGAATGCCGCACGAATGGTGAGATCGCAATTAGAAACTGATGAATGTTGCTCCTCTCCGCAATTGGTTCAGATGATACACCTCAGAAAGAAAGGGCTTCTCAGGAAATCGCTTCTGCGAGCCGCTTTCGAGACGCGACACTTCCATCGCGGTCCGCACCGAACGTGCGTCAGACGGCCTTCTGAGAGACCGTTTTCGGTCAATTGGGCGAAAAAGTGGCAATCGGAGCGGCTTTCTACAGTTCTGATAGTGTCACGTCCTGCTGAGAAACAACAGGCATTTCTTGCTCCATTCCCACATCAGGACTATAATTCCCGTATGGAAAAAATTACCCGCAATGTTCCGGAACTCGACACAGACGAGAAGCGTGTCTACGAATCTGTACTCGGCCACGAGTTGAGTGCAAATCAGCAGATTATACTGCACGTTGTCACGCTTGAAGATCAGGATGATGAGAACGAAACTCATCAACCATCAGGCACGTTGCCAGAGTATTTCAACGTCTACGATGGCATGAGCGACAAGGAAATTGCGGAGCTTGAAGAGCTTATTCTGCCGCGCAGCCCTTCTCGTTCCACTCCCTAGATCAACATGAAGCTCTCTCTTCTCGATACCGATACGCTCTCTGAGGTCTTGAAAAAGAAGGATGCCAGCGTCCTTAAGAATGCCACAGATTATCTGGCACAGCACCAGCAGCTTTCCATTTCCGCAATGACCCGATACGAAGTGCTTCGGGGTTTCAAGGCCAGGAATGCCACACGGCGGATAAAAGACTTTGAGGCTCTCTGCCAGTGCATGGAGATTTTTGCAGTCACAGATGAGGTTCTCGACCGTTCAGCAGAAATTTGGGCAGAGGCTCAT
>JANQSH010000005.1 GCA_028284145.1 Planctomycetaceae bacterium | reverse complement strand
TATACCCAATCAGGCTGAAAGTTGAGTATCACTAAACATTTGGAAGTTTCTTGTGATCAAAGATTCTATTTGTGGTGAGTAGGTGGTTTCAATTTGGTTCAGCGTGTCTTCGATAGATTGTTGAAAGGCTGCAAAATCTGGTAGCAATCTGGCTGCCAGGGCCTTCGCCTTGACGAATTTCCACAACCGTTCAATGAGGTTCAGGTTTGGCGAGTAAGCGGGCAGATAGAGTAATTCAATGCCAAGTGTTTGAGCCAATTCGCGGACCACTGCGTTTTTCTGGTAGCGAGCGTTGTCCAGCACGACGGTGATGGGTTTCCGGTGAAGCTTTGCCACCTTGCGCAACAGCGCGCACACGGTCTCTTTGTTGATGGAAGTGGAATTGACTTCTGCGACAAACCGTCCCGTGCGATATCCAATGGCACCCAGTACATTCAGTCGTTGGCGTCCACTGCCGGTGGGAATAAACATCCGCAGAGCACACCATAGCACCCCGATGACTCCGCCGTAAACGAAGTGAGAGGCGTCCAGGAAATAGACCATGCGGAACCCGGCATCTGCCTCGTTTAAGCGGGGATCAAGCTGTTTTTTTTAAATTGCGCCTGCACTTCTGGGTCTGCTTGAGCAGGCATCGAACCAACTTTTCGCGGTGTGAAGCCGACACGATGCATAAACTGTCGAACTTGCTCGATGGATCGGACAATGCCCGTCAATTCTCGGATGCGTTGGCGTGCTTCGGCCAACGTCCGTACAGGATTCTCCACGAGGGAATCGACGATTTCGTCCGTGTATCGATCCAACTCGCTGACTTTGCCACCGGCCTCAAATCGCTTCAACCCCTCCACTCCACCCGCTTCAAAATCCGCCAGGTAATTTCGAAAGGTGTTCGGTGAAATTCCCACCAGTCGACAAACTTCCGCGATGGTTAATCCCTTGCCTCGGAGAAAAATGGCCTCCATCTTTCGCTGCACTCGAGGATGCGGGTGATGAAAACGCTCATAATCAAGTTCCGCCAACTGTTCATCCGAGATTGCTATCTTGCTCATGCCGACTCCTTTCGGCTAAAAACATTCCTTAGAAATCCGAAAACGAGCCGATAGTCTTCACTTTCTTAAAAATTAGTTCAAGATCGATCCTGATCGAGAATA
>JANQSH010000047.1 GCA_028284145.1 Planctomycetaceae bacterium | reverse complement strand
GCCTTGGAAGCAGAGCTTCCTTCTGAAAAGTTCCCAAGCAGAGCTTGGGAACCAGTTTACCGCTAGTGTGCCCCCCAAAAGAAAACACACGAGAAAGCCGCCACCAAAAATTACTACACCCAAACGGTTAGCCACGGCCAACACGAGATACTTCTGAGACCGATCCGCAAATTGACTCAGACGCCTTATTGCAATCCAATTGCAAATACACTATAACTACAAAAAGAACGCTTGGGAAGGGACTGAGCGGTTGCCAGCCGGCAGCGATTGAACCGATCCCCGTCCCCAAGAAGGCCCTTTTCCTGACGTTGAACGAACTGGTTGGAGTTACTTATGGATAAGATTGAATCACCACCGAGCCAGTCCCGCCTACCAGTCTCGGTGCTGAGCGGCTTCCTCGGAGCTGGCAAGACAACGCTGCTGAATCACATTTTGGCTAACCGCGAGAAGATGCGTGTCGCCGTGATCGTCAATGACATGAGCGAAGTCAACATCGACGCGGCCTTGGTGCGCGACGGCGGTGCGGATCTATCTCGAACGGAAGAACAACTTGTCGAGATGACAAACGGCTGCATTTGCTGCACGTTGCGCGAGGATCTGCTCGTCGAAGTCGCACGACTGGCCGACGAGGGCAGGTTCGACTACCTGTTGATCGAGTCGACAGGGATCAGCGAACCGATGCCCGTCGCCGAGACATTCACTTTCGAGGATGAACAGGGGAATAGTCTGTCACAAATTGCCAAACTGGACACGATGGTGACCGTTGTCGATGCTGGGAACTTCATGAAGGATTTTGGCTCGTGGGATGATCTGACTGATCGACGGATGGGATTGGACGAAGAGGACGATCGCAACATCGTCGACTTGCTGGTCGATCAGGTTGAGTTTGCAAATGTGATTGTCATCAACAAAACGGATCTCGTTTCGCCGTACGACTTGGAGCAATTGGATCAAATCATTCGGCGACTCAATCCGAACGCCGAGATTTTACACGCGACGGAAGGGCGCGTTCCGCTGTCCGCCATCCTGGGCACCGGCCGTTTTCAGTTGGCCGAGGCGGAAGGAATGCCGGAGTGGCTAGCGATCCCAAGAGGACAAGAGCAAACCGAGACAGACGAATATGGCATCTCCAGCTTCGTCTATCGCCGCCAACGCCCCTTCCATCCGCAGCGACTGAATGACAGCCTCGACGGCGATCTCGATGATGGCTTGTTCTGCGGTGTGCTCCGCAGCAAGGGTTTGATATGGGTCGCATCTCGCCATGACTGGGCATACGACTGGTCCCAGGCGGGGTGTTCGATACGCATCAATCCGGTTGGATTCTGGTGGGCGGCAGCTCCTGAAGAAGAATGGCCGGACGACGAGGAACTGATTGCGGAAATCCGCTCCAATTTCTCTGGTGAGCATGGGGACCGCCACCAGGAATTGGTGTTCATTGGGCAAGGACTAGATCAGCAGCATATCGAGAGAATCCTGGATCGCTGTTTGTTGACCGATCTCGAATTCGTTCAGGGCCCCAGTGCCTGGTCGGATTTGGAAGATCCTTTACCGCCCATCGAACTCGAAACCGAGGGGATCGCCTGATGAAGACCACAACGAAGGCCAAGGTCTATGACGTTGTGGTCGTCGGCGGTGGTGCCGCGGGGGTGGGTGTTGCAATCGCCCTCAGGCATGCAGGCATTGAGAACTTTATCGTGCTCGAGCGACACACGGTCGGAGCATCATTTGCCGCATGGCCAGCCGAGACTCGGTTCATCCCCACCCGGAATCCGTCAATCTTGGGACGCCGCAGACGGACTGGGGCAAAAAGAAAGGACTCAGGGCGGAGTTCCCTAAGTCCTTGTGCTCGTTTGAGTTAGAAGATCGCATTTGCGATCATAAGAAGCTCCCCCGGTAGGACTCGAACGGAGATTTCCGGGGTTGCAAGAGCGTTGGGAGCAAGCAGTGTTCGCGTTGTAAGTCCCTGTATTTGCAGCTACTTGGGTTCGTCCAAATGTGTCATCCACATTGTATCAAGATGGGCTTCAAATTGCCAATCCTGCCCCCAAAATGCCCCCAAGGTTTTGCCCCCATTTTGCTCCCAAAACGACCTTCTCGGTAGTGTGAAATCCTACATCCGTAACGGAATTCGAGTGAAGCAGTGTTCAATAGGCTTACGCTAAGACTGAACGCCGCTCAAATCTCGTTCGCACTCGAAGTGTGGTCAAAGTCCACGTCGAGGGCGTCAAAGTGAGCCTTGCCGCACTGAACACACCATCACCTAAGTTTCACTCACTGCTTAATCGTCGATGAACCACAAGTCTCGTATCCTCGCATCATCACTTTTGGGCTTCGGAGATACGTCACGTACCTTGAATGTCGTTGGTAGGTTGACGGCACTCCCAAAAATCAGTGCGTGCTGCTTTGGAAGTGACGGGAGGCGTCTTAGCACACTTTCCGAAATAAACGGTGTCATCTGGCGAATATGATGCAAGTCATCGGGATTCTGTATGCGATGCACGACGAAGTTTGAACACTGTGACAGAACTGTCGAAGATAGTTCGCTTGGTCGCTGGGAGGCGAGCATCAAGAAGAGTCCGTACTTACGTCCTTCTTTCGCGATACGCTCAAACACTTTGCTCGCATCAATTGCAAATGCTGATTTGCGTTCTGCAACGTATCGGTGTGCCTCTTCTAATATGATGTGAACCGGATAGCTGTTCCGCGGATTGAGCCGTCGCAGTCTTTCAAATATCAATCTCGAAATAACAGCCGAGGCAACTTCAACAACCTCGTCGGCTGCGTCATTCATGTCGAGAAGAATCACCTGCGACGGTTTCGTGTCGTCTTCTGCTATTTGCTGCTTGCCAATCAAGCAATCAACAAATGAGTCTTGATTGCGTTCATAGGGTTCAAGTTCTGTCGGTGGAAATCTTAGGAAAGCGAATTCTTCTCGCTCTCTTATCCACTTGAAACGAGTAAGCATCTGAGAGCAATAGTCCCGTATTTGCTTATTGCCATGTGATTCCTCATAGAGAAGCGCGAGTTCAAGAGCCTCCCCAAGTTTATCGAACGTGAATTCCTTATTTGCATAACCTGGTAGCGTGACATTCTCCGTAATGCAACTGTCTAGTAATTCATTCAACTTGTCCAGATTTGTCATGTCCCCATAATGGACCCCTAGTAGTGGTTGAACAGAACTCGGGTTAAGATCATCCGTACTGTAAGAAGCTAAAAGCGAAGATATCCGATTTGCTTTTGCGGCTGACACAGCATCGCTCTGCAAGATGCAACGGAAGCATGATGCTACTATGTGATTCCTCAACTTCTGGAAAGAGGCGTCCTGTGGGTCCGCAAATAATGTCGTTAAGCCAAGAGCAGTCCTCAACACAGGTTGCTGCGTTCGCTCGCTTGCACGCAGAAGCAGTTCCCATTCTTCGACCGACATGAACCAATGTGGAAGACGGAACGGACTAGTATTCGTTTTAGCGAGTTCTATGCCAGAGGTGCCCTGTACCGTCCCGCTAACATACAGAAGGGTTTGCCTTATCGTGTTTGGCAGTTCCGCCAAAGCTTGCGAATACTCTCCATTTACGTCAAGGATTACAAATGTGGCTCCCCGAGCCACGTGCTCATCCAGCTTCGTAAAGAGTGATTGAAGAATCGTTGCTACGGTGCAAGATTTCCCGCTTCCAGTGTTCCCGAGTATTGCAACGTGCCCGCCGAAGAACGAGTCTACTCGAATTTTGACATCGTAATCCTGGAAGATGACCGACTGACCGACGGTAAGAGCCTTGTAGCGAGTAGCTTCATCGTGTTTCTTAGATTTAGAATGCTCTATTGCGTTAGCGACATCGAATATACGGTCCAATTCGTCATCAAATACATACAACGCATCCGCGTAGAGCGAAGGGAAGACCGAGACACCAAAGGTAAAATCGTCATCTTGCTCCTTCGGCAACGTACCTACAGGAACCGTGTCGAGGTATTTGGCTGATGAGGCCTTGTCTATATCCACAGGGGAAGGTGCTCCTTGTCGTGGCGACGAGGCATCTTTGTCGCGCAGCCCTACGACCTCAGCAACGACATAACCCGATGGAATCGGTAGAACGACAAAGGAACCCAGACAAGCTACGTAGTGGACGTCGTCAAAACCGACTACGGTAAAGTTTTCGGTCCCCCGATGTAGTTCGACAACGAACCTGTCTGCGGATACCGATATCAGCTTTCCAATTGCTCGGCGGTGGTCGTCACTTCTCATCGGAGGCATCCGTTTCGCTGGCTTTTGGCATACGCCCCATGAGTCTAGAAAGCACCTGTTCTACGGCATCATCAACCGCACTTCCTGGAGGCTCGGGCATGAAATGTTCGATAAATGTATCGAAGTAATGTGCTCTACTTCCATTCGCTGGTCCATCGCCACCAATAATCCAGACACGTGGGTCTCGCAAAGCTTTAAGTGTCGAGACTACGCCTTCAGCTTCTGGGTCAACGAATGCAATCATGCGAAAAGTTGGCACGGTGAGTGCTTGAAAAATGAGGTTGTTGATATGCTCGTCGCCAAAGCTGTAGCCCAGAACTACTAAAACACTTTGCTCACGAACAACCCGAGCCTGAAACTCCCGGAATAAGTCCGAGTAAGGGGAGCCGAAGCTCGCATTCTGCTTCGTCGGAGTCGGATAAATCATCACTCGATCGTGGCTCTCACCGGGAGCCTGTGGAATCTCGCGAATGGGAAATAGTTTGGTTCCTTCTTCAATCCAGTTGATCGATCCATGTAGCTTGCAAAGGTAGATAAACCCATCGACTGATGTCCACTTTCTGCTTGATACGTCTAGTTGTTCCGCTAAAGAGTATCGATAACTTGCGGGATTGAATCTTCTTTCGACTGTGCCAGAGAATCCGTTGCAATATGGAGTGCCAAGGCGGTCTAGGGCAGTTTCATTGAACAGGTCGTAGTTCGTCGTGAATACCCACGGCTGTGGTAGATTGCGGTCGCGAAAAATCAGACGCCGATAGAACGCTTGGTACAAGTCGGTTACAGAGTTGTCGCCTGATGTAAATCCACCCGTGCTGCACCCTTTGCAAATGTAGTCCGTAGTCTTTGAGATAAGTGAATTTACGGCACCTAGGCAATCATCGCGTAGCTCACTCGTGCTTCTGTCTAATACGAACTGTGTGCTGAACAGCACCTCCATCAAACGCTCAAGGTTTGTTGCGTATTCACTGCTGCCAATATCAATTCCCAAAGACGTGCGAAGAACTTCTACCTCATCGCTAGTAGGATAGATTTCACTGGAATCGATGGCTTCCGTTGCCAGAAAGCTTTTTGCCAAAGGGGCCATTGTTGGAATTCCAAATTCCTTGCCATCTTTCACAAGAGATGAGCAGCCGGAGCCAAGTAAGAATGCCAAGTGGCGGGAATTCATCGCATTGCCAAGATGCTCTCGCGTGTTAGCCGCCGATTGCTTCCAACGAAATTCAGAATCCGCAGCACCAGCCAATATGTCTTCAGCTCCTTTGAAAAACCGAAATCGGTGGTCCGGCGTTGCAGCGTCAGATTCACTGGAAATATGATCTTGCTCAACCATTGTTCTGTCCTGCGAGGATATGTCTGCACCTGAATACTTCTGTTGATACTTTGGCCCTTAACTGAAACCTCTTCCCGAGTGCGTGTGAAGCTAACCGGGCTGCCAGCATCACCGAACCTTACCAATCCTCCACAGCCATTGGAAGTACCTCCGGCACGAAGCTCCAAAACTTGGAAAAGACCCCCACGCAAATCGCGTGGGGCGTTTATGTTGAGCCACTCCCCCACTCCCTGCCTTGGACGGCAGGGTATCGGGCTAATCCCCCACTCTATTGCAAGTCATCCATAAATGCCTGAGCCCCATCGATGTCATCCCCCATCAGTTCCGCTATTTGCTCTGCTGTCTCATCGCGCTCTGTCTGCGTCCGCTTCGTGTTCTCGAAACGGATTTCTTCAAGGCACCCCTCGCAGAGCATGGAATAATAGACTCCTTCGCTGTCGCAAATGCCTGCACGATAAATGTACCACGGCTCGTAACGCTCTTGAGATATTGGTTCTGGCCCGTCACCACAGCAACCGCACTGACCACCGGGACGCATCACTCCCCCATCGTCATACAACACAATGAATGCACTGAGGCGAGTCTCTAGCTCGTCTTTCAGGGGGACGTCATTCTGCTTTTCAGCATCCGATGGTAGATCAGGATTGACCATGAAGGATGGGAGTATGGCACCCCAAGAATCAACTGTCACGCAATTATGGACCACTCCCCTACTCCCTAGAGCAACCTTTGCACAGACACCGTTTCGTGAAACCGTTGCAGATTCGGTTGACACCGTTTCGTGAAACCGTTGTAGCCGCCGTAGCATGGAACCGTTCCATTCTTGGCTGCAACCGTTGCATGGGCCATTGATGGCGCCGGTAAATACGAACACGCTCCGAACGGTCAATCCCCTGCTCTCGGTTCGGTTGTCCCGCATGGGACCGTCGCAGCGTTCGTCTGTGTAGGAACCGTTTCACAAGCATTTGATACGGTGGTTTGCAACCGTGTCACATGCCAATGACACGGTGTCGTGCGATCGTTGCAAGCATTTCTTGACACCGTGTCACGAATGGCTCTACTCTGTACGCCATATATCTTGCATCTGATGCCTAAGCGAAAACGCGACATCTCCGGCTACACGCTGCGATCAACAGCAGAGCAAGACTATGGCCGGTCGAAGTCTTCCTTCATCCGTGATGTGGATGGAGCATTTGAAAGAGGGGATTGGGCCTTCCTAGAGAATTTCCGTGTGTATCTGAATGACGGCACCGTGATTCCGGGGAAGGAAGCGACAAAGGAAAAGATGCGATCCGTTCAGAAGATGCAGCCTTGGGTATACATCAAGACGGCATTTTTGGAGACCCGCTATTGGGAGAAGAATGAAGCGAAGCCTGCCGCCACAAGAACGAAGAACAAGCACCGATCACAGACAGAAAAAGGGGAAGCAGGTTCTACGCAGACATTGGAGGGTGCCTCGGATATGGTGCAATTGAAGCATGATCTTGCTTTAGCCCAACAGAAGAACGTCATGCTTGAAAAGGAAAATGAATTCCTGCAATCAGAACTCACAAGTCGAAGAGGGGAGCTTGATAAGGTTGGGGGAATCATCGACAGTCTCGAAACCTTCAGGAAAGGTTTGGCTGAGGGCAATTCAACCAGCAACACCAGCGATGTAGATTCAAAGGAAGAGCAGCCACGCAAGGTAATTGATGCTGATGTTGTGTCGTCATCAGGTCAACCGAAACGGAAGAGGGGAGTGATGGAATGGCTCAACCAGCCCATCACATTCCAGCGTAAGGCATCGTCTGCATCCGCTTCTTCCGATGGGCAGTAGGGGAGCTGCCGCATTCGACGGCTTTGAACCCATAGACGCAAACTACGTCTACTGTCCCAATCAGTTTTTTGATGTCTGTCTGCCGTATTGCTCCCGTGGGGTTGTGCGTCTGGTCGCCTACATGATCAGGCAAACACTCGGTTTTCGGGATGCCAATGGGAACCCCATCCGGGAGGATGTCAGTATTTCCTATGGCGATTTCGTCAAGGCGGGGGTAAGTCGCGGAGCAATCCGTCCAGCCATCGATGAAGCAATTGCTGCTGGTTTCATTCGCTGCATCGAGAAGGGGATTGCGAAGTCCAAGAACGCACCAGCACAGACCGCCCGCTACATGCTTCGATGGGGTACTGAGCATGAGTATCGCACCGACTCCAAGATGTTCGACGGATTCTATACCGGTAACGGTTGCAAGTCACCGATACCCAATGCATTCTTCGATGAAGTAGTTCCGAGGGAAACGCTGGCCGTGGTAAAAGTTGTCGGCACGGTATTGCGTTTCACCGTCGGATACGAGAATCATTTTGGTCGTCGAGATCAAGCTCCGCTCCCCTACGACAAGATACAGCAGTTCACGAACTTGAAGCATCGCCCGACACTCGCCGAAGCTCTCCGCAGTGCAAAAACCAAGGGATATATTTGTTGCGTCAATGAGGGTGTTTTTGATCCTGGTGGAAGGAACAGCAGGGCTGCGGTGTATGCCGTTAAATGGCTTGAGAAAGCCGAGAAGGGAACCATCGGTTCAGAAACCGAACCGGGGAACTCGGAACAGTTCAAAAACCGAACCGGGAACGGTTCAATTACCGAACCGGTGGATCAGTTCAAAAACCGCACCGATAGAAAGACAATTTCAAAGACATCTGACAAACAACAGGTTGTTGCAGAAAATCTGGAAGGTTTTGAATTGTTGGTGCAAGAGGGGATCGGTAGGAGCACCGCTGTCCGGTTGTCTGAGTCAGCAACGCTCAAAGAAATCCGCCAGCAAATCGAATGGCTCGATTTCCGGAATCCTAAGAATAGGGCAGCCATGCTTCGCAAAGCGATTGAAGAAGGCTGGTCAGAACCAGATGAAATCATTCAGCACAATCAGCAGGGACACACTCGTGAGCGTGAAGAGCAGGAAGGTGCTGTTAGAGCGGCTCGTGAAACAGCGTTAGCTGACGAACAGGCAAAGCGACAGCAACGCCGCATAGATTTACTCGCTCGCTGGCAAAAGCAATCCACCGATGCACAGCGAAGGCACCGCCAGAAAGCCCTGGAACAAGCCACAAGCGATGTAGCAAGGCGGTTGATTGGCAAGAGCGGCTTCAATAACCCTGCACCAGAAATCTTGGAGGTGATGGCCGCTGCGATTGCTGAGCCGATAGGGGATTCACCCCACGTAGCCTGAAAATTTTTCGTTTTATTTTTCTTCCTTTCTGCCTGTCATGGCTCCACTCGTCACAACACCCCCTCACAGCGTCGAAGCGGAGCGTACCGTACTCGGTGCCCTCATTCTTGACCCCGACGCCATCACCCAGGTTGCAGGTGTCTTGGAACCGAATGATTTCTACGATCCCGTTCTTGCCAACATCTACGCGGCGATTCGCGGGTTGTATGAGCTGGGGACACCGATTGATTTTCTGACGGTCACTCAAGCTCTCAACGACAACAAGAAGATTCAGGAGATTGGCGGATCAGCGTTTCTTGCTGAACTAGCGGGGGCAGTACCAACGGCATCCCACGTTGCTGTCTACGCTAAGATCGTGCGGGAGAAGGGCGTCAAACGCCATGCTGCGAAAGTTGGCAGGCAGATTGAACAGATTGCCAGTGATTCGGAGAAGTCGGCAGACGAGGTAATTGAATCTGCTGAGCAGGGGATTTTGCAACTCTCTCGGCAATCAACCGACAGCAAACCTGTTGACCTGATCGAATTGCGTGATGAACGTTACGAACATTACACCGCCATCTATCAAGCGGAAGACAAGGAAGGACTCTGCGGGCTCACAACAGGCTTTGTCGATCTCGATACATTGCTTACCGGAATGCCTGCTGGTGACCTGCTGGTAATTGCTGCCAGGCCGAGCATGGGAAAGACTGCCTTCGCTCTCAACATCGCAAAGCATGTTGCTGACAGCCTCGATAAGTCCGTGATGATTTGTTCGCTGGAAATGTCCAAAGAGCAACTTGCTGACCGCATCTTTGCCGGAGCCTTAGAAGTCACCACGCATGATCTCAAAAAGGGTTTGCTGAAAGAAGCTGATTTCAAGCGAATGGGCAGCGTGTTCGATGGTGTCAAGGGTGGTCGCATCTACGTTGATGACGACCCCGACACCAGCCTTGTCAACCTGCGGAGCAAGGCACGGCGTCAGCAAATAGAGCACGGACTCGATCTGCTTATTGTTGATTACCTGCAACTGATTGAATTGACGGGTAAGGCGGCAGGGGAGAATCGCGTCCAGCAGATGAGCCAGATATCCCGCAATCTCAAAAAGCTAGCTCGGGAACTTAGTGTTCCTGTCATCGCCCTATCGCAACTTTCCCGTGCCTGTGAACTCCGGGCACCACCAGTCCCGATCTTGGCTGATCTCCGTGAATCGGGGAGCATAGAGCAAGATGCCGATACGGTGTTGATGCTCTATCGCGAGGATTACTACAGGGACGAATCCGACCGTCCAGGCATCACGGATGTGTATGTGCGAAAACACCGCCAGGGACCAACGGGACGGATCGAACTTCACTTCAACCGGTCGAGAATGAGCTACGAATCGATCAGCAAGAGGGGAGTGGAGCTACGCGAGGGCGTAGCGGTGTAGTCAAGCCATTTTTGTCAGAGAAGATTGCAGCAGTGCGAATGCGTCATTGAACACATGATCTGATCGGCATCAGCAAACAGGTGTGGACACTCGGCAACTAGGCAATGATACAGGCGAGATGCACCGTCGATCGTCGCTACACGATGACAGCATGAAGCGACCTTTTCGTTGGCGACTTTTTGTGCTCGTTGTAGACATGGCCACAGACACGGACATGGATATGGTCATCGACATCAGTATCGATTGGCGGCAACTCCAACCGATTGCAAACCGGCTTTCTATACGGAAAATCAAAGAATCACTCCCTTGCATTGTGGGTGAATCTCTTAAAAGAGATTCCTTCTCCCTCCTCCTCTTTTCCCTTCTTAGATGCAATCCGCTTTTACGCTTGCCAAAGAGCAATACGCACAGCCCAACGGCTCGGATGAATCGTCACTGTCACTGAAGACGGCACCGGAACACGAAGAGCCGATCATGCAGTTCTTCGCGTTGCACCGTGTGGCGACGCCGTATCACGTCATGCGTGCATTCCCTGGTTTCTTCAAGTACCACAACAAGGTGATGCGGCATCTCAACTGGCTGGCTGACAGGGGATACCTCGCCAAGCACGAATACACCGGACGATTTCGCTCCTACGTCTACAACATCACCAGAACCGGCTACGAACGATGCCGTGATATCCCCAAGATGAACCTGAGTAGGATTCCGTATCAGTATGAAGCCCCCAAGGGCAAGCAATCGATGCATGAATTGCAGATCACCGAAACCGCTGTCTCCATCTATGAGCATGTTCGTCATCAGCCCGGCATCGAACTTCTCGAAGAAGGCAGATTCATGTTGCAGGGGGAATCTGTCTTCGAGCATCTCGTGCCGGACTACTGGTATCTGGAACGGGATGCCAACGGGTTGATGGTGCGTTTTCTGGAAATGATTGCAGGGGAGGAATCTGGCACCCGCATTCGGCAGATGTTTGAGGAGTATGGGCGATGGTGGGGACGGCCTGAAGTGCAGGAATTCTTGGTCCGTCTGTACGAAAAGCACGGGGCTCAGCAGCCTCAACCAGAGTTTCAGGTGCATTGCATTCTGCATAGCCGCAACTGGAATCACACTGATTCATGGAAAGAGCGGATGGCGATGATGCAGACGTTCCACGTCGATCCCATGATGCAAGCCAGAATCTGGAGCACCACTAATGACGACTTGAGCAACGCTCTCGATTCCGGGGAGGGGATTAACGCTCGGATTTGGAGACGCGGAAAAGATTTGCTAGGTGGAGTGCGGCAACGGTGGGAAAGGGTGCCCGAAGGGAGACGCACTCGATTTGTCGATCAATGCCTGAGAGAGATTCCACGCTACTCACTCTTCGCATGACGCTCCGCACAAGAATCCTGTTGGCAGGTGGAATGCTTCGCTTCGGTGGCACTGGGGTGATTCTTGCACTGTCGCAATTGCATTGGCTGGGGGTCATTGCTGGTGCTCTCTGGATCGTCGGGTGTCGTATGCCGCTGAAACGAGTGCTACTGCCCGCGTTGTTCCCGTCAACGCGATGTCCCAAGTGCCGATATCTGATCCCACTCAGGCAGTTTTGGGGATGCAGTGAGCATTACAAGGATCACAAGGTTCGGCACGTCCTCGCGTTTCATTGCAACGAAGGACACGAGATCAGGCAATTCGAGTGCCCACGCAAAGACTGCCGTGCTACCGTTCAAGTTCAGAAGGGGATTGATAGCAAAGTCAACAAGGGTGTTATTCTCGGTAATGCATTCGCGTATGCCCCGGAGGAACACCGTCTGGGATGGTTGCGTCGTCTCTGGCGTATGGTTCGTTACCGAAAACGACAGCCAGAGGGATTGAAACTCAAGCTCGGCTACGACCGTCGCGTATTGCAGGGGCGCTTGCTCAGTCGGATACGGAAAATAATCGGACGGGACACACGCCAAATGATCGAGGTGCCAGAATCGGTCTATGGCCGTCACATGACTATATGCGGCAAGAGCGGAATGGGAAAATCGAAGCTCATCCTGAGCATGGCTCAATGGATGTTTGAGAACGGCATGGGTGCAACCTTCGTGGATAAGGCAGGGGACTTGGCCAGAGAAATCATTCGCATCGTACCAGAGCACCGCAAAGATGATGTGCTCTGGATTCGGATTGCTGATCGCAAGTGCCCATTTCAATTCAACATCCTTCAGGCACACGATGAGGATGAAGCGATCGACATGAACGAAGAATTGCTTCATGCTCTGCAACGCATTTCGCAAAGCTGGGGAGAGAACATTGCCTATGAAATTGAGATTGGCGTCGAGACAGCCAAGGCTGTCAATGGCTCGCTCAAAACCGTGTACGACCTGTTCACCAATTCACTTGCTCGTGATCGCATTCTTCCCAAGGTCGATAACCCTGAGTTGCTGGAGTTTTGGGAGAAGTACGAACGACGCACTGCTAGCAGTACATCGGCGGTGAAACGGAAGCTGGGACGCCTCATCAAGCATCCACGGCTAGGGCCGATGCTCAGTGCCCGTAAAAGCAACTTTGACGCGGACACCATCATTCGAGACCGCAAGATCGTCGTGATTGATCTATCCACGGGCTCTGCTTCGCAGGAAGTCAATGTCGTGCTGGGCACCTTTCTCATTGGCAAGATTAGAGCAGCCGCCTTTCGGCAGCAGTTCATCAAAGAGCCCGAGCGTGTCCGGCACTGGCTGGTGGTCGATGAAGCGAAAAATTTTATGCACCGGGGGATGGACTTTGAAAAAATTTTTTCTGAGGCCAGAAAGTTTAAGCTGAGCTTGGTCCTTGCCAATCAGAACATCGGACAGATGAACGAGGACGTTCGGAGCGAAGCGTTTGGCAACGCTGGCGTACTCGTAACATTCAACGTCGATAACAGCGACGCGAAGCAGTTTGCAGAGCGAATGCCCAACGCGACCGTGGATGACATCACGAGGCAGGGAGTAGGGGAGTGCATTGCCAAGGTTCACAACGCGACGCACTTCGTCAAAACGCGGTTGCCAATAATTCCTGAGCACGACCCAACGGCGTACATCGAAGCACGAATGCAGAAGCTCAATCACCAAGAACCTGACGAAGAAGAATTCGATAGCGAGGAGGAGGCTCGATCAACTGATGACCAGCCATCGTATCTGGTGGGCGTGATCGAGGGGGTGCGGTGAAGCCGCCTCAAGAATGGTTGAGCGAACGGCGAGCAAGGTTACAATGAAGCACGGCGACAAACCTGCCAAGACCACGAGCCCAGTTGCCAGGATGCGAAAGACTTTGAATAGGTCTATCTGGTAAGCATGTGGCTTTCTCTAATGGGTGTCCGATTTGTTCGGATGGGATTCCGGAGCCTTCCGGAGTGTCTAGGCGTTGCAGGTCTTGTGTCTGTTCAGGGCAGGGCCAATAATACGCACGGGCGACCTGCCTCACGAATCGGCTTACCCGGTTCTTGCCGTTTAGTAAGGTTCAAATATGTCAGCAATCGAAATTGCGATATTCACACTCGTCTATTTGCCAGCAGCAATCGTCGGTGCTTGGGGTATTGCGTCTTGCATTGTCCCCATACCAACACCATCGCCGATTGTCGCCGCAGGAATTGTATTGGTAATCCTCGTTATTTGCTGGGGTGCCAATAGCGAGACTGAAACGCAACAGGCTCTCGATAAAACAGTAGGGGAAATCCTACTAACAGAACAAGCCATCGAAGCGACGAAGGAAGAACGCAATGACCTGCGTCGAAAGCTATCAGAAGCATCTTCCTCCGAAGAGGATTCGATTAGAGATGAACTGAACTTGCTTAGAAGTGCTGCCAATCGACATGATATGAATCTCAAGTCACTTCATGCAACCTTTAGAAGGCAATGGGCTAGGGCAAACGCGGAAAGGCCCCCTGCATGGAGAATGCTATTTACAATAATCCCCGTGGCTAGCTTCGTGTTATTTGGTGGCACAGCCATATATGCGCTCGTGAAGAACGAATCGGTAGGAGTTTCGACGTTCTATGGGCTACACTCGGAAGATTGGATTGAAGACAATTGGCGTGGCACTCGTGTGTTTGCCACATATTGTATTTTTGCTTTTCATATCTACTATTTCTGTCGTGCAGGGTGTGATATAAGATCGTTTGAGGTGCTATTTCGTTAGTGGCTTGGTGACAGGCATAGAAGCAGCGATACCTATCGTCTACCAATATTTTGGTCACACTCGCTCAGCAGAGCAACTTTCTTGGTGCCGCTACTCTCGATTTCTTGGATATTTCGAGCGTCTTCTCGCCGGCGTTCTGTTGTTTGTGGTGCCCGTTCCTAGTTAAGTTGCGTTGAGCTGTCGAAAAGAGAGCGGACTGAACATAACGCCACAACTTCGGGCTGCTTGAAAAGTGGCTCCAGCAAGGTCCAATCTGGAACATTGCTGAACAAAAAGTGCGTTATGTTAAGTATGCCCCGGCTCTCCCCGCTCTCTCGTGTATTGGCAACGTGAACTGAGTCTTCTTCTCTGTAGGCGTTTGTCAAGTGCTGCCGATTCGCTGCGATGAGAGGTGGACAAACGGAACCCTGATGAGGTGCAGTCCACGATTCCCCCAAGACGTTGGAATGCACGTTGAATTCAATGTCAGCAATGCCGACGCAAGAACACTTGAATCGCGAATACTCACTCCTCGTTGTGTGCCACGATCTCTTGCGCTTTCAGTATAGATATGGCACAATATTGTTGAATATACTTTTCCCGTCGATGTCCTCTTCTCCAGACAATTGTTCGAGTTCGCAAGACCACGAATCGCTTCGCTGGGAAGAAGAACGAAGTCGAACATTTCCGTGGACACACGGTGCCCGACTTGACAGTCCCGACGTCAACGCTGCACTGCCCAAGAGTATTTGCGATGGATTTCGTGCTCGATACGGCAACGTGATCCGTCTAGAAAGCGGCAAGTATATCGGAGCTATGCTAAGCGACGAAAGCCATCGCGTCTCACGTGCAGGTCTATCAGGATCAGACTCCGCATCAATGCTGCACAAGCTGATACAACTATACGCAGAGGGCGACTTTTTGCCGGGCCCAGCTTCCCATGCGAGAGTAGACCACGAAATAAGCTACCTTGTTAAGCTCAAGAACAAGGCGGCTGCCAATGATATCGAACGGATCGATCAGTTGCTAATGAAGATGATCGCTGAATGGTGGCAGGGACGATTTCATCTTGCTCCCAGCGATATCCGTCAGCTAAACGATAGCATCAAGCAGTTTCCCAAAAACCTGTCCCGTGAAAATCGAACAAGTAGAATCATCGACATCTGTTCGCAGTACATTGAAAAATCCGTGCAAATTGCTCGTAACGTGGAGGCTGCGGACTTGTAGGTGGAGTCACTCTTCGTCGTGCACTTCGCTGTCTCCCAGATTGGATGCTATCTCAGTATTGCCTTGCCTGCGATCCGATAGGATATCCGAAACGTCCGATGAGACATGTTGATCCGTTGCTATCCCTTGGTCTTTGCTAGCCTGCAATTGATCTCTTTCGGCATCCCAGATCGCTGGCTCCGAACTGCCCTCCGCCTCGCTTGGATTTGGCACAAAGGAGTAGAATCCTATTCCCATGAGTACCCCAAGGCACAACATTACCCCGGCTGTTGGACCGGCACTTGCAAGTGCGTATAGCGAGAAGCTCATTACCCCGGATATGAAACACAGCAGAATCAGAAGAAGCTTGTGGGAACGTCCCTCAGATCGCAAATACAGTTCATATCCTGCACCAAAACCGAGAAATATTCCTATTCCGAGAAGCTTCCACCAAGCAAGTTCTCTCAGTAATGCCCTCATGCTCATGTCAAGCTCTGATGAAGTATCCGTGCCCTGGAGATACAGTCCAACGATGAAGAATAGCCAGGGCAGAATACTAACTGCCAACCTTTGTGCTCCAACGACGTTTGAAATGGCGAAGCCGTTTCGGATCATGAGGCAAGTCGCGGTCAACAAGATTGCAAGGACAATGAGAACCAGCAACGGACACGCCACATGCCGGACGAGAAGAACTGTGGCCTGTTGGATGTCACCTATGTCCTTTGGTTCCGAGCCAGTTCTATTCATCCAGACCAGTGCTACGGCAAGGGCGGCCGTAAATCCCAGCAGGAGCGTTGCGACACCCAAAAACACATTGTGAATCCGCCTCGGATCGTCGGTCATGGTCTACCTCAGTTATTCGCAATCTCAGTTACGTCGATCTGCCATACCTCCACCTGCCCGCTTTTTCTGCCGACAGCGAACAATGCTGTACTGGAAGATTCAGCTCCGCCAAAACCCTTAGGAGCATTTGCGGAACACAGCGACACGATCGGACCATCCCCTCCAATTCTCCACTGCGTCGATGATACTCTTTCTTGCCTTCGATCCCATCGATAAATGCACCCATCCTGCAATACAAGAATACAGCCACCCCTGGTAGGCATAACACCTAAGACGGTTGCACCATCGACGAAATGATCCATCCTGAAATGATTCTTTGCGGAATCAGGATCATCGAGGTCAAAATCAGAATCATCGCGGCTCCACACGTAGAATCCATCGGACGTACCGGCGACCAGTTGTTTGTCTCCCAGAAAGGCAATGTCGTGAAATACCGCAATCGGACCACCTGTCTTGAGCGTGTTCTTCGTAAGACTCCCGGGATGATCCTCGTTCTTTAGACTCAAATCGACAAATACCAAACCTTCTCTTGATGCGACAGCGACTTCATAGGTTCTTATGCTGGAATCCAGAAACTCAAGTGAATCTGTTTTGCGACAGGCAATTGCCTGGACTTGTGATTCTGTCACTCCGGGAATCTGATGTAGTCCTGGCAAGTCGCTGAAGCCAGTCAGCAAGGTGCCATCGTCAAAGCCCGCTGCAACTTGCTCGCAATGCGTTGACATTGCTAGTGTGGTCACACGGCGACTCTTCACCGACTCAGGTAGCTGATAGCTCTTGAATCGTCTTTTGGTCTTAAGATCCCACACAATGAAGCGTGATTGTTCATGCGATGCGTCTTCCTGCGTGACGGCAAACGTCCCGTCTTGTGAGATTATGGCATGGTCGTTTGTAGAATCTCCAACAATTGTTGACCAGGAAAGGTGTTCATTCACCACACTGAGAGTGTCCGCAGCACCCGTCGAGTTCATTCTGGAAAATTGGCATTCCAATATATTGCCGCTCTGAGCAATCAGTATATTCGATCGACGAATGCCAATAGACTTGGCAACGCCGTTGCCAGGCACTGAAAAGAGCATACTAGGATTCGATGTCTGTGCCTCTTGTGTTTCAGGATTTCCTTTGCCTTGTAATACTGATTCTTCCTTGCTCGGTGAATCTGGCTGTTCGTTCCGAGCTTGCAGGCCGTTGCCATCTCGCCGTTTTCTCTGTTCGACACGGTGGGCTGCGGATTCCTCTATTTCCTTGGCATTCATCGATCTCATTTCCGACTGCGGCATGAGGAGCACGCAAAGGACTGCTAATGCCGCACCTGCAATCAGAAGGCAAGTGATGGTTATAGCACGGCTCATAATAGGAAGCCCTGAGATTGCCAGACTGTTGAGTCGATGTGACGCCGCGTTGATCCACCCAAGTAGAACCGCATAATTATAGTCGTTAAACGCCTTCACGCAATCATTGACGAAGACGGTTATGGAGAGCGATAGATCAAATGCCCTTTGCTTTCATGCTAGATTGGTTTGCATTTGCCGATCATTTCAGCTTTCTCGAAAACTCTGGCCTTAAAGGGCGGAGTTTCGGAATGAGATATGACCCTGCAAATTCGCGTGGCTGAAAACTAGCCACAGGGTGGCGTGGCGAGTTCATCTCGGATGCGATTTGGCAGAGTGTCATCTCGATGTGCTGCTCGAAATCAGCCATGAGTTCAGATTGCTCTGGAGCCCATTGGTTCGGAAAACTCTTTTGCAATGACGATGAACATGCCCTTCACGTGCTACCGCACACATCTTGTCTGTGGTACAATCCCCTCTTCTAGTGCACTTGGCACCAGCATCAACTAGTGGGCTTATGCAGAGTAGTTTCGATGCCGGACATCGATCACATCTTGGCCATACTTGTTCGAGCCAGTGAGCATCTTGGGGGTTCCCTGCTTAACTTTCTGGATACATCGAGCATCTTTCTGCTTGCGGTTGTTGGCTTTCTCTTCACGTATGTTGGTCAGCATTTCTGCACGGCAAACCGTCAGCTTCGCCTATGTCGCCAGATAGCTGTTGCGCTTCTGATTCCCTACTTCGTCTATCGCTACATCACGGTTGGCAGCGATGATTTAGGTTCTCTCTTGGCGACGGTGATACGCACCGGGCTGGTGGCGTGGGTTATTTTTGGTGCGTTGCTTCTTGTCGTGCCGTTTCTTTGGTCGGTTTTCGATTGGATCATTCGCATCCTTCGTCGAATTCGACGGTCGTACTCCAAGCTCAATTCATCCATCGTTGCACGGCGTGAACGTCGTCGCTTGGCTGAACAACGACGATTGGAAGCAATCGAGGCAGAAAAGAATACGCCGCCTCCCCCGCCACCATCACGCTCGGAATTGTTGGCGTTGGCAACAATCCATGCCCGCCAGAGTTTCAGCGGTGAACTCGATATACTGTTCACTACTGATCCCCAGCAACAGCCTGACAACATTTCGAGAATAATTTCCTACTCATCCTTCCGTATGCGATACGATGCGGCTCTTCGCCAAGCTGGTGCTTCCGTGCAGACAAACGCTGTTCGTAACATTCACCTAGAAACAGCATTCGCTGCTATTGCTCGGCAGCCCACCGCAGTGCTCGATGTATTCCGAAGCGATCAGCCTCTATGTCTTGATGCCTGGAATCAGTCGAATGTCGAGCAGAAGCACTCGATCTCTCGCAAGGTCTTGCTTACGCATAAGCAGGTTGCCCATCGACTTCCGCAATGGTGTGATGCAGAGGCGGTGCGGTTGATTGTGGACTGCCTCGTGGTTCCTGAAGCCGTTTCTCATGGTGGTGTCTCGCACGAGCCACCTATTGATGCACTCTGCACGGAGTTCGTGGAAAAGCTCGCTCTGGGAGAAGATGCAAGGCGGTCATACGACGAAGCAGCTTCAGCGATCGAAGCTCATTACTCCCGCGAAGAGTTCACGGCTGACCTTGGCAACTGCCGATTGTCTGAATCACTTCAAGCGTATGCCGAGCAGTGCAAGGCGTTGCAAGCCTACATTGCAAAGCTCCAAAGTACGGTATCCCACGACAGCGACCAGGCATTGCAGCACGCACGAGCGGAGTACCAAGCGGTACTTGGTAGGCTCGATGGTTGCTCGGATGACGAACGTCAGGAGATTTGGGCAGACATTTGCCGCAAGTATCTGTCTGATAGGTCGCAGGACAACCTGCCTCCGGTGCCACGCCTGGCATCTGTATCGGGATCAAGTGAGGCCGTGCAGTGATGTCGTTGCCGCAGACGAGAACATCGATTGCTCATGCGTTGCGGTTCGAGTATCCACCGGGTGTTGTCCCGCTGGGAAGTCGGATTCAAAACGAGCAACAGGAGAATGTATTCGTCGCCGAAGATGTGTTTGCAACGCACATGGCAGTCTACGGTGGCACCGGACAGGGGAAATCAAAATTCCTGGAGAACGTGCTGAGGTTCTTGCTGCTCAACCATGCAGGATTCTGCTTGATTGATCCACATGGCGACTTATCCGAAGACGTTCTTGCTTTCATTGACCGCATGGGAGACCATCTGTGCCGTCCCATGCGGCAGAACCTTTTTTATTTGGAGCCGGGGCACAGTCAGTTCTCTTTTTCGTTCGATCCGTTTCAGTACCGCGATGGCGACGGTGACTATGAGATTTGGTTGCACCAAAAAGTCCATTGGGCAGCCAAAGCCATCATTCGGATGCAGGGAGAGCCTGACTTCCAGGGCATGAACCGCCTGGAACGATGGATGAAAAATATTCTGACGGCGGTGGCGGTTCGCATTGATGAGCAAGGTACGCATCTTCCCCTTTCGGATGCTCTGTTGCTGCTGGAACCGGATAGTCCCACCAAGTGGGACACAGTGTTTGAGCGTATTCGGTCGCATCTGCCATCAGCGGTGCGTGCCAATTTTGAGGCTCTGCGGCGTGGCACTCGCAAGGTGCGTGAGGAAGTTGAAAGTACGGAGAATCGTTTGCGGTCGTTTCTCTCACCGCGTGTGCAGTCGATCTTCTCGTGTCAGGCACCGTCGGTTGATCTTCGGCACATTGTTCGGGTTGGTGGGCTTCTGATTGTCAACTTGAAGGGTTTGATCCCCGAAGAAGCAAACGCCATCGGTGGCGTGATTATCAACGATCTCTTTGCCACCGTCTCGCAGGTGGCGAAGCCAGACCGCAGACGTTTTTATGTATTCATCGACGAAGCAACGCGGTTTGTAGGTGATGATCTCATTAAAGGTTTCGGCGAAGCCCGCAAGTGGCTGCTTTCGATCTGTCTAGCCGTGCAGGATTTGTCATCGCTTCGCACCAACAAGATCGACATGACGCCACGAGTGAACAGCCAGTGCGGCGTGAAGATCAGCTTTCAACAGCAGAACCCCGAAGACCTGGAAGTGTTGGGGAGGATGTATGCCTACAAGGACTTGGACCGTACCAGACGAATCATCGAAGTCGATCGTTTTGCCGGGCACAAGAAGGTGGTGCTACATGGCAGCAACCATGAGAGTTCCTCTGGTTCACAACGAGGTGATTCCAGCGGCACAAGTGACGTGTTTGGAGACCTCGCAAGACAGCGTCAAAACCGCAGCAGCAGCCAAGGTGAAACAGAGTCGTCCAGTGAAGGCAGCAGCACACGGGAGACGCTGATTCCTGAGTACCAGACCGAAGAACGTGATGAAGGGTTGAAATTTGCCATCGAGGAACAGATAGCGTATCGCATGGCAGACCTTGCGGAACTGGATCATCGCGAAGCAATCGTAGCCGTTGGCAAGGAGAAACCGTTCCAAATCTACACTCCCACGGTTTCGGATGTGTGGAATTCGGTTAATGAGAAGACACGGTACAAACTGATCGAGTCATTCAAACTCAAACTGTTTGCAGAACAAGAATGCTTCTTCAAGCACGAAGATTCTCTGGGCGAAGATGCCCGCATCCAGCGTTTTCTCAACGCACCCGGTGATACGGCTGATGGGCACAACGTCAAAAGGCTGTCAGATACACAGTCGCAACCGAAGCTCGATACAACTTTCGACAAAACCAAGTCGAGCGATGATGATGATCTGGACAATCCCTGGGGCATCTAAGGGGGATAGCCGTGGGGATTCGTTTGCAGAGCCGAGACCTTGCAATACTCGAATTGCTTGGTGAGCTTGGTTGCCTTGATACCGAGAGTATCCGGGAGCGGTTCTTTTCTCACGCGAAGACGGATGAAGCATGTGCAAGACGGTTGCGTGATTTGAAGAAGTCCGGGCACATCGAATCCCACGAGCCCCCGCACAACACCCGCTCAGATGGAAAAGCAGGCAAACAATCCTCCGTTCATCGTCTGACGCCTCTTGGTGCTGAAGCGGTGCAGGCAAAGACGGGGAATCTGCCAAAACGTGTCGCCCGCTCCGATGCTCCGAACACCAATAGTCTGCTCCATCGAGTTGGCATCGCCAAATCTCGGCTGGCCATTGATGACGCTTTTGCTGCCGCTGATTTGCCGTCGCCAGAATGGATTCACGAGTATGACATGAACCCCGGTGTCGCCGTGGACGCCGTCTACGGGGAGAAATACCGGCTCTACGAGGCATTCCGGGTGGGTGGCAAACGGGTGACTTGCTGGGCGGATGCGGCTGCTCGATTTCGATTGCACGGGACACCGTATGAACTGCTGGCATATCTGGAATACGACCGTTCGACGATGACGCATGGAGAGATTGAAGAGAAGCTCTGGGGATACTACGGTTTCTTCGAGGCTTCCGCGTGGCATCGGCATTGGGAGAATCTTGATCGGTATCTGGTTCGGATTCTCTTCGCCTGCCTTTCTCAGCAGCGGGTCGATAGCCTTTGTGACGACGAGGCCATTCGCAAACATCCAGCAGCTAGGCATTGCCGCTTCGCCGTAGAGGCTGATTTGCGACAGGACTCGATGCTCCACTCCCCTATCTGGCGGACAGTGGATGGGGAGTTGCTCCCGTTGCTCAAGTCCTCTACTCCGCCTTCAAACCCCTTGGGTTGAGGTGTTGGGTTGGAGGGCATTTCCCGTTGGGATGAGGCGTTGTCATGGCAACGGGTTAGACCGGAAGGTGTTGGGTTAGATAACTCTTTGTGGGATCGCGACTTGGGGTGCTGGGGGCTCTCATTCACGGTGTGAATTCGCACCCCCCGCCTTATTGCTGCGTGTTGGGTTGGTTGCTCGGGCTCCCTCTGGTCGCCCTCGTCTTCCTGCCTATGGGTCGTTCGGTCCACCGTCCACGCTTCCACCAATAAGGCTGGGGCTGACCGCCCCAGCACCCCGCGTCGCGTCCCGTGTCTTGACTCCCTGACCCCGCCCACGCTTGCCAGAGTAGTGATGGTGTGCCATAGTTCGACTGTCCTAGATTCTTTTTCTATTCAAGTTCTTTGGCGGTAGTCGGTTGTGTGTTTTCCAGTGATATAATCTTGCCAATTGGTTACGAAGCA
>JANQSH010000027.1 GCA_028284145.1 Planctomycetaceae bacterium | reverse complement strand
TTACAGGTTCGACCGATGGCATCGGACTGCTGACGGCAAAAAAACTGGTCACAGACGGACATCATGTTCTGATTCATGGACGCAGCGAAGCGAAGCTGTCAGCAGCAGCCAACGAGGTTGGTGGACATGTTGAAACCTACGGCGCCGATCTTTCCGATGTCGATGATGTCAGATCGCTTGCCGCTGACATCCTCAAAACACATGAAAAGCTTGATGTGCTGATCAACAATGCTGGCGTGCTGAAGGCTCCCAACCCAGTCCTTGATAACGGTCTGGATATTCGGTTCATGGTCAACACGTTTGCCCCATATCTGCTGACAGAGCGTCTTTTGCCAATCATTCCCAAGGACGGGAGGATTGTGAATCTCTCGTCAGCAGCGCAGGCCCCCGTCAACATCAGAGCGATGCTCGGACAGGTGAAACTCGATGAGATGAGCGCTTACGCACAAAGCAAACTTGCCATCACCATCTGGACACGTGAATGGGCAAGGGAAAAACCGCAAGGGCCCGTGTTCATTGCGGTAAACCCAGCCTCCCTGCTGGCTTCCAAAATGGTCAAGGACGGGTTCGGAGTGGCTGGCAAAGATTTGAATATCGGAGCGGATGTTCTCATTGAGGCCGCACTTGGTCAGAGATTTGCAAATGCATCCGGTCAGTACTTCGACAATGATATCGGTCAGTTCAGTGACCCACATATCGCTGCACTCGATGCGAAGCATGCTGCTGATGTAATGCGTACGATCACGCAATTCGTGTCGAAGAACGGTTAGGACCGTGCTGCACACAAGCACTTAGGCCAACAGAATTCGGGCAGCGTTTCTACGAAACGGAGCCCGTTTACCCCCAAAAACCAACTCTCTAGAGCTCCGCGTTCCCAGCGTCGGAGAACAGCAAAGGATTGCCCAATGAAATATGAAAACTTCCAGACATTTACAGTTGATGTGAAGGACGCCATTGCGATTGTTACGTTCGATTTCGGGACGGTGAACGTCCAGGGCCAGGAAATGCTGGCCGATCTCAACAGTCTTGCCATGCGCCTCGAGCGTGATCGCGAGACC
>JANQSH010000026.1 GCA_028284145.1 Planctomycetaceae bacterium | reverse complement strand
TTACAGGTTCGACCGATGGCATCGGACTGCTGACGGCAAAAAAACTGGTCACAGACGGACATCATGTTCTGATTCATGGACGCAGCGAAGCGAAGCTGTTAGCAGCAGCCAACGAGGTTGGTGGAAATGTTGAAACCTACAGCGCCGATCTTTCTGATGTCGATGATGTCAGATCGCTTGCCGCTGACATTCTAAAAGCACACGAAAAGCTTGATGTGCTGATCAACAATGCTGGCGTGCTTAAGGCCCCTAACCCGGTTCTTGATAACGGTCTGGATATTCGGTTCATGGTCAACACGTTTGCCCCGTATCTGCTGACAGAGCTGTTGTTGCCAATCATCCCGAGTGACGGACGCATCATCAATCTCTCGTCAGCAGCGCAGGCCCCCGTCAACACGGAAGCCATGCTCGGACAGGTGAAACTCGATGAGATGAGCGCTTACGCACAAAGCAAACTTGCCATCACCATTTGGACACGTGAATGGGCAAAGAAAAAACCGGAAGGGCCAGTATTCATTGCGGTGAACCCAGCCTCCCTGCTGGCTTCCAAAATGGTCAAAGACGGTTTCGGAGTGGCCGGCAAAGATTTGAATATCGGAGCGGATATTCTCATTGATGCCGCACTTGGTGAGCGATTTGCAAATGCATCGGGTCAGTATTTCGACAATGATATCGGTCAGTTCAGTGACCCACATATCGCTGCACTCGATGCGAAACATGCTGCCGATGTTATGCAGACGATCACGCAATTCGTGTCGAAGAACAGTTAGGACTGTGCTGCACATTCGCGCTTAGGCCAACCGAATTCGGGCAGAGTTTCTGCGAAACGAAGCCCGTTTACCACCCAAAAATCACACCCCTAGAACTCCGCGTTCCCAGCGTCGGAGAACAGCAAAGGACTGCCCAATGAAATATGAAAACTTCCAGACATTTACAGTTGATGTGAAGGACGCCATTGCCATTGTTACGTTCGATTTCGGGACGGTGAACGTCCAGGGCCAGGAAATGCTGGCCGATCTCAACAGTCTTGCCATGCGCCTCGAGCGTGATCGCGAGACC
>JANQSH010000007.1 GCA_028284145.1 Planctomycetaceae bacterium | reverse complement strand
ATGGGGGTATTGCATAATGTGCAAACATGAATTCGAAATACCATACTCTGGATATAAGATAAGAATTACTATTGCAATGTAGTAATTCAATACTGCTGGAGAATTAATATCATTCATCTCTAATAAGCATTCGTTGTGAACGCCTTGATGTATATTTCGACCATTTGGTCGGAAAAATTTCATAACGTGCACCTTACAATTGCCTGTTTTTTTTATGTATTTTTTGTCTTTTTGACTCATCAGTCATTAATGACGACATTTTTGACAACCAAAGATAAAAGAACAATTAGTCTACAACTGGTAGAACAATCTTGTGGAAACAGCCTGTTTTTGCGGCTTAATTGCAAGAACACTAATATTTCCCAACTGATTAAAGTTTGTCTCACTAATTGAATTGTGGCTGCAATGAGGGTCAGAAATTCAAATCTTTGGGAATGACAGGGCCCTGTGTGTCCGTTCACCTGAAGAATCGCTTTCTGGCTTTCAGAAGAGACGGACATGCCACACCCGGCGACACGGACATCACTTTCACAGGTTACGCCTCGTGCCTGACCAAAACGCACCACCGGTCGAGGTGATCTGCCGGTGCTGGCGAAGCGGTGTCGAAACCGTTTTGCGCATTTCGGATAGACATGGCACGTCGTCCCCTGCATACTTCAAGCTTAAAATAACTTGGGACACCACCAGAAGGAGGAAATCATGACGCAGGATCTGGACAAGGGCATTACCAGGAACGGAACGGGCTACGCGGACAAGAGCTGGAATATTCTCGGCCAGACCTATTTTCCAAAAGCCTGCTGCGAAAGCACATTTGCATTCGAAACAAATTCAGAGCCGGGACAATTTGTTCCCGTCCATGTTCATCCGACCCAGGACGAGTTCATTCTGGTTCAGGAAGGCGTGCTTGATCTGAAACTGGATGGCAAATGGGTGCAGGCCGAAGCCGGCGATCTCGTCCGCATGCCCCGGGGCATTCCGCATGGTTACTTCAACAAGTCCGACAAACCCGCAAGGGCCATGTTCTGGGTGTCGCCTGCGCGCAAGCTGGAAGAGTTGTTCAACAATCTGCACAATCTGGAAGATCCTGAAGAAGTCGTGAAAATCTCCGCTCAGCACGAAGTTGATTTTCTGCCGCCCGAAGCGAACGAATAGCCTGTCCCAAGGACGCATATCGGATTAGCAAAATGCGCGACCGCCTGGTCTGGCAGTCGCGCATTTTCCGGCGAATGTTGCATTCGCCCCATTGGGATTGATCTCAGTAGACGTAACCGGCTGACGTCAACCGCACATTGTTCTCAAAATCGGCGAAGGCGTTTGCAAAGGGCTGCATCGGCCAGCTGCGCTGCAGCTGTTGCCCGTATCGGTCCGTGAACTCGACGTGCATGTATAGCGTTTCCGCGGTCTGGTCGGAAAAGGCTTTCACGAGGGCATCGGCTGCTGGTCCGTTGAAGGAACACTCGCCCTTGATGAGGCAATCGTCGCCATCCAGCGTCCAGACGGCCTTTTCTTCTCTTGCAAGATGAAAACCACCGCTGTTGAACGTCAGGCCATTTTCGACATCAAACTTGACGCGAAGTCCATCGCCATCGGGTGTGATATAAGCGGCGATCTGTCCAAAACGATCATCCGCATCAGACTTTTCTTCAGGACCGAACCTGTCGACAAATCGCATGTAACAGCGCTCGTTTGGACCGTGAGGATCGGTCGGATCCGAAATCTCGCATACGGATTCCCAGCGGTCGAAATTGGCGTGCCGGCTTGTGGTCCATTCAACATCGTCAAAGGCACCAGTTTCGGTCGCCCTTGGTGTCTGAGTCACAAGAAGGCCCGCGCCGATCGCCCCTGCCACAATGGCGAGGGTCGCAACAGCCAGAGGTCGCATTTCCATTCTCCGAATAAACGCGTTTCTTCTGCCGGGAGCCGCACCATTCTGCGCGCACTTCCGCTCGAAAAAACCTATTGACCTCATATGGTTACGATTCTCATACTTGCAAGAACCGAGTAAATGAAACGTGATGTTTGGTGAACGAGAAGGCGCCATCATCACAACACAGACCTTCATCTCGGGATGGTGCGTTTTGCAGGTGCATCCCCGTCAATCTCGGGCCGTGCATCAGGGGCGCGCCAATGGTTTGGCGTGACAGTTGTTGCATGGCTGGCGGTGGACGATTGATCCTCTTCGATCAGCCTGTTCTCGATGGGCTGAGACAGCACAGCCACACCTTCGTTATTGAGCTGATCCGCAATGTGTTTGCACAACCGGCTGATTTCCCGCCGCAGGGTGCGGTCGCTCATCCCCTCCTCCATTGCGAATATTTTCAGCGACCGACCACGGCCGATCTTTGCCCGTGCCCAGCGATAGACAAGCTGGCGATCCTGCGGATCTTTCAGAGCATTGATCCAGGTCCAGCATTCCTCCATCCGATCAAGTGCACCGGCGGATGGTTGTCTGCGCACACGGGTTCGATCGTCGGCATAGGCTTCGTTTGCCCGGCGCACGGGTTCAGGCATGGCGTTACCGTAGCTGCGCGGTCCCCTTGCCCTGGGGCAGATGATGAGGGTTTCTGCGGCTTCCAAAAGCCGGTGCTCAACCTGCTTCGCGGTCCAGGCGTGTTCATCGGTTCCTGTCGACATTTGTCCAGCGCCTCGTTTTTCCAAAACAAGAACATAACATGAACAAATGGAATTTGGAAAGACTCTCGGCGGATCTAGTTCAGGTGTCGCAACGAGATACCGGCCTCGTTGAACAGATGCAGTTTTTGCGGGTCTGCATCCAGAGAGAGCCCCTGCCCGCGCTGTATGTTCTGCGTGCCCGGCAACTTGACGGTCATAGGCTCCTCTGAACCGGTTCCATCCAGATAGGCAAGCGTAACCTCGCCGAGTGACTCCGTCATGGAGACCGAACCGTGCAGCACACCACCATCTGTTTCGGCCAGACGCAGGTCTTCTGGCCGTACGCCAAAATGAACATCGGCGCCCTTCATTCCTGCTGACGAAGCAATGGGAACATGCACATGATCTCCCGACTGCAGTGCCACTACGGTTTCAGGTCCGGTTTCCTCGATTTTGGCGGGCATGATGTTCATGGCCGGTGAGCCAATAAACTGGGCGACAAACAGGTTGTGGGGATTTTCGTAGAGTTCGATCGGTGCCCCCACCTGCTCCACGTAGCCGCCCGAAAGGACAACGATCCGGTCCGCCAACGTCATTGCTTCCACCTGGTCGTGGGTGACGTAGATCATCGTCGCATCCGGCATGCTTTCCTTGAGCTTGGCAATCTCGATACGGGTGGCGACCCGCAATGCGGCATCAAGGTTCGAGAGCGGCTCGTCGAAAAGAAAGACCTTCGGGTCCCGGACAATGGCCCGGCCGATGGCCACCCTCTGGCGCTGGCCGCCCGACAGCGCCTTCGGCAATCGATCCAGATACTGGGTGAGCTGCAGCTTTTCGGCGGCGGATCGCACGCGCGTGTCAATTTCATCCTTGGATGCACGGGCGATTTTCATTCCGAAGGCCATGTTGTCATAGACGCTCATGTGCGGATAAAGCGCATAGGACTGAAAGACCATGGCGATACCGCGTTTCGACGGCGGCATGGCATTGACGACCGTGCCCTCGATTTCCATGGTACCAGCGGTGATGTCCTCAAGTCCGGCAATCATGCGTAGCAGGGTCGACTTGCCGCAGCCGGACGGTCCAACAAAGACGATGAATTCACCCTTCTTGATGTCCAGATTGACATCGTGAAGCACCTCCACATCGCCATAGGCCTTCTTGGCGCTCGTGATCTTCAAACCCGACATGCAATTCCTCCCGGTAGTGTTCCGCGCCTAATCAACCAGACCAAAAAAAGCGTCGTGGGCCGGAACAACAATAGTTTCCCCTTCAACGCTGCCCCCAAAACCGCTGTCTGGCAGCGTCGTCATCGTTTCACCCGACAGCTCGATGACGCGTGGTTCGTCAGCCAGGTTGAACGCGCAGTAGATGGTTTCGTTGCCGTAGCGCCGACGAAAACTGAACAGCGTCTCGTCCGTCTGCTCCAACTCGATCTCTCCTTTGACGAGTGGCCGGTGATGCCGGCGAAAGGCCAGGAACCGGCGATAATGCTGCAGCAACGAATCCGGATCGATTTCCTGGCGGTCAACAGCCAGTTCCCGATGACTGTCCGGCACGGGAAGCCATGGGGTCGCGTTGGAGAACCCGGCATTTTGTTGGTCCGCACTCCACATCATCGGCGTGCGGCACCCGTCGCGTCCCTTGAATTTCGGCCAGAACTCGATGCCATAAGGATCCTGGAGATCCTCAAAGCGCAGTTCTGCTTCCGGCAATCCCAGTTCCTCGCCTTGGTACAGGCAGACCGACCCGCGCAGCGAGAGCAGAATTCCGGCCAGCAGTTTGAGGTGCCTGGGGCTGGCCCCGAATGATTGTGCCCACCGCGATGCGTGTCTTTGAACATCGTGGTTGGAAAAGGCCCAGCAGGCCCAACCATCCGTCACGGTTGTTTCAAACGCACCGACAACTTTTCGCAAGTAATCCGCAGTTGGTGGTGTGGCAGACAACAGATCGAAACTGTAACACATGTGTACCTTGTCACCGCCGGACGTGTAGTCCGCGATGATCTTCAGACCACGTTGCGCATCGCCAACCTCACCCACGGCCGCAGCGCCCGGGTATTCATCAAGCAGCTTCCGGAACCGCGCCAGAAAGGCGAGATTTTCCGGACGGCTCTTGTCGTAAAGATGGTCCTGGAAATTGTACGGATTGACATCGGGCGCGATGCTCGCATTTCGCTGTTCCGGGTTCAGCGGTGGATTGTCGCGCAGCTCCGGGTCATGAAAATAGAAGTTGATTGTGTCGAGGCGGAAACCATCAACACCAAGATCGAGCCAGAACCGGACCGCATCAAGGAGCGCGTCCTGGACATCCGGATTGTGGAGATTGAGATCCGGCTGAGCGGACAGAAAATTGTGCAGGTAGTACTGACTGCGAGCGCTGTTCCACTGCCAGGCCGAGCCACCAAAGATGGACAACCAGTTGTTTGGCGGTGATCCATCCGGTTTCGCATCCGCCCATACATACCAGTCGGCCTTGTCATTGTCGCGCGAAGACCGGCTCTCGATGAACCAGGGATGGTCACTGGATGAATGGGACAGGACCTGATCGATGATTACGCGCAGCCCAAGTTCATGGGCACGTTTGACCATCGCCTTGAAATCCTCGATCGTTCCGAACAGCGGATCGACGGATTTGTAATCGGAGACGTCATACCCGAAGTCCCGCATTGGCGAGGGAAAAAACGGTGAGATCCAAACCGCATCGACACCGAGTGATGCGACATAGGGCAACCGCTCCGCAATGCCCTTCAGATCACCGGTGCCGTTGCCGCTGCTGTCCTGAAAGGAGCGTGGATAGATCTGGTAGATCACTGCGCCGCGCCACCAATCGGTATCAGCGGATGAAGAGATAGGATTGCGATCGGACATGATGTTCCTGTCTAGAATGGTCACCGCTTATCCTCCCTTGACCGAGCCTGCGAGCAGGCCGCGAACCAGGTAGCGCTGCAGTCCGAAGAAGACCAAAAGCGGGACGATGATGCTGATGAATGCAGAGGCCGTCAGGATTTCCCAATTGCCACCCCGCGAACCCAGGAGTTCACGCAGGCGCCCGGTCAATACCAGCTGATCATCCCCGTTGCCAAGGAACACCATTGCGACCAGCAAATCGTTCCAGACCCAGAGAAACTGGAAGATGGCAAAGGAAGCCAATGCCGGAAATGACAGGGGAAGCACGATCTTCAGGAAAATCTCGAAGTCGCTCGCGCCGTCGACCTTTGCCGATTCCATGATTTCCCTTGGAAGACCGGCAATGTAGTTGCGCAGCAGATAGATCGCCAGCGGCAGGCCAAATCCGGTATGGGCCAACCAGATGCCCACATAGGTTTTTGCCGGC
>JANQSH010000004.1 GCA_028284145.1 Planctomycetaceae bacterium | reverse complement strand
AGAGCCGTTTCCCTTTTCGTGTGACGGTTTTCGCTCGTGGGAGTCTGCGTTTGAAGGCCAAAAGACGATTTTCGCGCCACAGAAGAGCGTAATACGCTCTATCGGTCTGATTACTCGACTTCGACGGATTGTCGACGTTAGAAGAGCGACCAATGTGATGAACGCTTGTGCCTGCAGCATCCAGACGTGCATGTCCGGTCCACCCAATTCGATCAAATATCATAATACATGGCGAATTCCAGAGGATGTGGGTGTTGTCGCAAGGCCTCAATTTCCCGATCAGTCTTGTACCAGATCCAGGTGTCGATCACGTCTTCCGTAAACACATCGCCTCGCAACAGGAATTCATGATCCTGCCGCAACGCTTCCAGCGATTCCTTCAATGAAACCGGAACCTTCGGCACACTTGCCAGTTCATCAGGATTCAGATCGTAAATATCCTTATCAAGTGGCTGGCCAGGATCCATTTTGTTCTGAATACCATCCAGTGCGGCCATCAACATGGCTGACATCGCGAGATAAGGGTTTGACGACGAATCGGGACAGCGGAATTCAAACCGTTTTGATTCCGGTCCGTGGCTATGCACCGGAATCCGAATGGCGGCAGATCGATTCCGATAACTGTAGGTCATGTTGATTGGTGCTTCAAAACCAGGAATTAACCGTTTGTAGCTGTTGGTGGTTGGACAACAGAAGGCGAGCAGAGCCGGGGCATGCTGCAATATCCCGCCCATCGCGTACATCGCGGTGTCACTCAACGAACCATATCCGGAACCGGGAAAGAGCGGCGTGTCAGCTTTCCATAGTGAGAAGTGCAGATGCATGCCCGATCCGTTGTCATTCCAGATTGGCTTGGGCATGAATGTTGCGGTCTTGCCATGTCGAGCAGCAACATTCTTTACGATGTACTTGTAGCGCAGCAGATTGTCAGCCATCTGCAGCAGCGGACCATACCGCATGTCGATTTCACATTGTCCGGCTGAGGCGACTTCGTGATGTTGAGCTTCGACATCGATGCCGCACTCCTGCAATGCGAGCATCATTTCCGTACGGATATCCTGCAATGTGTCAGCCGGGGGAATCGGCAGATAACCTTCCTTGTGACGGATTTTGTAGCCGGCGTTGGGATCGTTACCCTCTCGACCACGTGTCCATTGTCCTTCGACACTGTCGATATGGTAATACGATTCGTGTTCGTTGATGTCGAAGCGGACGTTATCAAAGACGAAGAATTCGGCTTCGGGACCAAAATTTGCGACCGTCGCGATTCCAGTCGAGTTCATGTAGTTTTCTGCTTTTCGGGCAACATTGCGCGGATCCCTGGCATAATCGGCCCGCGTGATCGGATCCTGAATGTTGCAGGTCATCGTCAGCGTCTGCTTCATGAACGGATCGACGAACGCGGTTTCCGCCTGAGGCACGATGAGCATATCGCTCTCGTTGATGGCCTGCCAACCAAGCAGTGATGAACCATCAAAGCTGAACCCAACTTCAAAGCTCTCTTCGGTTAACGCAGAAAGCGGAATCGTAAAATGCTTCTGTGTGCCGGGGAAATCCATAAAGCGGAGGTCAATCGCCTGAACTTCATGTTCGCGGCAAAGTGCCAGTACTTCTCGAGGGGTCATCTTGGTTGCAACTCACGTATGGTACGAACTGAGGCCTGTTCGAAATCGATCGCCTGATAATTTAGCAAAATCCGTACCCGTTCGATATTCTGGAGTGCGCTATTTCTGTCCGTCGAGATTTCGTCGATCCCGTAATGTTTTTTACGACAAACGATTCGGCCTGCCTTATGACCGCAAGATTTGTCATTCTGACACACGATCATCCCGAGTTGCATTGGGACTTCATGCTGGAGTGCGGAGAAAAACTGCGGACCTGGCGATTGATTGAAGAACCTGATTCCGGCGGGACAACTCTGGCAACACTGTTACCCGATCATCGCATCGAATACCTCGATTACGAAGGACCGGTGAGTGGGAATCGTGGAACTGTCACCCGATGGGACACTGGCAGATTTGAGTGGATTGTCGAAAAAGCTGATCAAACTGAAATTTCTCTATTGGGCGACCGACTGGACGGCGTCGCACGGTTGACACGCGACATGGAGAGTGACGAGTGGCGGTTTGATTTTCGTGAGCGATGATTGGCCGTCACCGAAAGGTTTTAAATTTTGCTGGGGAGGATCAGGGCCACTTGAAGCTTGCCTTACACTCTGCCCGGCTTTCCGTCCAGCGGAATCTCGCAGATTGCCCATTGGCCGAAGTTCTCTTCCACTTCAACCTGCAGCGTGGCGAGCGGGTGGTCAACGGAACTCAGCAGGTCGGACTTCAATCGTTGTCCGATCCACGCGGCAATTTTTTCGGCTGTCGTGTTCTCGATCGGCAGCAAGACACAATCTTCACGTGGAAAGATCCAGCGTTTTTCTTCAAACGTCACTTCGACCTCGTGATCCGTTTCCAATATGGCAATTGTCGGATGTTGTGTGGCCAGCAGCATGTGATGATCCAGTTCCATCACTATTTTTTGCAGGCCATCGCGCAGAGCGATGAAGTCGAACACATATTGATTTTCATCGAGTTCGCCACGGATCTCAACCGCCGTACGCCAGTTGTGACCATGTAAACGTTCGCAGATGTTGCCATTGAAGGTAATGAAATGCGCTGCGCTGAAAACAAGGTGGTCTTTCGTCACGCGGACGCGGAATGTTTCTCCCGTCATTACCTCACCTTCGTCGCCTGGACTTCGATGAGCCGACGTCCATATTCGATAACTTGCGACAAACTCGGAGCCACAATGCGGTCTTCACGTATTGCGACAAACAGCGAAGCGGCGACCAGGTCAGCCGTTGTTCCGGGATTGCGTCGATTGCCATCCGCCCGCAACCATTCGTCGAGTTCTTGAATGGCCGATTGACCGGCTGATGACTCTGGCCAGCCGGCATCCAATACAGTTCGTGCGCGGCAGGCCGATTCCTGTGCAATCTCCGGCCCGCTCTTGCGTGCGATAAACGTATCCGGTACCTGTGTCATCAATTCGAGATGCAGACGGATCACCGCCCGTTCCCAGTTATCTGGAAAGTCTTCTGAGGCTTCGAGAATTGGTACGCCCCGGTTCAGGACGGTGGGGTAACCCCAGGTATATTCCGCCGCGATAGAGTCACGATCCGCAGCGAGAGCCATCATGTGTCGCAGCGTGTCGGTCGGTTTGTGAGCGACATCCCCCTCGTCGGCAGAACCAAGTCCGCCGGGATCGGCCAGGCGAATTGCTTCGTAGACGAACTCAGCATCAGCTTTTGTGAGATGATCCAGAATCGGGCCGATGCCGACCGGCACAAGTTGATGTTCCGGCACTGCAACCAAAGGAGCAATCAACAGGACAATGCCCAGATTCGTGTTGGTCTCTGTATGTTGATGAGTCGCCGCGACGGCATCGCGAATGATGCGGCCAAGGTTGTCGGGTGTTGTCTGGGCCAGAATGGGGGCAGTGATTCTCGCGGAAACAAGGAAGTCATTCCAACACAGATTGGAAAACGCAGCACGCGGATGGACATTCCCCGGCTTGGCAGCCGTAGCTTCCAACAAACAGGCCAACTCAATTTTTTCTGCCATGGTCATTGGAAAAGTCGACTGTCAGTGCCGGAATAATCGCGGTCGCACGACGTTGTGTACCGCCTGACATGAGAGCAGTTTCCCTTCTGGTATAACGTCTCTGGCTCGTGGGGACCGATGTTTGCAGCCCTGACGACACCCATCGCGGCACAGAAGAGCATAATACACTCCAAGCTATCGACTCGACGACAATTCCGCCAGCGGTTGAGTGCGAGAGTGTCTGGAGCCGTTTACCTTTTCGTGTGATGATTCTCGCTCGTGGGAGTTTGTGTTTGCAGGCCAAAAGACGGTTTTCGTGGCACAGAAGAGCGTAATACGCTCTATTGACCAACAGAGCTTGATCCATCGGGTGAACCGGAAATCGGCATGCCGGCAGGAAGTGGACGACCGGCGACCGTCAATCCTTCCGCGTGAATCTGATCCTTCAACTGCGAATACAGTTCGAAACTGTCGGGGTAGACCCAGAGCGTTACAGTTGTTTCCTTGTCGGCGAGACGCAGCATCTGGGCAAATCGGGATGTCGTTCGCAGCGCTTCTTTGGCCGATTCGGTCTTGAGGTTTGACTGAGGCATGATTTGCCATTGGGCCACGCTGATGCGGACCATGCCCGGACCGGCCTGCAGGCGATCGATAGCCGAAAGACCTTCCCGCTTGAGCAGGTACTCCATCGCGTAGCCTTCAATCGGGCCGATCTTTCCAGTGTATTCCGGGAACTTCGCGAGCCACCTCACACGTTGTTGAACCTCATCACGCAAGTCTCCCACCATTTCCGGCAATGGCACATAGGAGACGCGACCTCCGGAAAGACGAAAATGTATTTCCGATCCATCAACCTTTCGGCCAATCGGGTTCAGTTCATGCTTGATCGTACCGGCCACCGACTTCGGTCGTTTGTTCCGTTCTGCGTCGATGTCCCGCTGCAACTGTTGCAGTTGTCCTTCCAGAGTCATGATCGACTGCTGTTGCGCAGTGACGAATTCTGACTTCACAGCGACCGTCTGTTTGACATCCTTGTATTTGCGATGTCGGACTTGCGCGAGGTTTTGGCTGACAACCAGTTTCTGATCGAGAACCGATTGTTGTTGCACGGTGGCATCGATCAGACGGGAAAGCCGCTGCAACTCCTGTTGTGTACCGTCGATTGCCGCAATGAGATCCTGCGAAACCGGAATCGGTTCCGGTTTGCGTGGCGGTGGCAATCGTGTGGGCCAGGATGGAGCACCGGCGGTTTGTTCGCGTTGTAACTGTTGCGGATCGGGATACCATTTTGATTTCGGTCGCCAAAGCAGCCGTTTGGGCCTGACAACAACTGAGGAAGGTTGTGCATTGACAGGTGGCACAACCTGGTGTTTGGATTCTTCCGTGGAAATCAGCGGCAGATCGTCGAGTGAAGTGATCCTGTCGCGAGGATGTGATATCGGTTGACGGAACGGTGTTTCATCCGGATGGGGCAACGACAATTGCGGAAATGAAGGCGACTCGATCGGTTGAGGAGCGGCAATGTTGGCTGGCAATGGGGCTTTTGCCACGACCTCTGGCGGAATCGGCAATTCATCAATGGTTGGAGTCGATGGATCAAGCATAGACTTACTGACCGCTGTATCAGGAGATGCCGACCCTGCAGCCACATCTTTCTCCGTGGGAACAGGTGCGTGACTGACCCTCAACCCGGAAATCACGATCAGGATGATCAGGATACCCACGATATTCGCAATGATGTCGAGGAAGGAATCCGATCCGAAACCAGTTTCCGATTTGGGCATGCGTCGGCTCATTGGCGTCCTCCCGAAAATCGACCTTCTTGTCGAATCAACTCGATGGACGTCTTCAGCCCGGATCTCTCTAAAGCGTTCCGTAATGCCTGGTATCGGTTGAACTCCGCAGACTCAACTCGCAATCGGACATTGGGAACCCAATAGAAACGGCGCGGTGGCTGCCCCCAGTCTCGAATCGAGGCATCCAATAGATTCATCAGCCGGGGCATGACATCGTCCAACTGTTCGCCCGGGCGAATCCGCAACACCCGTTGACCGGCGATAATTCGGTCATCCTGCACATTGATCACGACATCTTTCTCAAAACCAATCCCGCCGCGCGAGCCAAATGAACGCCAGACCGGACCGTCTGTCGACCGGGCCTGCGACCCGAAATTAACATTTCGGCTGGTGTTTGGTGTACCGTTGGGATCGCCGTTTTGAACTTCGCCCTGTTGTCGATGTCGGGCTTGTCCACCGCTGTCAGACCCGGAATCAAACAGCGGATCTGCCGCGATATCGTCAATCGATGGTATTGTCGGAACAGACCGCAATTCCCCCGAAGCATCGGCCAATCGATTCGGTCTGCCAAAACCTCCCGACTGACCGAACGGTCCGCGAGAAAATGCGCCTTCGTTGCGGTGTTCCGTTCTGGTTCGAGGGGAATCGTCCGGTCTCGGCATATTGTCTGATGAACGGACCTTGAATGGTGACTTGGGATCATGACGACGTTGCGACGCGGCTGCCGTTGCGTTGCGGCTGGTTATTCCATCGTGGCTGCCAGACGAATTGCCGAATTGGTGACGTTCTTCGCGTCCGAGGCCCGTTGAGCCTGGTCTACCCGAACGACTCGCTCCAAATTCGCTGGAGTTTTGTCCGGAGGAACCGGCACGGAAACCAGCATTGCCTTCACCCATTCCCAATCCACTGCCCTGAACGCTCGCGACGATCTGATCCCGCTCGGAAATCGTCTGATCGATTGCTTCCTGAATGATCTTTCTGGCCTGGGGATCGACCGTTGGCAGGTGGAGTTGAATGTCGGATTCGATCAACTCATATCCGAAATCTTCGCGCAGATGATTCAATAGCTGGCGGGCGATGTAGTATGCCTTCGTGCCGCTGGGACGCACAACAAGCAGCACATACGGTTCGGGCGTCGATTGTTGCCCCTGCGAGTTCCGTTTTGCATGCCAGTATCGGCTGACTTCACGGGTGGCGATCAACAGCGGGTTGTAACCCGGAGTGAATCCGTTGATGTGACGTTCGGTGATCAGAACATCCTCCGGAATAAACCGAATGCCATGTGACGTGCATTCCAGAAGGATTGGCGTGCGGCGGGTTCCCGTTTTGCCATGAAAGGGGACAATCGTGAATTCGCCCTGCCCGACAACCGACGACGCCTGCTGGATCGCCTTCAGGTTTTCTTTCGCATCGTCAACCCGCAATCGCAGTCTGCGTTGCTGAGTTTCCAGCGTCTTCGCCGCAACTTCGACTTTTCGCAACGCCTCATCCTGCTCCTGCTTCTGTTCGGCGATGGCAGCATTCAACCGTTGCAATTCATTCAGTTGTTTCTCTTTGTTGGCGGTGGCGTCGTTCTGCAACGTGAGTTGCCGCTCCCGTTCCGCCTTTCTTTGTTTCAGTCTCAACAATTCATCGGCCAGCTTGACATTCGGATTGACGGCAGGTGAATGTGCGATCGGATTCCCTGGTTGTTCGACGCGAGGTCGTTCGAGAATCCGCGGCTTTGCGATCGGTTTCAGTGAAAGCGGAATGGGAGCTTGCGGGAGCTTGATGACAGGCTCTTTGGGCATAGGTTGCCTGGGTGTTGGCTGTTTTTCGACCGGGCGTGGAGGAGGGAAAGTGAATCTTCGAGTCAACGGGTGAAGAGGGTCTGTTGCGGGTGGTGCGAATTGATCAGATGCTCTCTGTCGCGCCAATTCCGGTTCAATCGGAATCAGCGTCTCCGGATGATAAACCTCAGGGATCGTGGTGACGACACGATCCTCTTCCGGCAGGTTGGCTTCAGGAGGCAGGTTTTCCGCTGGCAAGGGAAGTGTGTCGCTGATTTCCAAAGCAGATGATTGTTCAGCGGACTGCGGTTGTTCGACTTTCGCCTGGACCTGTTCCAACGCATCCTGTCGAATGCGTCGCGTCGTAACGAGCAGCAACAGAATCAGCGCACCCATCGCACAGACCAGAACGGCCAGAAACGGGAACAAAGAGATATTGCTGGAATTTCTCGCGCTGGAACGAGACACAACCTGCCCCCCTGACTCTGTTTTGACACTCACCAATCGACGGCAATCAACAATGCCTCTACGCAGCGTGCGGACGGACCCTTGCCGTGAGCAGGTGAATCACCGCGTTGAGGCTGTGAAGTGTCTCCTGCAGACTTTCTGCCGCCCGGACCGTTTCGAGATTGGTTGCCAGTTGTGACTGGATATTGACAAGTTGATCCTGCTGGCTGGAAAGTTGCAGCAGCAATTCGCTCTGCTTTTGAATTTCGTCTAATTGCGTCCGACCAGCCGAGGTGCTGACCTGCAGTTGTGTCTGCCAGTCGGAAATCGAAGTGGTCAGTTGCTGGACCGTCGACGCGAGCATGCCGGACTGTTCCTGCTGATCTTCTTTCATGTCGTGCCGAATGCGCGTCCAGACGCCATCCAGTTTCTGAGAGAAGTCAGTCAATTGATCGCGGCGGTCTTCTTCCAGACGTGCCGCTTGATCGGCCAACTGCTGGGAGGCGTTCTGGAACGCATCGAGGAATTCGCCGCGGGCTTCGCTGAGTTGATCGGCATGGCTGATGAGTGTGGCCTGCATGCCTCGCCTGACCATATCGTCGAATTCCGCCTTCTGGCCTGTCAGTGATTCGGTCCAGCGAGTTCGTAACGACTCCAGCGACTGTTGCCACAACTGCAATTGGTTCTCGATCATCTTTTCGGTTTGATTCAGCATTTTTTCGGCCACTTTTCCTTCGGCATCGATGAGCCGATTCTGCTGTCGCGCCCGATGAGAGGGGAACAAACTGGCAAGATGCTTATGACCGAATTCCTCCACCGAGTTCAGGACTTTCTGTTCGCTTCGCTCTGCGACGAATGTGCAGAAGACGAGTACGAGCGAAAGCCCCAGAGCCAGAGCCGTGGTGTCAAATGCAACTGCCAGGCCACCGGTCACTTCACCCAGCGATGTGTCGAGTTGTTCCGGTGTGACATTGGCAATCGCCATCGTGATTCCGATGACGGTGCCGAGAAAGCCGAGAATCGGAACCGCCCAGGTAACCGTGCGGACCATCGCATAGCTGCCATGCAATCGTTCCGCTGCCAATTCCGCCAGATACTGCAGATGTTCGCTCAGGTTATCGGCCGAACGTCGCCCGGTGATGTGCGTGCAGACATCCCGCAATCGGCGGACGAGTTCTGTGTTTTGAAGACTGCTGCCGGAATGATCCAGATCATCCTGAATCAGCGCGGCTTTTCTGAGTGGGTCATTGGTTTTGAGAATCGTTCGCGCGCTGAGGGAAACTGTCCGCAAGGCCCGTTTTTCCGCACTTAGACGAAGCCCTTTGATGAGCAATGTCGTCACGCCCATGAAAAAGAGTGTCGTTGTGACGTATTCCAGCGGATGGCTGCAGAAATAGCGCACAGCTAATTCGCGTTGTGCCGGCAGATGCGGCAGCGCGCTGTAAAAGCCAATGGTGATCAAACCACCCCACAGAATGGGCGACGTGATAACAGCGCCGACTGGTCCTTGTTCCTGTGTCTGTTGATATTCCACTGGCTGTGGCGCGGGCTTTTTCTGTGACTCCGCCATGAGTCTCCCCCCTTATGACATCGGCGTGGCTCGAACACAACTTCCCGCTCCAGCAGAATTTGCAGGAGTGGCGCGGGAACACTTCGCGCGCCGAGAAAAGTTGCGCTGTTCCTGTTTTGTTTCGGGATGCACAGCGCACGAACGCCGTTCGATCCGCAGAATCGTTACAACTGTTAAGATCGGCACAGATGGGAGAGGAGTTGAGCGGAATTGCCCGGAACAGCATTCGTCAGACGTAACCGGGTTTCTGCAATGTGGTCATCATTGCCACTGCGAGAAAAAAGATTCCCGCAGCCAGCAGAGCCAGATGAAATGCCACGATCTTACGGTATCCAGCCGCATCGATACCTCGACACGGTGCCCGCCGTGCGTAGCACGTCGACTCAAGCTGATTACACTCTAACTGTCACTCTTTGCGGGCTCCGCGAGAGTTCATCTCTATCCTGTGAATCCTGTCAAAAATCTCCTCTCTCTGCAGGTTAAGTGGCTTCGCGGTTCGTGATCACGTCCTTTGAATTGTCTCTTTCAAAACCCAGGTTGCGAGCAACCTGGGCTACCCGCTGTTTTCCTGATGCGCAATGCGGCTATCCTGTTGATCCTGTCTGATTCTTTCCCCCACAGACAAACGGCAGGCAGGAGCACTGCCCTGCAAAACTCTGCGGGTGTCTTTCCCGGACGGTACCCATTTCGTATTGTTCGAGATTGAGGCAAGTGCGAACGTGCAAAAGAAAAGAGGCACTTTTCCAACGAAAAGCACCTCTTGAGGACGCTCAGGATCGAATCGTTTTTACTTCTTTTCATCTGCCTTGCGAATGTAGGCGTCGGGGTTGCTGAAGAATCGGTTCAGTCGGTCTTCCGATGAGAAGAACCAGAGTCGATTGCGATAGACAAGAACATACTGCGGATCACCCATTCGCAGTTCGTTATCTTCGACGACACTCACGGCACAGTAGCCGTTCCCCGCAGGCCAGTATTTCGCGGGGTCTTTGTCAAAGCGGGACTGATGATCGGCAGTCGCATGCTTGACGATCTCGCTGTTGAATTCCGACATCAAGTCTTCCTGCCCGGCGGTCAATTTGCCCTGATCAAGCATACTGACCAGACAATGTCCGCCGAAAACACCTTCCGGATAGGTCGGCTTTACCTCAGCAACGGGTGCTTCCCTGGGTGTTTCAACCGATGCCTGCACAGAAACCGGTTCCGGTGAGGCTTTCTCGTCCTTTTTGGGAAATGACGATTCCACTGGTGTATGAATCACAGCCACCTGAGCCGGTTCAACCGGTCTGGATTCCGGCAATGCCGGTGCCTCTGGAACCGGTGTGGGCGCGGTTGGTGCAGCGAAGTCATTCGGGTTCCCGGGCGGGAAGGCAGCGAAAGGGTTCGGCTCTTCCGTATGCTTTACGGTTTCCACGGCAGGAGCGTCGAAACCGGGGGTTTCAAACAAGTGCATGTCGGCAACAGGTTTTTCGTGTGAACCAAAGGCAGGTGCCCGATTAACAGGTGCCGCTGCCGTCATGCTTTCAAACGCCGGTCGGCGAGAGGCAGCATTGGCGGGAACTTTGCAATGTTTGCCGAGTCGCTGCGCCATTTGATCAGCCGATTTGAAACCGGTGATCTTTTCGATCACTTCCAGATCCGGAGAGATCAACACGGTCGTGGGCAGGCCTTTCACGCCGATCGCCTTGACGATTTTCGGGTGGTGATCTGCATTGACAGACACCGGGATGTAGCAGGAATTGATCTGCCGAACAACTTTCTCATCCTGAAAAGTCGTTTCCATCATCTTGTGGCAGTACTTGCACCACTCTGCCGTGATTTCCACAATCATCGGTTTCCTGGTTTTTGTGGACTCAATCGCGGCGGCGCGAAAGTTCTTGTTCCACTTCACTTTTTCGGCAGCTTCAGTCGTCTTCAGGCTCGATGTTCCAATCGCCAAGCCGAGAAGACACATCCCCAATGCGTTCCATCGCAGAGACATGGTCATATCCTTTCAATCCCCCTGGCACGTCGGGACTCCAGTGCCTTTTCAAGGCTTTGTTTCAGGATGCGGATTGACATAACCCGCTCCGTTGTCGCTCCTTGCAACTTCATCAAACCCAATTTTCAGTTTTGACGGTCCACTAATTTTGGGTGTTAACGTATCGGCGTGCCGGACATAACGCCGTCGCATTCGACAACGCGTCCTTGTTGGGATGTATCGGCAGGAAGAGCATGTAAAAATGTGGTCAGCCTCACACTCCTGTAAAGATTTTTCCAAAAATATGGATTGCGCCACTCGTGGCGATTACTGCTTGGCATCACAACAGTTGGGACGCGAAGCGATTGCCAGACCCCGGGCAATATCCTCGCGTTCCGTTTCTCCACATCACACGAGTCGCGCGATCTCGTTTCCGAAGGATGCAACAACCCGGATGAGAGGGGAACAGGCAGGATGACTGGAGAGAGGCGTGAAATCCGCTGCGGAATGCAATTACCTCCGAAGCATGTAGCTTGAGTGATGAGTGAAACTGACGAGCTTTGAATGAAAGGGTCTTTTGCGACCAGTGTAAGGGGAAACTGTTGATTTCGTGTTGCCTGTGGCGTAGCATTAAAATGAATTATCCGGCGCGTTCTTGTCGAATAAAAAGAGGTTCGCCAAATTGCCGAAACCCATCCTGCAATCACTTATCGTTGCTGACAACGTCTATTGCGACAACGCTTCCGGTAAGTGGATCATCGCGGGAACATTTACTCGAATTTCGGCATCAATGCAAAAGGCTCAACAGCCCGGCACAACAAAAAAGATTCCCGTCGAAGGCGGGAGGACTTTTAGACCCGACTACACGGACGCGGGATCCCCGACTCTCTACCTTTGCATGACTGAGGTCCAGGATCATATAGAGATGGAGATTCGATATGTTCGCCTCTCCGATTACAAAGTGGAATTCCATTTGAATTTCGGATTGGATTGCTCGAATCCTCTTGCAACTGTCGAAATGCGACTGCCTTTGCCAAAGCTGCTACCGCGTACCCCAGTGGAGTTCGGCGCTTACGCGATTGAGGCAATTTGTGAGGGAAAAATACTTGGGTCATGGAGAATTCAGGTTGTCGATCCAGAATCCGACGGAGGTGATGAATGACCACCATAAAGTCTCCAATTAGTACACCAGGAAGTAGAATTAGTGACACGTTTTTTTATCAACCAGAATGCGCATACCACTGTCGGTTGTGGATCACTCCCGATGAGGAAGGGTATTCTGTAATCGTCGCCTCACTTCCTGGCATCATTTCCGAAGGAAATACAATCGACGAGGCGATCGAACACATTCGCGAAGCATTTTCAGCCGCTATGGAGTCTTACATCGAATCTGGCATGCCAACTCCCTGGACAAACGAAGATCCTTTTGACAAGCCTGAGAATACGATTGAGCGATGGGTCATTCTAAATGCCTAGCCTGCCCGACATGACGGGGCCACAGGCGATCCGCGCATTAGAGAATCTTGGTTTTCACGAAGACCGCCGAAAGGGCAGCCATGTTGTCATGAAAAAGGATGGCCACCCCAAAGTCGTTACCGTTCCCGATTGGGGCAAGAAAAGCCTCAAGAAAGGTACATTACGCAGCATCATCCGAGATGCTGAAGTCACGATCGAAGAATTTATCGAAGCATCAAGGTAATGGAGCAGTCTGGTTGATGCGGCAGGCTCAGGCAGCAAAGTTACCAGACCGTTCCAGCATCCCAGTCACACTCATCGATCTTGAGAGGTTGAGCGAATTGGTCGTTCAGTATTACGAAGCATTTCGACCGGCAGCAAAGGTGCTGATTCCGTTGGAACGGCTTTACTGGCCTGCCTCCTGACGTGCATGTTGATCGGATTCGCTTCACAAATTGGGAGGTTTCCGCTGACCAGCCATTCAATCTCTGGAACGTGTTCTGAATGGTCAATTCCATTCCATTCTTATTTCGGTGAGGGATCAAACTCAATCTGCAGCGGGCCATACATCCCGGCACCACCAGAATTGCCGCTTCTTTCCAGTCCGATGCGATCAATGCGGGGAATCGACTTGCGATCAACCTTGATTTGCTTTTGGAATTTCTGGTTCGGATTGCGCGGATCGACGGCAAGATAGTCGAACTCCACATCACCTTTTTTATCTCGTTTTACACGAAGCGTGACGTCAAAAAGAGCATTCCCTCCAGGATTCAAACCCATATCCTCATTCCGGGTGATGTAGTCGTGACTGACGCGTCTTTCGACCCGAAAGCCGCCGCTATTGTAGCCTGGGTGAAACAGGAATTTAATGTCCCCTACCGAAAGACCGACATGCCAGACTCCCGCACTCTTGTTCTCGCCTCCCATTTTCGTCTTGATCACAAAACTTCTGGGAAACTGACCTTCGCCCAATAACGTTTTGGACTCAACGAACAGACTCTGATCGGCTTCGCGGGCGGGCGACTCCAGATACAAGATGCCATCCTGAACACGAGCAACAGCCGGTAGGCTGGTTTCATAACGCATGCGGCCATACGTCTTGTCAATTTTCTGATTGAGTGCAAATGGCTCGTGAAACAGCAGGAGGGCGCGCATCAGATCGAGGCGTGACGTTCCCACCGGCAGTTCCAGGTCGCTGGTTTTCGTCTTCGCCCATGTTTTCCAACGCGTTGTCGCAGCCTGAAAATTGTCACGACCATCCAGACCAAATCGATGCCCGGTCAGATCACTGAGCAGCCAAACGGCGTGCATGCGGGTCTCAAAGTCTTTTGAATCGAGCAGCGCCAGAAGAACCGTCAGGCATTGTTGTGGGCGGTGATTCAACAATGCACGCGCGGTTGCAAGTCGGATTTCTTCCCGGAAATCGGCGAGATATTGCCCCAGAAGTTCAACAGATTTCTCACCAGTGGAAATTTCCAAAGCAACAAGACTCACAGCCAGTGTCCTCGCGTCGTTTTTTTTGATCTCGTCAACCAGCAGTTCTTCATGAACTTTGAACGAAGCGTTGGCCCAGATCGCCTCATGTATAGTATCCCGCTGCATGTGGCTTTTCATCTGTGGCAGGACTTTAAGGAGAAGCGGCAACGCTTCGGGAGACCGGAAACGCTTCAATTGATGCATGACGGCCAGACTGAGGGCATCGCGAACGCCAGTGTCCAGTCGTAACCCAATTCGTTCCGCCACTATTTTTGCCCGGACGGAAATCTCAAGATCGTGCGATTTGAAAGCCTCTCTCAACCAGGGCAACGCCGGTTCGCCCAGGTCGGTCAACTCCTGGGTGGCAGCCTCGCGGACGAAGTATTGGGAATCTCCCAGACGGTCAATCAACGATTTGATTCGATCATCAATTCCATCATCTGGTATCAGCGTGCGAACGTATTTGAGCAACCCTTCGGCACTCAACTCGACGCCATGCCGCTTGAGATATTCAACCTGCCAGGCCGACTCCGGCTGATCTGACTGAGCGAAGGTGACATGATTTTGAGCGTGCCAGGTAACCAGGGCAAGACAAACAACAGCAGGCCGGAACCATTCCTTTCGAGGCATAAATGAACGAGCATTCATTATGTGTACGCTACTTTCATTCTTGTGGGGGCAGGCTTCCGTCTGCCTTCTTTCCGGAATTACATCGATCACACTTCTTCGAGGCAATCGAGGCCCCTGCTCTACAGAAACTGCGAAATCTGACTACTGAACCATCAAGACTGAAAAGAAGGGTTGATGAAGTTGCAAGGAGCGACAACGGAGTGGGTTATGTCAACCCGCTCTCCCAACAAAGCCTTGACAAGGCACTGCTATTCCTTTTTCCTGTCTTTATTCTTCCTGTTTCGATCGGTTCCCGCACGTGCAGCCATATCTGCCTTCTCGTCGTAGTCGGGGTTCATTTCGGATGGCACCGGAGCGTTCGTCCGTTTGCGCCAGGCTTCCAATTCGCGCAGCAGATCATCCCGCTTTTTGGAATTGGCCGTCGACAGGTCATTCGCCTCGCTGATGTCCTCTCGCAAGTTGTAGAGTTCCAGTCCGTTGTCCTCGAAATAGTGATGCAGCTTCCAGTCCCCTTTACGGATAATGCTGCAGGGTCTCGACCGGAACAGGCGGTCGCGTTGTTCGCTGGTCACCGAATATGACTGCAGATACGCGGGGAAATGCCAGAAGATTGCACGATTGGCCAGTCCTTTCTGTTCCCCTTTTAACAGCAGTGGGACAAGGCTGACACCATCGATGGGTTGGTTGGCAGGTAATTTCGCGTCGGCCAGTTCGCAGATCGTCGGGTAGAGATCGACACCAGTCGTCGGGATATCGCACTTCTGTCCCAGTTTGATCCTGCCCGGCCAGTTGACGAAAAACGGCTCGCGTATGCCGCCTTCGTAATAGGTTCCCTTGTACCCTTTGAGCGGAGCCATATCGGTTGCCGGTCCATAACCTCCGTTGTCGGATGAAAACAGAATGACCGTGTTGTCACGCAATCCAAGTTCTTCCAACTTTGTGACGATCAATCCCACACCGTCATCAACCGACTGAATCATCGTCGCCATGGTGACATGATTGTGCAGTTTCCCGGGTTTCCTGGCCTCATATTTTTTCACCAATTCACGCTTCGCATCGAGCGGAGTATGGACAGCGAAGTGCGCCAGATAGACGGCCCAGCGGTTTTCCCTGTTCGCCGAAATGAACTTGATCGTTTCCTCACTCAGCCGGTCGGTCAGGTACTCATTCTCTGACGCATCTTTCAACCTGGGTGCTTTGGGGTGCGGTGGATAATAACCTCTGGGTGGGCTGCCGGAATGTGTCCCGCCAATGTTCACATCAAAACCGTGAGGCAAAGGATCGTCGCTGAGATGCCATTTCCCGATGGTTGCCGTTTTGTAACCTGTCTTTTTCAGTTGATGAGCCCAGGTTTTGATTTTTGGATTCAGCGTGGCTGTTCCGGGGATGTGCTTTAGCTTGCGATACTTCGTATTTCCACGGGGTTCCGTACCGACGTTGTAAACCTCATGACGGGGAGTGTACTGACCGGAAAGTAGACAGGCCCGTGCCGGGGCACAATTCGCTGCACAGGAATAGGCGTCGGTAAAAATCATGCCTCCTTTGGCCAGCTTGTCGAGATGTGGTGTTTCGTAGAAATCGGAACCCATATAGCCGGTATCGCGCCACCCGAAATCATCGAGATAGATAAACAGAATATTCGGTGCACGTTCTTCCGCGACAATGGAGGATCCAAAGGTCATCAAACAGGTGGCGATGACGATGATCAGCCGACCAGCTCGGGCGACAGCTATTCGATCGAAATCCAGGTGGATCGGAAATGGCATGTCAGAACTTTCCTGAAGCCAAAACGGGAATTTTGTTGTCGCGGTTGGATTGCATTCATCATGGCCTCTGTCCGTACTCTTTGCAACGTCGTTCCGTAATTCAAAATGCGGGTGTGAGAATTGATTAACTCGACCGGCACTGCAGGCTCTGTCCTTTTATTCAAAGTTGCCGTTGTGACGTCGATATAATAAGGTTACGTTTTCCGCTGAAATCCGACGAAAAAACAACGTTGTCTGGTTGTTGAAATGTCCATTTGAGCAATTGCGGGACAGAGCCTGGAATGAACATTGCGCCAGACGGGTTCGGTTCACCCCCTGAATGCCTGCTTTCCTGTCGGCACATCCCACTTTGGACCGTATCCCCCAACCGCACAATACCACGACATCAAACGGTATAACACCATTCACCAACACCAGAAATACTTCGCGAATCGAAGCGATCGCGCTACCTCTTTTCGATCTATCGAGATAGACATTCTATTCTCTCTCGGGAGTTTTCGTATGACGCCGTTCTGGTTCCGAGTTGTTATTGCTGGCCTTTGTCTTTGCAACTTTGTTACGTTCAGCAAATCGGCCCCGGCAACAAAGAAAACGTCTCCAAAAGCGATCACCCGGCCGAATATCATCATCGTTTACACCGACGATCAGGGATTCGGCGATGCCAGTTGCCTGAATCCCGAATCGAAATTCAAGACGTTGAACATCGACCGTTTGGCGAAAGAGGGACTGACGTTTTCCGACGGACATTGCAGCGATACCGTCTGTACTCCCTCACGTTACGGGTTGTTGACCGGCCGGTATTCCTGGCGGACGACACTCAAGCGGGGCGTGATGAGCGCCGAAGGGAAATGTCTGATTGCCGACGACCGCATGACACTGGCATCTTTCCTCAAAGAACAGGGTTATGTCACCGCGATGGTGGGCAAATGGCATTTGGGGATGGATTTTCCCGGTGAAATCAACGATCGGGACTGGAGGCAACCAGTCCGCGATATGCCTCTGGACAAAGGTTTCGATTATTTCTGGGGCATCCCCGCGTCGATGAATTACGGCGTTTTGGCCTGGTTTGAAGGCCGGCATGCCAAGGTTCCGCCAACACTCTTCACCAGAAAGAGACTGAACCGCATCGCGCTTTCCGACTATCGCATCATGCCGCCGTATGAAGAGAAGTACAACAAAACCCTGATGGAGGTCGCTTCCAATTTTGTCGATTCGGAATGTCTTACCCGGTTCACTGATAAGACTATCGAGTGGATCGAAAACGTGGCTCCGGCTGCACGAACCGGCCATCCGTTTTTTCTCTACCTGCCGTATACTTCGCCTCACAAGCCAGTTATCCCGCTGAAGAGGTTTCGTGGCAAGACGGAAGCTGGCGCTTATGGTGATTTCATTTTGGAAACTGACTGGCATCTGGGACGATTGCTCGATCTGCTGGATCGGGAAAAACTGACGGAAAATACGATCGTCATCTTTACCAGCGACAACGGACCGGAAACGACCTGGCGGGAACGACGCAAGCGGTTCCAGCATGCCAGCAATGGCATTTATCGGGAGGGCAAACGCTCCATCCACGAGGGAGGACATCGTGTGCCGTTCTTCATCCGCTGGCCCGCGAAAGTCAAACCAGGCCGGGTGTGGGACAAACCGGTTTGTCAAACTGACCTGCTGGCGACGTTCGCGGAAATGCTCAATCAGCCATTACCTGCCAATGCAGGTGAAGACAGTGTCAGCTTTCTCAACGTGTTGCTGAACAATAAAAACATCGAACCGCGGTCTGCGATGATCCATCACGCAATGCAGGGCCGGTTCGCCATCCGCGAAGGAGAATGGAAACTGGTCATGCCACACCGGGAAAACGGACTGGAGTTGTACAACCTGGCGAAAGATTCGGGTGAGGATCATGATATTTTGCAGGATCACCCCGAAGTTGTGAAGAAACTGACAAAGCGAATCACCGAGATCGTGGTGAATGGCCGCACCACGCCGGGGAAAAATCAGCCAAACGATACCCCGCTCTGGTCCGATTTGACCTGGATTGAGGGTGCACCCGAGTTACAGAAACGACCGAGCCGCAATCGTAAGGAACGCTTGAATCCCAAGCCGTGATGCGAGTTGCAGGAACCAGGGTGCTATAACTTTGTGGGCATTCCATTCAGCCGCAGGAATTCCTCTTTCCAGTGATAGTCGTCCAGTAACCCCTCGGTTTCCCGACCCACTTGATGACAGGCGAGAAACAGAGCCTCAATAGTCGCAAGTCCACCGGCAGGATCATCGAACATCTTTGAGATGCGCGGATAGGCGGTCTTCCAGATTGGCAAGCTCCGCTTTTCCACATGGGAGTACGCTTCCTCCATCGGAGCGACATGCCGCCAGGTCGCATCGAGTACCAGCAAGCCACGATCTGCATCATCTCTGGTCAACAGTGGTCCGTCCATGGCCAGACGTACGTAATTTTCCAACCGTTTGACCGGACACCCCGGTTTGAAATTGCGGAATTCAAACCCTGCAATGCCACGCAGTGGTTCAACCGTGCATTTACGGCGGCGTTCTTTGGGATGCACAACAATGATCGTGGGCGGGTGGTTGTCAGACACGGGTAATGGATCGGTGTTGAATAATTCGTTGACCTTGAAAAGGTTGGCTCCGACATTGTACACCACGATCTGTCTTTAGAGCGTATCATGCTCTTCTGTGCCGCGATGAACTCGGTTTCCCCCAGGTGAAAGACACTGCATGGAAATGACGGAACATCGTTTTGACGATTGACAGCCTGATTCACATGCCGCTTGTGCCTTCAGCAGCCAGACCTGCACGTCTGACTCAACCTGGTCAATATCAAATTCCTGCAATGGCTGTTGCAGCCGAAATGAGCAAAATGCGAAAATTGTGAGTAACACAATCATCCTGCGCTTGCGTTGATCTTCTCAATTTTCTCTTCCTGCGTGCGGATCTCACTTTCCAGGTGTTCAACATCAGCCGGATCGTCCATCTGCTGTTTTGCCCCGGCCAGTTTCTGCCGCAACGACTGGATTTTCTTCCGTGCCGCGTCAATCTGTTTCTTCTGCTTTTTGTTCAATTTCGCTGCCATTGGTTTGCCTGTCTGCAAATCCGCATTATACCGTGGTCTGATTGTACCGGGTTCGGTTCCAACACAACTCGGAATAAAATGATGTTGAGTCCTACATTGTATCAATTTGGCTGATTCACAGCAGGCCTCGGACAGAATGAAAACGTATCGGCTATGTGAGGAATGCCTCGATTGGGTTCTACCCGATATTGGGAATTGTCCGCACTGCAACTCCGTACTAGTGGAGGGTACTGTCGACAGGCAGGCCGATCCACTGCGGGATGTACTGGGCGAACTTGCGCCAATCATTGATGGTTCGCCCCGGCTGGGAGAGTTTCGTTTGAGGCGAAAAGGGCTACCCCAGCCAGGAATGATGTACGTCACCACGCGGGGCCTGTTGTTTCTTCCACATCACGACGAACACTACCCCGGCTGGGTGGAACGCAAATCCCCCGGAGCCACCCTGCTGTGGGCACTTGCGTCGCTGGTCTGGGCACCGTTGATGTTCATCAAACTCTTCGTCAGCAACAAGCGGTACGAACGAGGTGAAGTGCGTATTCCAACGCCCAAGTATCTCGCGCCGGGTGATCGGGATGAATTGCACGTCTATCTCCGTCACCGAATCGGCACGTTGTTTGTGCCACAGTCCGAAATCCATCAACTGTCATACCGACGTCATTCATGGGTGATCGAAAGGACCTCGGGCCGGACGCTCAAATTTGCCGCTGAAAACGACAAGACAGGAGGATTGGAAAGAGCAGGGTGGCTGTTTCGTCATCCTGATTGGTTGCACCTGCAGCCGTGAGACACAACGAAAGCCTTCCGTTACGTTCATCGTATTCGCGATTTGACAACGAACGCATGATTATCGGGTGATTTCCGGATACAATAGAGCGTATTACGCTCTTCTGTGGCGAGAAAATCGTCTTTTGATCTTCAAACGCAGACTCCCACGAGCGAAAACCGTCACACGAAAAGGTAAACTGCCCTGGAAGCCGTCTTATCGCAGTCCAGACTTCCGTTACCGGTTTGAGACTGTTATCGCTGCAACACCCCACCGACATGACATCGAGTGAAAATGGCCCCGGTCTGAAATAACCCCCCAGGACACTTCAAAACTTCTGGGTACAGTGAATTCACTATGACAATTGTCAGTGAATTCCTGCCAGCAACCAGTTTTGAAACCGACTCAAACATGGTGCTCCAACTCAATACGATCGACGAAGCCATCACCCGACAGGATTGCCTGTTGCTGGTGTTGAGCAATCCGCGCAAAAAGAGTGAAGCCCAACCTCGAAAGATCACGGCCCGACCGGTGGAAATTCAGGGTACGCCAGTTCTGCAATTCACCAATCATCTTTCCCGGCAGGAAACGCACGACAACCTGGCTTGTGAAGAAGCGGTCATCCGTGTTCAGAAACTCTTTCCGCGCGAATACCGCGACTGCCACCTCTACACTCCAGAAGCGGATTTCGTCTTTCGCGAAAAGCCAGATGGCCGTATCCGCTCGAAACGGAAACCACCCACAAAACAACGCACATCCCTGGACCATAACCGCCAACGTGCGTATCTGATTCCCGATGGCATGCCTTGTCCGTTCCTGGAAGCGATTGGCGTGATGACACCTGCGGGCAGCGTCAAGCCGACGATGTATCGCAAATTTCGGCAGATCAATCGGTTCCTGGAGCTGATCGATGATGTTGTGGGGTACCTGCCTGAGGATCGACTGATTCGGGTTGTCGATTTCGGCTGTGGGAAAAGTTACCTCACGTTTGCCTTGCGGCATTTGTTCGTCGAATTGCGGCACCGGGAGGTTTTGATTCAGGGTCTGGATCGTAATGAAGATGTCGTGCGTCAATGCAACGAGGTCGTCAATCGACTCGGTTACAAAGACCTGCAATTTCAAACCGGTCATATTTCCGATCATACGCCGACGGGAAACGTCGATCTGGCGGTATCACTGCATGCCTGTGATACTGCGACCGATGACACCCTCGCACAAGCGGTCAAATGGAATGCATCGGTCATTCTCGCCGTACCTTGTTGCCAGCATGAGTTGGCCCCGCAGCTTGAATCACAAGAGCAAGCAGGACTGCTGGAATTTGGACTACTTCGCGAACGGGCAGCCGCTTTGCTGACGGATGCCTTGCGCGCACAGGCGTTACGGCAATGTGGCTATCAGACGCAGGTGGTTGAGTTTATTGATTTGGAACACACAGCCAAGAATGTGCTGATTCGGGCCATGCGGGATATGTCGAACATACCGAATGATTCGGGCCAGCCGGTCATACCAGTACCCGAAAGCCAGTATCAACAGTTGAAACAACATTACGGGTTAGGCAGGATCGGTCCCGACCGAATCGTTTCGACAGTATGATCCTGTCATGGTTCTGCACACAGAATGTCCGACACGGAAGAATGCGAACCGGCAAGAAGGCAACGTTTTGCGATCACTCAAACGCGACAATGGATCGAACAACGATGAAGAAAAACAATGGATATCTCATTTTCACGGAAGTCATCCTGGTTACATTTGTGATCGCCGCCGCCGCGGTGTTTCTCTACATTCGCGAGAAAGATGCAGCCCGTCAGGAGGTGGCAGACCAGATTGCAGCACGGGATCGCTCGGCAAGTGAGAATGTTCCCCAAAGCAATGGGGCAAGCAGCAATGGCAACCATTCCGCAATGTTGGAACTGGATACGAACACAGAAGAACCGAACGTTTTTCCTGCCACCCAACCGACACTCAATACCTCAACCACGGGCAACCAACCCGTGCAAACAGTCGTGCGAACGGCCGCAGTTCGTTCTGAAGATCCCAAAACAGTCAAATCGAGCGATCTACCAGACATCCCCCGACTTCCTTCATTGATCACATCGCCGTCAAGACAGCTAACCGAAACCAGTTGGCAAAACCCCTGGAACGAATCGCATTGGAAGTCATCCGGATGGGAATTCTCCGTTGAAGGAATGGCCAGTGATGCCAGTTTGTTCGCCTGGACAACGTTTCAACGAACGTACCGGCTGCTCAGCCTGGAGGTGAGTTTGAATCACGAGTCGGAAGCGGGTTTCCTGGAGATTCTGCTAACCGCACCGAAAACCGGGTCGATGATGTCGGTGCTGATCGAGAACGAACGTGTGGTTGTTTCTGAAAAATTCAACGGGGAACGTCATATTATTGAAACAAAAGCACACACGTTTTCGTTGCCGGATGGACAGCCAGCCGTACTGAAACTGGCCGCCACCGGCAGTCGGGTGCTGTTATTCTGGAATGGCCGGCGCGTACTGACATGTGAACAACCAATCCATCAATCGGGGTGTTCGCTGCTTTGTACGATTGTCACGCGAGGGTGTCCGACGATGATTTCCGCATTACGGATCGAAGGAGAGTGATCACGACGTTTCAATTTCGCGACGGATATAGAGCAGTTTACCTTTTCGTGTGACGGTTTTCGCTCGTGGGAGTCTATATTTACAGGCCAAACGGCACACATCGCGCCACGAAGGAGCGTAATACGCTCTAGAACATAACACGCTCTAAAGAACGACACGACCAGCCGCGACGTATAACGTCGCGGAACTACATCGCCCTGTTTTTTCATAATGCGCAATGCGGCGATCCTGCCCGATTCTTTCCATCAGGCAAACTTTGATCGTCGCTGCCTCTCTCAGGCCTCAGGTTGACGAGCAACCTGGTCCACCCGTGAGACGAACCTGAATCGATTCGCACAGGTTTCAAGATTTGATCCGGTAGCGAGAACCAGGCGAGATCACAAGAGTTCTTCCAGCTCCTCGGGCAAATCGACGTCGGGATTCTGCAAATGTTCCGGCTTCAGCGGTTCGACGATCTGGTACTTGCCTTCACCCCAGCGATAGAGATCCACATCTTTGCAACGCTGACTGCAGAAGGGAAACAGCGGCGAGTTCAGACCGGCATCGGCGGCCAACTCTTTCTCACAGATCGGGCAGGTTTGCGGGCGAATCATAGCATTGACGTCATCAACGAGGTGAACGGAATCATCGGGAAACATTTTATCATTTTCGTCACCAGGTCACACGGGACTTCAAAAGGAGATCAGGCGATAGTTGGTGAGTCTGGAGTTGTTCCCACGACAACGTCACAGCCAAGTTGTTGCCGTATTTCCGAAGAAATGTGTCGGTGCCAATTTGGATTTGTTACTGACTCTAACTCGTCCGCTGATTTCGTGAGAAAATCTGCAAGCTCACGCAATGTTGCAGGGCTTGTCGAAAAACAAATCTCGCGCAATTCTTTGAGGCCAAATTCGTTCAACGTCTTGACATCGTAGCCATAGATCATAGGAATTTACTTCACCTGGGAAAAACCTGACACAATCATCAAATCAACAATTTGCCAGGCAATGCAAAACTCTTTGCAGGCTTTGCGAGAGAAATCCTCTACCTTTCGCTTATCACCAGCCATGCTTGCCCAGCTGCGCGATGCAGGCATGACACCCAAGACCGAATAGATCAGTCCGATTTCGAAGGGCTCGAAGTCGACTTGGATTCCGACTTCGATTTGTTCTTCGACTCCGCTGGCTTGCTGGAACTGTCCTGCGATTTCTTGTCAGCCGCAGCGCTCTTTTTATACGAATCGCTGCGATAGTCGGTCTGATAGAATCCGGAACCTTTGAAGATGATGCCCGCACCAGGGCCAATCACACGTTTTGCTTTCAGTTTGCCACACTCGGGGCATTTGCGAACCGGGTTGGCCGTGATTGATTGGAAGAGTTCCCATTCGTGGTCACAATTCCGGCATTGATAGTCGTATGTTGGCATGCTTCACTCCTCGTTTCGCAACGGGAAAAAGTCGTTCAATGATGATGATCGCTACTCTTCTTTACTCTGAGTGGCCGGGCCGCTTGAAACGATGACCTTGGAAGGACGTACAACCCGATCATGAAGCTGGTAACCCTTTTCGACTTCCTGCAGGATTGTCATGGGCGGATGGTCCTCAGAAGAGACCTGTTGAATCGCCTCGTGAAAATTGGGATCGAAACTTTCTCCAACAGCAGAAATCGGTTGCACCGCATGGCTTGCCAGGATCCCTTCCAGTTGAGACAACACCATTTTGACCCCGGTCACAAGGTCATCGATTTTATCGGAATTGGCCGCGGCTTCGACAGCTCGGGAAAGATTGTCCAACCCCGGCAGCAGGTCCCGCGCCAAACCCAACGCCTGGTATTTCCGTGCTTCCTCCAGATCTTTCTGTATGCGGCGACGATAGTTCTCCAAATCCGCCTGTGTACGCAGCAGTTTATCGAAATGCTCGTCACGTTCCTTGAACGCCTGCTTAAGCTGCTCTTCCACCGTCAGCTCGCCCGTTTCATCCAGGGAACTCTCTGCGCTTTCTTCAGCGCTGGCGGCTGAGCCAGACTCTGCCGACTTATCCGTGACGTTATTTTGCTCGTGTTCGATGTCCGATGAACTCATTGCTTCAACTGGCTCATTCAGGTTTTGTGAAAATGTCTGACGTAATTGCGGCCAGGCAATCAGTCGTCGGTGAAGTAATCTTTCAATGTCTCAAAAAAGGATTTGCGGTGCGGGCTGACATTGATCTTTTCATGTTCGGCTAACTTCCGCAGCAGTTCCTCCTGTTCGGAGTCGACCTTCTTCGGCACTTCCAGCGCGACGACCACATGCAAATCGCCCTTGCGTCCGCCATGAGGATCGGGCAAACCCTGGCCACGCAGTCGAAAGATTTCGCCCGATTGCGTCCCGGCGGGAATGTTCAGATCGTGCCGACCTTCCAACTGTGGAACTTCGATATTCGCCCCCAGCACGGCCTGGGTGTATGTAATTGGAATGTTGACAAAGAGTTCGGTTCCTTCGCGTTCAAACAACGGGTGTTTTTTCACGCGGATGTCGACATATAAATCGCCGCGCGGTCCACCAGCCTGACCATTGGGTCCGATGCCTGGTTCCCCTTCCCCTCGAATGCAGAGTTGGTTGCCCGTGTCGACACCAGCGGGGATTCTGACGTTCTGTTTGTGCTTCTTCTTTTCGCGACCGGTTCCGCGGCAGGTTCCGCATTTGTCGCGAATGGTTGTCCCTTTGCCTCGACAAGCGGGACAGGTTGTCTGCACGCGAAAGAACCCCTGCGATTGCACAACCTGGCCATGACCGCCGCAGTAGTCGCAGTTTTCCGGTGCTGTCCCTGGTTTTGCACCGGAACCATCACATTCGTCACAAACCTCGTTGCGGCTGAACTCGATTTCGCGCGTGCAACCGTTGGCCGCCTCAAGCAGATCGATCGTCACCGAAACCTGAAGATGATCGCCCCGCCGTGTGCGGCCGCGCGAAGATTGTCCGCCGCCGAAGAGGTCGCCGAACATCCCACCGAAGGCTTCAAAGATATCATTGACATCGTGGAAGCCGGCCCCTCCACCATTGCCCTGCACGCCCGCGTGTCCGTATTGATCGTACCGGGCCCGTTTCCGGGTATCATTGAGGACTTCAAACGCTTCGGCTGCTTCCTTGAAACGCTCGGTCGCCTCGGCATTACCGGGGTTGCGATCCGGATGATTGGCCAGCGCCAGTTTTTTGTAGGCCTTTTTAATCTGCTCGGGAGTGGCATCCCGAGGCACGCCCAGCACCTCGTAATAGTCGCGTGTGGATGCCATCATCTTCCTTTAGCCCGCTGCCCGTACGATGCCATTAGACATCCATCGTCCAATTGTCGCGCGAAACCCAAAAAAACGTCGTTTATTGCAAGTCACATTGAACTGTAACGGCTTTCACACTGCTGTAACAGTTTCAAGCGAGGCTCAAGCCGCCACAGAGAAAAGTCCGTCGGAATAATGTTACTTACGGTTTTGCCACACAAGCTGAAACACCATTCATCCCGACACGAAACGAGCCACCGTTTGACGGGTGGCCCGGGTTGCTTCGTATCCTCTGCATTATCAAAGCATGACATTCACGCTAGCGAACGGCACCTTCGACATTACCATGTTCCTTGCCATCGGCACTTTCAGTACCTGTTACGAGGACCTGAGTGGTCAACATCAGGCCGGCAATCGAAGCTGCGTTAGCCAGTGCTGTCTTCACGACTTTGGCCGGATCAATAATACCGGCTTCGTACATGTCGACATATTCACCCGAATTGCCATCAAACCCAATGTTGGCTTTCTGCTGTCGAACTTCGTCAGCAATCACCGAACCATCTTTGCCGCCGTTTTCCGCGATCTGACGAATCGGAGCCTCCAGGGCTCGCCGCACAATCTGTACGCCGATCTTTTCGTCACCCTTGCCTTTAACACCTTCCACTGCTTCAATCGCACGCAGCAGAGCAACGCCACCACCGGGCAGAATGCCTTCTTCGACCGCTGCACGAGTGGCATGCAACGCGTCTTCCATGCGGGCTTTAGTCTGCTTCATTTCGGCTTCGGTTGCGGCACCAACAGAAATAATGGCGACACCACCAGTGATTTTCGCCAGACGTTCCTGGAATTTTTCCCGATCATATTCGCTGTCGGTCTTTTCGATGTGAGCGCGAATCTGTGCCACACGCTGCTGGATGGCGTCATCATCACCACCGCCTTCCACGATCGTGCACGAGTCTTTCGTCACTTCAACCTTCCTGGCCGTCCCAAGATGGTTTAACTCGATACTTTCCAGCTTGATGCCGAGATCTTCTGAGAGCATTGTGCCACCGGTCAGCGTGGCGATATCACCCAGCATTGCCTTGCGGCGATCACCAAAACCGGGAGCCTTCACTGCGGCGACATTCAGGATGCCACGCAGTTTGTTGACGACTAACGCTGTCAATGCTTCGCCTTCGATATCTTCGGCGATAATCAGCAGCGGTTTACCAGCCTGCGAGACTTTTTCCAAAATCGGCACAAGGTCCCGCAGATTGGAGATTTTCTTTTCATGAATCAGGATCAGACAATCTTCCAACTCACATTTGAGTTCCTCGGCATTGGTTACGAAGTAAGGCGAGATGTAGCCTTTATCGAACTGCATACCATCGGCAAATTCGAGTGTCGTTTCACTCGTCTTCCCTTCCTCGACCGTCATCACACCATCGCGACCAACTTTTTCCATCGCGTCGGCGATCATCTGGCCGACCGACATGTCGTTGTTGGCGGAAATCGCGCCAACCTGGGCAATCTCTTCTTTGCTGGAAACCGGTTTCGCAAGGTTGGCAATGTATTCCACAGCCGCTTCGACCGCTTTGTCGATGCCACGACGGACGACCGTTGGGTTGGCACCCATTGTGATCCCGCGCAGGCCTTCTTCGTAAATGGCCCGTGCGAGAACGGTTGCCGTTGTTGTGCCATCACCGGCAACGTCGCTGGTTTTGGATGCGACTTCGTTAACCAGTTTGGCCCCCATGTGTTCGTAGGGGTCTTCGAGTTCGACCTCCTTGCTGACGGTCACGCCATCCTTGGTGACAACGGGGTTGCCGAAGCTCTTGTCAATAATCACATTGCGACCGGTCGGTCCCATCGTTACGGCAACCGCATTGGCGAGTGTGTCAATCCCACGCTGCAACTTGATGCGGGCCCGATCTTCAAAAAGCAATTGTTTTGCCACTGTCTTATCTCCTCGTGGGAGGTGTTGTTGTTGGGGTGATTCCAAATGGTGTTTCAAAACCGGTTGGTGGCATGACTTCGCAACAGGATGTTTGTGCGAAGAAACATCACGCAGAGGTTTTGAGGCTGAATTCAGACCAGTTTCGCCAGGACATCGCTTTCACGCAGAATTTTGACTTCTTCGCCGTCCACTTCAATGTCGGTTCCGCCATATTTACCGAACAGAACTTCGTCATCGAGGCCAACGCTCATTTCACAACGTTCGCCACTGTCGAGCAATCGGCCAGGACCAACAGCGACGACTTTACCGCGCTGCGGCTTTTCCTTCGCCGAATCGGGTAGCACAATCCCACCGGCTGTGGTGGTTTCCGATTCCAGAACTTTCACAACGACACGATCATCAAGGGGCTTCAACTGCATTGTTTTGAACTCCAGTTTCCCAGGTGTTTATTGGTAATGTTTTTTAGATTGAATTTGGTATCAATGGCTTGCGGTGTTGGAGGCATTCTGTCTAACTGATCGATCACATCATGCCGGGCATTCCGCCCATGCCTCCCATTCCTGGCATGCCACCACCCATTCCGCCCATGCCACCCATATCGTGGTGATGGTCATCGTGGCCGTCATGGCCATCTTCCTCCACGGGCTCTTCGACGACAATCGAATCGGTTGTCATCAGCAGTGCTGAAACACTTGTCGCATTTTGTATTGCCGTTCGTACGACCTTGGTCGGATCAACCACGCCGAAATCAAACATGTCGCCATATTTGTTGTTCAACGCGTCATAGCCTTCATTCTTCTTCATCTTTTTGACATTGTTGGCGACGACCGCTCCATCCAGGCCGGCGTTTTCGGCGATCCTTCGCAAAGGCATTTCCAGAACATTGGCGATCAGGCGGGCACCCAATGCTTCATCACCTTTGGCGTCCAGCTTTTCCAATGCAGGTGCACATCGCAACAAAGCCACGCCACCGCCAGGAACGACTCCCTCTTCAATGGCTGCACGGGTTGCGGCCAAGGCATCGTCGATGAGGTCTTTCCGCTCTTTCATTTCTGTTTCGGTTGCGGCACCGACGTTGATCTGTGCCACACCACCAGCCAGTTTTGCCAGTCGTTCCTGCAACTTCTCACGATCGTAATCGCTGTCGGTTTCGGAAATCTCCCGGCGAATCTGTTCTGCACGACCTTCAATGGCAGTTTTCTTGCCGGCACCTTGAACGATTGTCGTTGCTTCGCTATCGATACGGACTTTCCTGGCCACACCCAACTGCTTCAGTTCAACGCTTTCCAGCGTGATACCCAGGTCTTTGAAGATTGCTTCCCCACCGGTCAGCACGGCGATATCTTCCAACATCGCCTTGCGGCGTTCACCATAACCAGGGGCCTTCACAGCGGCGACATTCAAAATGCCACGCAACTTGTTGACGACCAGTGTGGCCAACGCTTCTCCTTCGATATCTTCGGCGATAATCAGTAGTGGCACGTTTGCCTTGGAAACCTTTTCCAGCAGCGGCACCAGAACCTTGGCTGAGGAAATCTTCTCTTCATAGATCAGCACGCGGCAGTTATCCAACGCACAGAGCTGGTCATCCTGATCGGTGACGAAGTGTGGCGACAGGAATCCGCGATCGAATTGCATCCCTTCGACCAGTTCAACTTCCGTCTGCATCTGGCGACCTTCCTCAACGGTGATCACACCATCTTTGCCGACTTTCGTCAGAGCATCAGCCAGAATTTTTCCGATTTCGCTGTCGTTGTTACCCGCGATCGTGGCGACAGTCGTGATTGCCTTTTTGTCTTTCACCGCCACCGATTTGGCAAGGCGTCCCAGTTCTTCAATCACAGCGGTGACAGCTTTTTGGGCGCCCCGGCTGAGAGACATCGGATCGGCACCGGCAGCAATGTACCGCAGACTTTCGCGGAACATCGCTTCGGAGAGAACGGTTGCCGTCGTCGTGCCGTCACCCGCCACGTCGCTGGTTTTGGAAGCGGCTTCCTTCACCAGTTGCACGCCCATGTTCTCAAAGGGATCTTCGAGTTCGATGTCTTCGGCAACAGTCACGCCATCTTTGGTGACCTTGGGTGCACCCCACCCTTTGTCCAGAACGGCATTGCGTCCACGAGGCCCCAGTGTGCTGCTGACTGCCTGGGCCAACTTGGAAACGCCTTCCAACAAACTCTTCCGGCAGTCTTCGTCAAAGCTCAGTAATTTCGACACGGTCTCTCCTCACTGCTGTTTGATGGTCCGACTTTAAGGGACAATCTCGGTGATTCTCAGATTCTCAATATGTTTTCCCGACTTAAACCCAGCCGGCGGTTTTTCGCCTCCGGGTGGTCGCTCTGCGCAAAATGACAGTCGCAGCCAATTGCTGCTCCGATAAAGCAACCTGCGTGCCTATTGTTCAGAAAAGCATTAAGTTGTTTCTTCACATGTGCTTGCGGCTTTATTGTCAGGGTGATCAGGATTAGCCGCCTGTCAAGTTGGCAGGCGGTTTCGTGCTGACCACAAAAGACAACATAAGGCAGGACCACAAGCAACTCCGGCTTTACGAAACGATCGGAACACCTTACCTTGCGATGACTTGTGCCCATCTGCACAAAATGTCGAAAATGGTCTTGTCGAATGTTCACTTGTCTTTAGAATTCCCTCAACGATGGACGGCAGGAGTTGCTGGTCATCATGAACACTCCGGCGAGGCCGGGCCGCGTATCAGCCGCTGCAGGTGCTGACAATCTGGTGATCAACGCAGGTCACAGGTATGAGATACCCCGTGCGTTTTGCGCTCTTGATGTGCGCTCCAACCATTCCGTGGCAATGCCTCCCGATGTGGCTGCATGTCGCACAACTTCGCGAACACCGCAGCATGTTCTGCACTCACCAGCTAACGGCGACTTAGAGCGATTTCCAACTGGTTCAGTCTGAATGGAATCTGACGTAACGCCAAACAGGTCTGGGAAAACAAAAATGCTCGTTCTGACCCGCAGTCAATTTGAATCGATTAAAATCGGCGACGAAATCACCATCAACGTTATTGCCGTTTCCAAAACCCGCGTGAAGCTGGGGATTGAATGCCCGCGCAACATCACCATTCGCCGCACCGAAGTAGAACTGCCAATCAATGGTCCGGTTGATGAAGGACCGAGTGAAGCAGTCACGCCTCAAACATCACAAAAACCGAAACGTGCGAAACGGAAACGGAAAGCGAAGCCGACTCAGACGGAACGGTATCAACTGCCCTATTGTGGTATCGTAAACTGAATCGTTGTGAAACTGTGGCCTCGACTTCTTCAAATCGGAGCAGAAGAAAGCGACCGCAAAATACGCGAAACAACGAACGTGGCGAAGACTTGCGTTCCGTGGCATAAGGCCAGGAGACTGCGTTGTCGCGAGCCGACGGAACTCATCTCGCAGCGATCGTCGCCAGGGCTGATTCCGTCTGCACACAGGCGGTCGTCGATTTCAAGATCGTGCCTCGGAAAATCTCGGCACGGGTTACACCCGGCAGTTCCAGTACAGCATTCCCCGACTGGTCTACGATCACAATGTCGCTCGCCCTGTAGAATTCCTGCCCGCCCTGTTGATGCAGGATCACTTCGCCAATGTCTGTTAACGCGACCTCATCCACCAGATTGCCCCGGGCACCGAGCGTCATGCGATACACTTTCACCGATCGATTGGTCAGAACGTAACTCTTCCCGACCGCTTTGGTCACGAAGTACGTCAACACGGCAAGGGGAGCGGTTGGCAGACAAAACAGGATGTGCGACACTTTGATGCCACAGATTTTTACCGGAATCGCTTCATACAGTACGCCCAGCAAACGCCCCAGCGAGGTCGCCGCGATGGACGGATAAACGGTCATGATATCGGTTTCGGTCGAGGCGGACACGCCAGCGACAGCCTGAGCCTTGCGTGTGGGCATGGTTCGTATTCTTCGGCCTGTGACGGCAAACAGAGTGATTGCAAATTCAGCTGCGCAGATTACCACAGCATCCACCAGAATTCCAGAGTCACTCCACGAACCATCAATGCCTGTTTTCCCGTTCTCTATATGAGACCTTCAGGCAATCGGAGCGGTTGGCAACGATTCAGGCAGAGAAGATTGGAATTGACCAGATATGTGCGAATCGTAGAGATCCGATCGCATCAGTTTCAGATAAAATTATTGACAGGATGACAAGATTGGCAGGATGGTTCTCTCCTGTTCATCTCCTCCTGGAGTCCTGTCCGGATCTCTTTCCCTCTTTTGTGTATCTGGCATATTTCGCAGTAAAAACAGAATCGCAAAAATGATGTCCTATGCAATGAGAGAGCACTCCGTTCAGAACGTGGTTTTAGAGCAGTTTACCCTCTGGTGTGACGTTCTCCGGCTCGTGGGAGTCTGCGTTTGAAGGCCAAAAGACGGTTTTCGCGCCACAGAAGAGCGTAATACGCTCTATTTGGACGAAAGGGATTCCATCGCCGTCTGCAGTAAATCGCCGAAACGGTCCAATCTGGAAATGGCATCGCGCAATTCGGGATGGGCGAAAATCCGCACCCGTTTCACGAAATCGTCAAATTGCGTGCGGGCCAGCGAATTGACCACCGGGGAAACCTCCTGCAATGGCCGATAACGGCTCTCTTTGGGAAAGAAGATCTGCACATTGAACTCGACTTCCCGATGCGGTGGCGGTGCGTCGATCAGAATATCAGTCGGTTCGATCGATCGATTCAGTTCCTTTCCGAGCAATTCCGCCAACTGATTGCCGCAACCAACGAGAACATCAAACGACTGCCGCGCGAGACGGCGGTACATCTCAGCTGATTGATAATGGCTGAACTCCCGCACGCGCTTGTAGAGCCGGCGTTGCGTGCCAAAGACCCCTTCCAGCAGACGTTCAACACTCGTTCCGGCTCCCTGTTGACGCAACAGTGCGATTGTTTCCGCTTCGCTTTTCTGAAACAGGTCGGGTAAGTCGAGTCCGCGATATAGTTCAAAAAAGGAGCGGGCAAACATACTGGTTGCTGAGCGGACAGCATGATGCCAGTAGACTTCACTGAACATCACATAACGTGCGAAGACCATCAGTTCTGCTGCAGTCTTGCCTTTCTCGCTGATTGCCAGCCCATCACCCGCTTCGTTCACCACCAGCGATTGGATCAATCGATTGCGATCGAAATTGCGACCATAAGGCACGCCACAATGCACGCTGTCGCGGTCGAGGTAATCCATTTTGTCGATGTCGATTGGCCCGGAGAGAATCGAACGAATGAGCCGCCATTGCGGATGCGAATCCTTACCCACCAGCACCTGCAGGACTTCTTCCGGCTGGATGTTCCATTCCCCTTTGAGGACCTGAGCCAAATCACGATCAGGGGCGAGAAATTCGCTGGCGAACTGTTCGTGTGGCGGGAGGTCGGCCAGCCCCATGTCTTCGATCGGATGGCAATAGGGCCAATGCCCCAGGTCGTGCAACAGCGCGGAAACCATCAGGACTTCGGCGAGATGCGTATCAACAACCGAAGTGAATCGCTCGTCCCGCCCCAGTTGCTGCAGATATCGCAATGCATTGTGAAAGACGCCCAGTGCATGTTCAAACCGGGTGTGAGTTGCACCGGGATACACCCGCGCCGCCAGCCCCAATTGCGTAATATGCGACAGACGCTGAAATTCCGCTGTATCGACAATGGCCCGCACGCGTGGTGTGAAGGGGACATCCAGCTCGATCGGAATCCGGACCAGTCCACGTCGGCTCTGCAGATTGGAAAGCTCGGGAATATCGACCAGCCAATGCGTCATGGCGAACCTGCATGATTCAGAAGAAGAGCGTTGTGGAATCTCTGATAATGTTCCTGGCCGGTTGCGTCAATGATCGCCGACCGGGAATCGGACCATCGATCGGTCGCCTCATGATTTTCCAACGCATATAATTGAGGGGATGATTGAAGGAACCCGACGATCAGGGCCGTTTACCTTCCGGTGTGACGTCTCTGGTCGCGCGGGGCCTGTGTTTGCAGGCCAATCGACGCTCATCGCGGCACAGAAGAGCGTGATACGCTCTACCAGACGATCGGTAGAAAATCGTGAATATCCCCATTGAGGTTTATTATGGCGCGATCACCTTACTGGGGTATTTCCTTACGCTGCTGTTGATTCGCTGGGTCCTGCTGACCCGCAAGAGGAACTCTACCTCTGCTGTTGCATGGATTCTCGCGATTCTCATTCTGCCGTTTTTGGGTGGGTTGCTGTTTCTGGTCTTTGGAATCAATCGTGTCAATCGTCGGGCGGAAGGCAAACGTCGGGCAACCATCGATATTTCCCGCCAGTTGCCCACGGTGTCGGAATTCCAGCACCTCACCGGCGATGGGCTGGAACCGCGTCAATACGATCTGATGGAGCTCGCGCAAAGCGTCGGGGCGACATCGGGAACATTCGCCAATCACGTGCAATTGCTGCCTGAAACCTCCGAAACGCTCGAACTGATCGAGGAAGCGATCCTGAGTGCGGAGAAGACGCTGCATCTGGAGTATTACATCTGGAAGGCAGACCGAACTGGCACGCATCTTCGTGACCTGTTGATTCAACGTGCAAATGAAGGTGTTAAAGTACGGTTCCTGTACGATGGTCTCGGCTCGATCTGGCTGAACCGACGGTTCTTTGAACCAATGCGGCAAGCCGGAATTGACATCGCTGCGTTTTTACCGGGGCAAACGTTGCGCGAGCGGTGGTCGATCAACCTTCGCAGCCACCGCAAAATTGTGATCGCCGACGGACAGGTTGGATTCACTGGTGGGATGAACATCGGTGATGAATACCTTGGTTTGAACCCCCACCTGGGTTATTGGCGGGACACACATTTGAAACTGCGCGGCCCGATTGTGATGCAGTTGCAGCAGGTCTTTGCGGAAGACTGGTATTACGCGACGGGCGAGGAACTGACGCAGCCGGAACTCTTCCCCCGACCGACAGACCGGGGCAATGTCTCTGCTCAGGTGATTGCCAGTGGGCCGACCGGCGATACGAACGAGATGCTGTCGGTTATGTTTGCCGCGATCAACGAAGCGGAAGAATCGATTAACCTGTCGACATCGTACTTTGTGCCAATGGACCCGCTGGTTTTGGCGTTGGAAACAGCCGCCCATCGGGGTGTGCATGTTCGGCTTATGGTGCCGGGCAAGAGCGCGTATCAGTGGACGGTCCTTGCAGGACGGTCGTTTTATAACACACTGCTCAACGCGGGAGTCGAAATCTACGAATATCAGCGAGGATTGCTGCATGCGAAGACGTTGACGGTTGATTCGAGTTGGGCATTGGTTGGCACGCCGAACTTCGATGCCCGCAGCCTGGTACTGAACTTTGAAGTCGCCGTGGCGATGTATGACAGTAAACTCGCCATGCAACTCAATGCGCACATTGAACACGACATAACGCATTCCCAGAAGATTGAACTGGGGGAATGGAATGCACGCGCGACCCGGCATGTGCTCGCGGAGAATTTCTGCAAACTCTTCGCCCCATTGATGTGATCATTTTGAGAAATCCGAAGTAAAGGCGAGCAAGAGGAAAGCCGCAGGACAGAAACTTCCCCGCAGCCGATTTCTTGCAATTTCCCAATTGTGAGCTAGGGTTCAAGAATCACTCTTTGCAACGTACGGACAAGAAGACGCTGTCGCACGCACACCCTTTCTGCTTTAACCGAACTCTCGCCCAAAACCATGCTCAAACACTACCGTAACGCCATTGCTCAATCTCTGGCCTGTCGGAAAGATCAGACGAACCCTTACATTCCGCAACTGATCCAGATCATTTCGGTCCTGGTCGCGCTGTATATCTGCCTGGCGATTTTTCTCATACCACCTGGCAAGGTTCGGGAGTTCAATTTTGTCGACGAGCGCGGCGCCGTGACAGCTCTTTCCGCTGTCTTTTTCGCGATGGGGAGTGCTTTTGCATTTGTCTCGTTTCTCATCTCGAAAAATGAGGCGCCGTACATCCGCGTTTTCTGGCTGCTGATGACAATGGCGGTTGGGTTTCTTGCATTGGATGAACTGCTGCAATTTCATGAACGGGTGGGCGATCGGATCGACGCAATGGCCATCAGTACCGGGCCGGTTCGCAACTGGAATGACATCGTCGTCATCATGTATGGCGTCGTTGCGGCATTTGCCGGGCTGATTTTCCTGCCGATTGTTCTGCGGTACGCGAAACTTCTGGAACTCATCGCGATTGCGTTCGTGTTCTACGCCATCCACACGACGATCGATTCACTCGTCGAGCCCCCAACAACCGTATCGGTTATCCTGGAAGAGTCGGCGAAACTCTACTGCTCGACCTTCATTGCCTTGGCCATTCTGTCTGGTTTGCTGAGCAACTTGCGGCTCCAAAGCGACGCCGCGACGGAAATGACATCGACGGGAATCTGATTGCGCTGCGACAAGTCGACTCCGCGATACAAATTTGTCCTTCAGTCTGGAGCAGTTCACTTTCTGGTGTGACAGCTCCGGCTCGTGGGGGGCTATGTTTTCAGGCCAAACGGCTTTTGCAGGCCAATCGACGTTCATTGCGGCACAGAAGAGCGTCTTACGCTCTATTCCCTTTCGCGTTTGTACAACTCGCCGAGCAGGTCTTCGACCGATTTGAATTTCTTGCCGCTCTCTGCGATCGTTTCGATTTTCTGCTGAGCGTCGACAGAAGAGTGTCCCAGACTGATCAGCGCCTCGTACGCTTCGGTTGCAATGTCGCGCTCCATTTGCTTATCAGGCGGCAGATCGCGAGCCGCCATCAGTGCGAACTTTGCCATCTTGCGGCGCAGCTTGGCGATGATTCGCTCCCCCACAGCAGGGCCAATCCCGGGTAACGCGGAAAGTTGTTTCACATCCTGCTCTTCAATTGACTCGGCGACTTCCCGAACCGGTCGGACCATTGCCCTCAACGCTTTCTTCACACCAACGCCATCGACAGAGCATACGAGATCGAAGAACTCGCGCTCGGCATCGCTCATGAAGCCGATCATTCGCGGAGTGAGTCGGCCTTTCTGCGGATTACCTTCAAGGTATTCAATCGTTCGCAGACTGACCTCTTCATCGATGTGCGATTGCAATTGACGGCGGACAAATTCGGGAATAAAGACTTCGTACTCGAACGCCCCCACACCGATCGTGGCGGATTCCACACCAAGGTGAACCAGTTTGCCGGTGATCTTTGTGATCAAGAAATGACACTCCCTTATCTCTTTTTTGAAAAGCGTAACGGCAGGGTAGCCCCCTGCCCTGCGTCAATCTTTTTTACAGGACATTTCAATACTGCTGTATACCGTGAACCCACTATGGGAATCCAGCGAGAATTCCTGTCACCAGCCGGATTGGAAACTGGTTCCAGAGCCGTTTACCATTTCGTGTGACGGTTCTCGCTCGTGGGAGTCTGTGCTTGCAGCCCAAAAGATGATTTTCGCGGCACAGAAGAGCCGTAATATGCTCTGGATCAACATCGTCTTATTGATCCCGAGAACCCGCTACTGCCGAATTGCCACTTCCGAACCAATTGTCAGCAGATCGAATACGATTTCGACATCGGTGTTGTGCATGCGAATACAACCGCGTGACTCCGCCCGGCCAATCGATGATGGATTAATTGTCCCGTGAATTCCGTAGCTGCGGCCCAGGTCAATCCATCGTTCACCCAACGGGTTTTGCGGGTCATCATTGGCAATCACCAGTCCGTCCGGGCCGTAATAAGGAGGGTCGTGCACCTTGCTGATGACACCAAGCTTGCCGGTTGGGGTCGAGCCATCTTTTCCAATTCCTACCTGATATCTCGCCACGTACAGACCATGAGCATGGATGATCATCTCGAAATCACTTAAGTCGATCAAAGCGGCGAACGGCCCACGAATGACCTTCAGCTTCCGCCCGGCCTGAATGCGATCTGGAACAGCACGGTTGAGTCGCGCGAGGTAGGCCCAGGGGACGTTGTACTTCTTGCCGATGGTGGTCAGGTCATCGCCGAACTGCACTTCATGCGGTTCCATGAAATGTCGCTGCGGCTGAAAGAAGATAACACTGGCTGTGCCGTCGATTCGTTTCTGAATCTGCTTGCGATGGACCGGTTGATTCCAGTAGATCTCAGAGAGCTTACGGTGTGCCTCACCAATCTCACCGCTATGAATCAGGCGATCGATTTCCTCCAGGTTGAGAGGCGCACTGGCCACGGGATGGGCATCGTCGACCGCTTCAAAGTGAACCTGTTGTACGCCACTTTGACGTTCGACCGTTCGTCGGGGTGTCTGGTTTGGTTGGCCCGGTTCTTCCCAATGGCCGGCCGTGCGGTTCGTCTGGGGGGAATGTTCGGCCTGTTGGAGGGCAAACGGTGGTGCACTGTTGGTTTGTGAATTGCGGACCCGCAAGTTGCTGGGGGGAGCAGCCGGTTGATCGGCGATCCGCGTGCGTCCTGCTTGAGGCGGCCAATGGCTGGCATCGAAATCCCCCGGTTGAAACCCGGGACGATTTTGTTCCGCAGCCAGAAATTCATCTTGCTGAATCGTCTTACTATCCGGTTCCGATTGCTGATTGAAAATCGACGGATCAACAGGATGAGTCTGCGTGTCATCTCCCAATGCCCAATCCGGATTGTTTGCCGACACCGTTGAACTGGCTTCATTCTGTTCCACAACTGCGGAATTATCCGGACTGATTTCCAGATCGATCCAACCGAACTTGATGGCCAGCAGACCGGCAATCGCCGCCAGCGAAAGCACCCAGGTTACGACGATGGCTGTGCCACGATTGTCATTCTGCTGCATTGGGTCTCATCCTTGAAATGGACGCATTCTTCCTTGATGAAATGATGAAATTCGCCATCAGTCAGCGCAAGTTGGCCTGTTGGCCCGCTTTTGGTTGGCTCGGAAATCTAGCAGAAATGAAAACTTGAGGATACGGGAAAACCAGGCTGGTTTTTCCCAGCTCATCTAACTGCGTAAGTGCTTCCATGCCTTGGGGATAAATGCTGCGATATCGGATGCGATCAGACCTGGTTCGGACAACTCAGCCGCTGCCAGATCGCCCGCCAGACCATGCAGGTGGACGGCCAGATGAGCAGCCGGGAATGGTGTCATGCCCTGTGCGAGCAAACCGACCAGAATCCCCGTGAGCACATCGCCGCTGCCGCCGGTTGCCATGCCACTGTTTCCGGTTGAGTTGATAGCCAGCTCCCTGCCATTGGTGATCACCGTTCCCTCACCTTTAAGAACCAGCGTGACGTTATGGGTCGCGGCGAATTCGCACGCCAGTTCCTGCCGACTGGCTTGAATGGTTCTGGTATCCGAATTGGTGAGTCGTGCAAACTCACCGGGGTGGGGTGTCAGGATGCGTTCTCCCGAAGATTGCTGCCAGATATCCGGCTGGTCGGCCAGCAGGTTCAATCCGTCGGCGTCGACAACCAGAGTTTGCTGAATGTTGAGATACAGTTCCTTCGCCAAATCAGCTAACCCGGGCGACTGTCCCCACCCCGGACCCATTGCTATCGCAGTGAAGTCACCGAGGATGGAAGAGAGTTCCGAGTGCGCTTCACGCGACATTCGACCATCGTCATCCTGCAGCATGCAACGTGTGAGACAGGAGGGTTCCATTGCGGCAACGGTCGATTCGATTTCTTCTGGCACGGCGAGATAGACCAATCCGGTTCCGGAACGCAATGCCCCCTGCCCGGTCAGCGCAATCGCACCACCCATGCCCCGGCTGCCACCGATGCAAAGCGTCTTTCCGAAGGTTCCTTTGTGACCGTCAGCGGGTCGGTGAGGAAGGCCGGGAGGTTCATGGTGGATGATCGGTTGAGCCATTTCCATTTTACCTCATTGATTCTGGCATTCTTTGTTTCGATTTTTCGGCTGCGGCGTCTCGATTTTTCGGCTGCGGCGTGCGATCAATCCGGCGACGTAACCCGCCTTGAATCCCGCATCGATGTTGACGACGGTCACATTGGATGAGCAACTGTTGAGCATTCCCAGCAAGGCGGTCAATCCGCCGAAGGCGGCACCATAACCCACACTCGTGGGAACTGCGATAACGGGGCAATCGACCAGCCCGCCAACGACCGAAGGCAAAGCGCCTTCCATACCGGCCACCACAACAACCGCGTCGGAAGTTTCAAATCGGGTTCGCTGTTCCAACAATCGATGGACACCGGCCACGCCGACGTCGATAATCAAATCGGTTTTGCAACCAATCCACTTCAACGTTTCGATTGCTTCTTCGGCGACCGGGTGGTCACTCGTTCCGGCGGTAATGACGGCAACTTTGCCTGCGTCTGTTTCCACTTGAGCCGGGGTGGAACTCGACAGTCCTGCACCGATTCGTACAGTTCTGGCGATTGGGTTATGTTTCGCGTCGGGGTAGGCCTCAATAACGGTTTTCGCCTGCGATTCCGAAATCCGCGTTCCGAGAACCGGCTCGCCATGTTCCATCAGCCTGGCAAAAATCTCACAGATCGTCTTCGACGTTTTTCCTTTGCAGTAAACGACTTCAGGCAAACCGCATCGCCGACGGCGATCCAAATCGACAGCCGCTTCATCCGTCATTGCAGTCGCAGCAGGGGTAATCTGGCGAAGCTGCTCGAGCGCCTTGGGCAGCGTGACCTGTCCCTGCGACAGGTCTTCGAGCAGTCGCGAAAGCAAATTCGTTGTGGTTTCATTTAGCCATTCCATCCCACCTGTTTTAGTCGAGTCGGCAACGTAAAGCCAATGAGCGAAAAAAAACGATATTGCCAACCTGTAACAAGGTACGCGGCAGGAGTGCGATTTGCATCGGAAACTGATAGGGTGGTGGCACAGCTATTCCAGAAAACTGATCGTTTCCTATTCAAGAATCTGTGGAATTTCCATGACGTCCGAACGTGCGGCGAATCGTCGGCAAAAACTGTTGCGCCAATTGAAGAAGACTGGCACCGATGCGTTATTGATCACGAACCCGATCAATGTTTCCTACCTGACGGGATTTACCGGAGACGACAGTTTTCTGTTGCTTGGTTCCGACGTGGCGGTGATCATTTCCGATTCGCGCTTTTCCACACAGTTAGAAGAGGAATGCCCCGAGATCGATGCCGTCATCCGAACGTCTTCCGTCTCGATGAATGGCAGTGTTTCCAGAACCGTCAAACAGGCGGGCATCAATCGACTCGGTTTTGAAAGCCAGACCACCAGCTTTCAGCAATGGGAACGGCTTGATCAGGATATGAAGTCGCTGGAACTGGTGCCGGTCGATTCCGTTGTCGAAAAGATCCGCCAGGTGAAAGACAAGTTTGAGATCGGGGAAACGCGCCGCGCCGTTCACATGGCTCAACGTGGCTTTGAGGTCATAAAAGCGAGTCTCACTTCGGGTCAGACGGAAATTGATGTCGCCAATGAACTGGAACATACGATGCGCGGTTTCGGTGCATCGGGTGTGGCTTTTCCATCGATCGTTGCGGTTGGCCCGAGGTCTGCCTTGCCTCACGCCCACCCCACCCGCAAGACAATTGGCGAATCGGATTTCGTCCTGTTTGACTGGGGGGCAGAAACGTTCTCTGGTTATCGCAGCGATATCACGCGGGTCATAACGACTGGAAAGCCATCGGCCCGATTAAAGAAAATCTACGAAGTTGTCCGGCTGGCGAATCGCCGCGCGATCGAAGCCATTCGTCCCGGCGCGCGCTGTTGCGATATCGATAAAATCGCTCGCGATGTCATCAGCCAGGCTGGTTACGGAAAGAATTTCGGTCATGGTCTGGGACATGGTGTTGGCCGCGTGATCCACGAACATCCGCGCCTCAGTCCCACCGATTCCACCGAGTTGAGAGCGGGGATGATTGTCACGGTCGAACCCGGCATCTATCTCCCCGGATTTGGGGGCGTTCGCCTGGAAGATGATGTGCTGGTCACACGTGGCGGCTGCGAAGTCCTCACGTCTCTTCCCCTCGACTATGAAGAATCGATCGTCGCACTTTGATGCAAAGGTGGAATTCACCCGAAAACCGGTCAAATACCACCATGTTGGACGTTTTCGATGGTGAAATTCGGTCGTTTCATTTGGAATTTGATCAGCGAACCGGTAATGTCGTGTTGGTTCAGAGCGTGAATCATTGCGCTTGAACTCTGGCTGCTGCTGGCGATCCCGTCGGAACGTGGATTTGCTGGCAGGCTCATGCAGGCTCACTGTCGCGAGTTGTTTCCAGAGTGAGACCTGTCGTTGAATCCAAATCAAAAAATCATCACGTAGCGGAACAGGGTACCCATTCATGGCGGCTGAAGGATCTTCCAGAAAGAAACGCACAACGCGATCCACGTCGACGAAAAAGAAAACCGCAGAACCCTTCGACCTTGAAAGTCTGAGGGAATTGATGGACATGATGGATGCGCACGGCGTTACCGAGGTCAATCTCAAAAGTGGTGACCAGGGATTGAGATTGCGTCGTGGTCCGGCGGCAGCTCCCCAACTGGCGGCAGCACCTGCCCCACCACCTCCCCCGGTCGCAGCGGTTGCGCTACCACCTGCAGCACCGACACAATCCCGTGGTGAAGACGCGCCTGCAACGCCGGCCAGCGAGGGCGGATTAACCATTAACAGTCCGACAGTCGGTACGTTTTATGTCTCGCCCACTCCCGATGACCCTGCATTTGTGAAGGTGGGCCAACAGGTCACACCCGAAACGGTCGTCTGTATTGTCGAAGCAATGAAGGTCTTCAATCAGATTCAGGCGGAATGCACCGGCACGATTACGGAAGTGCTGGTCGCCAACGGCGATGCGGTCGAGTTTGGTCAGCCATTATTCCGAGTCGCGCCTTAGTCGTTCCTTCATCGAAATGAAGTTCAGCGAGTGCCGGACGTGGTGAAGGATGGCCACCCGGACAACCGAGCCACAACCCAATCCAAAAACAGATCCTCCGGTACCTGCGAAGCTGGATGGTCCTATCGAGTTCAACGTCGATGTTTCAACGAATACTGATTGCCAACCGCGGTGAAATCGCCCTGCGGGTTATCCGTGCCTGCCACGAGATGGGGATCGAAACGGTCGCCGTCTACAGCGAAGCCGATCGTGGTGCGCATTATCTGGAACTGGCGGACGAGGCGTATTGCATTGGTAAGGCGCCGGCCTCCGACAGCTATCTGCTGATCAATCGTATTATCTCCGCAGCGGAGATTGGTAACGTCCAGGCCATTCATCCGGGATACGGATTTCTCTCGGAGAATGCTCACTTCGCGGAAGTCTGCCGAAGCTGCAACATCGAATTCATTGGCCCCTCACATGAAGCCATGGCAAGGCTGGGTGACAAGGTCAGCGCGCGGGAACTCGCTGTGCAGGCCAAGGTGCATGTTGTTCCCGGCAGTGATGGTCTGGTGGAGAATGAGCAGGACGCCCTGCGAATCGCCGAAGAAATTGGTTATCCCGTGCTGATCAAAGCCACGGCTGGTGGTGGCGGAAAGGGAATGCGCGTCGCACGAAATGACATGGCCCTCAAAGCGGGGCTCAAGGCGGCAGCGACCGAAGCCGAAAAAGCCTTCAAGAACGCTGGTGTCTATATCGAAAAATATGTCGAATCGCCCCGGCATGTTGAGGTGCAGGTTCTGGCCGATCATCACGGCACCGTGCTTCATTTGTGGGAACGGGACTGCACGATGCAGAGGAGACATCAAAAGGTCGTCGAGGAAAGCCCTGCCCCCGGCTTACCGCAATCCGTACGTGAAGATATCTGCAAGGCGGCTGTGCGACTGATCAAGATGGCCGAATACACCAACGCAGGTACGGTGGAGTTTATTGTCGATCCCGACAATCAATTCTACTTCATCGAAGTGAATGCCCGAATTCAGGTGGAGCATCCCGTTTCCGAACTGGTCACTGGCATCGATCTGATCCAGCATCAACTGCGTGTCGCTGCCGGCGAAAAGCTCGACCTCAGGCAACGCAACATTCCGTGCAATGGCAGTGCGATTGAGTTACGGGTTAATGCCGAAGATCCGGAGAATGATTTCCGTGGATCACCCGGAAAGATTACGAAACTCCGCATTCCTGGTGGGCCGGGCGTCCGTTGGGATTCGCACGTGCACGAGGGTTACGTTGTCGGCCCGTTTTACGACTCACTCATTGGCAAGTTGATCGTCCACAAGCCGACCCGCGAAGAAGCTTTGGCCTGTATGAATCGCGCGCTCGATGAATTCGTTGTGGATGGCATCAGAACGACGATCCCGCTGGCAAAGCAAATCTTCCGCCACCCGGCATTCATCGAAACGAAGGTCGACACGACGTTCATCGAACGGACCTGGTAAGCCGCGGTCGGTTCTTGTTGATATTCCCGCTCAGGATTTCGACTGGCGTTTGCCTTGTGTCTTCGTCGTTTTTGGCTTTGCTGCGGAACCCTTCTTTCCGAATGATGCCTTGTCGACCAGGCTGCGCAGCGTCGCGATGTTCATTGCATCGAGTTTCTGACCATTCCGCTCACCCTTGGGTGTTTCCAGATACATGGGCAATCTGGCGAACCGGCGATCGTTAATCACATGCCGGAATGGTTCGATCCCCAAATACCCTTCGCCGATATGTTCGTGTCGATCAACCCGTGACCCGAATTCCTTTTTGCTGTCGTTGAGATGAAAGGCCCTGATACGGTCGATACCAATCATGCGGTCAAATTCGCGAAACGTCGCCAGATAATCCTTCCGTTCCTGAATGGCATAACCGGCAGCGAAAATGTGGCATGTGTCGATACAGACCCCCAGTCGTGAGTTGTCCTGCACGCCATCGATGATATGCGCCAGGTGTTCAAAACGATGTCCCAGGTTCGTGCCCTGTCCGGCGGTCGTTTCGAGCCAGATTTCCACCGCGTCGCCACTGGTGGCTTCCAGTGACCGGTCAATCCCCTCGATGATGCGTGCCAGGCCCTCTTCCTCGCTCGACTCCACAAAACTGCCGGGGTGCATCACTACGCCGCGCAATCCCAACGCTTCGGCCCGATCCAGTTCAACAATGAACGCATCGATGGACCGCTCCCACAACTCTTCTTTCGGGCTTGCCAGATTGATCAGATAACTGTCGTGGGCACAAGGCGATTTCACTCCCGTTTCCGCCAGCGATTCACGAAATCGGGCGATGTCGTCATCCGTCAGGTTCTTCGCCCGCCACTGGTTGTTGTTCTTGGTGAAAATCTGAACGCAGTCCATCTCAAAACCAGCTGCAGCCTCGACCGCCTTGTAATAACCGCCAGCAATCGACATGTGGGCACCGAGTAAAGGCATGCAATATCCTCCGGGAAAATGAAAGCCGCCATCGTAGCTTCCACCGACATGGAAATCACGCCAGTGAATGCCGGCCATATTACGATAAGACAGTATGGGGCCAGGGCAGGCCCACCTGAACAGCGGACGCCCCTCTCGCTGCTGTTGGCCAACGTGTTTCTGCACTACATGTTTTGTGGGGTCAACCAGTGGTGGAAGCATCCCGCCCAAGGCAGAGCAGGAATCGTATGAGGGAAAATTTCATGTACGAATCTGCGCGGGACGCAGGCAACGGCGGTCCCCACCATAATCGCCGTTTTGCTAAAAATTGATCAAGTCGGATACAGGTTTCGTGAGAACTTCATCATCCCAGTGTGGCACGAAATCTGGCACACCAAAAAAGAAAACGCGACCACTCAACGAAGAGCGATCGCGTTTTCGCGAATCAGACTGTGACCGCCGAAGCAACATTATATTATATAGAGCAGTTTACCTTTTCGTGTAACGGATTTCGCTCGTGGGAGCCTGCAATTGTAGACCAAACGGCGTCCATCGCGCCACGGAAGAGCGTAACACGCTCCAGTCAATTGCGGCCGTTTGGATTGAATTCCGGAGCTGCGGTTTTCGGCTGACCGGCAGCAGTCGGCTGCTTCGCGGGAGTTTCCCCCGACACGGTTTGCGTTCCGGACGGATTGGCGTTCCAGTTGGCAACGGCCCAGTGATTGTAAGTTTCCATCACACTTCCACCCAACTTGGCGACAGACCAGCGGAATTTCGAGGTAGTGATGCTTTCGTTCGGGATGACCTGCTGCAGGACGAACCTACGATTACTGGGAACGTAAGCGAAGAACTTACCGTCCCCCATTTTGTCGTTATCTGCCAGCAGACGCAGCAATGCGGTGCGGGGCACTTCTTCGGCCGTCCTGGGTAACTCATCGAGCCAGGCCATAATCCAGATCGATTTGCCATCTTTGCTCAGGACGGACGACATCGAGAGTTCCCACTCTTCGCCATCCAGTTTCGCTTTGAAGACGAAATCATAACGCTGGTTTGTTTTCTTGGGTTCAAAACCCATCGAGGCGAGCAACCAGCCAAGTGATTCTTCATTCAAAGTATTGCCCTGTTGCGCTGGCGGGGCAGCCGACAACATGGGGACACCAACAGCAACAGCACCGACTGCCACGGCGACCAAAGCCGCGATGACAACCCAACCACGCAACGAGACCTTCATCTTTCGACACTCCTTTGTCTTTTTTCTGACAATTCCATCTTGTTTCTGACGACTCCGTACGTCGATTTGTGAGGGGGCAAACCCATTTAGCCCCCCTCACTCACAGCGACGCAGCGGAATCGTGCGTCTCAAGTCATTTCATGCGACTTCTGTGAGATTCAAGTGGTGATCGTTGCAGGTTGAGTATTCCGCTGGGCCGCGAATGGGGCCGTAATCATCCGTGATTGCGAAACGTTAACATGTTGCAGAACAACCACTTACTGCAGGATCAGACTTCTCAGGCAGATTTGTGACCAGGTCTCGAACTCTTCGATACGGTCGACATAATCCGCAGGATCGGCAAATCCTGATTGTATGATCGACTCTTCGCGGGGTTGAACTTTGGGTTCTTCCAGTTCAAAAATGTGAACAATTCCCAAATGGACCTGTCCAACGTCCGTTTTGTCGTCGTTAATCAGGCCAACACAGCTTTCCTGATAAGGACTGTCGAGAAAAACCTCTTCCTCGATTTCTCTCCACATCCCTTCCTGGTAAGGAGATACGGCTTTGGCATCGTCGCTGGAGATGTGCCCGCCGATGCCGATGGAGCGTTTGTTGTGCAGCCGTTGCTCGCCCTGCATTTTTCCACGCGTGTAGGAAAAAATCTGCCCGTTGCAACGAAAAATACAGTAGGGAATGAGCTGTTTATAGCTTGGATCCTCTTCGACGGCATCACGGGGCTGGTAACTGGTGTAACTCGGGTCGAACAGGGTGTTCAGGTACGGTTTGGGGTTATCGCAAAAACCCTGAAAATACCCAATCTCACGAAAAAGCAGTGTCGGGGCGACCAAAACATGTTCAACCTGTTGATTGCTGATCGTCATTGTGGACTCCATTTCCGCCAATATGGCGGCCTGCTTTCGACTCAAATTGGTGATTTCAGGCAGAACCCGAACCTTTCCGGCGAGTATGCCCGTATTGTGGATGAGGTTCAAGCAACTCCCCGCTTTTGCACAGTGACGAGACCGGCAGGGCGTCTGCGGGATTTTCGTGTATGGCTTCGGAGTGTTATGTCAGATTCCCCACTTTGAATCGTCTTTTCCAAACTGGGCAGATTGCATGTGGTGGTGGAAATATACCGACTTTTCTTCTGTACAGATCCAGTTCTGCGTGAAGTCGAAAAGCTGCCCAATGTCGCAAATGCGAAACGTCCCGGAACAACGGGAAAAAGCAGGGCGAGAAGCTTTGTTGCCGCCCGAATCATCACGAAAAATCCAACGTTACAGTGCGTTGTGGCATCCCACCTTGTAAACTTAAAGGACGGAAGACTGCACAGACATGGCAGTCTGCATCAGGTTTAACGATTCCGGTTCTGGAGATTCAAATGGCATTTTCGCTTCATCGCGTTGGCGTTGTCGCCTTGGCATTGTTCTTTTTTACCAGTGTAATTCACGCGGACGATCCCCCCGCCAAGACCGATTCCAAAACAACGGAGTCAAAATCCTCCACAACGAAATCGACTCCATCCAAATTTGACACGTTGACCAAAGACATGAAAAAGGTCGACGGTATGTGGAATCTGTATCACAGCGAGCAGAAGCTGTATCTGCACTTGAAGTCGACGCAACTTAATAAGGATTACATCGTCCTCTCCTCCATCGCCAAAGGAGTGAGCGTCGGCAGCATTCTCGGCGGGATGACCTGGAACGATTCGCTCTGGCGATTCAAAAAAGTGGGCAAGAAGATCCACGTGCTGGAACGGAACGTTCGCTACCGGGCCAAGTCTGGCTCTCCCGAAGAGAAAGCGGTCAAACTTGCCTACAGTGACAGCGTGTTATACGCGTTACCGATTCTGACGACGGCCAATGGCGGGGATCTCGTCGATATGACACGCATTTTTATGAGCGATGATCAGAAAATCGGTCGCTCACTGGGTGGGGCACGGTTTGCCGCTGATCGATCAACGTGGGCCAAAGTCAAAGCCTATCCCAGGAATGTGGAACTGCAGGTTGCTGCCGTTTACTCAGGAACGGCCGATATCGAAACCGTCGCCGACCCGCGTGGCATGCAGGTGAACGTGCATTACAGCATCAGCGAGTTGCCGAAGAACAGTTACAAGCCGCGCATTGCCGATGACCGCATCGGCTATTTCCTCACGGTGATCAAGGATTTTTCAGACGACAAGGACGACGAGCAATTCGTACGGTATATCAACCGTTGGGATTTGCAGAAAGCCGATGCGAAAGCGAAGCTCTCCCCGCCCAAAGAGCCAATCATTTTCTACATCGAGAAGACGGTCCCGGTCCGGTTACGACCGATTGTTCGTGATGGAATCGAGGAATGGAACAAAGCCTATGAGAAGATTGGTTTCTCGCACGCAATCGAAGTGCGGCAGCAGCGCGATGACGATACGTGGGACCCGGAAGATATTCGCTACAACACGTTCCGCTGGATTACTTCCGAGCGAACATTTGCCATGGGACCGTCACGGGTCAATCCACTGACTGGTCAGATTCTCGATGCCGACATCATTTTCGATGCCAGTTGGCTGAAGTACTGGCGTGAAGATTTTGAAACGTTTTCCGGCAAGGCCCCCAAAGCGTTGACGAACGTGCGAAACATGGTCGGACTAGAATCGCCCATACCCTTCGGTCGTCCGCATCATCATCACCGCCACAATCAGGCCTGCAGATTGTGTGTCGGCATGCAGCATCAAATGGGCTTCTCGGCCGCCGCGTTGTTGGGGCAGGGATTGACTTCCGCAACCGGGGAACTGCCGGAAGAGTTTGTCGAACAGGCCCTGAAAGAAGTGGTGATGCATGAAGTAGGGCATACGCTCGGCTTGCGTCATAACTTCAAAGCGAGTGCCTGGAAGAGCCTCGATGAGATCAACGACAGCGAGGATTTCAGCACCATCGCCAGTGTGATGGATTATGCACCGGCGAACATTGTGGCTCCTGGTGAGAAACAGGGACGCTACTATTCCAGGACCATCGGCCCTTACGATATCTGGGCGATTGAATATGGCTACAAACAGATCGCATCGAAGGAAGAGGAAGAACTGAAAAAAATCGCGTCGCGGTGCAATGAGCCGGGACACGACTATGCCACCGATGAAGACACGGCGACATCCGACCCGCTGGTGAACCGATTCGACCTGGGGGAAAACACCGTCGACTTCGCCGCTCGGCAGATGAAGATTGCGACCGAACTCATTCCCAAAGTAGTGGAACGCTCGGTTGACGAAGGACAGAACTATACCCGTGCTCGTCGAGCCTTCAATATGCTGTTCCGCGAATACTGGCAGTCGGCACAGTTTGCCTCGCGATACATCGGCGGTGTCTATGTGCATCGCGATCACAAAGGTGACAAGGGAGCCCGGCCTCCGTTCGTGGTCGTGAAGGCCGAAGACCAGCGCGAAGCGATGGAATTGCTCGCCAGTACGGTATTGGCATCGCCGGAATACAGTGCGAATACGTTGAACTATCTCGCTGCGTCACGCTGGCGCCACTGGGGAACGAGTGGGCCAACGCGATTGGATTATCCGATCCATCAATATGTTGAACGGGAGCAGGAAACGATTTTGAATCAACTCACACATTCGACGACTCTGGAACGTCTGCTGGATAACGAACTGAAAGTTCCCGAAGACGAGGAGGCTTACACGCTGGCTGAGCATATACAGCGGATCACCGATGCGGTGTTCTCTGAATGGAAAGGTGTCGAAAAGCCGGGTGAGTACAGCAACCGCAAGCCGTACATCACAGGTTTCCGCCGGAACCTTCAGCGTTCTGTGATTGACAAGTATTCGGGACTCGTCACAGGCAAGGGATCCGCACCGGCTGATGCCAAAACACTGGCCCGGTACCATCTGAAAAAACTGGATGGCCAAATCACGGCTCTGCTCAAGAACGAAAAAATGAAGCTGGATGACTACAGCCATGCGCATCTGCAGGATATGCAAACCCGCATTCAACAGGTACTGAAGGCGCAGATGACGATTTCCTCCGACAATTCCAGCGGACTGATGTTCCTGGGTTTTTAGAGCGTATTCCGCTTTTCCGCGCCGCGATGGACGTCATTCGACCAACAAACACAGGCTTCCACGAGCCAGAGACATCACACAAAATGGTAAACTGCTATAGAGCAATCCTGTGAGGAGCAGGCTCCCGTAGATCTTTTCTGAAAAGACGAAAATCGCCCGCAAAGTAATCGAAACACACGAAGGAAATTTCGGGTGCTATGCCTGCTGCATCGCGCAGCAGGCAGACATGCTCGAAAGAAGAGGACTCTCGCGGAATATCTTGCAGGGCAGGGACCTTCCTGCCTTCCTGTTCGGAAAGAAGGCATCCGCGAAAAACGTGTACCAGACGAAAGAAAAGGGGGGCGAAAAAAGTCATCTTCACAAAAGTGAGAATCCATTCTTCTGGCATACTCTGGATTCCCCACATTGGATTTCACACCGCACGGGAATGACGGAATTGAAAGGAAGCTCCGCGCGGCCGATCATGTCACTACCATTCAAAATCCGGGCGAAATTACGGCATCAAAACGGCCAATGCAATTCCTGATCGAGCAGCACAGCGGTCATCTCGCCGATAAAGGAGAGGATCACGCCGACAAATAACACGCCGGTTGCCGACTGGGTGTTACGGTACTTCAGAATGCGAACCACCATGACGAAGACCACCAGCGGACCAATTACGCCGGCAAACCACCGCAGCGACAACCACGTCCAATGGGTTGTGCTTTCCAGAAAGCCATACCCAAGTATCAGACCAACGGTCGACAATACGAGCCGCAAAGCGGCAGAGCCACCATACACCCATGTCAATTGACTCAATGATGCAATCGACATCGCCGGGGTTGTGAGATACCAATGCCCCAGCAGCATCGAAGTGACCGCCCCACCAAGAATTGCGGCTGATGTGAGTTCCGAAGTCCAGCGCAGATGACCGGCTGGTTCAGTCAATGACATTGCCGGTACATTGTACGAGAGCAACAAGACTGCCGAGAGAATGGTCAGTAGAAACGCACATGCTGTCCCACCCCAGCGTCGTTCAAGCGTCCAGAGGATTGACCCCAGAAAGGCAGCGAATGCAAGCGTGATGCAAGCCATAAAATGGACCTGCTTAACGGCTGTGTTTTCACTTTTGTCGTTGAGGTTTTGATCGGGTGCAATCTCTGCATCCGATGTTGTTTCAGTCACCTTGACAACCGACTGAGAACTGGGTGAAGGAAGATGAATGGTCAAACTGGCCAGCACGCTCAATCCGAGAACGACCAGCATCTGAATGCGAAAGAATCCGGACGTCACTTCCTTCCGGGGCATGAAGCACCACATCAGACTCATGCCACAAATCAGACGCAGAGCAAACAGCGAAATCATCCGGAAACCGTTACCTTCGGCGCTCAAGTTAGTAGCGGGAAATCAACATGATGGCAGCCCGTTTCCCTGGACCAGTAACTCATTCAGGATCACGTCACCCGTAGATTCGTCCCACCATTAATCAGCGACATCACTTCCGCCCGGCTCGACTGATTCGTCTTGAACAAACCTCGTACCGCGCTGGTCACTGTCAGACTACCCGGTTTGCGAATGCCGCGAATCGTCATGCAGGTGTGTGTCGCTTCCAGGACCACGGCAACTCCCTTGGCATCGAGTTCGGAGTAAATTAAATCAGCGATCAGGTGTGTCATCCGCTCCTGCACCTGTGGACGGTGAGAAATCTCCTCAACCACCCGTGCGAATTTGCTCAGTCCTGCTACCTTTCCGTTCGGCAGGTAGGCGATATGAGCCACTCCCATAAATGGCAGAAGATGATGTTCGCAAGTGCTATTGAACGAAATGTCCCGCACCAGTACCAACTCATCATACTTCTCTTCAAAGGGGGTCTTCAGGTGGCGGGAGGGGTCGATGTGCAAACCGCTGAATAATTCCGCGTACATGCGTGCAACGCGGGCGGGCGTATCGACCAGGCTTCCCCGTTCAGGGTTTTCTCCCACGGCAACCAGGATTTCGCGAACAGCTCGTTCGATGCGAGGCAGATCGACTTCAAATGGCTGGGACTCGTCAGCCATCGAGTCGGTTTCGTCGAGACATGTATCAGATAAAGGAGATTCAGACATAGCTTCCTGGGAGTTTGAAATGTCAACGTCGTGGATGTCCATTCTCAAAGGTTGAAATTCGCAAAGTATTCTGTGGATGACTTCAAACCCTCGGGAAACAATCGATTCTAGACATCCCGTTGGCGATTGTCCACAAGCGGCGTTTTACCCCCCAGGGCAGCTCAAATGTTCTGTCTTCCGAGTTTGGCGAAGAAGCGTGGAAGATTCCAGGCGTTTTCCTGTAAAGCTGCGGCGATGCTGCCGACTTTTCCAGCTCGCAGCCAGTTGATGGCGATATTTCACACAGCCGTCCTGACGACCGCCCCGGTTCGTCACTCGTGTTACCAACTTTCGCGTATTTCGATTGTTTCGTGGTCGCCTTCTTTCCGGTTGAAAGACATTGCGAAGAACGATCCTGTTGATCCTGTCCGATTCTTTTTCCTCACGGACAAACGGCAGGCGGGAGCACTGCTTTGCAAAAACTGGGCAATGACTTTGCGCCACTGCGTGAGAACGATTCCACAGCACGGGCAAAATTGCCGATCGGCACCCGACAAACCTGTTCTTTTTTTCGAGCGTTACAGCATTCGAGTATTGCAGCAGCGGTCGGCAAATGTCTGATGCTTTGCTCTGAACAAACCGTTGTTCCGACGGGCCCTGCTGCGCGATGCAAAGCATGGCACCCAAAGTTGTGAAAGGGTGGACCGGACGACTTGTACGACCGGGTTCTTCCTGCGTGGGATGTTCCCTCTGCTCGTTGATCACGGATGGGCCGATTGACGGTCGATCGCTTCCAGTTCCTTTTGCACCATCTTGATCATCCGCGATTTGGCGACGTATACGTCGGCTACTGCAATGCCCAATTCGTCTGCAACCTCAACTGCTTTTTTCTCTTCGCGGACAGTTAAGTGGTACGCCTCCCAGGTGTGTGGTTTGACACGAAGCTTGCACCGGCCCTCCGCTTCGCGCAGCATCTCGCGACCACCTTCTTCCTGAATCACATCTGCCAGTTCCTGCAGCACCTCTGGCGCCTGCAAAGCGGCCAGGCGTGCGTGTGTCACCGTATCGCCCGAACCACGTCCCGGTTTCATCAGTGTCTTCGCGAAATCCCGAATGGCGTTCATGGTGATCGTCTTCAACCAGCCCCGAAAACTCCCCTGCGAGGGATCGTAATGGAAATTCTTCATCGACTTCACAAGCTTACCCAGCACTTCCTGAGTAACGTCGGAGGCATCGCTGTCCTGTAGCCCCTGCCGTTTACACCATCCATAAATTTTCGGTGTGTAACGTTCGACGAAATCATTCCACGCATCGCGATCATTCAAATCGCGAACGCGAAACAGCAGCGTCGGGCTGGTGGTAAACGTTTCGTTCTGGGACATCGAACTTATCTCGAAGCGGTTTGCGGAAACTGCGATCGAAACGTCCGCTCTTTCAGCGCCAGTTATGGGTTGAGGCACCTTCCGTATATGAGTTCATCGCAACTGGAACGTCTCATGTCGCGGGAACAATCATTGTGATTCCCCAAACAACGGGGAACCAAAGGCGGGGATCTCAGCATGGTTTCGATGAGATGAATTCGCTCAAAAAAGTGACACGCAGAATTTTAACCGGTTGACCGAACCATGTCAGCGGTATTTCACCCTCTATCGTAAACCACAATCTAGCAGGTGGATGCGTTAAGGGCGAGGCGGGTTTTCAACGCGTCCATTGGTGGCTGCTGACTGTGGCTTCGATTCACTGTCGGGAGACTGGGCAAAACGCAATTTCGATTTCCCAATTTCATTCCGCAGGTATTGCACGCCGTCAATCCGAATGATGTTCCCATCGTTTAAGATGTCGAGGTTGGTCAGAATCACTTGCTCGCCCTCGGCAAGATTTGCTTTGATGATCAACACCGTCCGGAGCGTACGGTCGATTTCAATTTGCCGTTTTCGAGCAATGCCCTTTTTAATGGTCGTCCCGTCCCGTTTTTCCTCAAAGAAATCTGTTGCCAGAAACACTCGTCCGTCCTGCACGGCATCGCGGGGAACGACTACCACTTTGCCAGTGGTTGGTCCATCAATTGCAGCTTGCACGACTGTTCCCGGAAGCAGAGGTGTTTCCGCACGAGTGTTGTCGACATGTACATAGACCTTAATCGTACGGGTTGTTTCGTCAGCTTCCGGCGCAACCCGTTCCAACACGCCCGTCCAGCGTTCCGACGCCGATTCAAACCGCATCAAACGGACCTGCGGCTTCACTCCCGCCTTCAACAACGTTTCGACTTTGGCATAGTCGGTCAGCGTCAGGTTGATGGGAACCTGAACTGAGTCAATATCTGCCAGACGCACGAGCGGATCTCCCGTCCGGACGAATTGTCCCTGCTCGACATGCACTTCTGCCAACCGTCCACGAAAAGTGGGATACACGGTTGTTCTTGCCAAATCCTGTTTCGCCAGGTCAAGGTCCGATCGCGTTGCCTCCAATCGCTGCTCCGCTTCGGCAATGCGCAGGGGAAAGACGGCTTTTTCATTGCCGGCCGAAATCTCTGCATCGCGGTATCGACTTAGTTCCAACGCAGCGCGCGTTCTCTGGCTGTCAGACGCCACTCCCTGGGCGAACAGACCGGCGATCCGATCGTATTCCTTTTGAATTTCTTCAAGATCGGCTTTTACTTTGTCATATACCCGCGCGTTGTTGGCTTGCTCCTGTTTAAGTCGTTTCAATTCGGCATCGATAACCACCAGACGGCGCTCCGCCTGTTCGACCCGTTCCTCGTACGTCTGGGGATCGATTCGCACAAGAATTTTATTCGGCTCAGCGGCAAACTGTTCGGTCTTTCCCGGCGGAACAAGCGGAGGGCTAACCTCTTCGCCCACTTCCAGTTTCGGGCTGACGGAAATCACTTCGCCCGATACCTGAGCCGAAATCACGACCTCACGGTCGGCTTCCGCGCGACCGAAACCAGTCACCACCTCCACCAGATCGGTCGAATCCACCTCATAGGTGGTCACATTGATCACGCGCGGAGGCTGCTCACGCTTGCTCGGTTCCGGCTTGAGAGCGGCCAGCGATGCAAACCCAGCCGCGCCCAAAAAGAGCGCCAGCAGACAGAGCACGACGCTCAGGCCGACTCGTTTCCACATGCCAACAATGGCTTCGATCATCTTGACTCCAGGATTTATTGCGCGAATATATTCAGTCTGAATTATAGTCGCCCTGTTCAGCCGGAGGTATCGCCCAATTTGCCTTTGTCCCGCAATGCGTCAGAAAAACCAGTGTCCAGGTAGCCTTTTCTGGCCTGGCGTAATTTCGACTTTTGCACGTTACGTGGTCAATATGACGGCGTTTTCCAGTATTTGTTGTATTTTTGCAGGCAAGGCCAGTGAGAAAGCCTTTTGACGCATGCTTTCGCGCCGGAGTGTGGTGGATTTCGCATCTGAACATTTTGTCCCACCGCCTGCCCGGACGGGGTGAGACGCCGATCACGTATGTGATCTCATCGTCCACGGTCCGCAGGCGTTCACTCAGACGCAACTCGCCCGCAGTCGGCAACCGCCGAAAATGAGCCGCAGCCCATTATTGTTATTCCGACTTACTCCGTCCGAAGCGTACTCCACTGAACACTTACTTCCGGCCGTGTCTTAACAGTCAACTTTGTTTCAGGTGTTCCGAATGAACAACAGAGGGCGTTGTTTTCAATCTTCATCTCTTCAGCCCCCTCATGAACAACGGTCGAGACTTGGCGGCCATTGAATAACACATCTGTCTGAACTGATTTCGCCAAGGCATTACATGAGACCCGAACCCCAGTCCCATCCTCACTTGTGAACTCATAACACCAGTAACCATTGCTCCGTTCTTCCTCGATCGCTTCTGATTCGAAGAACTCTAGGAGTTCAAGATCTTCGGGTGTTTCGGTGTATTCATGTCCGTTAGTCATCTCAACGACCTCCAAATGGAATGACCGTGGTAAGTCGTCGGGTTCCGTCTGACAGAATCTCCCAAGTTGTTTCGAACTTGGCGAATTGACCAGATGGACCAGCAAACAACGATTCTCGCACTTCGAAATTTCCGAACTTGTTCGAAAAACTCTGAGTGATGTTTGTCGGATCGTTTACGACATCATCAAAGTGACTTTGCAGTCTTGCTCGCCCCGCTGCATCGTCCCAGAGTCCCAGTCGCCGCATTTGAGCCGCATTCTGCGCGGTCCGTGGGGCATTGTGAGCTGCATTCCGAGCACCAGTTGCATTGCCGAACAGGTAGTCAAACTTACCACTCGCAACTTGGGCTCCCTTCCCCGGCGTACAACTATTATGCACCAGTACGCCGGAGTTGCCGACGTAGAACACATGCTGGCCATCGATCTGGATGTTGTACACATCATGCTTGCCCGGTCGTGGTGACACACCCGTGACGCGCGTGATCTCATCATTCACTGTCCGCAGCCGTTCACTCAGACGTAACTCACCGGCGGCGACATACCGGTTACGATCGACACTCCAGAAGGGGTGATTGGCGGTTGTCCCGATCGGCTCCGGCTCGCCCAGAATCTGTAGATCGATGACCGTCGCAGACGTATGCTTGAACGTCCCGGTGATGAGCGGTCGACCGGTTCCATCATCCGATTCGATCGGAGGACAGGGACCGAAGTATGTCACCAGCGCAGAGCCGACCATCACACCGATGAAAACGCTCAAGCCGAAGCCAGTGACCAAGGCAACGGCGTTAAAGCGAATGCCCGGTATCAGAGCGACGCCAAGGGGGGTGAACATCAGCTTTCGCTGCTCCACACTTTTTCAAACGTCAGCCCCAACAGTTCACATTGCTCCACCCGCCCTTTGAACTCATCATCATCGTCTTTCAGACCTTCCACGGCAAAGACATCCATGCTGTTTTCTTGGGGGATTTTGAAGAGCGGCGTTTCAATTAAACGGTTCTCATGAAAGACATAGCTCTCCACGGGACCACTACCTTTCTCATAAACCCACTGCGTTCGATCTTCGTCAAGCACGTCGATGACGTTGGTGACGTTGACAACGTGAAATGGCTCACCTTGGAAGGTGAACGGCAGAAGCTCGCCTGATATTTCAAACAAGTCTTCAAGCTCTTGCGAAGCTTTGGCATCGGCAATGAATGTGCCCGATGCGTCACCAAAACCAAGAAAGTTTCCTTTCTTCAATTTGGGGTGCATGACATATACGCCGGGATCACTCCATGATTCCAAGCGGTGCTTGCCGTTGAATGACAATTCATCGAGACTCAAAGCGTCTTCTTTTTCCAAGAAGAAACTTTGAAATTTGTTCACGTCTATTTGCAGCCGATAAATATTCATGGCACTACCCTGTCAGAAAGGGAAGGTTCTATTTGTCAACTCGTCGGCTATGCGTTGAAGCTCCTGTCTAACCGTTCCGGGGGCTGCACGTTGCAACCTGTCGTTCAAAGCTTCGTAATAGCGATTGGTATGTACCCTCGAATGGGTTGTTGCTGATGGACGAGCAACACTTGAGCTTCTTGGCAGAAACACACCATTCGCTGCTTCGTTGATGTCGATGCCTTCACGTTGAAGAATCCTTCGTGCCGCTGCCGCTCGCCGATCAGTGCCAGCGACAATGTGGTGAGCAGCGCTATTGGCTGGGCGAGCACGCCCGATAGTTTCTAGGTTCTCACCAAGAATGCGGGATGAAGGACTACGACCAAGGGTTTGCTGAGCAAGCCTTGCTGCCGTACAACTATTATGCACCAGCACGCCGGTGCTGCCGACGTAGAACACGTGTTCGCCGTCGATCTGGATGTTGTACACATCATGCCTGCCCGGTCGGGGTGAGATGCCGATCACGTATGTGATCTCATCGTTCACGGTCCGCAGGCGTTCACTCAACCGCAACTCACCCGCGGCCACATACCGGTTACGATCCACACTCCAGAACGGGTGATTGGCGGTTGTGCCAATCACTTGCGACTCGCCTGAAATCTGCAAGTCGATGACCGTCGCAGACGTATGCTTGAACGTCCCGGTGATGAGCGGTCGACCGGTTCCATCATCCGGCTCGATGGGCGGACAAGGCTCGACGGCAATAACTTTTGCCAACCCAACCGCGCCCATTTCGTGCAGATCCAGATGGACGGTTTTGCCATCATCATCGCTCATGTATTCCAGCCAGTCGGCTGGTTCGAGCAATGTGATTTCGACCGTTGCCCCGTCTTCTTTGGGAAGCTGGAGAACGTAGTTCCGCCACTCATCCGGGTTCCTGATATCGAGCAGTTCAACCTGCTGGCCCGCGAGTTCCGGGTTGTCTGCCAGAACTCTCATGCCGTTGCGGAGGTCTTTGATCGCAGCCGTGATCAACGCCGGCTCTTCAATTGGCTGAACGGGATTGGCAGCGGCGGTGAGCGTGTTTTCCTGCGAAGTGGAAGAGAGCAGACCGGAAAGGCCGGTCCAGATGAGTCCGCCAGCGACGATGAGTCCAAAGATCGTCAGCAGGCTCCGCAACCACGGCCGGGACGTT
>JANQSH010000205.1 GCA_028284145.1 Planctomycetaceae bacterium | reverse complement strand
TTTCGGCATTGTTGTGCCCTCCAGCCAGGAATGAACTTCCAAGTGCGAGCTGAAAGGCTTGCCGCCCCGTGTTGCAGCACGGGGCTTTTCTGTGACATTCTTTGTGACAAGGACCAACTCTGGAAATTTGAGTTTGTCGTAAGTCCTTGTCTGATAAAAGCGAGGCCGACGGGACTTGAACCCGCAACCCCCGGATCGACAGTCCGGTACTCTAACCAATTGAGCTACGGCCCCTGAGATTCGATGTCTTTCACATCAATGATTTTATCGTTGTGTGAAGAGGCGTCAATACACTCAGACAATTAGTCTCGGCAAATCATGAGCTCTATTGCAGCTAAAACTCCCGAAATATAACCGAGCACATCAATTCCGGTTGTCGGTAACATCAATCCCGATATCTCTTTCTGTCACGCGGAAGCACTCTGTTGAATCCTGAACACCAAATGTGCGGTACAGCATTCCGGAAACGGGTATCGCCCTGAAGTCTCGGTACAGCCAGTTGATAGACAGACGAACATTGTTTAGAATGCGGCTCCTTCGCCAGTGCTGTTCTGGCAACCCAGTCGGTGATGCTCATCCGGACGAGTGTCGAAATTACGAGAACGGATTCCAGACGTGAACGATTCGGGGATGCGATCCGTTCCCCCAATTCGGGCGGATCGTCCGGATCTCAAGCACGTTTTGGCCCGCCTGTTGCCTCCTGGAATTCCTCCCTGTCGGATGAGAACATGTCACAGGATGTGTTGCAAAGTGAATTGCTTCAGCGTCGGCTTTCGGGCCTGATGAAACTGGTTGAAGTGACGCGCGAGTTGACAGTCGAAAACGATCTCGATCGCGTGTTGCAGATTGTCACTGAAGGTGCCTGTTGTTCGCTGCAGTGTGAACGGGCCAGTCTGTTTCTGCACGACCAATCGGTCGACGAACTGGTCACGCGGATTTCCACCGAACTGGAAATCGAGGAGATCCGGATATCGATCGAGGAGGGCATTGTCGGTTGGGTTGCCCGCAGGTTGAAGGTCGCCAACATTCCTGATCCTCAGGCGGATGCCCGCTGGGATTCCATGACCGACAGGAAGACCGGTTTCATCACTCGCAACATTCTCGCGTTGCCGATTGTCTCTGCACAAAACGGCAAGCTGATCGGTGTGCTGCAGTTGCTCAATAAGGAGAATGGTGGTTTCGACAGCCACGACGAGGAAGTTGGAGCGGCGTTTGCCTTTCACGCAGCCTCAGCCATTGAACGGGCTCAACTGCACGACGAGGTTCGGCATTCTCATGACTTGCGGGTTGCCATCGAATTTGGACGCACCATACAACATGGTTTTCTGCCGCGTCACCTGCCGGAGATTCCCGGATATGACGTTGCTGCGTGGTGGGTTCCCGCCGAAACCGTCAGCGGAGACTACTACGATGTGGTTGCGCTGCCGGATGGTCGGCAGGGGCTGGTTATTGCTGATGTCTCCGGGCATGGTTTCGGCCCGGCGTTAATTATGGCGTCGCTACGGGCGATGTTGCATGTGTTGACCCGCACGGTCTCCGATCCAAGTCGGATCATTTCCCTGTTGGCGGAAACCATTCAACCCGATTTGCAGCACGGTCGGTTTATCACCCTGCTGATGACGGCACTCGATACCGACACCCACGAGTTGACATTTTCCAACGCAGGACATGGTCCGGCATTGGTTTTTCATCGCGCAACACAGATGGTCCGTCCGCTGGAAAGCACGGGCCTGCCGATGGGCGTTTCTGGAAACTCCCAACCGCACGATGAGGAAACACTACAGATTGAGCCTGGTGATGTCGTTGTGCTCGCCACCGACGGAGTTGTCGAACAGCGTAATGAACGTCTGGAATTGTTCGGGCGACAACGCCTGTACGACCTGATCGCCGAACACCATACCAGATCGGCAGGCGAAATCATGAATGTTATCACCGGGGCGATCACCCGCTACCAACCTGAACGTGTTCCGCACGACGACATTACACTGATGGTCTTGAAACGCATGCTGTAAGGACTGCAGACTGTAGAGAAAAAAGCCGGAATTCCCGGTCGCCAGCGCCGACATGTCCCGCTGGCATCCACGGAAGATGAAAAGCATGTTGATTCGCCACAGAATTCTTGTGCATGAACCTCACCCCTGGTGGACTCCGGAACTTCGCCGTCAATTCAGGGACGATTCGGCGAAGTCTGATGGAGTGGCATACGATGTGGTGGAAAGCCCATCGCTTTCAGATTTGCGGCAGCGACTCAGCGAACGGTTTCACAAGTTGGCAGATGCCGCCTGCGTAGCCCCATCGCCATCGGGGACCGTTCGCCCAGTTCCTCCCCGTCCCCCCGTCACAGATCGCCTGAAGAAAATCGATCAGGGGAGGGATCTCGTTTGTCTCGTGCTGGATGATACCTCGGCCGGTCACTTGCAGTTTCTCTCGCAGCAACTCATCAATGAGCCCCATTGCGTCATCCTGGCGATTGGCCCGCCATCATTGAATGGCATGGAATGGCTGCTCCGCGAGTTGGGCGTGACGGATATATTGTCTGATCGCATTTCCGGCGATGAGTTGGCCACAATTCTGCGGAGAATGGCCGACCACGGAAAACCATAACGCCAGCCAGGGATTCGATGCGACAGGTGCATCATCCAAAATTGATGACAAAAGCATGTAGCGTTTTCCTGTGTCCACGAAGAATCGGTTTTTGGCCTGCAAATGTCGGCTCTCACGAGACAGAAGCGTGACACGAAAAAGTCAACGGCTCTGATCGATTGCATTGAGGCCTGAGTTGCCGATCAACTCGGTTTACGAGAGACACCATTTGACTTCCAGCGTAAAATACAATTGCGTTACATCGTTGAAGGGCGCGGTAGCGTTGCCTCGCATTGTTGCGACTGTTACAAGAGAGAAGAGCATCCAGGAACGCATTACGCTCTTCTGTGCCGCGATGAGTGATGAGTGTCGTTTAGCCTGCAAACACAGGTCCCCACGAGCCAGAGACGTCACACCAAATGGCAAACTGCTCAAGGGTGGCAACCTCGACATCCCGCCAGAACCAGTCATACACTTTTTTCTCCGGATAGCCGAACAGATGAATTCCGAAACGCTTCAGTCAACCATTTCTTCCGTAGTCGATCCCGAGTTTGACCGCTCTCTTGGCGAATTGAATATGGTGAAGTCAGTGAATTCTGAGGGTGGGGATCCCCGTGTAATGGTCGAGCTTCCCACACCCGCTTATCCGAATCGCGATCGCATCGTCGAGGCGATCAACAACAGGCTGGGCGATGCCGGACCGGTCTCCGTCGACTTCACATGGAAAGTGAAAGGGAAAGATTCGGGAGGCCGCATTGGGTTGAAAGCGAAGAATGTGATCGCGGTGGGAAGTGGTAAAGGAGGCGTCGGCAAAAGCACCATCGCAGCGTCGCTGGCGTACGGGCTGAAGTATTATGGCGCGAAAGTCGGCCTGATGGACGCGGATGTCTACGGCCCGAGTATTCCCCATCTGGTCGGAGCATCGGGTCAGCCGGGAACGATCGAGATTGAAGCGGAGAATGGCCAGAAGATTCAGCGTATTGTTCCTGTCGAAGCAGACGGCATGAAACTGATGTCCATCGGATTCATGGTGGAGGAAGATCAGGCGGTCATCTGGCGTGGTCCGATGTTGCACAAATTGTTGTCGCAGTTTTTCCAGCAGACCGAATGGGGAGAACTCGACTATTTAATTGTCGACATGCCGCCGGGAACGGGCGATGTCGCGTTGACGTTGTCACAGATGGTGTCTCTCGCTGGTGCCGTGGTGGTTTGCACACCTCAACAAGTTGCGCTGCTGGATGCCGTCAAAGCGATCAGTATGTTCAATCAGGTGAAAATCCCGATTCTGGGGATGGTCGAAAATATGAGCGGCGAGATGTTCGGGCGTGGCGGTGCGAAGGCCAAAGCAGAAGAACTGGGAGTACCGTTTCTTGGAGAGATCCCAAGCGAACCGCAAATCCGGATTCGCGGCGACGAAAGCCGGATTTCCTCGCTGTTCAGCGAAGACAACCCGGCACAGGAACCATTACTGCAAATGTGTGAACAAACGGCAATCCGCATCGCAAAGCAGATTCTGGAATCCCCCAGCATGCCGACGCTCGAAGTGATTTGAAACATGCTGAGCGAACCGGCATTGTCATCGACACCACGATGTATTGCCAATCCCTTTCAAAAAATGAAATTTCCCAGTTGAGACCGCAACAGAGAATTCCAGTGAACCAGCCCCCCCTCATATCGGTCGAAGAATTAATTGACGAGTTCGATGCGCTCGGAGATTGGGAGGGACAATGCGACTTTCTGATTGACCTGGGGTTTGAACTGGAGAAATTGCCACCTGAAGCCAAAGTGGAAGAGAACCGCGTGCATGGCTGTCAGAGCAATGTCTGGTTGATTGCTGAATTCCAACGGCCGGATGATGCCGATGAAATACGCGTGAATATCACAGCCGAAAGTGACGCGATGATCGTCAACGGTCTGATCGCCATTTTGTTGGCCGTCTATTCCGGGAAGTCACCGTCGGAGATTCTGAAGGCGGATGTGGAAGGTATCTTTACCCGATTGGGGCTTGATCGGCATTTGAGTTCGCAACGCCGCAACGGGCTATTCGGAATGGTCAAACGAATCCGCGCGATCGCGGCACAGGCAGCGTGATGTCCAGCCAACCCAGGACAACCTCTTTCGATGCCGACACAATCCGAGGTGAGTTCCCTGTCTTCGATCAGCCGTTGACCAACGGTCGACCGGTAACATTTCTCGATACGGCTGCATCTGCACAAAAGCCACGCGTTGTAATCGACAAGGAACGAGAGTGTTACGAACAGTATTACGCCAATGCCTATCGGGGCGTGTATCAGTTTGGCGCACGGGTGGATGAAGAACTCGAAGCAACACGCGAGAAAGTTCGCGATCTGATCAACGCGGAAGAGATCAGTGAAATCGTCTTCACCAGTGGCACGACGATGTCGATCAATCTGGTGGCTGACAGTTGGGGCCGAAAGTTTCTCAGGCCGGGCGATGAAATTCTGCTCAATGAGATGGAACATCACGCCAACATCGTTCCCTGGCAGCAGATCGCGAATGAAACCGGCGCATCGGTCCGCTACATCCCATTGACAGATGATGGTCGCCTCGACATACAGGAACTGGACAACTGCCTGACTGAAAAGACGGCGATCATCGCAGTTACCGGCATGTCCAACGTGTTGGGAACGATCAACCCGGTAGAGGAACTGGCCAGGAGAGGCAAGCAGGTTGGCGCGTTGATTCTGGTCGACGGTGCACAAAGTGTCCCCCACATGCCGGTTGATGTCCGGAAAGCGGGGATCGATTTTCTCACCTTTTCCGGCCACAAGATCTACGGCCCAAGTGGTGTGGGAGTTTTGTACGGTCGGCGTGAGCTGCTCAGGGAAATGGACCCTTTCCTCACCGGTGGACACATGATTGACCGCGTGTTCAAAGAGAAATCGACCTGGGCGGAATTGCCGGCCAGGTTTGAGGCCGGCACTTTACCGATCGCGCAAGCCATTGCACTTGGGGCGGCTATCGATTTCGTCAATCAGCTTTCCTTCGATGCCATCCATGCGCACGAACGACGACTCCTGGAACATGCTCTCGCACGTTTACAGGATGAAGTCCCCGGATTCGTCTGCCATGGACCGGGGCTCGAACATCGCGGGGCGATTATCAGCATGACACTGGAAGGCGTACACTCGGAAGACCTGGCTGTGCTGCTGGATCGACGTGGCGTTTTTGTGCGACATGGGCATCATTGCACGATGCCTTTGCACGATTTGCTGGGCGTATCCGCAACAACGCGTGCCAGTTTTGGCGTTTACAATACGCTGGATGATGTTGATCGTCTCGTTGACGCGATTCATTTCGCGCGGGAAAAATTAAGGCTGGTGTAACACATTCCAGCCTCTACTCTTGACGCATTTGTTCTGTTGCCGAACCATAAAGCGGGGACACATGTTGTGACTCCCATACCCCGTAGAGGAAACTGCTTATGTCTTCGTCCCAATCGGTGTCCCCACAGAAAACACGAACCTCTCCTCCCGTTGTTCTGTCTCGACGCTGGCATTGGGCTTCGCGGCAGGCGATCAGTTTCCTCATGCAACAGGCGGTCGAGAATCCGGATGTCATCTCTCTGGCTGCCGGACTGGTCGATCCCGTTACACTTCCCGTCGAAGAAACACAATCTGCCGTCGCCGATCTGCTCCGCGATCCCGCCGTTGCGCGACATGCCTTGCAATACGGAACGACAGCCGGTTCTCTCCGTTTGAGAGAACAGTTGCTGAAGTATCTCGCACGGTTGGAAAAATGCTCGGTCAAGGATCTCGGGCTGGAGTCCGAGCAGATTGTGCTGACGACCGGTTCGCAACAGTTACTTTCTCTCGTGGGAGAAATCCTGCTTGATCCCGAGGACATTTGTCTCGTCGCCGCGCCGACCTACTTTGTGTTCCTCGGAACATTGAATGGCCTGGGTGCTCAGGCGGTCGCTGTGAAGACTGACCAGGACGGCATGTGCATGGATGCGCTGGAACAAAAACTGGCGGAACTTGAGTCGCAGGGGAAACTCGATCGCGTCAAGCTGATTTATCTGGTGAGCTATTACGAAAATCCGAGCGGCCTCAGTCTTTCTGCCGAACGACGCGAGCGTGTCGTGGACATTGCCGGTCGCTGGTCGAAGAACCAGAAAATTTTCATTCTGGAAGATACGGCCTACCGCGAACTCCATTACGATGGTCCGGTTCTGCCCAGCGTCTGGAGTTTCGATGAATCGCGCGAATCGGTCATTCAGGCATTGACGTTTTCCAAATCGTACTCGCCTGGCTTGCGTGTTGGTTTTGGTGCCGTGCCGAAATCACTGGTCACTCCCATTTGCGATCGCAAAGGCAATGAGGATTTCGGAAGTGCGAATTTCAATCAGAACCTGCTGGCTATTGTGCATGAGCAGGGATTGTTCGAGACGCATGTGGAGATGCTCCGGAACTCTTATCGGGAAAAACGGGACGCCATGCTCGCCGCCGCCGACGATTATTTTTCGGGACTGGATGGTGTCGACTGGGTGCATCCTCATGGGGGATTGTATGTCTGGATGACGCTGCCGGAGGAAATCGAAACCAGTTTTGAAAGCGAACTTTTCCAGCGTGCCGCCCAGGTGGATGAGGTGATGTATGTTCCGGGTGAATTGTGTTACCCCTCCGCAACAGATTCGATGACCGGCGTGAATGCGTCTCCACCAACGAACCACATGCGTCTGAGCTTCGGCGTGCAGACTCCAGAAGGAATTGACGAAGGAATGCGGCGGCTGGCCTCTGCCGTCCGATTCACACTCGACCGATCATAACCTTTTGTAATGATTGCAGTTGCCGCTTGCGGCGGCGATTTGTCCAAAAAATCAGCATGATCCGAACCGATTACCTGTTTTAACTGACTGACCCGGATATCGGGTAAAGTCGGCACATTCGGTTGGCTCGTTTAAGGCCCTACAGCCAGCACTGTCGATTCTTGAGACAGAGTCCATTCTCGTTCTGCATCTGTGTGACTGACAAAGCGCGTGGCAGAATTCAATTCAAGGATCGAATCGGTGAAATTCAACCTGAAATCAACCCCCCTTTTCTTTGCAAGTCTGACCACGATCGGGGCAATGGCCTTGTTCATTACGGGTTGTGCGCATGGCCCGGGCAAGTATTGCAAACGCATTCTCAAGCCGGTTTGCGATGCATGTACACCGCAATACGTGAGGGATTGCCAGGACAACCATGCCAGTTTCGAGAACTCGGCGGCTGTAGCTCCGAAGACTCATTCGAGTGGCCCCAGGGTTGCCGAAGCCAATCCCTTTGAAGAATTTGAGCCACGTCGAAACGGGCCGAATTGTCGCAACGCAGAAAATGACCAGCGTGTCTATGACAATGTGGTGACCAAACTGTTCCGAAAACGCTCGCAGGACGGCAGTATCGCGGGTGATCCTTTCATGGATCGTGAAGAGGGATTAAACCAAGGGGATTCGGAGCCAGCCCTGAAGCAGTCATCTGGCGTTGATGAGCGGCGAAACACAATTCCGCAAACCCCATCGCGTGAAAGCCTGGAGACATCAGGCAATGTGCCGATGCAGGACTCCCCCTTCGCGCCGACAGACAAACAGTCGCGAACGGCAATTGAGCGACTCAAGGAGGAGATTCAACGGAATGGAGAGGGTGGAAGGGGCGTAACGTTTCAACCCAAATTGCGCCGACCGGATACCGATGAGAACCCGTTCGTTTTTCCGGAAACTCCGTCAAGTGGCATCAAGGCACTTGAGCTTCCGGTCGACGATGGCTTCACGGACATTCCCGTGGAACCGAAGCCGGGACAGAGCGACGAAGAATTGAAAAAACCTCCTGCACTCGAAATTCCCGATGAGTCAGTGAATTCTGTTGACGAGTCACCATTCAATCCGGAGGCCAGCGACAACGCTTTTCAGGCGCCGGAATTACCGACCGATTCCAGCACTGTCCCCGAGAATCCGGGTTTCGACCGCGGAACTCCCGGTATCCCGCCGGCACTCGAGGATTTTGAAACATCGCTACCGACCGTGCCTGTGCAGCCGGCAGAGATCTCTGCTCCTGCCCAACCGGAATCGGGCATTGGAGCGAACACTCCTTCGATGATTGTCGATACCGAAGACGTTCCTCCCCGGGCATTCAGCAATCGTGGCTTGCAGGTTCCCGTGGATGCAGAAGAAACAGATCTCACAATCCCCGCGCCCACATTGTCCGAGCAACCCAACGCTTCTGTGGAAGAACTGGTTATTGACGCTCCGGATCAGTCCTCCAATCTTCCAGCTTTAATCTTTCCCAATGACGAAAACGACGAAGAGGTTACGATTGCACCTCCGCCACCAGCGGACGAGGAACTGGATGATGTGGAGTTGCTGGCATTTGCGAACTCGATCAATCCCAATGGAATTGAGGAAGAGGTAACACTCGAAGACGTTCAATTCGATTCACCGGCGATGTTGGCCAGGGAAGCGGATTCATCCGGTTTTCAACCTCCGATCGTACTGCTGAGTGTGATCGTGCTGGCCGTGGTATTGCTGGCGATCATCCTGCGTCGACGGAAACAGGAGTCGGCCTGACCGCAAGCTGTACTTGTAATTGAGGCGTTTGCGATTGCAGTGATGTCACTGGCTCGTGGGGGGCCTGTATTTGCAGGCCTGACGACGTTCATTGCGGCACAGAAGTACGCTCTATTGCCAGACCCAATCCCGGTTCAGCCGAGGCTTCTGGCGACTTGTGCGGTAACTCGGAAGCAACCGACGAATATCCTGTTCGAGATTATTCAGTGCAGATACGACTCCGCTGCGATGAGCTGCCGATTGAAGACTCTGCCTGAAAATCCGTCCGATCGCTTCGCGCGACTCGTCAGAGAGCAACTGTCTGTCCATCTTGTCTGTAGTCGCCACGCGCTCAGGCAGTGAGGTGGACTGGTGATTTGTGACCGGAATAACAGCGACGGCGACAATGGGGCGTGCTTCGGGTGGGCAAATGGTTGTCTGCTCAACCGCTTTTGGAGCCTCTTCTGCTTTTGCCGGGGGGGAGTCACTTTCCCAGATCAGCACAAACAGAGTGGTGAAAGTCACCAGTGCTGCTACCTGTGCATTCATGAGCAGTTTACCTTTTCGTGTGCCGCTTCTGGCTCGTGGGAGCCTGTATTTGCAGGCCTGACGATGCCTGTCGCGGCACAGAAGAGCGTAATACGAATCCCTCGAGTTTGTGACCGCCGATGTGTCGGACCCGCAATCGGCAAGTCGAGTGGTGGTCCATCCCGGACTTCCTTCGAACCATCTTACTCTTTTAGTGTCGGATTTTATTGAATGGAAACTTTGGATAATTTCGACATTGTGAGGAGAATGGGGTGTCTGAGCCGTTTTGATGGAGCTTTCTTAGCGCGCGTGGGGTTGTCGCCAGCAATGGCTGGCTCGCCGCAGCATTTCGTCAGCCGCGCGTGGTCCCCAGCTACCGGCAGCATAAATTTCCGGCTGGCTGGTGGGCAACGACTGATAATTCAGCAGAGGCGTGACAAACTCCCATGCGGCCTCCAACTCGTCACTGCGGGTGAAGAGGGTGGAGTCACCCCGGAGCACATCCAACAAAAGGCGTTCATACGCTTCCGGTAAACGACGTTCAAACGCCTCTTCGTACATGAAGTCCATCGCGACCGGGTGGATCTGATATTGCATGCCGGGGCGTTTGGTCGACATCATCAATGTGATCGCTTCTTTGGGCTGAATTCGGAAGATGAGCGTGTTGGGACGCGCGTTGACGATTTCGCAGATATCCCCTTCACATTCAATCGTATTGAACAGATTCAGCGGCGGCAGTTTGAATTGTATGGCAACCTCGGTCACGCGGTGCGGCAACCGCTTCCCCGTCCGAAGATAAAATGGGACTCCCGCCCAACGCCAATTGTCAACTTCCGCCTTCAAAGCCACATATGTTTCCGTTCGGGAATCGGCAGGGATGCGTTCTTCATCCCGGTATCCACGCACACGTTCTCCGTTTTGTGTCCCCGATTCATACTGGCCGGCAACGAAGCAGTCCGACATTCCTGCTCCCTCACACATCCGCAGTGCTTTCAACACTTTCAGTTTTTCATCGCGAATGGCATCGGCCCGAAACATTGCAGGGGGTTCCATCGCAACCAGGCAAAGCAACTGCAGAACATGATTCTGCAAGACATCTCGAATTGCACCGGATTGATCGTAATAACCGCCACGGCCACGTTCCATGCCCTGTGATTCCGCGACCGTGATCTGCACATGATCGACATGATTGCGGTTAAGTAATGGTTCAAAAATGGCGTTACCATACCGGAATAACAACATGTTCTGGACCGTCTCTTTGCCCAGATAATGGTCAATTCGGTAGATCTGATCCTCCGAAAGAATCCGCCCGAGATTGTTGCTCAATTCACGGGAAGAGGAGAGATCGTGACCGAAAGGCTTTTCCAGCACCACGCGCAGAATCTCATTGGAGTCCCGATTGGGAATCATTCCCCCGGCAGCCAGACCCTCCACTGAAGGATAGAACAGGCTCGGAGCGGTCGCCAGGTAAACAATCCGCTTGCCCCGACTTCCCAGTTGCTCCTCGATTTCTGCAACTTGAGACGTCATGCGTTCATAGTCACCGGCTGCAGTCAGATCGAGTTCACGATAAAAGAGTTGCTGCGCAAAATGTTGCCATTCTTCCGTCTTTGCGGCATCGGCTCCGAGAATTGTCTGACGGGTTTCCTCCCGGAAGGAATCGTCCGTTTTTTCGCGGCGCGCGATGCCGATGATGGGCGAACTCTCCGTCAAATAGCCATCCTGCCAGAGGTGATACAATGCGGGCAGCAATTTCCGGGCGGTCAGATCTCCGGACGCACCAAAAATCAAAATCGTGGCTTGTTCAGCATTCGGATTTGTCATGGCTGTTTCCCCAAGGCGAGTTTGAATCGAGCAGATAGTAAAGTATTGGCAAAAAGAGCCGAATGGAATGATTTGCAGATGTATCTTAGCGGCTGAATCGCTGCAGTGAACCGGTCCGCGTGTGGTCTTCATTGACCTCAAACCGACACACATCCAACAAGACTGATCAGTCATCTGGCGGATCACAGTTCGACCAGTCGCCTCTCCCCGACAGAAGTCTTCATTCAAAGATTGTTTGATCCGAAAGAGTTGCAAGTTTTCGTCCCGCTCGCCATAATTGCCTCCTGGCTGGTCGAGCGCACCCCCCTTGTGGAAACTTCCTCCCAAGCTTTTCTCTTCAGCTCAGCAACTGCCCGCGAGAAAAATTTGCGCGGCGTTCGGAGTCAGGCTTCGGGTTATGGAGCTCTGTTTTTGAAATCCAGATGTATTACCCGTTCGATCAGGCAATCACGGTTTGACCGGAGGGCGAATCGAGACGTCATCATTGACGTCGTGTTATCGGCAGACGCACCCTGTTCATTTGCAGGATGGGACGTCGTGTCTGTCTCGTATGAACCACGATAACAACACAGAAAGACCACAATCACATGGCTGTTTTTTCCAGAGCGGAAATTCGCAAGCGTCGCAAGAAACGCGCGCGACTGAAGAAGAAACTTTCCTGTCGCTTCTGCCCGGAGGGTGTGGACAAGTCACCCCGTCCCATTTATGTCGACTACAAAGACCTCAAAACACTTCGCTCTCTGATTGACCGCGATGGCAAGATCCTTTCTCGTCGTCGAACGGGAACCAGTTCCAAGTGGCAGCGTGCCGTCCGTCAGGCGGTGCTGCGTGCTCGCTTTATCGGATTACTCCCGTATCAATCCGAAGAGTAACCACTGATGTGTTTGCCCCGTTTCCGCCTGCTGTCGGTTTCATTCCGTCGAATCGATGAACGGAACTGATCGGTTGATGGGAGGGAAAGAGATTCTCCTCAGTGGGGCTCAAACCACTTCGACGAAATCAACAGATCGAAAAGATCGATTCCGAAGAAGCTGTGGGAAGTTTATCTGGCTTCCCGGAATCGCCATACATTTGCCTTGAATCCATTCAGGAGGCGCCCGTGACCGTTGCTGATGCAATTGATGTTCAAGCGTTGCTGTGTGACAGTTCTCAGTTCGGACAGGACGAAATTCGGCAGGTGGAAGATGCCCTGGCAGCCGGTCAGTTTTCTGACGTGCGGCAGGCTCTTTCCAGCTTGAAACAACGTGTGGGCGAAAGCCCGATGCAACGCGATTTGCTGGCAGTCGGCGTTGTCAATTATCTGCTCGCCCGGCACGACGAAGCCGAATTCTATCTCGGTCAGATCGAAGGTGATCCGCTGGCATCCTATTTTCGCGGAAACATGTTCGCGGCGATGGAACGATTTGACGAAGCGGCCCAGACCTATGAACAGGCTTCGCAAAACGGTTTTGATCCCGTCCATTGCACGCTGCTTCGGGCTGGGATTTTGCGTCAGCAGGGACGTATCGACGAGGCGGATGAACTGCTCAGCAGTATCGCACGCGAAGGTGCCACGCGGGCGGAATACTCTTTCCAGAAAGGGTGTATTCTTTCCGATCGTGGGGACACCTATGGTGCGATCGAATACTTCGATCGTGCAGTTGATATGGACCCCCACCATACCGGTGCGTTGTTCCGGCTGGCGGGAGAAAACAACCTGCTGGGCAACGACGAAGAAGCGATCAAGCTTTACGAACGTTCGCTCTCTCGTCCACCGTTTTACGTGGGTGCGTTGATCAATCTTGGCCTGCTGTACGAAGACAACGAGAACTACAAAGCCGCCGCGTTCTGCTTCCAGCGCGTTTTGGAGATTCACCCCAACCACGAACGGGCCCATCTCTATCTGGGCGATATCCGCGCTACGGATGACATGTATTACGACGAGGAAGCGGTCCGGCGTCAGCGGGAACTCGATCAGATCATGCGGATTCCGATTACCGATTTTGAACTCTCGGCCCGCAGTCGAAACTGCCTGGAACGTGCCGGTATTCACACGCTGGGCGATCTGACCATGACGACCGAGCAGGAACTGCTGGCCGGCAAAAACTTTGGCGAAACATCGCTGCAGGAGATCCAGGAAATTCTCGACCAGAAAGGCCTCCGAATTGGCCAATCGGTCCAGACACAAACACAAGTCACACCCGCGTTTCAGCGCGACGACCTCAGCCCGCAGGAACGGGCCTTACTGGAGTCGCCAGTCACGGAGTTGAATTTGTCTGTTCGGTCCCGAAAATGTTTGGCACGACTGGGAATCGTGACCGTGGGCGAACTTGTGCAGCGCAGTGCCGATGAACTGATGGGGGTTCGTAACTTCGGTGTGACGTCACTGAACGAAATCCGCGCCAGTCTGTCCGAACGCAATATCAAACTGCGAAACGACTGACATCGGTCGATTTTGAAACAAACTGATATTGAACTCCGCGCGAGAGGTAACGTATCCGCGCGGAGTTCATTTTTCCTCCATTTGAAGGATTTCCTGTTTCTCCAACCGTTGGAATCGCGGACATCACCCCGTGCATGAATCATGACTGAGTCGTTCGATGCCTATCACAAATGGTTGGGAATTCCACCCAAACATCAGCCGCCGGATCACTACCGGTTGCTGGGGCTGTCATTGTACGAGTCGGATCCGGACGTAATTGACACCGCCGCGAACCGGGCCGCGATGTATCTGCGGAATATCACTGATGGTCCGCACGTTGAAACCTCACAGCGCATTCTCAATGAAATTGCCGCTGCCCGCCGTTGCCTGCTTAACGAAGTTCAAAAACGCGCGTACGATACCGAATTAAAAAAAAAGAAACCGCCGAAGCCCAAACGGTAACGCCCGATCCAGTTCCCGAATCACCAGTCCTTCCCGCGCCACCTTCCCGAAAATCGTCACCGCCAGCGACAGGAATCAGGCCTGTGGTCAGGGTGCGCGAGGTTCATCCGGCAGCGAGACATCAGGGCAGGCTTTTCCACGAGCACTCTTTGTTCTCTTCAAAGAAAAACCAGCCTGATTCGGCATCCGGCCGGGAGGAAAATGGGAGCAGCGAAAGGGGTGATGACGACGAGATTCTTGCGAGTCTTGTCGTCGAGTCACCTGCTCCCCCGGCAAAACAGTACAAGCCCGGGAATCGACGAATAGAGAATCCGCTGTTGGATTGGCGTGTGTTCATTGGCATATGCTGTGCGATCATCATCCTGTTGATGGTGGTCTCTTTTACAAATCGTGATCGCACACAAGATGCCGCTTCTCGGAAAATGCGTTCTGGCAAACGAGTGACATCACGCGTGTTAACCGATTTGATCGAATGCGATATGAGTCTGGCTGAGGGCAAAGTTGCTGAGAGAAATCTCGGACCTTATACTTATTTGACGATCGGGCAGCCGCGAAAAGTTGACACGCCCTATGGTGCTGGCGTCTCGATGAGTGGAATCGAAGATGGCATCTCGATTTCCGGTTCGGTCATTCGGCCTGCAGAGGGGACCATTGCTTTTTGGGCGCGGACGGACGGCCCGCTCCAGTCGGATTTGCTTTCCACATTACCAGAGCAAATCGTAATCGGCTTTCAAAAGAGCCAACAGGCCTTTTCCGCGCGGGTGGGATCGGGAAAATCGTCGACAACGGAGTTGTCTCCCCAGGGAAAACCGGTCGTTGTTGTTGCCGGAAAATGGTATCACATCATTCTGACATGGAAAAAAAACGGCGAAGCAAGGCTGTTTGTCGATAACCAATTGGTGGCCCGATGCGAACAGGTTGCACTCAGGGAGGTCAACGAGGTTCGGCTGGGGGGCCATGCCGGGCGAAACAAAGGCTTTCAGGCCTGCACAATGGCGCGGGTTCGATTTTTCGGTTGGGAGGTGCCACGCGAGGAATTTCCAGCTATCATGAATTCTGAGAACGACTGAACGCGCGTGGATTCAGGATTTACTCGTTTCGCATCACACTTGAACGGGAACACCTGAACGGAAACTTCTCCGACTTTTTTCCGACGATCACTCATGACAGATCAGCGTAACGTGTCAGCGGTCGGCATCGACCTTGGAACAACATTTTCCGTTGTCGCCTGTCTGGACAAAGACAACAGGCCAATTACCATTCCCAACAGCGAGGGAGATCTCACCACGCCAAGTGTGGTCTACTTCGACAAGGCCAGTGCTGTCGTGGGCAAGGAAGCGGTCAAGGTTGCCGAATACGAACCGGAACGCATTGCGCGGTTTGCCAAGCGGGATATGGGCGGCAGCAAATTTCATCGAGTCATTCGTGGCGAGTACCTCCCCCCGGAAGTCCTTCAGGCGTTAGTGCTGCGGAAGCTCAAGACCGATACGGAACTTCGGGTGGGTCCTGTCGACAAGGTTGTGGTGACTGTTCCCGCCTATTTCAACGAACCCCGACGCAAAGCAACACAGGATGCCGGTTACCTCGCCGGGCTGGACGTCATCGACATCATCAACGAGCCGACGGCAGCGGCGATTTCTTATGGAATGCAGCGCGGTTTTTTGGATCTGCAGGGCGAGAGTCAGAACGACGAGTTGATTCTGGTGTACGACCTCGGAGGGGGAACGTTCGATGTCACTCTCATGGAGATCTCCGGTCGCAATTACAATGCAGTTGCAACCGGCGGCGATGTTCGACTGGGGGGAACGGATTGGGACCATCGCATCGTCGATTATGTGGGAGATCAATTCCAGCAGGAATTCGGAATCGATCCCCGCAAAGATGATGCCGCAGTTGAACGCCTGATGCAGGAAGCGGAGGATGCCAAACGATCTTTGACGGCACGCAGCGAAGTGAGCATCTTTTTCGCGCACGAAGGGGAGCGGTTGCGGGTCACTTTTAATCGGAATGAGTTTGAATCGATGACGGGCGATCTGCTCGATCGCACGCATTTCACAATTCGGACCATGTTACGCGAGGCCGGTTACGCCTGGAAAGATGTCACGCGGTTATTGCTGGTTGGCGGATCAACCCGCATGCCGATGGTTCAGGAAATGCTGCAACAGGAAAGCGGGCTTACCGTCGACCGTTCGCTGTCGCCAGATGAAGCCGTCGCGCATGGCGCGGCGTTGTATGCAGGATTTCTGCTGGACGATGAGGACAACATCGACGAATATCGGATGTTCGTTAAAAACGTCTGCTCACACGATCTGGGGGTTCTGGGCGTGGAGCGATCGACCGGGCGGAAACGCCGCCATACCATGATCGCCCGCAACACTCAGCTTCCAGCAACTGGCCATGGTGTGTTTACAACATACAAGGACAATCAGGACAGCGTGATGGTGACTGTCGTGGAAGGAGGCGATGATTCCGGTTTGCACGCAACCGAAATCGGAAAATGTATTGTCTCCGGTTTTCCTCCAGGGCTTCCCGCGCATACGCCGGTTGAGGTGATGTTCAAATACGGCACCAATGGCCGCCTCTCGATTTATGCGACCGTGCCATCGATTGATCTGGATGCCCATCTGACGATTGATCGTTCATCCGGCTTGAGTGCTGAAGACATGGAGTCCTGGAAAATCCGCGTGCTGGAGGGAATGCCCGACACGCCGGAAACAGAGGCGCACATGCAGTCGGCTTTGAGTGCTGGGGAATCGGTCGAAAACAAATCGCCATCGCCGCAGAAACCGACCTCTCCGGTGGAAGAGAACTCGGCTGCGTTACCCGCCATATCCAGAGCGAAACCAAAACGGTCTGATGCTCAATCGGGAATGACGCGGGAAGAAGCGCTCCAGCGGAAACGGCTGGCCGAACAACAGGCTCGCCGGAAGAAAGCCGAATTACAGAAGGCCCAGCAGAAGAAATCGCGAGAAGAGAAGAAGCAACAACCTCCCCTTCCCGTGACAGAGGTCGTCGAGTCTGACGATGGTGTGGAATATGAGTACGAGTACGTCGACGAAAATGGCAACCCGATCAATCCGGAGGTGACGGAGGTCGAGTACGAAGGCATCGAAGACGAAAGCATTGGCGAAGAACCGTTTGATCTTGAAGAGCCAGACACTGCACCGAAACGTCAGCGTCCGGGGAAAGAGAAACGGTCACCTCAAGAGACGACCGAAGAAAATCCGTTTCACATCGATACCGGTTATGCGGACCCCGATCTCGATGATCTGGACGACTTTCACATTCAGCTTTAAGGCGGTTTCCTTTTTCGCATCGCTGCGTGTAACGCGTCGGCCGGGAAAAAGACTGCACCTTACACGACATGAATCCTTTGTCTGTTCTGAATTGATCGCAAGACGTTTGCTTCACAGAAATGATCCGACAATAGAGTCTGCCACGCAGCGACCCGAAGGTGTCAGCCGTATCGCCTGATTGGTGATCTCCAGCAAACCGTTATCAACAAGTGATGACGTGGTTTCTTCCTCCCAACATGTCGCGGGATCAACGCCAAATCGACACTCAAAGTGGGATCGATCAACACCTGCTGCGGTCCGCAAACCGAGTGCAAACGCTTCTCGAAACTGATCCTCGGCAGAGAGGCGTTCGGTTTCCGCGATTTCCGACTGTCCGGACTGCACCTTCTTCAGCCATGTCACTACACTGCGGTGGTTCATCCGGCGTTCTCCGTCAATGTATGCCGCCGCTCCGGGACCAAAACCGAAATGCGACTCCGCCTGCCAATAGACCTGGTTGTGTCGACATTCAGAACCTGGTGCAGCGAAGTTGGAGATTTCATACTGAACCAAACCGGCGGCTTCGAGCATTTGCATGGATAACTCATATTGCATCCGCTGCTGGTCGTCATCTGGCAGTGAAAGTTCTTTTTTCATTTGCCGTGACCAGAAGGCGGTTCCCTTTTCGATGGTCAAGCCGTAGGTTGAAATGTGCGCTGGCTGTCGTTCAACTGCAAATCCCAATGTCTCCCGCCAGAGTTCGGTTGTCATGCCGGGCGTACCAAAGATGAGATCGATCGCGATGTTGTCAATCTCCGATTGCACCGCTTCCAATGACGCATCGATCTCCGGCATTCGGTGATCGCGTTCCAGCAGCTTAAGGACATCATCATCAAACGACTGCACGCCCAGACTGATGCGGTTGACCCCCATTTCGGCAAAGAGATGAGCCTTGTCGCGCGTTAACCCGGACGGGTTCGCTTCGACACTGTATTCCCCATCGTCGGTGAGATGAAACCACTTGTTGATGAGTCGCGTCAGACGCTGCAACTGCGTGACGCTCAAATGCGAAGGTGTCCCACCTCCCAGAAAAATCGTCCGCACCTTTTGAGGATGCTCCAAACGTTGCAGCACGGTTTCCAGTGCATCGAGATATGCGTCAATCAGATCGTCGCGCCCGGCGATAAGTGTGAAGTCGCAATAACCACAACGGTGTACACAAAACGGAACATGAACGTATGCCGCTTTCGGAGGTGCGAAATGTTGTGGCCGGATCGTCGGCAAAATGTTTCGCTCGGGCATGAGTGCGTCACTCATTTTCATCTGCGTCAATGGCAGGGCGGGAGAGATCGCCCTCGAATTCAATTCTCGGCACGCGCTCGTCCCGCAACTTCACATCGTCGGGGTACACATTTCCGGAATCGATCAATTCCTGAAAACAGTATTGGAAGTCGACCAGAAACTTTCTGATGTTCATTCCCCAGTAGTTCGGTTCATAAGGTGTGATCTTTTCCCGCGAGGAGTTATAGAGTTTGCGGGCGCCGCCGAAGTTATCGTTGCCGAAGTGAAATAACGCGACCGCTGCCTGAATCATTCCCTGTAGAAACAGTCGCTCTTCACCCATCACCTCTGTCCACAACTCTTCCAGGACATCATGGCATTCAAAGAACTCTTCCTCGTTGAACAGCCGCAAACCCTCGATGTACTTCTCGGGATATTCTTTGCTCATTTTGTTACCTGTCGTGGTGTTGTTTGATCGCAATGCTTGCTGTTGCCGAGGAGATATGATAGCAGAGTCATTCCTGCGTGCGATGCGCCGTGGTAATGACGTTGAATAAGCGTATTATGCTCTTCTGTGACGCGATGGACACCTATTGGCCTGCAAATACAGGTCCTCACGAGCCAGAAACGTTGTACGAAAAGGTAAACTGCTCATAACCGACCCGAAAATCGACTGTGGGAATTCTCATGGCAAAGAAAAAGACGACCAGCAAGACACGATCAAAAGCCAGATCAGGTGGATTGGCTTCTCGCAGGAAAAAATCTCCTGCGAAAAAGGCCGTGAAAAAAACAGGAGCAAAAGGTGCGACGAAAAAGAAAGCAGAGCCAGATGCCGAATTGAAAAGGCAGGCGGGTAAAATCGTTCGCGGACTGAAGAAAACCTATCCCGACGTCGAGTGTGCGTTGGTTCACAAGAACGCATTTGAGTTGCTGGCAGCGACGATTCTCTCCGCGCAATGTACGGACGAGCGGGTCAATATGGTCACGCCGGAGTTGTTCAGGAAATACCCGACTCCGGCTGATCTCGCCAAAGCGAGCCAGAAATCGGTTGAAAAGATCGTTCAATCAACCGGTTTTTTCCGCAACAAGGCGACCAGCCTGCGGGGGATGGCGGCGGCGGTGGTCGAACAGCATAACGGGAAAATTCCGACCGATCTCGATACGCTGATCAAGTTGCCCGGCGTTGGTCGAAAGACGGCGAATGTTGTGTTGGGAACCGTGTACGGCATTCCCAGTGGGGTGGTAGTCGACACGCACGTCAAGCGGATCACTCGCCTGATCGGGCTGACCGAAAACACGAACCCCGACAAGATCGAGCAGGACTTGATGGCGATCCTTCCGGAAAAAGAATGGATCAATTTTTCGCACCGGCTGATTCATCATGGGCGGAAAATCTGTATCGCCCGCCGTCCAGATTGTCCGGAATGCCCGCTGCTGAAAAACTGCCATCGCACAGGCCTTGATCCGCTGTAATTCCGGTTTTCCCAGGTTGTTTGACCATTGGAATACTGTCGAATCCGTACTCGACTGGCCGAGGTTGCCTGCCTGCGCAGGAACGATTTTGATTTTGCAGTCGTCCGGAAAATTCGATGTGAATTGCCAACTCAACGCTACAAATCAAGGAAATTCGCTCCAGACGAGTGGCATGGCAGAATTGTTCTCCTCCTGAAGATCGTTGGCATGTTCTGAAGTTGTCTTCTCGTTTGAAAGACGACGCTGCAACTCAAACATGCCGCAAAACAAAAACACCCGCTCTCCGGGTTGAAGAGCGGGTGTCGCATGTCTTCAGTTGTCTTCGGAATGGAAGACTACGGTTGAGGCACTTCTGCCGGAGCTTCGGGTTGCCCGGTGGGAGCGGCTTCCGGTGCCGGCAATTCAGCCGGTGTCTCTGCGGGAGTTTCAGCCGGTGTCTCTGCGGGAGTTTCAGCCGGTGTCTCTGCAGGAGTTTCAGCCGGTGTCTCTGCGGGAGTTTCAGCCGGTGTCTCACTATGACTATGGCCGTTGCCATTTCCGTTACCCGAAGGTTGATCTTCACCTGGAGCGCAACCAACAAGGTATGCGCACATTCCAAATGCCAGAGTCAGAGCCATCAAATTCTTCATGTTGTTGTTCTCCCCCTCTAAATGTAGTTCTTTTCGTTTAACGTTCCCGGCTCGTGGGAACCTGCAATTGCAGTCCGAAACACGATCTTCGCGGCCACAGGAGTGCGTTATACGCTTCCATTGAAAAACGAGTTTCGTTGACCCACTGTCGCCAGGAATTTTTCCCAGGTCGGTCTGGGATTGTATCACTGATGATCCGGAAACTCTTCTGTTTATTCCAGGATTCTCCATCTCCAACCATGATTGATCAATTCCGGGCGATAAGTTCGAGTGCCAGGCTGTGTGGATTGACGACACTCAGGCATGAGAGGGGAAATCACTTTAGCGGAAGTTGGCGGTCCAGTTTCGACCATCAAAGGCGATGCCGACGGCTCGATACCCGCCCAGCAGAATGGCATTGTGTGGAGGCGAATTCTGCCACTGACGAAGTGTGCCGGTGACAGAAGGGCTGCCAAACGCCCAAACCTGTGGCGTTCCTCCGGTGTAGTTGTGGTACCCCCCCGCCTGATTATTGCGAGAGGCAATCGCTTCCAGTGAGTGGTCGTATGTCAATGAGCCACGCCCCATCCGGGCTCGATAATTATTCAACTCGGCCAGAAACCGGCTTCCGATTCCGCCGGTCTGAGCTTTCGGGTGAGCCTGTTTTGAGCCCGTCAATTTGGTAGCTTCCTCCTCGCTGACGATTTTTCGTTCGCTTTCCTCAAATTTCATGTCGGCGTTGATCTTTCCCCGAATGACGATCCACCTGTCCGTCCTGGTGTTTTGAGCGCGGACCGCAACCTCTCGACCGGAATACACGGCTCGGGCATGTTTCATGACATGGGTTGCCGGCTTTTCCTGCGATTTCACGGCGGGTTGCCAGGATTCATTATCAAAGCGGAATGCCACCTGTTGCAGGTCGGTTTTGGCCCGCAGTTGCGCGCGGATATATTTCGGTTTGGTGTCCGGCTTCAGATCAACCTGCAAACCAGAAAAACCAGAAGCACAATGCGCCACATTCGTTGTGCCAGCAGACCAGACCAGAGTGATGGCCGTAGCAACCAAAGACAATACGATCCCGTTCATGTTGTGCATCCTTTCCAAAAGCGGGTGGGAGAATCGGCAAAATTTGGGAGAGCTGTTTCTGGTGGCCCTCGCGCGGGAGTCCGGAACGTAGTGAGTCGGCAATGCGCGTGTCAACCGAACACAATGCGAGCAAGTGGATGGTCACCATACCTGGACCAGGTTTCGTTTTGCTGTAGCGGCTGGCGAACCATTTGAATCTGAAATGACCAGATCGAGAGACGTTGCAGTTATCAGAGAGGTTACTGTTATCGCTGACGCACTCTGGATCAATCGGGCAGAAATTTTTTTCAGGCGTTTTTTTGATCAGATCTGAAGAGTCTCAGGATGGGACAACATGCTTCTCTGAAAGACGTTAAGAGGGGAAATCCACCATCGAAACAGTTACAGGCGTCGCAAATCATTATGAATGTGTCGCAAATTACCATCGACAGTACCTGATTGACATGGATAATAGATCACAGCGTCAGGGAAAGCGTCGCATTTTTCCATTTTCCAGTCGTTGCCATTCACGGCAATTGTCGATTTTCTCAAATCGATTCCAGCTTTTCGCCGCAAAAACGAATCTCTTTTGAAATTTTCTTTCGGTCAAACACGTCCGTTTCTGAGTTTGCAAATAAGTTTCCCCCTGTCTCTTTCGAGCAGGGTTCCATTCTTCGTTCTCCTCATCAAAGGACCGATTCCATGAAAACGACAGTATCAAACAGAAAACGTGGTTTCACACTGATCGAACTGCTCGTGGTGATTGCCATCATTGCGATTTTGATTGCTCTCCTGCTGCCGGCGATTCAGCAGGCACGGGAGGCCGCCCGCCGCACCGAATGCAAAAACAACCTGAAGCAGATGGGCATCGCCCTCCACAACTACCACGATATCCACGTGAGCTTCCCGGCCGGTTTCAGTAGCGCAGGTGGTCCTCATAGTACGTCATGGATGGTGGCGATTCTGCCGCATATGGAAATGCAGAACATTTATGATGAGTACAATTTGACTGTGAATTGGTGGCACAGCTCGAATCAGACAGCCCGGGGCCGTCAGGTTAATGCCTACCACTGTCCCTCTGCCCCACAAGGTCTCTTGTCAAACGCCCCAGCCGACTTTGGTAGACGGGGCAACTATGCTGCCAATGCTGGGGTTGGTACCTATAGTCGAGGTACAGCAATTCCTCACACGACTGGTCTGACAGAATTGGGTCCCTTCCATGTCAACTCGTTTTCGCGAATTCGCGATGTCACTGACGGGACTTCCAACACCGCAGCCGTAGCGGAAATCCTCCATTCGCGGGGCAATGGTTCACGAGGCGCCTACTCTTCCGATGGCGGGTCGATCATGTACACGCATAGCTTCCCCCCGAATAACCCAACAGCCGACCTCACCGAGCGATGTGCCAACGAACCAGCTTTCGGTACTCCATGTACTGCAAGTGGGGCTGGACCTCATCGCCTGACGGCTCGCTCGAAGCATACAGGAGGTGCGCAAATGTTGCTTTGCGATGGCAGCGTCCGATTCGTACCCGATGCCGTTGCCCAGACGACCTGGGAACGGTTGGGAGGAATGGCTGACGGTGAAGTGGTCGACCAGTATTGAGGACTTTGTGCTCCTGATGGAGAGCGGGTGGTTTTCGATTGCCGCCAATACACGACTGTGAATTCGTGAAACATTGCGAGGCCTGGTTTCCCAGCCAAAGCCAGGCCTCGCTTTTTGTTCAAAGGCCAGTAAAGCAATGAAACGACATCAAAATTCAGTGACGTACACCGTTTTGGCTCTTTTCTCGTTCTTCCTGCTCATCGGCTGTGGTGGTGAGTCTGGACCTGTTCGCTATCACGTCACAGGAACAGTGACACTCGACGGAGAACCGCTCGGACAGGGTACCATTTTCTTCGTCCCGCAAGGTGACGGAATGGCCGGGGGCAGTACCGAAATCTCAAATGGTGCGTATGAGTTCAGAGACGACAAAGGAATTGCGGAAGGGGCCTATCGTGTCGAGATTCTGTCGAAGAAGAAGACGGGCCAGAAAATCGACGGGCCAGGACCGGATGGAAAAGTCGATGAATTCGTCAGCATCATCCCCGAGAAGTACAACACCGCTTCGGAATTGACTGCGACCATCAAAGCGGGTGACAACCAACTCGATTTCGATTTGAAATCGAAATAAGGCGGCAGTTGAAGTCCTGGCGACCTGGAAGATGTCGAGAACGTCAGGCGGCGAAGCGGACGCCATGATACAGGCACAACGCCACGGCTGATGCATCCGCGACATCGTTCGGCTCCAGAATTCGTTCCAGATTCAGCTCGCGGGTGATGGCATGCTGTATCTGTTCTTTGGAAGCCTTGCCGCTGCCAGTCAGTGACCGCTTCACTTGTGTAGGCGTGAAGTGGATGATTGGAATCTCGTGTTCGGCGATCGCCATCAGAACGGCTCCGCGGGCATGGGCCATCAACAACGCGCTCTTGGGATTGCGCCCCAGCGAAAAGACCTGTTCGATTCCGACCGAGGCGGGTTGGAATTCCTCCAGCACTTCCCGGATGCCAGTCCCGATTTCAAAAACACGTTGAGCCAGCGACCGCTTCGAGTCGGAACGGATCACTCCTCCTTCGCGCAGATGTGGACCGGACGAAGTTCGTTCCAGCAGCGCGTAGCCGGTGCGGACCAGACCTGGGTCAACCCCCAGTATGCGTTCTGGTATCAGTATGCGTTCCGGCCCCAGTATGCGTTCCGGAATGTGTTGTGGATTGGAATGGGTCATCGGGTTGATTACCGTTAAGACGTTGAAACCACGATGTTGAAACCACACAGAGTGTATTCTATCTGTGTTGTCACGCAATGCAAAATTTCGGTGAGGTATCCCGCATTGCGTGGCTCTGCCGGAAACAGAGAGATTGATCAGGCGGCGTCATCCAGTGGTTGAATCAGACCGCTGTCCAATCGGACGGTCCGATGTGCGCGCTGGGCGATCAGGTCATCATGCGTGACCATCACAATCGTCAACTGCTGTTGTTCGTTCAGGCAATTCAGTAGATCGATGATCTCGCCACCGGTGCGGGAATCGAGATTGCCGGTTGGTTCGTCCGCCAGCAGGACCTGGGGATGAGCGACCAATGCGCGTGCGATGGCCGCGCGCTGCATTTCCCCACCTGAGAGTTCCGACGGTTTGTGCCGCAGGCGATGCCCCAGCCCCACTTTCGCAATCATGTCTTTGGCCTGTTTCTGCAGTTCACGCCGTCGCCGCCAGTATTCGAGAATGCCGTGGCGAATCATCAACGGAGAGAGCACATTTTCGAGCACGCTCATTTCCGGCAGCAGATGATAGAACTGGAAGATGAAACCAAAGACTCGGTTTCGCAGTGTGTCCCGCGTGCGAGTCGACAGGTTGTCAATCCGCTGGCCTTCAAACAGAATTTCGCCCACATCCGGCGTGTCGAGCAGGCCCATCAGGTGCAACAGCGTACTCTTGCCCGACCCCGACTGCCCGACAATCGACAGAAATTCTCCGGCCTGAACCGACATGTTTACGCCGTGCAGTACAGGGACTTTGTGTTGGCCTTTGCGGTATGCCTTTTCGAGGGCGATTGTCGAAACTTGCGGGTCGGTCATTTTTACGAATTCCGCCTCTTGAGAGTTGTCATTCCGTAATCTCGATGTCACCCCGTTATCGAGGGCGTATTGCGAAGGGGAAGAGATCGTTTCCTGCGGCGAAGTGGTTGAAGACATCGATTTCGTTTCCTTGAAGTCTTGCGGCGGGGCAAAATCGTTCTCGGGGTGCGACGTTACTGATCGAAGCGAAGCGCTTCCACCGGTCGAAATTGCGCAGCGCGGCGGGCAGGCAAGATACTGGCCAGCACTGCAATCGCCATTGCACCAACTGCCACCCAGGTGACGGTCCACGGTTCGACATGCGTGGGGATTTCGGGGAAGTAGTAAATTGTTTCGTCGAAGACTTTGCGGCCGGTCAGCCAGGTCAATCCGGCTTCAATCTGGTTGATGTACTTCACGAACAACAGCCCGCCGACCAGCCCGGTCCCCGCTCCGACAATTCCCAACGCGAGACCGTACGAAAGAAAGATCGCCATCACACCACGAGAACTCGCACCGAGTGCTTTGAGAATGCCGATGTCGCGGGTCTTTTCCACAACAATCATGTAGAAGATCGCAAGAATGCCAAAGCCGGCGACGGTGATGATCAAAAACAGCAGCACATTCAGAATGGCCCGTTCGATTTCAACCGCGGAAAGAAGCGGCCCCTGTTTCTGCTCCCACGTTCGAACCGAAATCAACCCTGGGGGAAATGCCGCCCGCAAGCGTTTGACCACTTCTTCCGCATGTTCGTAATTCCTGAGCTTGATCTGTACGGCGGTGATCGCACCTTGTCCTGTCTGCGGATCGATCATACCTCGTGCCTGCTGCAACTGTTCCAGGTTGCAGAAGATCAGGTTCGCATCATATTCGCTCATGCCACTCTGGAAGACGTCGACGACGGTGCCGTTGAAATGGACCGGTTCCGGCGGGCGTCCCGTGGCAACCGTGCTGATGGCAATATCGTCTCCCGGTTTGACCATCTGCATGGTCTTCACTTCGCCCGTGTGTGGGTCTTCATATTGATACTGAATCAACCCGGCCCCAACATAAAAGCGGTGATCCAGCGGACCATCGAGATCCTCCAGTGTTGCCGGTTCCGGTTGCGAGAACTGCATCAGCGGGTCTTCTTCAAGCTCCCTGGCCAGATCACTTTCACTGAATTCCGATGGATCGCCTGCCAATTCTTCGGCAGAAAACTCTTCGTCCTGTTTCGTGCGCGTCGCTTCCTTTATTTCCGGTCTGGCTGCGTTGTCTTTCCGTTCCATTTCTTCGATTGGCTGAAAATTATCGACGGGAATACCGGGTGCATTGAGAGGGAACTGGCCGGTCTTGTTCTCCGCCGTTGCTTCTTCAGAATCATCTGGTTGAAATGTGTTCAGATCGGGCAACTCAACTGGCTGTTCTTCAAATGGATGTTTCGGGCTTTCAATCGGCGTGCCGTGGTTTTGCGGCTTGCCGTTCATTTGCTCGAAATGCCAGCGGGCCTGCGCTTTCCAGCGAGCACGGTATTGTTTGGCGGCTTCGGTCAGATTCCAACCAGGTGGTTCATCGAGTGATCTCATCGGTTCGCGGACGACGACACCATCTTTCCTGATCGCCCGGTAACTGTCGAGGTAGTCTACCAGTGGGCCAACTTTTGCTTTGCCTTCCGGCTTGATACCGATCAGTGTGACCGGCCTTGTGATGTACTGCCCCGCATATTGGAAGCTCATCATGCCGTAGATTTCGACCGTCGCCGTCATCCCTTCAATGTGTTCGCCGACGGCCTCTTCGATGACTTTCATTTGCTGCTCGGCATTGGGCATGCCGTCGACAGAAGTCGATTCCACAACAACATCGGCCAGAATACCGTGGATGCGTTCCCGCATCTCGGAGCTGAAGCCGGCCATCACTGCGTTGACAACGATCATCGTCATCACGCCGAGGGTTACGCTGATAATGCAGGCCAACGCGATGTAACGCGTTTTGAGATACCGCAGGCAGAGAAGAATTTTGTACATCGAGCCATCCTTGGCTTGTGTGGTTTGTTGGACACGCTCTTGCGCGTCGCTGGTTTATCGTCGTTGTTGATCAGCACTGGCAACTTGTCGTCAGTGGCACCCGTGCACATATTTGTCATTCCCGCGAACGCGGGAATCCAGATCAAAGAATGGATTCCCATTTTTATGGGAATGAAAAGATGATTCCGCGTTGCGCAGCAACACGGCTATGGGGGAATAATTGAGCGGGTAGTTCTATGCTTTTTCGCCATCGGTGTCACGGGCAGTTTTACACAACATTTTGTGTAGACTGGAAATAACGCAAGCTTTTTTGAGTAAGGGGATTAGGGTGATTGCAAGGCGGCGGCTGTACACCGGCGAAACGTGAACCTCCGTGGACATCATGCCTTCGAAGCTTTTCCTCCTTCCTTCTTCGCCGGAGCGCCTTCCGGTCGCAACAACGGGAAGAAGATCACGTCACGAATGCTCTGGCTATTGGTCAGCAACATCACGAGGCGGTCGATGCCGATCCCCAAACCGCCCGCCGGGGGCATGCCGACTTTCAATGCCCGCACAAAATCGTGATCCATCCTCGCCATCGATTCCTCTTCATCCATCCCCGCCAGTTGAGTGCGGAACAACTCCTCCTGCAGTCGCGGATCATTCAATTCAGTGTAGGCATTCGCCAGTTCCATCCCGTGAATGAACAGTTCAAATCGCTCGGCGATGTGAGGGACTCCTTTTTTCCGTTTGGTCAGCGGACAAATGGAAGCGGGGTAATCGATCACAAGGATCGGTCCGGTGAGCGCGTCCTCGACACACACTTCAAACACCTCATTGACAATGACATCCGGATGCACTTCCGACGAGTTCATCTTCTCAATGAACTCACGGGTGATGTTCCCCTGCCCGGCCTGCTGTTCGGCGACTTTCCGCACGGCTGCCGTATCCTGCATATCGCAACCGGCATGTTCGGCAAAAAGTTCTCCGTATGTTTTGCGTGGCCAGGGGGAAGAGAAGTCGATCGTCGTGTCACCCCAGGGGAGTACCATGCTGTCAGAAACCGTTTTTACGGCATCGGTGACGATCGCCTCAGTAAGATCCATCATCGTCTCGTAATTGCCATACGCCTGATAGATCTCGATCATTGTGAACTCAGGGTTGTGGGTTGCGTCGATCCCTTCGTTCCGGAAGACGCGACCGATTTCATACACCCGCTCGATGCCACCGACCATCAATCGCTTGAGATGCAGCTCCAAGGCAATCCGCATATAGAGTTCGATGTCGAGCGTGTTGTGATGTGTGACAAAAGGACGAGCCGCCGCACCACCGGCAATCGCGTGCAGGACGGGCGTTTCGACTTCTGCGAAGTTGGCAGCCCGCAAGGTCTGGCGGACGGAATCGATAATCTTCGTCCGCTTGAGCATTTTGTCGAGCACGCCTTTGTTGTAGATCAAATCGAGATACCGCTGCCTCAGCAGCATTTCGGTGTCCTTTGCGCCGTGGAATTTCTCCGGTGGCTGCGCGAGCGACTTGCATAAAACGGTCAACTCTTCCACGAAGACCGAAATCTCCCCGGAATCGGTCTGGCGTAATTTTCCGTCGATGCCGATTAGATCCCCCAGGTCGAGCGTCCCCATCAGATCCCAGTTTTCCTGCGACAGATCGCCTCGCGAAAACAGCAACTGGATTTTTCCGGAATAATCCTGAATGTCGTAGAAGCGGAGTTTGCCCGCCTTGCGTCGCAGCATGATCCGGCCGGCGACACGGACGGTTTCGCCTTCCTCACCCGGCTCCTCCGGTGCCTTGTCACGTGCATGGGAAATCGCGATGTGATTATCAAACCGCTCGCCCCACGGGTCACGGCCCAGTTCTTCAATTTTTTCCAGCTTTTCGAGCCGGGCTTTCTCGAATCGATCAATCTTCTGTTTGGACATCTGCTCAGTTTTCTGTCGTAGGTTGAGTGAGATTTAACAAACCCCAACATGCTTGTCCTGCTGTCACGATGCAGGCGTTGCATGGCACCAAATGCCTGAATCATTGTGACTTCAGGAAGCCAGGCACATCTTCCCAAAACCCGGTAAACCCGGTTCGCTACTTCCCATCACAGCCACGACGCCACTGATCATTGTAAGATGTTCCCCGACCGGACTGCATGCCCGGCCAACAGTCGTTCCGCCAGCGTCCCTGCTGATGATCGACATTTTCCCCCTGGAGGTACGTCAACTGATCGGCAGACGTCCATTCCCCTTCGTATTCATCAAAGTACAACGGGATGCCGAGCAGGCGCTTGACGATCTGCATGAAAAACAGAATTACCACCAGCATCACAGCCATGACGACAAACAACACCGGCAGCAAAGGTCCCAGGGCAAACACGCCTTCGACGCGCGGCCAGATGTCCCGCCACCCGAGAATCAGCAACAAGGTCGCCAGAGAAATGTATGGTCCGTATGGAATTTCGGAATCGCGACGGAACAGGAACACCGTTGCGACGACAACGAGTGCACAAAGCGGTGCGAGAAAAAAGACGACTACGACCGCCTGCCAACCCATGAAGGCGCCGATCATCGCCATCAGGTAGGCATCACCCAGGCCCATCGCTTCCCGCTTCAAAGCCCAACTCCCCAGACCTCGCACCACTTGAATAATGCACCAGCCCGCGACCATGCCGGCCAGACTGTTGCCCATCGCGTGCAAGTGTGGGTAAAAGGCGATCCAACCGGTGGCAGTTGTCCCGGGGATGTATTTGGCAATCCATGAAGGGAACATCTGGATTAACGGCTGCAGATGTCCGGGTGATTGAAACCAGAGTGGCACCAGCCAGAAGGAACCGGCAACAAACGCACCAGTAATTCCCACGAGCGTTGCCGGGAAAGTGGACGCCTCAGGGATGATCATCAGATCGAAGTCGATAAAGGTCGCAACAACCAGTGCTTCGATCAGTACCATGTACCAGGCGAAGCGGAAAATCGAATAGACCTCAACCGACCACCATTGTCCGTTTGGTTGGCCACCGGTGATACCGATTCCACTCGGGGTGAACAGACAACTATCGACCAGCCGGCCCGATTCCGGCACAATAAACCAGTAAGCGAGTACGAACAGAATGCCATTGAACAATTCGATCGCCGGGTAGCGGAAGGAGATTTTCTTCTGGCAGTTACGGCATTTGCCCTTCAACTTGAGCCAGCCGAAAATCGGGATGTTGTCGATCGCGCGAATCCGTGAGAAACAGCGTGGGCAGCGCGAGGGGGGATGAAACAGAGCACGGATCTGATCACCCAGCGTTTCCTTATCGGGAATGCGAAGGATACAGACATTCAAGAAGCTGCCGATGGTTGCCCCCAGTGCGAACAGCCAGATTGTCAGTGTCCAATGCGGGACATCGGGCCAACTCATGAGGCGGCTCCGGTGTCGTTGGGGAATTGTGGTTTCATCGCTTCTGGCAGCCGTGCAAAGATTTGAGAGGCCACTTCATCGAGTGTGGCGTTATCTGTCGAAACCATCATCGTAGCGCACGCTTCATACAACGGCAATCGTGTAGCGAGGACCGTTTCGATTTCCTCAAGCGCACCCTGATCGGTCAAGCCGGGGCGACGCTGGCCGGTCAACTCGTCACCGGCAATGCGGGCAGCCAGAGTTTTGGTCTCGGCTGTCAGCCAGACGACCGGACCGGCGTCTTTCATGTTGTTGCGGGTCTGTTCGTTCAATATCGCCCCGCCACCGGCAGCGATGACCAGTCGTTCCCGCGTCAGCAATTCCTGCAGAGACGCAAATTCGAGTTGACGGAAATGCGATTCCCCTTCATCGGCGAAAATCTGTGCAATCGTCTTGCCGGCTCGCTGTTCAATCACGACATCCGCGTCGACCCAATACCAGTCGAGCAATCTGGCCAGCCGCTGGGCAACGCTGGTCTTCCCACAGCCACGATAGCCGATGAGCGTAATGATGTCGGATTGAACTTTTACAGGCATGTCGAATTCACGATTGTGGCACGGAATTTCTTTCCTCGTGGTTCTGTCTGACTCGGCTTTCGCTCCTTCCTGCCGAGCGACACGATTTCCATAATCTATAGCAGTTTATTGTCTGGTGTGACGCCTCTGGCTCGTGGGACCTGTATTGCAGGCCGAACAACATCCATCACGCGCGGAAGAGCGTAATACGCCCCCAGTCCCCAGCCACGACACTTTTTTACCGCAACGAACCACGATCGCAGCAAAGAAAGGAATATCCGCATCTCCGTGACGCTGGAATCGTAAATTGTCCCGCAAACGTCGATTTGCACGAGCCAGGAACGATTCAAGAGGGCGTGAATTTCTTATGATGAACAGGATAGTGGCATCGCACAATAATTCCAACGGGGCAAGGCAGAAACAGCCGACCAGGTACTATTCATAGAGTGTATGACGTTCCATGAATTACGATCGCGATGGTTCATTCCGCGCGAACGCTCAACGGCTTCGCCTGGGTGGTGCGGGAAAGAATGCGCTGGTGCGGGCGATGTAGTTCGCGTATTCCGGTTTGCGATCCTTCAGAGATTTTTCCAGCAGCGTGACGCCTGAAACGTGCATCAGAAAGATCGACATCATAACCGGACCGATTATCGTCCACCAATAGCAGCCATCGCCAAACGCGATAAAGTACAGGCCCCACCAGATGAGAAAGTCGCCGAAATAATTCGGGTGCCGTGTGTATCGCCACAACCCGCTATCCAGAACCTTTCCCTCGTTGACGGGGTTGGATTTGAATTTGGCAAGCTGAAAGTCACCAATCGATTCAAACATCAGCCCAATCAACCAGATCAATACGCCCACGCCTGCAATCAGGTTCATTCCATCCGATTCAGAAACGAGCATCGCTGTCTGAACAGGAAGAGAAACAATCCACATGATTGCCCCCTGTAACCAGAAGACAATGAGCAGACTCAACAGCGGAAACCAACGGCCATTTTTTTTCCGCATCTGGCGATACCGAAAATCCTCCGGCTTGCCCAGGTTCCGCCAAACAAGATACCCACTCAACCGTACTCCCCAGAGAGTCACACAGCCTACAAGAATCCATGCCCACAGATGAAAAGCTTGAGTCAAAAACAGCGAACACCAGGTAACGACGACGAAGCCAGATCCCCACATCAGGTCGATGATGCTGACATCGCGCAACGGCAGACTGATGAGCCAGACGACAAACATCATGCCGGCAATGACAGTCGCGTTAATCAAAAACAGGTCAGAAAGTACCAATCAAACGCCTCGTTCAGTTTCACCGACTGCCGCCAGTCTCGGATGTTTCTCGAACAGATAATGCGAGACCCACCATTCATCGCCACCGCGGTAATCGAACAACTCGGCACAGGCGAGGAAGAAGAGCCGCCAGCGAACAAACCAGAGTTCAGCTTTGTCACGTCCGTATGTCTCCTCGAACAGAGGTAGAATGGCATCCCGCTGGTGATCCATGTTGGCCAACCAGGAATTGCAGGTTTTCGCGTAATGCAGACCATTCCAGCGCCACTGACAGGCCAATTTCAAATCATCCTGATAGTGTACCAGCAGATCGTCTCCGGGCATGATTCCTCCGGAGAAGAAATGCCGACTCATCCAGTCATTCGGTCCGTTGTCCTCGAAGGTGTAGGTGAATTCGCGATGGCAGAAAATGTGCACGAACAGTTTGCCCTTTGGTTTGAGCCAATGCGAAATCCGCCGCAATAATTCGCGATGATTCCGCATGTGCTCGAACATCTCGATCGAAACGACGCGGTCGAATTGTTCATCGGGGGAGAAGTCGTTCATGTCGGCTGTGATCACGCGGACATTTTCCAACTCAAGCCTGGCCACCTGCCGGTCGATATCGTCTTTCTGCGTGCTGGAGTTGGAGACAGCCGTGATGCGACTTGCGGGATAGCGTTTTGCCATCCAGAGTGTCAGCGAACCCCAGCCACACCCAAGTTCCAGAATGTCCATGCCATCCTGTAAACCGGCCCGTTCGCAAGTTACTTTGAGAGCGGCTTCTTCCGCCTGCTCCAGTTGATGTACGCCGTCCGGCCAGTGGCAGCAACTGTACTTCAGACGAGGTCCGAGTACGTGCCGAAAGAATGCGGAGGGAACTTCGTAATGCTGTTCGTTGGCCCGTTCCGGGATCAGAGCGACTGGTGCTGTGTCGGCAGAGTCGAGAAACTCACCAAGCCGGGCCTGCCACTCTTCACAACTTCCCTGCCCCACTTCACGCAAACGCTGCTTCAACAATCTTCTGATGCCAAATCGCGTGATCGTATCTGGAAGCAGACCTTTTTCGGTCGCATGCAGGGCGACGTTCACCATATCCATCAACATGGGTTATTCACCTTTCCCGGCAACGCCAACCTGATCCACTGTCACATCTGACTGACAACCCGGCTTGCCCAACAGTAATTGCACAACGCCGGTCGCTCGTTCGAGGAATGCGCCTTCGCAATAGCAGAAGTAGTAGTCCCACATGCGTATGAACCGCTCGGAAAACCCCATTTCCCGCACGCGATCCAGTTGATTCAAAAACCGGTTTCGCCATTCGCGCAGTGTTTGTGCATAATGCCCGGCAAAGTCTTCGAGATGCAGAAACCGCATGTCGGTTTCCCTCGCGACGGAATCGCCGATGGCGTGAATCGAAGGCAGGCAACCACCCGGGAAGATATAGCGCTGAATAAAATCGCACGACTTCAGGTACTGGCCGTATCGTTGTTCCGGAATCGTGATTCCCTGCAATAACATCATGCCGGTTGGCTTGAGCAACTCGCCACATTTGCGGAAGTAGGTGTCGAAATACTTACTGCCGACCGCTTCGATCATTTCAATCGAAACCAACCTGTCGTACTGGCCTTTAAGGTCACGATAGTCTTCCAGCAGGAGTCTCACCCGATCGCTTAATCCGGCTTCGGTGATGCGCTGTCGGGCGAACTCGAACTGCTCCTGAGAGATAGTCGTTGTGGTAACTTTGCAGCCGTAATTCTTTGCCACATGCAGGGCCAATCCGCCCCAGCCGGTCCCGATTTCCAACAAATGGTCGTCAGGCTCAAGCTGCAGTTTTCGGCAGATGCGATCCAGTTTCGCGGTTGATGCCTCGGCAAGCGTCATGTTATCCCGCTCGAAAATCGCTGAAGAATACATCATCGTTTCATCAAGAAAAAGCGAGAAGAAATCGTTACCCAGATCGTAATGCTCGTGAACGTTCCGTCGCGAACCCGTTTTGGTATTCGCTTGCAGGGCATGGTAGCTCCGTGCCGCCAGATCCTTGAGCCAGGTAAACCGACCGCCGACATCTGAGGAGGTCTCCATGTTTCGCGCGAACAGACGAATGAGATTTGTCAGGTCGTCGCAGTCCCAAAGGCCATCGAGATAGGCCTCCGCCGCCCCCAGACTGCCGCCCCACATCACGCGACGAAAAAAGGTCTCGTCGCGCACAGTAATCGTACATTGCAGGTCGCCTTCGCGATGATCGCCAAACGCCCTCAGACCGGCCTGGCTCAGTACCGTCAGCCGGCCATCCCGCAGATTGTCGAGCGAACGAAAGACGGTGTTACGAGCAAACCGATCGCTGAGTCGCGGTTTCCGTTGCGCGGAATGTAGAGAGGTATCGTGCAACTGCGACGAATTTTTGACAGGTGTAGCGGCTGAAATGGTCACTTGAGTCATTGCGCGAGGACCTTCTGTTGGGAGTTTTTTTCAGGGTGCGGAAAGAACGGCGCGCGTTTCCACCATAGTTTCAACGCCTGCCAGTAAATGCCCGTTGTGACCTGAGCGGTCATCAGCGGGTACCGGATCAACACTCGCGATAACTCCCACCCAGTGATGGCACGCTGTGAGAGTTTCATCGAGGCGTGAAAGATCGTATGCCCCTGTTCAACATTGGCAATGCCACAACTCAATTCTTCTCCCGGCATCGTCAGATTCCATCGATATTCCTGATCCATTCCCATGAAGGGGGAGACGTGAAATTCTTTTTCATGACGCGCGGTGATTTCTTCCCCTGGAGCAGAGGAACAGGCAGCGAGGACGTAACAATGTCGTTCACCCCAGGGTGTGTTGTTGACCTCTGCGAGAATCGCCTCGACATGTTGGCCCGTATCGTCGAAGCAGTAATAGAAACTGACGGGATTGGCAACGTAGCCAAAGTACCGCAGGTTGGTCAGCAGGCGAATGGGGCCATTCGGACGAAAACCCAACTGTTTCTCGACCTCGTTTCGAACGGAAAATGCCAAAGGAATTTTCGGATTGCCAAGATGATCATCGCGGCGAAAACGGGCCAGAGCCATTCGCTTCGTCGACCACAACCAGCGTCCACGAAACACCGTTTCCAGTTCATCCAGATCGAGGTACAACATGCAGATGGAGTAGCGAAACTGATGGGGAACGGGATTGAGCCTGTGGTGTTGCACCTTCCCTTCATAAATGCGGCTGTTCATGATGGCGCTATCTCTGCCAGGTCCGGCGTTACGCATTCGTCGGTTTCCAGTCGCAGCGGCGCTTTTTCAAATTTCCGGCAGACGGCCAACGCGCTGTTGACGCCATCTTCGTGGAACCCGTTCCCCCAGTATGCACCGCAGAACGATGTGCGGTGGTGGCGGATCAACTCGTGATGTCGCGACTGAACCTGAGCCCGTTCGGTCGTGAAGACCGGGTGACTGTAATGCATTTTCCTGATGATTTTTGCGGGATCGATCAACTCTTCTTCATTGAGCGTGACCAGAAAGTCACGCTTCGACTCGATGTGCTGCAGGATATTCATGTTGTACGTGACGGTTGCATACCGGGTGCAATCGTCGCACAAGTGATAGTTCCAACTCGCCCAGGCCCGTTTTCGACGCGGCAGCAAAGATGTATCAGTATGCAGAACGGCCGTGTTGTCGTTATAGGGAAAGGAGGTGAGGATCGCGCGCTCGGACGGCGTGGCCTGATCACCCAGAATCTTGAGTGCCTGATCGCTGTGGCAGGCAAAAATGACTTCGTCGAATGACTTGCGATCACCGGAACTGGTTTGAATGATGACTTCCTGTTCGCCCCGTTGCACCTGGTTAACCGGTGTGTTCAGGCGTATTTGATTCCGAAATGGTTCTGTCAACGCTGCGACATACCGATCTGAGCCGCCCCGAATCACCCGCCACGTCGGACGATTGCGAATACTGAGCAACCCGTGATGGTGATAGAACTCGGCGATAAACCGCATCGGAAAGGATTCAAATGTCGCCGGCGGGCAGGACCAGATCGCCGCACCCATCGGCAGCAAATAGTAGTTGACAAATTCTTTTGAATATCGATGCGCGTCAAGAAATCGTTTCACCGTGAGGGGCTCAACACCTGCATCTTCCAGAAGTTGTTCGGCTTCGTGATTGAAACGGAGGATGTCCTGCAACATGCGGTAGAATTTCGGCCGGAAGAGATTTCGACGTTGCGCGAACAGACCGTTCAGATTTGTGCCATTGTATTCCAGACTATTCCGTTCGGCTCGGACACTGAAACTCATCGACGTCGGGTCTGACGCGATACCCAACTCATTCAGCAGAGCAATGAAATTGGGATAGGTCCGATCGTTGAACACGATGAAGCCGGTGTCGATAGAGTGCTGTTCTCCATTCAATTCAAAGTGAACGGTATTGGTGTGACCACCGACATAACTGTTCGCCTCGAACATCACGATGTCATGTTGAGAGTGAAGTCTGTACGCGGCGACCAGACCGGAAATGCCCGTGCCGATGATGGCGATTCGCATCATTTGGCTCCTGATTTCCGCTTCGGAAGTTTGCACACTCCGTTCGAAGCAGCGCAGCGACCCGTAAACCTCAGCCGGTTTTTGGCGAAGAGAAGATAGCCGCCGTTTAGCAGATGACGCACACCCGGCCACCGCGACAGCGACACCAATGTGCCGAACCCAATTCGGGAATAGAGTTGGCGAAAGACCTCGACACCTTTCATAATCTGACCATCACTCATGCGACCATGAATCTCGGCCATGAGGTCTTCGTGAGAAACCCCGATGCTGTCGGCATCAAATTCAGGATCAGCGATGTTGGTGAAACGGATCTGGTCGGACTTGTCCTTCCGCCGAATCATGTCGATCTCCCGGCGACAGAGTGGGCAGTCGCCATCGAAAAAGACCTCGAATTCCCAGGTGGGGTCGATGTCGGAAAGATCGGTATGCGACATGGGTTCGGAAAGCTGTTGCATGGTCTATCCCCGCACATTGGTGACAGGTTGAAAATGCTGATCGTCGGTCTACGATAATACAACGTGATTTTCCAGGGAATTTTAGGCTGATCCGTGGATTTGCCCACCACACAAAATCATTCAAACCATTCTTTTTCCAGTTTGGTATTTTTCCAGTTTGGTATGTTGTTGTGTCTGAAATAGCATGATTTGGGGTCGAAAGCAGGATTCCTCGCGTATAATCCTTGGGTAACTTGCCTCATTTCCAGAAAGTATTACGCTCTTCTGCGCCACGATGGGTGTCGATTGGCCTGCAAATACAGGCCCCCCACGAGCCAGGAGCGTCATGCGAAAAGGTAAACTGCTCCAGTGCCTTGTCAAGGCTTTGTTTCAGGGTACGAATTGACATAACCCGCTCCGTTGTCGTTCCTTGCCACTTCATCAAACCCTGACTTCCAGCCGGAACGCTGCACTAGCCAGTTTCTCAGAATAAAGCGTTCAAATGATTCAACGAGTGGATAACAGTATAATGAAGGAACTCGTTTCACCAAAACAGGTTGCGCGAGCGATAGGGGTGAGTGAGTCATCTCTGAAACGGTGGTGCGACCGTGGATTGATCCCGATCATCCGGACAGCGGGTGGGCATCGAAAGCTACCCATCAAGGGAGTGTTGGAATTCCTCCGCGAGAGTGGGCGCGATCTGGTCGAACCGGCCATCCTTGGGCTGCCCGCAACAACCGGTCAGGGGGAATGCACATTGCGGCGAGCCAAAGACCGTCTGAAAATCGCGCTTCTTGCCGCGAATGAATCGGCCTCGCGACAAATTGTCTACGACTTGTATCTGGCTGGCAATGCGATTTCGGCTATCTGCGATGAAGTGATCGCCGAAGCGTTTCACGAAATCGGCGATCTGTGGGATTGTGGCGAAGTTGAAGTGTACGAAGAACGCATGGCATGTGAAATGTCGCTGCGCGTATTGCATGAAATTCGCAATACGATTGCCGAAGTCCGATCCCATGCACCAACCGCCATTGGCGGCACTTTGGATGGCGATCCCTACGCATTGCAAACGAACATGGTCGAACTGGTGTTGCGCAGCAATGGCTGGAACACAACGCAGCTGGGCAACATGCTTCCTTTCTTCACGCTGCGGACTGCCATTGAGAAAGCAAAGCCGCAACTCTTCTGGTTGAGCGTTTCCGCCATTCGCGATACCGATCAGTTCATCGAGGAGGAGCATCGGCTGTTTGAAACAGCCACGGAGAACGGAACGGCACTGGTTGTTGGTGGTGTGGCTCTCAACGAGAAGATTCGCAAGCAGATGAAGTACACGGCTTACTGCGACACCATGAAGCATCTCGAAACATTTGCGGCTTCGGTTTATCAGCTACGGGAACCGCAGAACTGATTCTGAACCAACCTCACTTTTCCAGAACGAACCGCTCAAAATCGGCCAGTTCCACCCGGCTGCCAACGACCAGTGGGGTTCGCTGGTGAATGCTGTCAGGCTGGATATCGAGAACACGGCGTTTGCCATCAATCGCCATGCCCCCCGCCTGTTCCGCCAGAAATGCGACTGGATTCGCTTCGTACAACAGTCTCAGTTTCCCTTCGGGATTGGACGCCGTCGGCGGGTAAAGGAAAACACCACCTTTGAGCAGCGTACGATGGAAATCAGCCACCATCGAGCCGATGTAACGTGAGGCGTACTTCTGTCCCAGAACGCCGGATCGAAGTCGATCAATGTATTCAGCATAACGCGGTGGGAATGTCTGCATGTATGCTTCGTTGACGGAATAGTATTTCCCGACATCCGGCATCTTCATGTTGGGATGGCTCAAAACATAGGCACCGACAGAGGGATCGAGCGTAAAGCCATGTACCCCGTTGCCCACGCTGTAAACAAGAATCGTCGATGAACCATAAACGACATAGCCGGCGGCAATTTGCTTGCTGCCGGGCTGCAACACCCATTGTTCCGGATCATTCAGACCGGCACCTTCTGGTCGGCGAACAATAGAGAAGGTCGTGCCCACACTCACATTCACGTCAATGTTGGAAGAACCATCCAGCGGGTCGAAGATCACCGCGTAATTGGCCTTTTCCGATCCGCGATGCACGAGCATGGGGTTTTCATTTTCCTCAGAAGCGAGAACACCGATACTTTCCCGGGCACTCAAACAGTGCACAAGGACTTCATTGGAATAGACGTCCAACTTCTGTTGTACTTCCCCTTGCACATTGACATCGCCCTGCGATCCCAGAATGTCAGTCAGCCCTGCACGGCGGACATGGGCCTGAATCATCTTCGTCGCCATGGTAATACCGGAAAGCAGCCACGAAAATTCACCAGAAGCCCCCGGGAAGCGCTTCTGCTCCTGTAGAATGTGCTGCTGCACCGTGACAATGCGTGACTCAGGGAGCGTTTCGATGGTGGTCGGCTGATCGGTCATGGTGTTCGACATGACAGGGTTGTTTTCCTGCAGATAGTCCTGGAGAGACAGTTTCGGCGGCAGGCCCGTCGTCGCGTGCAAATTCGCACAGAGAGAGATAACGTCCCTGCATCCGACTTCCGCCAACTTATGCGGTTCGTTGCGGGAAGTAAAGCGCCATGATCGACTTCAATGTGAAGTTATCACCGAAAGCAACAGAACGATATGAGCATCGCTTTCTGCGAATGGGAATGCTTGCCATCGTTCTGCCACAGTCCAAATCGTCAAACTTTCGAGCGAAAGATCATCCAGTCTTCTCCACTTTCCAGCATATCAAAACGGCTTGACGCCAGAAACAAATCACCCTGCACGGGATTGTTGTAGACGACCAGAAAATCCCGGGGAGACTGAGCCAGAGATTGGTCGATGTTCTCCAGAACCTGTTCCATTACCGGACGGTCGAACGGATTGTACATGTAAAGAACAACGTTCGATGCGGGAAACTCGAAGTTGGTCGCATCGGCGCAGATCGACTTCACGTCGTTACACCTGATTTCCCAGGGGGCAGAAAAGACCGACAGATTGCGCTCGGCCACGTCGTGCAGTTCCCGGGCAAACTCGACACCGATGATCTGTGCAAAAGGAAACTCCGTCGCCATCATCAGCGTACGGCCTTTTCCCGATCCGAGATCGACGAAAACATGGTTGGTGAGATCCGTTGGAATGGCCTGCATCAACGTGCGAAAGTCAGGATGTGTTGTTGATTGAAACCCTTGCCCGTGAACGAGATTGTCGCTTTGGATATGCAGATCCCGCAATTCGACTTCCCTGCAGGTCTCCACACCAAATTGCACGTCAAATTCTGCATCGGCCCGACCACTGCGCAGGCGCGTGGGAGACAATCTCCGCAGCTGACGATGCGTGATGCGACATACCGCCAACGGTAGAAACGTGACCGTGCCGATTACACCACGACGGGCGATTGAATGGCGCAGGGCGTTCATCGGTTTTTTCAGCAGCTGTGGGAATCCCGATTCCGATTGCGTGGGTGAAGATTGAACCGACATGGCAGGCTCTCCGTTATTTGCATAATTGACGTGAGGACATAAATCTGGTGGGAACTGCGAGAGGAGACACCATTAGAAGTGCCTGCGGGAGCCAAAGACAAGCAGTGGTTACAAATTGTCGATATCCGAGGATGAACAACTGCGTCCTGACATTGTAATTATTGTAGACGATATAACCGGTTTGCGACGTGCCGCGCTGACTTCCCGGCTGGGACAGAAAGTGAGGCATCAGGTTCTGCCACCGTGTTCGTTTCGGTCATCTGCTCCAAATCAATCTGAACGACTTCCAGAACTAGACAGATGGTTTTCAAAGAGACGATCGACTCGCTGAGAAATTCGGTGTTCTCTCCCGTGCCGGTACTGGGATCGACGTTTTTTGCGATTTCGCGAACTCTCAACCTTATTGAACGATTCGGCCCGCTTTTTCATGTAGCGCTATCGGAATTTTTTCCAGCAGTGTGTCGATCACATCATCCGTCGTGACGTTTTCGCTGTCGGCATGGAAGTTCGTCACCATGCGATGCCTCAACACCGGATGCGCGACCGCCTTGATGTCCTCAGTCGCGACATGAAACCGGCCTTCCAGAATGGCCCGGGCCTTGGCTCCAACGATCAGGTATTGTCCGGCTCGCGGGCCAGCTCCCCAGGAGACATATTCCTTTACGAACCTGGGAGATTCCAACTCACCCGGTCGTGTAGCCCGCACCAGGTCCCGCGCGTAGACAAATACATGTTCGGCCACGGGGACTTTCCGCACGACTTCCTGCAAAGCCAGAATTTGTTTGCCCGTTAGTGCGGTTTCCAATTCCGGCTCACCGCCGCCGGTGGTCTGCTTGAGAATCCGCAACTCCTCCGCCGCCGACGGATACTTGACGATTACATTGAACATAAAACGGTCGAGCTGGGCTTCGGGCAGCGGGTAAGTTCCTTCCTGCTCAATCGGGTTTTGTGTCGCGAGAACGAAGAAGGGCTGTGGCAGTCGATACGTTGCCGACCCGACGGTGACGTGTCGCTCCTGCATTGCTTCCAGCAACGCCGCCTGTGTTTTGGGTGGCGTGCGGTTGATTTCATCCGCCAGCAGCATGTTGGTGAAGAGAGGCCCCTGCATGAATTGGAAAGATCGACGTCCGGTTTCCGGATCGTCCTGCAACACATCGGTTCCGGTGATGTCCGAAGGCATCAGGTCGGGCGTGAATTGAATCCGGCGGAAAGAGAGGTGCAGAATCTTCGCAATGGTGCTGACCAGCAGTGTCTTGGCCAAACCAGGAACGCCAACCAGCAGACAATGCCCCCGACTGAACATGGCAATCAGCAACTGGTCGACAATCTCCTCCTGTCCAATAATCACCTTGCGGATTTCCTTTCGCAGCCGACTGTGTGCGGTTTGCAGGCCACGGATCGCCTGCTCTTCGCGTTCGCGCGTCGCATCGTCAAGAGGTGTGTGTTCCCTCTTTGCGGCTTCGCCCTCCGGTTTGATCTCTTCAAATATGAAGTCTTTTTCCATGTGGCTTCTCGATATCAAAACAGTACAGTTAAAGCAGTTCAATGAAATTGTACCACTGTGGTCAGAGCAGCGTCCATTGCCCGGCTGAAATGCGAACCATTGACAAGCGTGTTACAGTAAGTTGCAAAGGGAGGCGACGAGCGAATGTCCAAGAGTCTGTTCGACCAGAACAAGCCGAAAAGGAAAACGGTAATCGGGGTGGTGCATCTGCTGCCGCTGGCCGGCAGCCCGCATTACGAGGGTCGCTTTTCGGCCATCCGTTCGATCGCGCTGGAAGATGCCCACGCTTTGGCCGAGGGGGGCGTGCATGCGTTAATGATCGAAAATTATGGCGATGTTCCATTCACATCCGGGCGGGTCGGAGCGGAGACAGTCGCTCAGATGACGGCCATCGTCGAGAAGATTCGCACGGAGGTCGATTTGCCATTGGGGGTGAATGTGTTGCGCAATGACGGTCGCAGTGCTCTGGCGATTGCCGCAGCAACCAGGGCGTCGTTTGTTCGCGTAAATGTATTGTGCAGCGCCCGGGTGACCGATCAGGGAATCATTCAGGGAATCGCATTCGATTTGTTGCGCGATCGCAGGCGTTTGAAAGCTGAGTCAGTCGAAATCTGGGCCGATATCAACGTCAAACATTCTGCCCCTGTCGCGGTACGCCCGCTTGCTGAAGAAGTGGCGGACACCATCCAGCGTGGTTGTGCCGACGCATTGATCGTCACCGGTTCAGGAACCGGTCAAAAGATCGACTTGCAGGAACTGTCAGATATCGCGATGACGGCTGGCAAAACACCGGTGCTGGTTGGCAGCGGTGCGAACAAGGAGTTGATCCACAACTGCCTGCCGCTCGCAGCCGGTTTCATCGTGGGAACGTCATTCAAAAAAATGGGCCGGGTGGAAAACCGGGTCGATGTGGATCGTGTGCGGGACTTTATTTTGCAGTTGGCGTTGGACTAACATTAGTCTGTAGAGAAGTTCGCCAATTGGAAACCAGTGGCGGCTGGATTACAGCAGCGAGATTTCCGTTTTTCGAAACAGACTGATGAGAAACAGATATGAGTGAGCAAGTCGATTCCCGGAAGGTTGCGAACTTCCGGCAGTTGCATTTTGAATCTCTCGATGACAGCATTGTGGAGGTCCAGAGAATTCTCGAAGCGGATGAGCAGGGACACTTGCAAAATCACGGTAACTGGTCTCCCGGACAGACTCTGGCTCATATCGCATCCTGGATTGAATATGGGTACGATGGTTTCCGATATCGGCTCCTCCCTTCTTCGTCCGCTGGTTCCTGAAGTGGCAACTCAAAAAGATGCTTTCTGATTCGATGCCCCGCGGCGTTCGCATCCCTGGAACGAAGGAGGGTACGGTCGGAATGGACAACATGCCAACGGCGGAAGCGGGGCAGCGACTGTTGAACGCTCTCAAGCGGCTCCAGGATGGTGAGGAAGCACAGTTCCACAGCCCGGCGTTTGGTCCCATGTCGCACGAAGATCGCATTCGCCTGAACCTGCGCCATGCCGAGTTGCACCTCGGTTATCTCTCGTACAACAGTTGAATGAATTCGGGAAAACTGGACGACTGACTGCCGAACCAATTCTCCTTTCCAATGTCGGATTGATTGTGCCTCGTAATCGGATCTTCGCCATGTCACCAGAACGACACATGTCATTTGTTTCAGACCATCTCGATCAGAATATTGATGATCGTTCCCGTCTGCTGAGCGGGAGCGAAGCAAGTCCTACCCGCGCAGGAAGTTTTGCAGGACACACTTCCACGGTGCCGTGAATTTCGGACAGGATTCAAGCGAATGCACCACCGTCACTCGAATTCCGTCGGATCGAACGATGTCAGGTGATCGTCGCGAAAGACGAGATAGATACTCTGCCCGTTGGCGTCCGGTCCCCAGCGATAGACTTCGTCGGTCTGCCGATAGGTCGTCCCTTTGCCCAGTATCCAGTTCGCGTTGAACTCCCTTTGGCCTTTTTCGCCAAGCAGTTCATTCACGTCTCCGCGCGTCATGCCGGAACGGACTTTGTTCGCCAGCAGCCAGCGGAGTGATTCGGGCGAACGTTTGATTTGAAACTGGTCGCGATGTTGATTGACCAATTCGGTGTCATTCGATGAACCAGGGAAAACCAGCCAGTCGACCGATTCCCGCATTGCCTCGCAACCCGAACAGAACACGAGCGCAACTGTTGCGACAGCAAACGCTCGTGTATAAAGAACCATGAAACAACTCTGAATCAGGCGGCTCGTTTGTGTGATTCCGTGAAGAGGATCGGCGGGTCGGTTGCGGTGTCGCCCAGGCGACCCAATGCCCGGGCGATGCCACGCACGACCGTTTCCTGCTGTTGCGGCCGAAGTTCCGGGAAGATCGGCAGCGCGAGAACTTCCTCGGCGGCGGCTTCAGAATGAGGCAGGTCGCCGGCTTTGTAATTCAAATCGCTGAAGCATTCCTGCAGATGCAATGGCACCGGGTAATAGATGGCGTTTCCGATCTGGTTCTCTCTGAGATGAGTTTGAACAGAATCGCGATGGCCACCTTTAACGCGAATGCAATACTGGTGGTACACATGTCTGCGTTCGGGCAACACAGCCGGCAATTCGATGGCATCCAGCAGTTGGTAATGCCGGAACAACTCGCCGTATCGTTTGGCGTTCTGTTGCCGAGCCTCAATCCAGTTTTCAAGGTGACTCAGTTTGACGCCGAGCACAGCTGCCTGTAATGCATCGAGTCTGCTGTTGAGCCCGACTTCCTGGTGATTGTAACCTCCCACGTCGCCATGCACGCGCAGTCGACGTAACCGTTTGGCCAACGCAGGGTCGTCAGTCGTGATCAGTCCACCATCTCCGGCTCCGCCCAGGTTTTTGGTCGGGAAGAAACTGAAACATCCGATCGTTCCCAGAACACCGGCACGACGGGCGCGGTACTCGGCACCGATGGCCTGGCATGCATCTTCGATAATCGCGATGCCGCTGCGGATGGCCAATCTCCAGAGTGGTTCCATTTCGACGCATTGTCCGTACAAATGAACGGGAAGAATGGCTCTTGTTCGTCGGGTGATCGCCTTTTCGACAGCGACAGGATCGATGTTGTAGGTAACCGGGTCGATATCGACAAAGACCGGTTTGGCACCGACGCGGTGAATGGCAGAAGCAGTCGCAAAGAAAGTGAAGGGTGTCGTGATGACTTCGTCGCCGGGGCCAATATCGTGCGCCATCAGCGCGAGGATCAGGGCATCGGTTCCGGAGGCACATCCAATCGCCTCGCGCGAGTCGCAATAGTGAGCCACTTCTTTTTCAAATTCGGCGACCGTCTCCCCCAGCACAAACTGCTGGGTCGTAAACGTCTCGTCGACGACTTCGCGGATTTCATTCGCGATCGTGTTGTATTGAGAAACGAGGTCGATCATGGGGACCGGTTCTGAAAACGGATTATTTTTACCGGCGATGGGAAGGGCATCTGCCATCTGCGACTCCATTCGCGGACAACGTTTTGTCGGGGGACTCAATCGAACCCGCAATACAACAACCATCGGGAACTGCCCGGGGTGAAGAAAAGCTCGATTTGAGTGGGTGTCAATTACAGGTGTGAACTGATTCGCATCGGCTGCAGGGACTCATTATGTGAGACCGGACAGCCCCGCGAAAACAGGTCAGCCAGCGTCCTCACAGGCTCCGATACGCTCAGGTGAGAGGAAGCGTAATTTAGGACGCCCTCCGATTTGTGTCAAGAGGGAGTAACGTCGCAAATCCCTCGGAAAAACCAGAGGTTCTTTGAAAAAACGCTCCGGATCATTTCGGCGAATCTTTCGCTTTTTTCAGGCTCGCCTGATACTCTGCGATAATGCCGGCAGGGTCATCATCAAACGCCTGTTTGCATCCGGTGCAACAGACGTAATAATCTTTCCCCTGATAGCTGACACGCATCGTTCCTTTTCCCCCGGTCACAATGCAGATGGGGTCACTCGCTCCTTCGTATGCCAAACGGACTCCCTCTCTGGTGTAACCGACTTCGACAATTCGCGAGTATTGTGTTTGCCCCGGCGGGCGTCGCTCAAACAACATCAGCGTTCGTTTGTCGTTGAGCCGGGTGATTGTCACACGCTGAACGTCCAACGGCGTCTGGTTATCTGTGTTCTCCGCCAGCAGAATGAGTTTGTTATTATTCCATTGCCCGGTGAAAATGCCCGATTGACCTTCGGAAAAGTCGGCGAGCAGCTTCAACTTTTCAGTGGACGGGTTGAATGTAATCGTACCCGCCTTGAGAACTTTCCCCTTCTCAATCACGCAGCGTACCGCCACTTTGTCATCGCGAAATTCCCAAACCCAGTCGGCCGTTTCCCGCCATGCACCGCGGGAAGAATTGCGTTTCACCATGCCGACGCCACGCCAGCCGCCAATCAGAGAGTTGAATTCGGTCAACTCTTCTTTCTGTCGCTGACGCGATTTTGCCGTGTCCAGTGTCGATATGTTGGCGGCGATCAGACTGATCGCGAGAAAGGGCATCAGCAGGCACAACAGTCGTACAGAATGTTTGGGTACGATGAACATGAAAAAATCTCTTGAGGTTGCAATGCAAAACGGTTCTTTGGCGATAACGATCGAACACCGCAGGCTGGTCATCGGACCGGATTTTCTGACGCAGTTGGAAAAATGTGTCGCCCCAACGCCACATTCTCCGGAAGATGTGCCGCGATTGCAACAATGCGTTACAACCGGCACACAACAAAAGCAATGACGCAATGAATTGGCAACGTCCGCTTTCATAAGTACTTATTCGCGCTATCCGTCAGGGAAAAGTGAGAATCGATTGCACACGGCATGAGAACTGCGAATCGGAAACACACGACAACCTTCCTCAATACGAACATCGCCCCGTTCGCAGGCAACGACCTTCGTCCTCCCGAAGTCACGTTGTCCCCGACGACATCCACTTATCAGGTGAAACCATGTCACAGGCACAGCAGAATCAGTCAGACTGGAACGACAAGACAGTCGAAAAAGGAATCCGTTGGCTGGTCTATGGCATGGCGACGATCTTCGTGTTTACCGCGATCGTTTACGCTCTGAGGTTGTTCGAGAAAGATGCTGTTGTTCAGGAGTTTCCGCGGGAAATCCCGGTGATCGAAGAGGAAGCGGACGCGGGACTGACGCCTGAGACTCCCTGATTGTTGAAGCAGGTTCTCTCCCACTTCCGTTGTCTCACATCGATACCGCTATAATGAAAGGAGCAGCAGGTCGCCCGTTTCCGGTCTTCGGAAACGGGATCATGCCGGCTCTGAAAACAAGCGGCTGCCGATTCGGATGATTGTCGCACCTTCCTCAATTGCCACTTCAAAATCACGGCTCATTCCCATCGACAATTCCGGCAGCTCCGCATCATATTTCGCTGCGAGTTGATCCCGCAATTCCCGCAAACCGGCAAAGATGGGTCGGGTTTCCTCCACGTCATCAACGCGTGGAGCCATTGTCATCAAGCCACAGATTTGCACGAACTCCGCGCACGATAATTCAGGCCAAAGTTGAAGCAGTTCGTCAGGTGTAAATCCCTGTTTCGCCCCTTCACCGGAGACATTCACCTGCAACAGGACACAGGGGCAGAATGGTTCTTGATACTCTTCGAAATAGTCGCCCGCGATTCGGTCAATCGTTGCCAGCAGGTTGGTCGTATCGACGGAATGAATGAGCGATGTGAGTGGTAGAATGCGACGAGCTTTGTTGCGTTGCAAATGGCCGATCAAATGCCAGCGAATGTTGTGAGGAAAACGGGGAGCGCGTTCCTGCAGTTGTTGCGGTCGTGCTTCACCCAGATCGACGATATTCAATTCGATCAACTCACGCACGAAATCAAGCCGTGCGTATTTCGTCACAGCGACGAGAGAAATTTCGTCTGCATCGCGTCCGCTTTTTGATGCGGCTTCTGCAATCTGTTCTCGAATGCGTTCCAGATTTCCGGTGATGTGGGACATCCCGGCATTTTATACCGGAGCCAAACAAATCGGCAATTCAGACGTTCGCGGTTTCCGGTTCAGATGTCTCACTTGAATCGCTTTCGAGTGCGGGTTCGTCATTTCCGCTCTCGGTGGGTTTGTTCGAAGAATCCTCTTCAGCCTCTTTCGCTGCCTGCTCGGAAGCGGCCTGCTCTGCCGCTCGTTTGGATTTTTCCTCTTTGGCCTGTTGTTCTTCTTCGGCAGCTTTCGCGGTGGCTTCTTCAGCCGTCAACATACGGCCTTCAAATGCCACACCATGTTCCCAGAATCCTTCGTCGTTGGTATCCCGGGCCCGCACGACGACGGAGCGAAACCATGTTCGGGCACCATCTGGCATCGAGATTCCCAGCAGGCAACGTTGTTCAGTCACGCGATCCGGTGCGATAAAGGAAAGTCCACTTTGGGAAATGGCCCGGGCCCAGACAATCAACACGTTTCCCTCGTCGATCTCTTCCAGCGTCTGGGCATCATCGAGATACAATCCAACCTGGCCGCGAAAGTTGTTCCGGCGATGTTTGCGCTGTTTCTCGTACACCCGCCCTGTGCGTTCGTCGATCCGGTCGAGCGTATCCAGCACTCGGAGAGCGGCTTTGGTCTGGCGTTCGGAGTATTGCGTGAGCGATGGAAACATAATTCAGCCCGTCGTAGTCTTTTCGTCGGCATTTCAGAACTGTCACACCAGCGCAGCGACATTACCTTGCTGGCAGAAAGACGGGACAGTTGCGATCGCGCGAAACACGCCGAGGGCAAACAGTCCAAGTGTGACAGTCCAAACCTAGGTCGCGTGAGCACGTGGTCAAATTGAAACATGCCCGGTCGTGCCGATTCTGACGGTTCAGCATTAAGATGGTCCGGTTATGCGGGCCGTTCGGCAAGCTGCATCACTGCGATCGCTTCGGCACCATCAGAGTTGCCGGTTTTCGTAATACTGGCTCAAGGCCCGAACACGATACACCTGATAGCCAATCACCAGACCGACAATCGCCAGTACGCCCCCGTAAATGTACGGGTAATGTATCGGCACGTTGTCATCAGGGCGATGGATGACAAGGTAGACATACCCAATCAACGCGACGGCTGTAGTGAACCAGACCACGCGCACACGAAAAAACAGACCCGATGCGATGATCAACATCGGATAACCAATCGATGGCGGGCCGAGCGGTTCATCAGCGAGATACAACACAGCTGTCAGGAAGGCAACATCGACACCGGACCAGATGGGGCGAATTGCAGTCGCGAGAGATTCACGGTTCATCAGTTTCTGGAACAGCACCGAACACGCAGCCCAGCTCAGAATCAGTGACATGATCGGCGCGTGGAATTCTGATTTCACAGTCGATGCCAGATACGATAAGTGCACAACCGTCGCCGCTACGCCCAAACTTGCCAGATGTGTGACCAATGCCGGTTCGCGTCTGCCCCAACGCCGAAATTTCTGAATGAGGCCCGAAGGTCGAGCCGCAATCGGCTCTCGCTTCAGGAACCGCTCAAGATCATTCGCCAGTTCTTCTGCTGTAGCGTAACGACGAGCCAGGTCTTTCTCCAGACACTTCATACAGATCAACTCGAGTTCCGGTGGAACCTGCCGGTTGCGATGGCTGGGCAACATCGGTTCGCCTTCGAGAACTTGCACCAGCGTGTCCAGCGGTGTTTCCTCACGAAACGGCGGGCGACCTGTCAGCAGTTCATAAAGAATCGCACCCAAACTGTAGATGTCGCTGCCCGAGGTCACCGTCCCGGCGCGTCCGGCAGCCTGCTCTGGTGCCATGAAACTTGGTGTGCCGAGTATCTGACCCGAGCGCGTGTGATCTTCCCCGCCTGCGAGGACCTTGGCCAACCCAAAGTCGGTAACGTGTGGACGGCCTTCCGTGTCGACGAGAATATTCGCTGGTTTGAGATCGCGATGGATAATGTCGTTGTCGTGCAGAAAATTGACGGCTTGTGCAATATCCCGCATGCATCGCGCGATGCGGTCGACATCAAAAGACTTCAGCGGTTGCGATTTATGATCATCCTGTAACGACGCCGAGTGATGAAAAGACTGTGCAGACAACTCCGCCAGCGATTGTCCCTCAATGAAATCCATTGTGAAGTAATGCTGTCCCAGATGGGCCCCCACTTCGTGAATGCCGACGATATGCGGATGTCGCAATGATCCTGCGGCCCGGGCTTCGGTATGAAAGCGATGCACTTCCTCGTCAGTCGCGAACTGGTTGGCCAGAATCATTTTTAACGCGACAATGCGATCCAGATCTTTCTGTCTTGCGCGGAAGACAATCCCCATTCCTCCGCGACCAAGTTCCTCCAGTAATTCAAAGCCGCCAAATTCAATCGGTTCATCAAACCTCGTCATGGTTTGCGGGTTGCCGAACTCATCACCTGTCTGATGCGTAACCATCGACGGCAACTCATCACCCGCCAGGCGATCCAACCCAGCCAGGCATTTCATCACACTGGCCAGTTCGGGGTTGTCGGCCATCAATTGATCGCACGCAGCGAGGTCTCCCCTGTGTAGCAGGTCGGTGTATTGTTCCAGCAGTTCGTACGCAAGAGAATCGTCAGAGGACATTTCAGGATCACCCGATGACTCTTCGGATATTTTCGCGGCATCAGTCATCCGCCGATTCCCCATTGGTCATCACTTCCTGCAACTTCTTGACGGCTCGCATCCATAGCATCTGCACGGCTGGTCGAGATCGGCCCATTCTCTCGGCAATGTCATTGAAACTGAGACGCTGCAGATTTCGCAGCAGAATCACTTCCTGATAATCTTCATCGAGTTGCCCGATCGCATCGGCAATCAGAATTTCCTGTTCCTGCCGCAGCACGAACTGGCTGGGCGATTCGACATTGGCACTCGGCTCGTAGCGGGGCGATTCGCTGTCGTCCGCTTTGGGCATTTGAAACCGGAATTCTTTGTTGATCTGTCGTTTTTCTGTTCCCTTGAACTGTCGAACAAAATCGAACGTGTTGTTGTCGAGAATCCGCCGCAACCAGGCCCGCCATTCACCCTCGGTGTTGCCGCGAAAATTCGCAAACCCCTGATGCGCGTCCATCATCGTTTGCTGCACGAGGTCGGAGGCATCAACCTTCGCCTGCAGCCAGGTTTCGACCTGGGCCCGTGCCACGAGATTGATGTAGGACCGGCATTTGCGAAAGAGTTCGTCGCGAGCGCTGTCATCGCCGTCACGAGCCTGGGCCAATAATTCCTGCAGTAGACCACTTTGCCCGGTTGCACTGTCTGAATGGGGAGGTTGATTTTTGTCCGAGGGTTGATCGTTAGCCATCATTTTCGTCAGATTGAATCCTGATGATCGTTATATCACCCGTTTCATTTCGCCCAGAAGGAAGTCGCCGGGATAACGTTTCCAGAAAACGGCCTGCGATGGGAAGTTCATCCTTGCAACAACATTCAAAAACAGGCCTGACGATTGAAATGGATTGAGAGATTTTCTGTTCGATCGTATTGACCATTTCATAATGACATGGATTTCCCGCCTCAGCAATCCGGAATGTGCAACGATGTGAAATTTTGTTACGTCGTTTTTCTGAAGCGTATTACACTCTTCCATGCCGCGATGAACGTCATTCGGCCTGTAAACATGGTCCCCCACGAGCCGGGGAGCGTTACACGAAAAGGTAAACTGCTCTACCAGCCAAACGATCAGACAGCACGATGAGGTTTCAAAAATGCCAATTCCTGTCCAGTGTATCTGTGGTCGAAAGCTGCAAGCCCGCGACAGTTTTGCCGGAACACGCGCGGAATGCCCTTCGTGCGGGCGTGAAATCCAGATTCCCGGAAAGAGCGAGCCAACATCGATGGCATCCCCATCTTCCACAGCCAGTGCACCCGATGAGTTGGCGATGGAGATCACCGAATTTCTCGATCCCCCGTCAGCCAAATCAGACGCACAACCTGTTGATCGCCCCTCGATTGCACGACGAATGCTTGAAGCATTGCTCGACCCGCGGGCCATTCACTGGATGCTCTTCTTTGGTGGCGGGTTGGCTGTACTCGGTTTGATTGTCTGGCTCGTCAGTCTGGGCCTGTTCAAAGATGCCAAGACGATTGCCGTCTGCCTGGGAATCGGGTCACTTGCCATTCTCGGTGGAGGCTGGCTTGTCGAACTCAAGACACGTTTCAAAGTTGCAGGGCAGGCGTTGACCTTTCTCGGATGCGTCGTGCTGCCACTCAACCTGTGGTTTTACCACGCACAGGATCTGATCACGCTGGAAAACGGCCTGTGGATTGGAGGGCTGGTCTGTTGCGCGATCTATATCGCGACCGTCTACTTTTTGAAGGACCCACTGTTTCTCTACGCGGTTGAAGGTGGTGTTACGCTGACGGCATTGCTGCTGATGGCGGATTTGGGGGAAGTGAATGCCACCAGCATTTCGCTCTTTTTTCTGGTCATCGGCATCATTTCCATTCACGCCGAGCGCGCGTTCTCATCGGACAATAGTGTGGCTGATCCACCGCCTCTCTTCACCAGGAGTCGATTCGGTCTGCCATTGTTCTGGTCGGGCCATGTGCAGATGCTGATTTCCCTCGTCATCCTGTTCGCCTCACAGATATTGAACTGGTTCGTTGGCGTGGTCGATCCGCAACGCGATTTCTTTGCCGCGAAACTGTTCTCCGGATTACTGACGGAGAACCATCTGCTTGCAGCCGGGATGTGGCTGGCCGCTGTCTATACCTACTTCTACTCTGATATGATCGTTCGCAAGATCGGCTACTACGCCTATCTCGCCGGTTTCAGCCTGCTGATGACCGAAGTAACGCTGCTGATTGGCCTGGAAGTGTCAACAGAATGGACGATTCTCGTTCTGGGTGTCACCGGCTTGACGTTCAATCTCGTCGATCATTTTCTGAAGACCGACAGCCCGCGACTGGCCAATACCATTCCACGTCTGGCGGTCGTCCTCAGTGCAATCCCCGTACTGATGGGAGGCATACTGCATTTGCGAGCTACGGGAGAAGTCTTCAAAACACTGGAATGGACCTGCCAGACCAACTGGTTGTTCGTGATTGCGTTGGTCGTGGTGGGCGTTTGCAATCGCATTTCGGCCTGGCTCTGCCGACACAAGACACCCGTCATTTCGGCCGTCTATTTCTTCTTCTCAGCTGGAGCGATGCTGGTTGCAGCTGCAGGTCTGCTGCGCATGTGGGAATTGACCGAATGGTACCATCAGGCGCCGCTGCTGATGTTGATTCCAATCGCATATCTGATCGCCTCCCGCATGTGGCGGGGGCATAGTCCCGAACGGCCACTGCATTGGGTCGCACAGGTTTCCACGACCATCATTCTGATTCACACTCTGTTGGCCGGTCTGGAAGATCTGGTCGACTTTCTGCCGATTGCCAAAGACACGACGAACCTGTTCCTCGGTCTGGTTTTCAGTGAAGCAACCCTGTTTTATGTACTGGCTGCTATCTTCCGCCGCCGGGGAAGTAACGTTTACCTGGCGGGCATCACCGCCTGTGGTGCGTTGTGGCAGTTCATGGGATATGCCGGGATCGCGACCGAATACCAAATCGTTCTGTTTGCCGTGCTGGGAATGGTCTTCCTCGTTGTGGCGAGAGGTTACGGTCTCGAACCAGTCACCCTGTTCCAGCGCGATGGCGATAAAAAACTGGTTGTACGAGGACGTGGATTGGCGCCGTTTCAATGTGGCTTGATGATCATGCAGGTTTCATTTGTCGCGGCTTTGTTGCAAGGCCTGCACACGTTGACTTTGGATACGCTCGACATCCCCAAACTGATGGCACTCTGCCTGACAATGACGGTCGCGGGTATTTCGATTCTTCTGATCCCGAATCATATCGTCTGGAGGCGGGTCAATGCCGTTTGGTCTGTTGGCCTTGGTGGGTTGGTCTGTCTGACATTAGTCAAACAGATCGATCTCAGCGCCTGGCAGAAGCTGGAAATCTTCGCCGTTGTTGTTGGCGTAATTCTGCTGGTGGTCGGCCATATTTCCCGGTTCCGCGAAGAGGAAGGTGAGACGCATTCCGACCTTGCGATTTTTGGAATTGCGTTTGGCAGTCTGCTGACCACAGTTCCACTGGGCATTGCCGTGTTTGTGCATTACCTCATCAGGAAGGATGCGCCCACATTTGATGATTTCGCGATCCTGACGATCACGATCATTATGGTTGCGACTGGTTACATCTGGAAAGTGCGCGACACAACCTTGATCGGCGGCGGTGCGCTCACCTGTTACCTGGTGATTCTCATCGCCTCACTTGCGCGGATGCAGCAAGTCGCTGTGGGCGTCTACCTGGCGGTGGGTGGCGTGCTGATTTTTGCCAGCGGTGTGGTGCTGAGTATCTACCGGGAAAAATTAATGGAGTTGCCGGAGAAGATCAGCAACCGGGAAGGAATCTTCCGCATCTTCAACTGGCGCTAAGCAAAGTTTTGTAGAGTGGTTGAAGGGCAGCAAGGATCGGGTGGCACGCCACGAGTAAAGCGTAGCGGAACGGTGGGCGTGGTGAGACTCCTTACGTCTGGTCAATCTGAATTCAGATATCCGTATCTCCCGCATACCAGGGTGCACTTGACGCACAAAGCCATAAACGTTTTATGTGGCTAACTTTGCATTCAAGGACTCCATATCACGATGTCTGGTTTCCGTGATCCCCGGCGGATTGGGCTGATGAATATAATACGCACGAATATATCGCGCATCATTGGGCAATGCATCATCCCCCCAAAGATGACATTCCAAAGTAGCCAGCAAGCCATCATTGACGAACAGGATAAATCCACAGCCGTGTTCGAGACCTTCGACATCGGCGCACACATCATGTATAACGATGCGTCTGGGCGGCTTGATTCGCGGAAGACAGTCACGAACCTTGAAGGATGTGAAGAACCCTGCACCAGTAAAGTCGCGTTCTGAAACATGGCTTCGATCGAATTGCCGGCGCAGGATTTCAAGTGTCGGGTGCTCGCCTGCAAGGAGCATTCGCATGACCCGACATTCGATTGGTTCAAGGTTGAGCATTGTTTTGGAAGCATAAAGGGACTGCGGATCACCGGTTGTCCGTGACGTGTCGATTATACATGACGCGGACATACGGTGCATCTGCGAGTTCGGGACACACTTCGTGTCCTGAACATGAGGCCTTGTCCGCGGCTCCTGAATGACTGATGTCACCGGGTAGTGACTTCACGCGTTGATTTCAGTTTTCGCCGGACTCGCCATTCCGGTGTATGCTTTTGTCAGGCGACTTTGGTTCCCATATGGGGTGCCCCGATTCAGCCTGCCGACGCGCTGCATCTTCTGCAATTGCAACAAGATCACCACCAAACTTCGTTGAGATCTCGGCACGAATCTGATGAATCTCGTCGATCGTTGAATCAGTTGTCTTCTGTGTCACCCGACAACTCCTCGGGAGTGCAAATGATTGGGTATGGGAATACTCAACTCTATGAGCAGATCATGAATTCTCGGCAGAATCCTGGCATTTGCAATGTGCTGCAATTCCATGCCGGATCACCAGCAGAAGCCTCTTCGATCACATACTGCGAGACGACGAGTTGTTCATTGTCCCACCAGCGATGCGTCAGTACCGAGTAGCCGTAACAACCTGCGTGCCTGACTTTTGACGAAGATAACTGACGATGGATGTTTCGATGTAGACAGTATTCATGATTCATGGCGACGAACGTTGATTTGCCCACAGCCCCTATACGACGTGTCAGCGCTTATTCGACTGACGTGGAAGTGGTCGTTACGGCCGCAGAACGAGCAGGATAACGCACGTATTTGCGACCGGATGATTTCTGCCGAGCCCTGATATTTTTGAAGATGTCTTTAATGCTGTAACCAAACTGAGCCGCATGCTTGTCGCGGGCGGCACGTACTTCGGCAACGATTGGATCATTCGTCGTTGTTTTCATCGTCGGGTTCCATCAATTCGGCAGGCGTGCAGATGATTGTCGGTTCGTAGCCTGCGTTGCGACAGACCCGTTCAATTTGGGATCGTGTCGTTGCATTGGCAATATGCCGACAGTTCCATGTTACCAGATAATCGATGCCATTCGTAACGGCGATGGCAATATGACCAGCATCTTCGGCCGCCTTTTCGGGAATTGCCCTGGCGTCGATCAATTGCTGTGCGAGTTCCGCCGCTTCTTCGGTGGCATCAAGCAGCGTTACCGATTCCAGCACGGTCAGTCGATCCTGAACGGCGGCGGCATCGCCAGCGCTGGCTTCGTTGATGACGAGTTCTGACGCAACCAATTCGAACCGATCCGCAGCATCATGCCACCAGTCGCGTGTCGTTTGTTGATAACCAGCGATGACAACGTCACGCGAAGCCCATGCGGTCAAATAACTGACGATGGTTGTTTCGATGTAAGCCTTCGGTTTCATATCGGGTTACGCGTGAAGTCTTGCGGAATAACAGAACCACGGATCACCGGTTGTCCGTGGCGTGTCGATTATACATGACGCGGACATACGGTGCATCTGCGAGTTCGGGACGCACTTCGCGCCACGAAACAAGATGACTTATCCGTGGCCCCTTCACGCGATGCTTCGCGTCATCTGAATTCCTTCTTACCCCCCCCACAACGCGCTATATGACGATTTGTGCATCGGACGGTCCACAGGCCACCATTCACGAACTTGATGCTGCAGGGCGTCATGTTCCCGCATATATCTTGACTGCGTCCTGAACGAGTTCGTTATCTTTCAGTTCTTTGTAGATCTCCTCCCCCTCTCTGGCCCACTGTCTGGCCTCATTTATCCATTCCCTGATGGTGTTCGGACCGGATGAATCAGTTGAATACTTCACATAGACCCGGCGAATACTGTTGAGTTTGTTCACGTTCAATGCGTTATGCGACTGGTTCGTATCTGTACCCCTGCGGCTTCCAACCAGCGGCCGGCCGACGGTTTTGGTTGCGGACGCGGTATATACGTTTCCATCGGCGAATTCAACGATGAGTCCAGTTGAGTACTTCTTTGATCCGGAGCCTGATCCAACGGTGTACGTGATGTACGAGGTCACGACTCCATTGGCATCGATAGTCCAGCGTGCGGAGCCACGAGAAGCGGAAATCGGCAGGCGAACTTTTGGCGGACGGCCTTTGTCGACGTTACTCGCGTACACATACCATTTCCCGTCCGATCGATGAGCACCAACATTGCTGATACGATGCTTTCGAGTTCGACCGTTCGAGAACTTGATTCGGATGCGCCAATCGCCTCGAACCTTGATGCGCCGACCGTCTGTCGAGAGGTGTGCCTTATCGCTAGGCCGGAACGTCCAGGTTCCGTAGACACGGTCTGGCGAATTTCTGTGATAAAGGATCACTTTTGCTTCCACATTACGGTAATTGTTTCGAAAATAAAGATTCCCCACATTCCGCTCTTCTCCGTGGCTTGCTGTGGAACATACCAGGACAATTAATGTTGCAGAGAAGCAGACAATCATTGTGGGGCGTCGCAAACTGCTGGGTTCGAGCGGGCTACTGCAAAAGGTCCATTGACTCATAGTAAATGCTCCTGTGTGAGATTGCATGTCGCTGCACGGCTGGTGCCGGCGTCCCAGGCGGGCTAGTAACGCGGTGACTTTACCGGGGTTTTTAGCGCTAAAAATAACACTAACATAAATTAATATGATTCGCAATGATGGCTAGGGTGACATCGCAAGATTATGACTTCCATGCAAAAAAGATAATCAACAAAATCAGTGGAAGACGTTGTCAACTCCCCGCTCAAAACAACTTGGCAGTGGCACGTAGTGCGTGCCCTGGCTGCTGCTGACACCTCCGATCTTCCTGGTGTGACGGGTCGTATGGATTTGTGAATCTCTGGCGAGAAATTCAGCTACGACTGAATAAAACCACGTTTTGAACGGACCACTTTTTCATGGCACAGGATATTGCTCTGCTGTTGAAAAGTTGATCCATGTGTTGTGACGGTTTTCGAGCCTGTGGATCCTGCCTGGGGTTCGCGTTCGATAATCAGCCGGCAAACACGCCTCCGATTTTGTGAAGGTCTCATTTGGCGTATTCAAGTGATTCGCCAATTGGCGACGTCAGTCCCGGCTGCCGCCTGTGAATCGCAAAACGTAGTACAGCAACGTCAGAACGGCCTGCAATGTGGCCGCGACGTAAGTCCAGGCCGCGGCATTGAGCACTCTCTTCACTGCGACTGCACCCTGATCATCGACAATCTGGTATTCATCAAGCATCCGTTTCGCACGACTGCTGGCATCAAACTCCACTGGCAGGTTGATGAGCTGAAAGACAACAAAAGCACCGAACGCTGCGATGCCGAGCAAAATCAGTGGGCCGCTCTGCATGATCGCTCCGACGATCAACAGGATAATCGAAGCGGTCGGACCAAACTGAGCAGCCGGTACGGCGGCACTCCGAAAGACCAGCGGCAGGTAATTGGTCGCGTGCTGCAGCGCATGCCCTGCTTCATGGGCGGCAATGCCGACTGCGGATGCCGAACGATTGTGATACACCGGACTACTCAATCGTAAAACGCGATGTGAGGGATCGTAATGATCCGAAAGCGTACCACGAACCTCTTCGATGCCAACGTGTTGTAACCCTGCCTGATCGAGCAGATACCGCGCGGCTTGAGCACCGGACATGCGCGCGGGAACCTGATCTCCCGTGGTGAACGTGGACCGAACTCGCGATTGAGCCCAGAACGCAAGAATCAGTGCCGGGGCAATCATCAGGAAATAAAGTGGATTAAAAATCATTGTATTCTCCTGTCACGTGACCAGCAGGAACTGGCAATCCGCCGCTGGATGTCGACATCTTTTTTCACGTCAAATTATTGTTCATCATACTTTTTACGAACGTCCGGTGGGCAATGTTGGATCAACGACATATTCGGAATTCGATCTGTTTTATTGGATAAGGCGCGGGAATCTTATTCAATTTCCGACAATAGACAACTCATCGCCAGAAGCCAGTCGCTGTGAAAAGTGACATCAAATTGTAGGCGCGAGAAGCCTGGTTGAATACGGTTTTTCAAACGACCGTTTCTGCCATCAACCTGCGCTCACGATTGTAAGAATTGCAACAGAAACAACTTAGGGCACCGAGAAGGTTTCCGTGATGGATTTGGAACCACAATTGCACGTTCCAGTCACATCGTGAGGTCCGGTCGTGCGGTGCGCGACAGTAGCGGACTCAAAGGTCGTACACACACATTGAGGAGTCTTGCAATGAGGAAGTTTCTGATTCTTGGTGCGCTGGTCGCTGGTCTTGCCGTTTTCGCTGGTACGGAATCAGCCGATGCGAGTCATTGTCGCTATTCGAGCGGATACGGAAGTCGCGGATATAGCTCGTATTATTCGCCGAGCGCTCGCCACTATAACAGCAGTCCGCGTTACTACTACGGCAGTTCACCGCGATATTACCGTGGTTACTCGTCGTACGGTCACCGCAGTCATCGTCGTGGTTATCACGGCGGCGGACTTTACATCCGCGGCCGCAATTTCAGCATTGGCATCCGCTAGAACAGTTTACTTCTGGTGTAACGTCTTTGTTCGTGAGGGCCTGTATTTGCGGCCGAACGACGTTCATCGTGGCACAAAAGAGTGTAATACGCTCTAAGTGTTCTCAGGTTCAAGGTTGGAGTTCGTCATTCGCCCGATTTCCCGGTCCGAATGAACGCCACCGACGGAGGGGCTCTGAGAAGGCACGGATTCCATCCCCCTTCTTGGAGTCTGCTCATCGGGCCTTACGTGCGCTGACTGTTTAGGGCAATTTACTATTTGGTTTGGTGTGACGCCTCTGGCTTGTGGGGCCTGTATCTGCAGGCCAATCGACGCTCATCGCGGCACAGAAGAGCGTAATACGCTCCAGGGACGACGGTTACTCTTCGTCGCCCGCTTCTTTCATATTGAGATGCCGCATCTTGCGATACAGATTCGAGCGATGCAGGCCCATCAACCGCGCCGCTTCGCTCATGTTCCCTTTCACGCGCTTAATCGCCCGGCGAATGTATTCGCGTTGAAAATGCTTCGTCGCATCTGTCAACCCCATGTCGGCTGTTGGCTCAAACGGCGAATCATCGCCCGGACTCAGGATAAAGGCCAGGTCGTCCACTTCCACGCGATCCTCTCCCGCCAGAAATGCAACGCGCTCCATCAGGTTGCGAAGTTCGCGCACGTTGCCCGGCCAGGCATGCGCCTGCAATCGCTTGCGGGCCTCCGGCGAGATGCCCAATGTTCGTCGCCCGGCATCGGCACAAAACTGCTCCAGAAAATGTTCGGAGAGTTGAATGATGTCTTCTGGTCGTTCCCGTAACGGAGGCAGGTCGAGCGTCACCACGCTTAACCGATAAAACAAATCCTCACGGAACTTCTTCTCGCGGACGGACTCCCCAAGATTCGCATTGGTCGCCGCAATCACCCGCACGTTGATCGGAATCGCCTGAGAACCACCAACTCGCGTCACCACTTTTTGTTCCAGCACACGCAGTAATTTTGCCTGACCACCCAGGCTCATATCGCCAATTTCATCGAGGAACAGTGTGCCGCCCTCGGCCAGTTCAAACTTTCCCTGCCGTGTGTCGTGGGCATCGGTGAATGCTCCTTTTTCATGCCCAAACAGCTCGCTTTCCAAGAGCGATTCTGTCAACGCGGCACAATTGACGGCGATAAAAGGTCGCTCAGAACGTGGCCCCTGATAGTGCAACGACTGGCTGACGACTTCCTTGCCTGTACCACTTTCCCCCAGAATCAGCACAGGCAAATCGGTCGCTGCCAGCCGCTGGATGGTATTCCGCATCGCCTCAATTGCCGGGCTGTCTCCAATGACGCGCACTCCCTGCGTGACACGTTCAGTCAGTTGCTCACGGCTGCGAATAAGGTCTTCCCGCTCGCGCGTATTCTGGATTGCGATCGCGGCCTGCCGGGATAACTGCCGCAGGCTTTCGACATCTTCCTCGTCAAAGGAACCACGAGCTTTGTTGATGACCTGAAAGACACCGATTAATTGGCCTTCGGCATTGCGTAATGGTTCGCAGATAAGGTTATTGGTTTTGTATCCGCTATCTTTGTCGACCTGCTGATTGAACCGGGGATCACGATAGGTATCATCAACGCGAATGGTTCGCCCGGTGTGCAGCGCTTCGCCCACGAGACCGGCCTTGTCCGAGACACGAAGCGTTCCTCCTTCGACCCCCAAGGCAGGACAGGCAACCAGTTGTTCGTGGTCACGATCCCAAATGAAAATACTGGCTCGATCACAATCGAGCAATTGAGTTGCCTCACTGGCAATCTGCTCCAGCAAAGGTTGCGTTTCCCGTACGCGCGCAATGGATGTCGCAATCTCCAGCACGCTTCCCAAGCGTTGACTGCGACGCATCGCGCAATCCTGCTCGGCACAAACCGCAAGGCAGGATACCAATGCTCTCCCGACAAGCAGTCCACCGGGCAATGAATCGACAGAGAGCGACGTTCCACCCAGAATCAACAGGTGATTGGCCACCCGTTCTGAAGACAATGGAACGACCAGCAGATTCCACGCGGGGCCGCCGCTTCCAGCAACACCCGATAAAAACAGAGCCGACTCTCGATCCAACACATCCTCCAACGCGCGGAACGGCAACTCTTCGACATTGTGCCGCCCCCATTGCCCGACCGTTTCCCACTCCGGAGACCGAGAAAAGACAGCAACCCACTGCACAGCAAAGTTAGTGGCGATTTCCGGTAATTGCTGATTGAGAAATTCTTTCGTGCCCGCCAGATCCGAAAGCGAGCGTTGCATGCGATCACTCCACTGAAGCGCCGATCCAAGCCCATCCGGCTGAATCAGTCTGGGCAGATCCCCCCAGGCCATCCATTTCTGTTGCACGACTTCCCCGTCTCCCCCCACAGCATTCGATTGAATACTGCTCAAAATATCCGGATTTGCTGCGTCAAAGCGCAATCAAAATGTGGTAATTTCGCGAACAAATCAGTCCGATCGACTGCCTGCGATGTCACAACGATATCAAACCAGCATCGATTCTGCAGCTATTTCGGAAAAAATCGTGACGATCAGATTCGATCGCAATTTCAGAGAGAAAACGATTTACCACCTGCTGCCAATTTCACCGGAAATCGGTATGCTGAAATATGTTCGCAATCGTTGTCCAGTTGGGGACTGTCATCAGACAGATATCACGGAGTGTAAATTGAATGTCCAAAGCAGAGCGACCCAAAATCGGATTTATCGGAGCCGGACGCATGGCGACGGCTCTGGCAAACGGGCTGGTCAATTCTGATTTCACATCGGCGGATTACATCATCGCTTTTGATGTCTCTTCGTCTGCTGCGACTGCCTTTTGCGATTCCGCACCCGGTATGCAATCTGTCGAATCCAGTGCCGCTCTGCTCGAACAGGCCGAGGTCATCATTCTCGCCGTTAAGCCACATTTCCTGGCGGAGGTGATGTCCGAGATCCAACCCCATTTGCGGCCCGAACATCTGGTTGTCTCGATTGCAGCGGGAGTCTCACTGACTACCATGCAGTTGGCGATGGGAGCAGACGCACGGATTGTCCGCGTGATGCCCAATACACCTGCCCTGGTTGGTGCTGGTGCTGCCGGATATGCATTAGGTGAGTTCGCAACAGAGGACGATTCGCTGTTCGTCGAGAAGCTGCTTTCGACCGTCGGGATTGCGTTTGAAGTGCCAGAGCCTCTCATTGATTCGGTAACGGGGCTTTCCGGCAGCGGGCCGGCTTATGTTTACCAGATCATCGAGGCGTTCAGTGATGGCGGCGTGAAGATGGGCTTGCCACGCGATGTCGCGACGAATCTGGCTGCGCAAACATTGTTGGGGGCAGCTCGCATGGTACTGGAAACGGACGAACATCCCGGAGCATTAAAAGATGCCGTCACCAGCCCGGGCGGCACGACCATTGCTGGACTGCAGGTGCTGGAACGAGGAGCATTGCGTGGAACATTGATAGATGCCATCGAAGCCGCCACACTGAGAGCGCGTGAATTGGGCGCGGAAAATTAGCAATGAACTTTCGCCATCTGGTAATCCTCATCGCTGTCATAATAGATGTGAATTCCATGACAGAATTGGGCAAATATATCGCGAATGCGAGCACCGAAACTGTCATCACAAATTGAAAACATTGAAACGACAGCTGAAGAGTTGGTTCTCGCCGGTGCTGGTCGAACGCTGGGCTTCCGCGAGAGCGGTAAAGAAAGTTGGAATTATGTTCGAGCATTGGAACACGGTGTCTCCTCGGAACTTCCCTGGATGACGCGAGTGATTCGGGAAATGCACAATTTGCTATTGTCTGACGTTCGAGGCGACGAACGACGTCCGGGGGAACTTCGAAACTGTGGCGTCTTCCTGGGGGATCATTCTCGTGGAGTTGCACACGCGCGATTTGTCCCCATGCCAGCAGGAGACGGTCTAATCGAAGCAATGGGAAACCTGGAAAATTTTGTAAACCAGAGGCACGAGAATATTCCACCGCTGTTTGTCATCGCCCTGACACATTACCAGTTTGAAACGATTCACCCATTTCGGGATGGGAATGGAAGAATCGGTCGCGTTTTGATTTCTCGATCACTCGTCAAAGAGGGGCTTCTCGAACACCCTGTTGTCTACATGAGTGCGTACATCAATCAGTACAAGCAAGAGTACGTTGACCTGCTATTGAAGATCAGTCAGCAGGGTGGAGAATACTGGTCTCGCTGGATTGGATTCATGCTCCGCGCCATTCGGACGCAAACCTTAGATCCAATCTGGCGGAGTGAGAAACTCATCAACCTTCGAGACCGGTTCAACGAACTTCTCAAAACGGATAACTCTCCCACAAAACTGTTCCAGATTGTCGATCGCCTCTTCTCAATGCCAGCCATCAATGCGAAAGAAACGAAAGAGTTTTTAGAGCGTATTACGCTCTCCTGTGGCGCGATGCACGTCCTTTGATCTGCAAATATAGACTCCCACGAGCGAAAACCGTCACACGAAAAGGTAAACTGCTCTAGAAGTGAGCCCACCGACCGCTCACCAATATATTGGCCGCCTTGAGAAACTCGGGATTCTGACGGAGTACACGAAAAGATCGAAAGACCGCGATTGGGTAGCTCGCGACATCATCGACATCATTGAACAGGAATCGTCAGAGAATTGATCTCCGCTATCGCCGATTTCTGGCGCTTCCCCAATAAAATGGGCCTGCACCGTTTCGATGGCACAGGCCCAAGTCGATTCAAAATTCATAGCTGTAAGACACATCATCGGACGTGGCAAATACTGGTAACATCTACCCATCTGCGGCAGCGGCTTGAGCAGCAGCCAGACGTGCGATCGGCACGCGGAATGGCGAGCAACTCACGTAATCCAGACCAACCTCGTGACAGAAATAAACCGATGCCGGGTCGCCACCATGCTCACCACAGATCCCAATCTTGAGGTCTCCGCGTGTTGAACGTCCCCCTTCGACACCAATTTTCATCAGGCGACCAACACCAGTCTGATCGATCGTCTGGAACGGATCGGCGGGGATAATGTCATTTTCCTGATAGTGGCCGATAAACCCGCCGTAGTCATCGCGGCTCATACCCAATGCTGTCTGTGTCAGGTCGTTGGTACCGAAGCTGAAGAACTCCGCACTGCCGGCAATCTCGTCAGCCGTGAGTGCCGCACGCGGAATTTCGACCATTGTGCCAACGCTGTAATCGACCGTGATTCCCTTCTCTTCAAAAACGGCGGCAGCCTGTTCGCGGACGACCTCTTCCTGATTTCTGAATTCGGTCAGGAACCCGGCCAGTGGAATCATCACTTCTGGATGCACTTCCATCCCTTCCTGCTGCACAATGCAGGCGGCTTCAAAAATGGCGCGGGCCTGCATCGCGGTGATCTGCGGGAAGACAATCCCCAGGCGACAACCACGGTGTCCCAGCATCGGGTTCATTTCCTTCAACTCTTCGACACGCCGTTCAATAAACGCCTGCGAAACACCGAGTTGATCGGCCAGTTTGTGCACCAGGTCAGGCTGTTCGTGCAGATGATGCTCTGAAAGGAACTCGTGCAGCGGTGGGTCCAACAACCGAATCGTCACCGGGCGACCGCTCATCGCACGGAACAAACCGGCAAAGTCGTCCCGCTGGAACGGCAGTAGTTTGGCCAGTGCCTCAGCACGGGTGTCATCTTTTTCAGCCAGAATCATCTCGCGGATTTCATCCAGATGCTCGAAGAACATGTGTTCGGTCCGACAGAGTCCGATGCCCTCGGCTCCGAAATCAATCGCCTGTTGTGCCTGATCCGGCTGGTCAGCATTGGTACGGACGCGCAGCTTGCGGGCTTCGTCGACCCAGGTCATCAGTTGGTCGTACCGCTGGAAAATTTCAGAATCCTCCGGCTTGATGGTTTTTGAGATCAGTACTTCGACCACTTCACTTGGCCGCGTGGGAACTTTTCCTTCAAACACTTCGCCCGAAAAACCGTCGATCGCGATCCAGTCTCCCTCTTTGAGAACTTTGTCGCCGACAGTCACCGTGCCTGATTGATAGTTGATGTCCAATTCCGAGCAACCGACAACACAGACTTTCCCCATCTGCCGACTAACCAGAGCAGCGTGAGAACTGGCACCACCGAATGCGGTCAGAATGCCTTTGGCAACTTTCATCCCGCGAAGGTCTTCCGGGCTGGTTTCACGGCGAACGAGAATCAGTTCAACACTCGGGTCGGCCTGGTATGCAGCCTCTGCATCGGCTGCGTGGAAGACAATTTTTCCTGCAGCAGCGCCAGGACCAGCGTTAATCCCTTTGGTGAGCAGTCGCCCCTCCTTATCGGCTGCCGCTTTTGCTTCCTGGTCGAAAATCGGTTGCAGCAACTGGTTCAGGTCATCGGCCGGAATCCGCCGTTTGTTGAGCGCTTCCCGCGGAGTGATCAGACCTTCATTCACCAGATCGACGGCAATGCGGACGGCCGCAAAGCCGGTTCGCTTCGCGTTTCGAGTCTGCAACATCCAGACTTTGCCTCGTTGGACAGTGAATTCGATATCCTGCACATCTTTGTAATGCTGTTCCAGCGTCTTGCCGATGTTCTGCAATTGAGCATATGCCTCGGGTTGCACGTTGCCGAGTTCCTCTTCAATCCGCTGTGGCGTGCGAATCCCGGCGACGACATCTTCGCCCTGAGCGTTGACCAGAAAGTCACCGCAGAAACCAGGTTCGCCCATCGAACAGTTCCGGGTCAGGCCAACACCGGTCGCACAATCATCACCAAGGTTGCCGAAGACCATCGCCTGTACGTTGGTGGCAGTTCCCCATTCATGTGGGATATTATAGGTGCGGCGATAAACGATCGCCCGGTCGTTCATCCAGCTCCCAAAGACCGCGCTGATGCAGCCCCAGAGTTGCTCCATCGGGTCATCGGGAAAATCGATGCCGGTCACCTTTTTCACACAGGTCTTGTAATCGGTCACCACTTCCTGAAGTTGTTCGGCCGTCAATTCGTTATCAAGTGTGACACCGGCTTTTTCCTTGTGTTTATGCAGGATGTCTTCAAAATAATCTTCGTCTTCTTTCGCCTGCGGTTTCATTTCCAGCACGACACCGCCGTACATCTGGATGAAACGCCGGTAGCTGTCCCAGGCAAATCGATCGCTGCCTGACTGCTTGGCGAGCGCCCCGACCGTCGTTTCGTTCAGACCGATGTTGAGCACGGTATCCATCATGCCGGGCATCGATTCCCGGGCACCGGAGCGGCAGGAAAGCAACAGCGGATTTTCACTGCAACCGAATTTGGCTCCCATCACGCCTTCCACTTTGGCGAGAGATTCTTCGACCTGAGCCTTGAGTTCCGGCGGATACTGCTTTTCATTGTCGTAATAATAGGTACAGACTTCCGTGTTGATGGTGAACCCGGCAGGAACCGGCAAGCCGATGTTGGTCATTTCTGCAAGGTTGGCTCCCTTACCACCGAGGTTGTTCTTCATTGTGGCATTGCCATCCGCCTGACCATCACCAAAAAAGTAGACGTATTTGGTTTCCGCTGACATTGAAAACTCTCTTTGTCTCTTAAAATAAGACTGGTTAAGGCATGGCCGGAAACCACACCAACATCTGGCGGGTGAGCCTGCCGTCAATTTTTGGGAAGCAATTCGTTGAATTTGCAGTTTTTCGGAATCCCGTTCGGTCTCCAAACCGATCACTCTGTGAAATTCTGCCGGGAATCCCTTCTGCACTGTCATACTGCCCCGCCGGAATGAAAATCATGCCATTCCGAACGGTCATCTCTCGATGTGGCGTACATTGAACCGCTTGTGGAAGTCGAACACGAACCGTTACCACAGAGCATGAATGAGACACCGACCAGTGCGGTTCAAATTTGGCGACTTCCGCGTCAGGCCTCTCAGGAATTTGAACTTTTGTTCACTACTCCAGCCCGATTCAACTCAGACAAACGTTGTCACAATGATCTCATTGACCGGTCGACTTTTTGCATCGATGGGAAAGAGCCGAGTCTGGCAAGAGGCTAACACGGCTATTGTAACCCGTCAAGGCAACGGAAAGGGACACATCAGTTTACCCAAATGCAACGGTCGCCACACTTTTCTGCTCGAAATCCATCTCATCGCAATCCCTCCTTGACACAGAACGCCGGAAGCGCAGAATAAATAAGATGGAGTGCATGAATTCCTGCCCAATCTCTCCATGATCGGGTCAGCCGAACGTTTTCCCTGTTTCGTTTGCTGTTTGCACCGGCATGAGGAAACTGGCTATCCACTCTTTCGTCATCATGATTCTTGTTCTGATTTCGTAACGTCGCATCTATCATTTCCCGGTTCCTGAGCCCGTTCGCTTCCAGACTGGAACAACTTTATGCGCGCACAACTCATCCCAATTGACGGCGATGATGCAATCGAAATCACGCAGGATGTGACGCTCGTCGGCCGGAAACGCGATATCTGTGATCTGACTCTCGATCGCAGCAGTATCTCCAAACTACACTGTGTTATTGTGAAGACCGATGGCCTGCTGTTCATTCGTGATCTCGGCAGCACGAATGGTACGAAAGTGAATGGGCAACGTGTCACGCGCGGGGCATTGCTTCCGGGCGACGAACTGGCATTCGCCGGCACCCGATTTCGCGTTCACCTCGGACCGGGGGATGCACTGGTCGGTCATCACGACCATACGGAGTTCATTCCCGAAGTGGACGAAAGCACCGACGACGACAATGCTGATTCGGTACCGCTTGATGACGACGTCCTTGATGGTGACAGTCTTCTTTCTGAAAAGGATGACCCGCTGCCGGATTTTAATATCGAGTCGGGTCGGCGAAATCGTCACGACAACGACATGATGATGCCGGATGACTCATTCGTCTAGAGCGTATTACGCTCTTCTGTGACGCGATGGGCGTCGTTCGGCCAACAAACAGAGGGCCCCCCCACGAGTGAGAACCGTCACACGAAAAGGGAAACGGCTCTAAAGACACTGCATTTGCCAGATCCCAGTTCTTACCCCTGCGACTGCCATCAATGCTGAACCGCCGATTGTATTGGTTGACCCGATTGTGATGGTTCGCAACCGCTCTGTCGCCGCATCCCACCCGCACGGCCTGCATTTTTCAGGTGTTTCTGCCCTGGTCTTCTCATCCAACCGATATTGGTTGGGAGAGCGACGCACAGCAGATCCCACCAGGCGAGTCTTCTATCCGGAAGAAAAAAATGGATTTCCGCATTCGCGGGAATGACGGGAAATGGAAATTGGTGGCGTTACGTTGCACTGCACATACCCTGCACCTGTGCCAACCGATCCGATTGTCGATAGAGCGTATTACGCTCTTCTGTGCCGCGATGGTCGTCGTTCGGCCAACAAACAGAGATCCTCACGAGCCAGAGATGTCTCACCAAATGGCAAATTGCTCCAGATGAGGTCGTGTTCGCCGTGCGTATCACTTAAATGCGATTTTGCAGATTTGTGTGAACAGGATTTTCGAATACGTGAAGCGTTCCATTCAACACTTCTTTTTCGCGTCGCTTGCTATCCTTGCGGGAATGTCCACAATCGGCTGCAGCGATGGCGAACCGGAGTTCACGGAGGTCAAGGACCTCAAAGATGATCTGACGATCGAAGAACTGCGGACGTTTTTCCGAATCATCAACGCCCTGCCCGAGAAAAAACTTCCCGAAATGCCCTCGGTCTTCGCACCAACACCGGAATGGAACCGTTCCCGGACATTGCCGGTGAAAGAACTGGTGAACTCCGAATTTGAGTCTGTTGTTGCGCTTTGGGATGTCGATTCCCGCGCGGAGAAACTCGAAAAGAATCGACAGCTGGCAAGAGCCTTGCGGAATGAAAAGATGACGTCTCAACAATTTATCGGGCTGGTGCTGACCATCGGCACGACATTGAGTCGAAATACACTTCACGAGGATCAGAGTCTGGACGATGTGATTGAACGGGGCGAACAGGAAATCGCCGAACTCCGCAGCGATGCCCGTACCTTTTCCATGCTGTCCGAGGCGGGGCAATACGCGGTCGTCGAGAAAGCAACCTGGATCACACGTACAGAACGGGCCAGACGTTTGAAACTCGTGCCGGAATCGAACCGGCGGCTCGTCGCGAAACATGCTGAGAAGTTATCCGTTGTCTTCCCTGTCTGGTTTATCGAGAATCCTCTTGATGCTGTTCCCGACCTGAGGCAGGAATATGGATTGCCATTTGAGGAACTGCCTGAAAGTGGTTTGGATGAACACATTGAATGGACACGGGAAGACGCGTTGATTGGCCGCGACAAACCGACCGGGCTGTGAGTTCAGCGTGCATTTGATTACTGAATCAGTATGAATCGGCATGCCTCAGTGCCTTGTCAAGGCTTTGTTTTGGGGCGCGGGTTAACATAACCCGCTCCTTTAGCGTAATACGCTCTTCCGTGGCGCGATGAGCGTCGATTGGCCTGCAAACACAGGCTCCCACGAGTCAAAGATATTACACCAGAAGGTAAACTGCTCTATCTAAAGGATGTTGAGAGCTTCTTCGATGCGACCGATCAAATCACTCGCCTCTTCCAACCCGACCGAAAACCGGATCAGAAACGGCGAAACGCCACACGAGCGGGCAAAACTGATCTCGTTGTAATGTGCGAGAATTGTGTAAGGACAGGCCAGGCTGTAATTGGTCCCCAGATTCGGCCCCTTGCAGACCCGTAGCGCGTCATAAAAACGGGGAGCGTTGTCGATCTCATCTTTGAACGTCCAGGACATCACCCCACCATAGCCACCCTGCGGTTTTCGGAATGCGTTGTACTGTTCCGGAGTTTGGAATTTCGGGTAATAGACGCGTTCAATTTTGGGATGTTCGTTCAAAAAGTCAGCCAGTTTTTCCGCAGTGTTGTTAATCCGCGCGACGCGAAACCCAAATTCTTTGGAATTATTGTTCAACGTGATTGCATTTTCACACCACATCAGGTCTTCAAAGTCAGCCGTCAACCAGCGGAACAGTTCCGCATAAAACGGGCTGGACTCATTCAAGACACAGGCCCCACCGGTCACATCACCCACGCCGGAAAAGAACTTTGTCAGGCTGGTACAAACGACATCCGCGACTTCCATCAGATCGACATTGACCGACGTCGCGATCGTGTCGTCGAGAATGAGCGGAAAATCATGCCGACGTGATAATTCGGACAGAGCGGCAAGATCGGGACTGATCAGCAACGGATTGGAGGGGAATTCGGTATACACCGCGCTGAGACGTTCCCGTTTGACAACTCCCGCCAGTTGACGGATTTCTTCGCGTCCACCTTGCGGATAGAAGTAAACACCGGGACTGAGTTTCTGCTGAATTTTGAGGGTATCGACGTAGGGAAAGCCGAATTGTGCGCTTTTTCGTTTGGGGAACAGCGACTGCAATGCTCGATGCAGCGTGAAAATGGCGTTCATTCCGTTCGGATACAGGAACACATTCTTTGCGTCGACATCCATCGACTTCGCAAGCCGCGACTTAATCGCTGCTTTCGCATTGGTCGCGTCAATGGCATCCGAATTCGTCAGACAGGCTTTCGCGTGCCGGGAAGAAATCCCTTCGCCCGTATGTTGCCAGTATGATTTGGCAACATCCGCATACTGCTCCTGGAAAATCATGGTATGGGCATCGTGCGTTGCGAGGGATTCGATGCGAATGGTCTCGTTGGTCGCATCGTGCAGATATTGCGCGCACCGCTCGGCTGTCCGTCCGTTGGGGAAGACGAGACATGCTTGCCCTGCTTCGGCAAACTGCTCCTTCGCGCGTGCGAACAGCCGCTGGCACAAGCTGTTATAAACGAACCGGGGATAACCGGTTGAAAGCCGACTCATCACACGCGGGTCGTTCTCTTCATAGCCAATGTTATCCTGCCAGGTCGGCAGGCAGACAGAGACCGCATGCGGCGAGTCGGGAATCGGTTTTCCCAAATCGACCGCTCGCCAGTGGGGTTCCTCGATCAACTCATGCATGGTAATGATGAGGTCCATTTTATCGATGCAGCACGCAAACGTGCAACAAATTCTGACTCCATGTTAATCCACCGGCTCTGCCGGTGAGAACGGTACTGGTTCTGCCGTTTCCTGCGAGGTTGTGCTTTCTCTAGCGCAGTTTACGTTTTCGCGTGACGCTTCTCGTTCGCGGGGATCTGTATTTGCAGGACGAAAAACGTCCATCGCGCCACGAAGGAGCGTAATACGCTCTAATGCACGCGCATGCCGGGTTTTGCACCGTCATCGGGATTGAGCAAAAAAATCTCTTTCCCGCCCGGACCGCTGGCCAAAACCATCCCTTCGCTGACACCGAATCGCATCTTCCGAGGAGCGAGATTCGCGCAACAGACGACCAGCCGACCGACCAGGTCTTCGGGGTTGTAAACGCTCTTGATACCAGCGAAGACATTACGCGTTTCTGATCCGCCGAGCGACAGCGTCAACTGCAGCAGTCTGTCGGCGTCTTCCACATGATTCGCTTCAACCACTCGTGCCACACGCATGTCGACTTTCACAAAGTCGTCGTACGTGCAGAGTTCTTCGGTCAACGGCTCTTTCTCCAGAGGCTCGGCCGAGTCGTTCCACTGGTTGGACGTGTCCGAACTGGCGATAGCTGCATCAGCCGCCTGATCTTCCTTGCTTTCTTCAATCATCGCTTTCACCTGTTTGTCTTCGAGTCGCTTGAGCATATGAGTAAACGGACTGACCGGTGTGCCGACCAGCGGTTCCTGTGTCTTCTCCCAATCGCCGGGACCGATTTTGTCATTCAACAACTCGCCCGTCTGTTGTGCGAGTCGCGGCAACACCGGCGCAAGATAGATCACGATCTGCCGGAAGAGGTTGAGGGAGATCGTGCAGATGTCTTTCAACTCATCCTGTCGGGTCTCGTCTTTACGGAGTTCCCACGGCTTGTGATCTTCGACAAATTTATTGGCGGCATCGGCGAGTGCCATAATCTCCCTCATCGCGGCGTTGTATTCGCAATTTTCGTAGAACTCGGTGATCTTGTCTCCCGCAGCGGCGGCATTAGCGAACAGTCCGCCATCGTCGGGGTAGACATCGGCCAGATTTTTGTTCTGCACGAACCTGGTTGTCCGGCTGGCGAGATTGACCACCTTGCCCACGAGATCCGAGTTCACCTTCGTCACGAACTCATCGAGGTTGAGGTCGATGTCATCCAGTTTGGAACCGAGTTTCGAGGCGTAGTAATACCGCAGGTAAGAAGGGTTGAGATGTTTGGCGTAGGTCGACGCCATGACGAACGTCCCTTTGGACTTCGACATCTTTTCGCCACCCACTGTGAGGAAGCCATGAATGCGGACTTTGGTCGGCAGATTAAACCCGGCGGTCTTCAACATACCGGGCCAGAAGAGCGTATGAAAATAGGTGATATCCTTGCCGATGAAGTGATGAATCTCGGTTTCCGGATTCTTCCACCAGTTGTCGAATTCCTCGCCATGATTTTTGCACCACTGCAGCGTGGAGGCCATGTAGCCAATCGGCGCATCGAACCAGACGTACCAGTAGTTGTCTTCGGAATCAGGAATCTCGAAACCAAAATAGGGACCGGGGCGCGAAATGTCCCAGTCGCGCAGCGGCTCATGGAGAAAGTGACCTTTGAGATAATTGACCACCTCCGGCTGCAGCGAGTTGCTGTTCTCAACCCACTCATCCAGAAACGTGTGGAGCTTTTCCAGTTCGATAAACAGGTGGGCGTGCGATCGGACTTCCGGCGTCGTGCCGCTGAGCGTGCTGACCGGATCAATCAACTCGATCGGGCTGTAGTGGTGGCCACAACTCGAACAATTGTCGCCGGGTTGATCCTCCGTCTTGCATTTCGGACAGGTTCCTCGCACGAAGCGATCAGCCAGAAACGTACCCGCTTCCGGATCGAACAACTGTTCAACATCCTTTTCCTTCACCAGTCCTGCTTCGCGGATCTCTTTCCAGAATGCGTGGCACAGTTTGCGGTTTTCTTCGCTGTTCGTGCTGCCGTAATTATCGAACTCGATACCAAACGCCGAGAAGTCGCGGATGTGTGCCTGCTGCATATCGGCGATCAGTTCTTCTTCGCTGCGGCCTTCCTGACGCGCGCGAATCATAATCGCCGTGCCGTGGGTGTCGTCAGCACACATATACAGGCACTGGTTTCCGCGCAGCTTTTGAAAGCGGACCCAGATATCGGTCTGCAGGTACTCCACCAGATGTCCCAGGTGGATATGTCCGTTGGCGTACGGCAGCGCGGCCGTCACCAGTATTTTGCGTTGTGTCATTCTCTCTTCGATCCATCTCCGACGAAAGTGCTGTCGGTAATCGCCGTCAAAACTCGTGTTCGCGATAAGTGTAAGGAACACCCCAACTATTGGCAAAGGCAGATCGCCACGTTGTGAATCAGGTCTTATGATTTCGGCTGTCAGCCAGGTGTCGATCGGAGAGAATGAGCAGGTCAACCGGGTGAAAATTGGCTCATCAGCAATGTGAAAAGCTCTTAACGTATGTTATCAGGCTGGCGACCACGGTTGTCCCATCCCGATGGAACCAATAGAATGGAGTACCTTTGCGATGATCGGGTTCGCTTTTGCGGCAGAGTCATTCGCGCGTTGCGTTTTCGACTCTGAAAAGCGGCTCAAAGAGATCCATTCCATGATGGCTGGCTGACTCTGACCCATCATCGAAGATCAGAGGCCTCGTTCCGTTCAAACACCACAAAGACGGAGGCACGATGGTTTCGGGATCCAGTACAGCGATGCAATCGAGTGTATTAGCGCTCAATCGCAGCTTCGTTGCCGTACATGTCGTGCCGGTGCGCAGGGCCATTTGCCTGCTCTGGAAGGGCATGGCAGAAGTCATCAGCGTCGAGAACGGCTCGTTTCTCACTTACGATCTTCCCAGTTGGCTGGAGGTCAGCGAACTGCGGGCGGAATTCGATGAATTTGAAGAACACGATGACCTACTGCAGTCGGTCAATTTTGTTGTGCAGGTTCCTCGAGTGATTCGTCTGCTGAATTACGAACGTGTACCCCGTAACGTGGTGAAGTTCAGCCGTCGCAATGTTTTCTTGCGGGATGAATACCGCTGCCAGTATTGCGACAGGAAGTACAGCCACTCGCGGCTGAGTCTTGATCACGTGATGCCCCGCAGTCGAGGCGGCGGGAACACCTGGGAGAATATCGTCACAGCCTGCCTGGATTGCAATGTCCGCAAAGGTGGCCGGACACCAAAAGAGGCAGGGATGAAACTTCTTTCCGAACCATCCCGCCCGCACCGCAATCCCGTGCTGACACATCAGCTCAACTCGCGCAAGTATTCGAGTTGGAAAAACTTCGTGCGGTAGAGCGGTCGCAGTTTACTCGGCACGCGGTGCGTGCCCTGCACCAGTTACCGGGCCTGCAATTCTTTCGCGGTGTCGGCGTCGACGAAATCGCTATGGCAGGCGGCTTTGCCATCGCCGGTTGCCTCAACCGTCTTCTTCGTCTTGGATGCCAGCTTGTGAATTTCTTCCGGAGATAGTACGCCCCGCTTTTCGAGAATCTCCTGCTGCTCCTCCGTCAACGCTTCAGAAACCCTGGCCTTGTCCCAGGCGTAGCTTTCTTCCTTGCCGGAAGTGAACTCAACAATCTCTTTTGAGATTCGCACGCTGCACCAGTCGTGTCCACACATGGCACAGAAATCGGTATCGACGTCGAGGTCTTCATCGTGGAATGCCCGCGCGGTGTCAGGATCGAAGCTGAGTTCAAAATGCTTCTCCCAATTCAAAGCCGCACGGGCTTTGGTCAGTTCGTCGTCCCGATCGCGTGTGCCGGGAATTCCCAATGCAACGTCGGCTGAGTGTGCCGCAATTTTGTAGGCGATGCAACCCTGTTTGACGTCGTCCTTTTTCGGCAGGCCGAGGTGTTCCTTGGGCGTGACGTAGCACAGCATGCTGGCACCGTGATATCCGGCGGCGGTCGCACCAATACAACTGGTGATGTGGTCGTAACCAGGGAAGATGTCGGTTACTAACGGGCCGAGAACATAAAACGGAGCACCGTGACAGAGCGTCCGCTGCATTTTCATGTTGTATTCGATCTGGTCGAATGACACATGGCCCGGGCCTTCGATCATCACCTGTACGCCATGCCGCCAGGCACGTTCGGTCAGTTCGCCGAGCGTCTGCAACTCAGCGAGTTGGGCTTTATCGGTCGCGTCAGCCAGTCCGCCGGGCCGCAAACCATCGCCAATGGAAAAACTGACGTCATACTCCCGCATGATCTGACAGATATCATCCCACAGATCGTACATCGGGTTCTGCCTGTTGTGGTGAATCATCCACTTGGCCAGCAGCGAACCGCCCCGACTTACGATGCCAATGAGACGGTCTTTCACAAATGGCAGGTGTTCTTGCAGCACGCCGGCATGAATGGTGAAATAATCGACACCCTGTTTCGCCTGATGTTCGAGCATTTGCAGGATCGATGGTCTGTCGAGATCTTCCAGCCGTCGTGCAATGATCATCGAGTAAATCGGCACTGTGCCGATGGGAACAGTGCTGTGCTGAATGATTGCCTGTCGGCATTCGTCGATGTTCCCACCGGTGGAGAGATCCATCACAGTGTCGGCACCCCACTTCTCTGCCCAGCGGAGTTTATCGAGTTCTTCTTCAGTTCCGGAGGAAATGGGTGAAGCCCCCATGTTGGCGTTGATTTTGGTTTTCGCCGCGCGACCGATCGCCATCGCATCGAGGTTGTAACCCAAATGCACTTTGTTGGCGGGAATGATCATCCGACCAGCGGCGACTTCATCGCGAACCTGTATCGCGGTCAAATGCGATTCGCGTTCGGCGACCCGTTCCATTTCAGGCGTGATTGTCCCAAGTCGCGCGTATTCCAATTGAGTGACAGGTTGGAAATCGGCAGGCGGTTGCCAGGCTTCAGCCGTTTCGTAGCTGGTCTCGAATCCGGCTTTGAGATCCCATCCATCAGGCATGAAGTCCCAGGCCGTTTTGTCAGACGGTTCGGGCATGCCGGGCGTATCGGGTGAGGAAAATGTCAACCGCCCGGCGACACCGGGAAGAATCTGCGGTGCATTGGCGAAGCTGCCGGGAGTCGTCCCTTTGGCATCAGTGGAGGGATTTTGCCCCAACGGGGGGAGTGAAAATTCGTAGCGATATGTATCCGTCAAAGTCGACATCGATAGAGTCCTTTCAGCCAGCGTTGAGCCGGTGTGTTGCATGAAACTCTATCATAGCTGCCGTGCGACAATTTACCAGCACTGCCAGAGGTGGAGTGCAGGTTGGAGCGTATTACACTCCTCTGTGCTGTGATGGGTTTGTGTCGTGACGGGCCTCGTTTGGCCTGCAAAATAACAGGCCTCCACGATCCGGAAACGTCACCCCGGAAAGTAAACTGCTCTGGTATCGACGAATGTGAATACCCGTTAATGCGTCATACCGCTGTTGACACCAAAGTAGCTGCGCAACGCATTGATGGCCCGTCGAGCGCGGTCCTGGAAGACGTCGGCCTGCTTGACACGTCCAATTGGACGGACGCGCACGGTGATGGAGACCTGCATGGCGACTGTACGTCCCTGGCGGCGGCTCGCTTCCTGCATGTCCTCGAATCCGACCTCCATTTCAACAGGCCGCTGGTCATCCCGTTTACCCCACGAACCAAACAGACCCGACCGGCCAGTTTTGATGATGACATGCTGCTGCGTCACTTCGACCAGCTTCGCTTTGTGGTCGTGTACAAAACCGCTCAACTTGTGGACGAGCATATCCGCCCCGGTGAAGGCGGTGAATTTTTTGGTGAAGAGAAACGGATCGGCTGATTCCCCAGCATGCGGATCGGGAAGTCCGTCATGCTCGCGCAGTTCATTGCTGGTCAAAGAACAGGTCCGATTGCGTCCGGTTTCCTTGGCGAAGTACAGCGCTTTGTCGGCACGCCGTAGCAACGACTCGATCGAATCTCCCTGTTCAACCTGTGCAACACCAAAGGACGAGGTGACCTTTTTGTTGCCCATGCCTTCCAATGTGGCGCGGCCAATAGAATGCCTCAGTCGCTCGGCCCGCTCGATGGCCGACCGCAAATCGGTCGCCGGACAAAGCACGACGAACTCCTCGCCCCCATAACGTGCGACCAGTTCGCCGGAGTACGTTTCGTGCTGCAGCAATTTAGCAATGCCAATGAGCACGTGGTCACCGACGCCATGTCCGTAGTTGTCGTTGATGCTTTTGAAGTAATCGACATCGGAGAAAATCACGCTGAACGGTTCTCCGTCCGGATACTCATTGAACTCGTTGAGGGCGACGCCAAGCTGTGTTTCCAGTTCGCCTCGGTTGGCGACAGAGGTGAGGGCATCACGACTGGCGGCCAGTTTCAATTCCCGGTATTCGCCCGGCTTTTTGCTGGTGCGGGCCTTGTCACGGAAGATCTCCGCCACACCCTGCAGATCGCCATTGATATCCAACAGCGGCAGAGACTGTAATTCGACCTCGACCCATTCGCCATCTTTGCGTTGGATCTGAACATCCCGGGTCAACGGCGCCCCCTGTTCCAGCACGATGTTCATCGGGCATTCGTTGTCCGGAAGCGCATTCCTCCGCTCGTCGGCGTAGGGAATGAGCCGGCTCGTCCAGATCTGATCCAGCATGTCCTGAGTCTTGTAACCAAGCAGGCGCTCGGTCCCCCGATTCCAGACATTGAATCGAAGGTCAGAATCGACCACGTAAAAGCCGTCGTACAGACTTTCCAGCACATACAGGTATGAGAAAATGTGGCAGAGTGAACTGGCTTCGATCGCTTCCTGTGTCATCAGGCTGATACCGCTGGCAGTATCGGTTGACGAGCCAGGGGAAGGGAGGCCGTGGCTCTGGCTCCAGCGTGCCAACGCCGCCACAACATTCCCGTCGAACTGGGTACCGCTGGAATCATCCAGAATTTTCATAATTTCTGAATGTGGCTTCGCAGGACGATAGACCTGGTCGGTGGAGAGCGCATCGTATGCATCGGCCACAGCGAGAATTCTCGCCCCCTGATGCATTTCACTTCCGATTGTCTGGTAGCCTCCGTCGGCTCCGTTGAAATATGTGTTGGACTGACTGACGACCTCCAGGACTTCCTTGTGAGCGCGACAGGCCTGCAACACATCCACGCCGATGTTATGGTGCAAGGCCATCAGTTCGTTTTCGTCGGGATTCAGGTTGCCCGGCTTGAAGAGGATGTTATCCGGCACGCCGATTTTGCCGATATCGTGTAGCAAAGCAGCGACTTCAAGCATCTTCAGATGCTGGCCTTCCCAGCCGAGATACTGTGCCATCCCGATGCTGAGCATGGCGACGTTGCGTGAATGACGCACCGTGTTAGGATCGCGGAAATTCAACGCCGAAAGCAGGCGACGCAACACAGCCTTGGAGATCACTCCCCCCAGAGTTTCTTCTGTGTTGCTGTTGTGGTCAGCTTCTTCAGCCGTCCGTGAGAGCGAAAGCAGCCCAAGGAGAATCCCGGAGGTGTCCATCGGGTGTCGACTCTGTACGGGCAAGTCTGCAGTGACTGTTTCGTCGCTGATCAGTCGTCCCATCGCCATGGTGTATATCGCCAGAAAATCGTTGCTCGGTGGAGGAAATGAGCCGATGCGCTCAGAGCAATCGTCTTGACAACCTTGCTGTGAAGCGACCCGTACTCGAACCACGCATTCAAAAAATGCGAGGGTGAACAGAGCGTATTACGCTCTTCTGTGCAGCGATGGACGTCGTTAAGCCTGCAAACACAGGACCCCACGAGCCAGAGACGCCATATCAGAAAGGAAGCTGCTCCAACTGGAGGATGGCTCTATTCACCAGCGAAACTTAGCTTATGGGTGGAATGTGTCAAATTCTCGACACATCACCGGGACACTTCCGGTCATTTTCACTTTGCAAAGCGGGTTTGAAGGGGCAAACGGCACAACGCAGGTGCAATGCGACTGCTACAATCCGCGTAGTCGTCAGGATACGAAGATCGTCTGAAGAGACGATCTTTCAGAATCGCAGCCGGTCGATGTACGTGATTAAATCATTCAAAGTCTGTTCAATCGCTGCGGCATCGTTCGATTTGCAGGCGATCTCGACATTCCGCGCAGCCATCGTCAGACCGGGAAAGCCATAGCCGCCTCCGGCACCTTTCAGTTGATGAACCTGTCGCTGCAATTGCGCGATCTGCTGATGTCGATGCAGGATCTGTAACTTTGCCTTCGTCTGCAGAATCGCGTCGGCAAACTGCGCGAGCAGTTCCGCATAACTCTTGTCACCAGCGTGTTCCGAATAGACAAACTCAGAGTCTTGTGACATGGGATCGGAATCGTTCAGGCGGCGTTCTGGTGGAGGTCAAATTCGTTCTCGGAAGTCCGCTTTTCGGAAAGGTGGCCATTGTTATGGATCACCCGCAAGGCCACTTTGTCAGTCGATTGATCAGCCCGCAGTTTTCGCAGGTAAATGCTCAGGCTCATAATTCCCCCGCTCAACATCAAGGCGGCGGCGCAACCCAGGAATGCTTTTTGATCATCCGTCAGACCGGCAAAGAATTCGAACATAGAGGAACTCCATCCTTTGGACATGATTTGTTCATTACGGCTGACCCCCATTCGGAAATCGATTCGAAAAGGGCTTTGACAGAGCGTATTGTTAACATCGCACACAACATTTGATTCGACCAGAACGGCTGCTGGACTGTCGGAGAAATCCGGCTGACTATTCCGATTTTTCCAATTCTTCCGCTGACGGGATTTTGGGGTGAGTGCGACCTCTGGTGAGAAAGCAGCAATTGCGAAGAATGAGAGACAGGGGTGACTTCGCCGCGGAGCGACTTGATATTGACGCTCGAAATCGATCTGCCATATACCGCTCGCCAGAATCCGCCACCCTGATTCCGTACTATCGAAGAACTTCACTTTCGACGCGTATTCACTTCCGTTTCTCGCGATTTCGCCATTCAAATCGCACGATCGAATCATGCATTCAATCGCTTCGTGGCAGGAATTCACAGGTTATCTGCCTCGATGAACTGGTCCGAAGCAGCGAAATCGAATGGTCCTGTTGAACAGTCTCATAGAGTGCCATGAACTTTTTTCATGTACCGCTGCTGCAACGTTACGTCTTCATGGAGCTACTGCGCGTCTTCGCCGGTGTGTTATCTGTGATGACGGTGTTACTGGTGTTTGTGGGTGTGTTTCGAGAAGTGAGCCAGAGCGGGTTGGGGCCGCTGCAAGTCTTGCAGATTCTCCCCTTCGTCGTTCCCAGTCTGTTGCCATTCACGATTCCCTCCACACTGCTGTTAACTGTCTGTATTGTTTATGGGCGGATCGCGGCCGATCTTGAAATCACCGCGACCAAGGCCGCAGGCATCAACGTTATGACAATGTTATGGCCTGCCTTTTTTCTGGGCGGACTGCTCAGTGTGGGATCGATGGTCATGTCTGACCAGATGATTCCCTGGGCTGTGTCAAACATTCAGAAACGCGTCACGATGGCGATGGAGGATATCTTCCTCGACATGTTGCGGGCGAATCACCTTGTTTCTGACCCGGCACGAGGCTATTCGGTCACCGTGATGGGGGTTGAAGGCAAGCGGTTGAAGCTGCCGACTTTCCAGTACACGCCACTCGGTTCGAGCAACACGATCACCGTTCAGGCGCAGGAAGCGACGATGGATTTCGACATTCAAAACCAGCAGGTCATTTTGCATCTGGTGCGGGGACATATTGATATCCCGGGGCAACGACGCGTCTGGTTCGAGAAGGAAGAGCGGCCATTTCCACTTCCTTCGCGGCTTCCCCCTCCCAAGCCAAGGCATTTATCGATCGTCGATATTCGCGATAAAATCCACGGCATGAACGAGGAATTTCATCAGAATCGGGACATGCAGGATGCCTCGACAATCGCCGCGCTGTCCAGTGGCGAGTTTGTCAGTGTCTTCAACGCTTCGCACAACGAGTGTCGGGCCAGACAGGAATTGAGCCAGAAGCATAAAAACAAGTTCCGGACGGAGGTTCACAATCGTTTTGCTCTATCCGCCAGCTGTTTCTTCTTCGTGATGATTGGCGCCCCCTATTCGATTCTGCAGGCCAAGCGGCAATTCTTCACCAGTTTCTTTCTCTGCTTTGTACCCATCCTGCTGATCTATTACCCGGCCCAGTTGCTGATGATGAATCTCTGCAAGTCGAGTACGATCGAGCCTTGGTACTCTCTCTGGCTGGGCAATTTTCTGCTGATGCTGTTTGCGCTTCGCCATTTGCGCCGCGTCCTGAAGCATTAACGTTAATCGTCAACGCCTTCGCTTCTCTCCTGCCAGCCGGTTCTTGATTTCCGGCTTCTTCTTCGCAACAGGTTCTGCGCAGACTCTCTGCGGGGATTTTTCTTCCTGGTTGCCAAACCGTCAGGCAAATGGCGTTGGATTCCTCGTCTTCGCAAACCTGTCGGAACGGTTAAGGAATTGAGAGTTTCCGCGCAGGAAAATCTGAAGATTTCGTTCAGGTTTCCCGGATTACTGTGCCTGTGGAAGTGTATACAGGTCGATAACCAGCAAGAGAATGTGAATTGTTGAAGAGTTTTTCAGTATCGGGCGATGATATAGGGTCTGGGATTCAACACGACCCCAACAGGCCTGGTTTGTGGCGCTACGAAAAGCTCTTGAAAGTAGAGAGATTTCAGAAGTGTCGAAATGAACAGAACTGCCAACAGTCTGATTCCGACCGATCAGGGATGGAAGCTTTTCGTCATCATTCCGGTTTTTGCAAACGTGATGGTGGTCGGGGCTTACTTTTCCCAGATCAGCTTCGCTCAGCAGATTGTTGCCCCCACCATTGAGGGGCTCAATTTCCGCTCCTGGCGGGAGCTGGGACTGCTGGAGTCACTCCAGCATCTGACATTGCTCGTCGCCTGCATTGTCGCCATGATTGCCGTAATCCATTCCCGGTCTCTCTGGAAAAAAGCATTGTTTGCCTGCGCATGTGCCGGTGCGGTCTTCTGTTTTCTTGAAGAAATTGACTACGGCGTGCATTACTACAACTATTTCATTGTCGGCAAACACGGTGAGCATGCCCCCATCGAAAACTGGCACAATGAATCGACCAACGGTCGGCAGAATGTCAGCTACCTAAAACTTGCTTCCAACCTGGTCATCATTGGCTGGTTCGTCGTTGCTCCAATGATCACTCTGTTCAAACGAAACCTGCCATTTCGCACCTGGGTTCCCGCCGCCTGGTTTTCCGCCGCATTTGGACTCACGTTCCTGTTCAGCCTGATCGCTCATCAGTTGGAAGCGTGGGAGCTGTCAACAATCAACGGCGTAAAGGGGAATTTGGAAAGTAACATCTCCGAGTTCCGAGAGCTGAACAGCTACTATCTCCTGACGCTGTACCTGTGGCAGACAGGCTTCAGGACGGGCGAACAGCCGGCAGGCCTGGATCTGCTGAAATTCGACGGACCATCTGAAGATCTGGACGATGACACATCCACCCCTCTGGCGAAATCAGCCTGATGACGCCAGGGCGAAACCGTTTGGAATTCTCGCAGGAACGCCAGTTTCAAGTTGCCATCGCCGCATGCCTGCCAACGCAAAACAGGCCTTCCATCATTGCCCCGATTTTCGGCGTGCGACATGATCTGAGACGGTCGATCCCTTTCGAGACCGACATGGTTTCCGATACACTTCCAACGATGAAGCACTGGGTTTCGTAATAGAGCCGTTTACCTTTTCGTGTGACGCTTTTCGCTCGTGGGAGCCTGCGTTTATAGACCAAACGGCACCCATCGCGCCACAAAGGAGTGTAATATGCTCCAGGCCCCGGTGACTTATGCCTCGCTGACACCCATTTGACCTGATCGTGGAGATTCCATTGATGTTACGCAGACTTTCCTGTTTCGTGATGATCATCGCCCTGTCGACCGTTGGTTTGATGTCCGCCATTGTATCGGCTCAAGACCCTGTATCGGCTCAAGACCCTGCAACCCCTGCCGATGATACGCCGGCCGCTACGACACAGAATGACACGCCAGCACCGGCAACGACCAGTGACGAGCAGCCTGCAGATGAGACCCCCGTAACAGGAGACACGCCGGCAGAATCAATTCCTCCCGCAGAAACACCGCCGAATGACGGCAACAACGAATCGGAGCCAGCGAAAGAGCCGGCTACAGGTGAAGAGCCGAACTCTGCCACCACAACTCAGCCCGAAGAGAGCACTCCGGTAGAGACGGAGCCAGGCGAGAACCCAGCCGAAGAAGAGGCTGGCGACGAGAAAGATCCCGCACCTCCGAAAACGGAAGAGTCCAACCCGGAGACGCCAACCGAAATGGCGGACGATCCAAAAGCGGAATTCAACCAGTTGGTTCAACGCCGCAAAGAAATCGCCGAACAGTTGCAGAAACTGCAGAAGGATTTTGAAGCGGCTGCCGATGACGCGGCGAAGAAGCAGATTCGGGATCAGTTCGTCGATTTGATCAGCGAGTGGCGGCAGAAAGTCGCGCCCCGTCTGGAGGAACTGGCGGTGACGGTTTACTCACTCGATTCCACCAACGCGAACGCCGCGGAAATGGCGATGAAGCGATATCTCTTCGAGAATGATCACGCGGCTGCCGCACGGATCGCAGAGTCGTTGATGGAATCGGGCGTGCGGTCTGAGTTTGATCGCAATCACGCGGCGATCAACATCGCAACGGCAGCGTATTACTACATGAATGAGTTCGACAGGATGAAGGAACTCCACAATAAGATGAAAAAGGATGGCACGCTCGATGCTTCACTTGCCTTCCGGTATGAAAACGGGCTGGACGAAGTCTTGAAGACCTGGCCGCGCGAGAAAGGTTTGCGCGAAAAGGCGGAAAAGGCCGAGGGCGAAAAACAGCTTCCCCGTGTGTTGCTGAAGACAAAAAAGGGAGAGATCGAAGTCGAACTGTTTGAAGACGAAGCTCCCAATACCGTGGCAAACTTCATCTCGCTGGTGGAGAAAGGGTTTTACGATGGCATTCAGTTCCATCGCGTGGAACCTGGTTTCGTCATTCAGGGAGGGGACCCGCTCTCGAAGGATGACAACAAAGCCAATGATGGTTCTGGCGGTCCCGGGTATAACATCAAGTGTGAAGTCTATGAGGACAATGCCCGTATGCATTTCACTGGCAGTCTGAGCATGGCCCATGCCGGGAAAGATACCGGTGGTTCGCAGTTCTTCATCACGCTACGCCCGACAACCCACCTGAACCAGAAACCCTCGGGCATCAATTGTCACACGGTCTTTGGTCGCGTGGTGAAAGGCATGGATGTCGTTTTCGACATCGAGCGATATGATGTGATCGAGTCCGCGAAGGTCCTGTTCAGGCGGAACCATGAATACAAGCCGGAAACCCTTCCCGAATAGAGTGTATTACACTCTTCTGTGCCGCGACAGGCGTCGTCTGGCCTGCAAACACAGGCTCCCACGAGCCAGAGACGTTTGTGCCGATCTTGCGTTCCAACCGTCAATTCCGTCAAGATTGACGACTGGCGGACGAATTTCGAATCGGATGAGCGTCTGATTTGTTGCCTCAACGATGGACCAGCAGACATGCGAGTGGAAGAGTTTCTGGCGCATCATGGAATTGGGGAAAACCCCTTCGGTGAGGAAGATGCGCAGACGGATCACGTGTTTCGAGAGTTCTGTGTCAATCGCACATACCACTCCGCGTGGGACAAGATCTACGGGAACCCTGCTCATCCCGCGACTTCCGTCGTTTTTGGTGAAAAAGGGAGCGGCAAAACAGCATTGCGGCTGCAGATCGTGCAACGTCTTGAAGAGTACAACCGCGAACACCCCGAGCAGCGAACATTCATCATCGAGTATGACGATTTCAATCCGTTCCTCGACTCCTTTCGTGAACGGCTCTCCGGGCGGAAACGACGTGCCGACAGGGCGCTTGAGCAATGGCGGCTGTGGGATCACATGGATGCCATCCTGTCGCTTGGTGTCCGGCGGCTGGTCCGGGAAATTCTGCACGACGAAACCAACACACAGCAGTGTCTGGTCACCGATATTCAGCTGGAGAAACTGAATCGGTTGCAGAAACGAGATCTGTTACTGCTCGAAACATTCTATGATCACACGTACGATCAACCACCACGCAAACGCTGGTCTGCCCTGCGAAAAAAACTCCGGTTTCACTCCTGGTTCGCGCATTGGGATGTCGGCGTCGGGATTTTTGGCACGCTGGTCACGCTTGCCCTGGCCTGTCAGTTCGAGAGTTTCCACATCTGGTGGCTGATGATGATCCTGATCATCTTCAGTTGGTCACCCTGGCTGTGGCGGCAGGCAAAGTTGATGTGGCTTGCCTGGAAGATCTCGCGGCAGATTCGCGTCTTCGATCATTTGCCCAACACGCTTCGCAGCATTCTGTCCCGTTTTCAGCGACAGGAGCTGGCTGGCCAGCCGACCCCCAGCAAAGACCGTAGCGACGACCGTTACGAGTTGCTGATGAAACTGCAGTCCGTTCTCAAAGTGCTGGGTTTTTCGAATATCGTGGTGCTGGTCGATCGCGTGGATGAGCCGCATCTGGTGAACGGATCACCCGAGCGAATGCGCGATTTGCTTTGGCCAATGTTCGACAACAAGTTCCTCAAGCAACCGGGCATCGGTTTCAAAATGTTGCTGCCGGCGGAAGTGGTCTATTACCTGAACCGGGAAGAGAAAGAGTTCTACGAACGTTCGCGGCTCGACAAACAGAATTTGATCGCGTCGCTCGAATGGACGGGCGAGTCGTTGTATGATCTGGCATCCGCCAGAATGAAAGGTTGTGCCGAAAACCCGAATCTCGAGTTTGATATTCGGATCCTGTTTGACGATTCCCTCACGCATGATGAATTGATTGGACTGTTCGCTCGACTGCGAGTCCCGAGACATTTGTTCAAGTTCCTGTATCGCCTGCTGGTCGACCATTGCAACAAGCACTCCGAGGCGAATCCGGCCTGGAAGATCAGCCGCGAAACTTTGCAGGCAACGCTTGCCGTCTACCAGCGCGATATGGATTCCTTCGACCGGGGCATGGGTACGGGGTAATTTCTGCGAAAAAACGCATCGGTCGCAGAAATCCCCTTCATAAAATTCCATGCAGATTCATCGTTCCTGTACTCTGATTCGGTGAGCCATAATTCCCGCATGATGACGTTCAGGCTCCCTCTTATTTGCCATATTGTTGAAATCTTCTGCGAAACATACTAACATCCATTTGCTTCGATTCATTGAAGCACCCACCTGTTTTGCACCCCGCCTTTTGCCCTCTTGGATGCCTGCGACATGTTTTGCCAAATCAGCGGTTCGATTTCGCGTTGCCTCTGTTATTTGATGATTGCTCTCGGGAGTCTGTCATTCGCCCGAACTGTGTTTTCAGAAGATGCGGCAAAAATCGCTGCCAGTGAAATCTCTTTCGATCGCGATATCAAGCCGATTCTTTCAGATCGTTGTTTTCTCTGTCACGGTCCGGATGCCACCACACGCGAAGCGGATCTCCGGCTTGACGTTCGCGAAGGGATTCTGCGGGAATCGGAAACGGGGGAAGTGAAGTACGTTGTCGCACCGGGCAAACCAGATGAGAGCGAATTGATTCGCCGTCTGATCACCGATGACGAAAGCCTGCAGATGCCTCCACCCGATTCCAATTTGGAAATCTCGCCGGAGGAGATTGCCAAAATCCGCACGTGGGTTACACAAGGTGCGAAGTACGAGGTGCACTGGTCGTTTCGCCCGATCCCGGAATCAACCCCTGTTCCCGCAGTCAAGGAAAAAGCCTGGCCCCGCAACCCGGTCGATCATTTCGTGCTGCAACGTCTGGAAAACGCCGGGCTGACACCCGTATCACCGACGACGCGCGAGAAGCTGATTCGTCGAGTAACGTTCGACTTAACCGGCTTACCGCCGACGTTGGAGGAAATCGACACATTTCTCGCCGACAATCGCCCTGATGCTTATGAACGGCTGGTCGATCGGCTATTGGCCTCCCCCCGTTACGGTGAGCGAATGGCGGCCAACTGGATGGACATCGCACGCTACAGCGACACCTATGGATATCAGGTCGACCGTGATCGACGTGTCTGGCCCTGGCGAGACTGGGTGATTCGCGCCTTCAACGAAAATCTGCCCTATAATGAATTCGTCACACAGCAAATTGCTGGCGACTTACTCGAAAACGCAACCGACCAGACAATTCTGGCGACTACATTCAGCCGCCTGCATCCACAAAAGGTGGAAGGAGGCAGCACACCGGAAGAGTTCCGTGTGGAATACGTCGCCGACCGAACGCAAACCTTTGGTACAGCATTCCTCGGTCTCACACTGGAATGCTGCCGCTGTCACGATCACAAATACGACCCAATCTCACAAAAGGAATACTACCAACTCTCAGCTTTTTTCGACAACATCGACGAAGCCGGTTTGTATTCCTTCTTCACCAGTTCGACGCCCACACCCACATTGCGACTGCTGGATGAATCGACAAAACAGCGATTGGCAAATATAGAGCGAGAAATCCGGCAGCAGGAACAGCACGTTGCCCGGTACACGTCACCGCAGTTTGAGGATTGGCTGAACTCCCGGCCAGCGCCGGAAAATCTGGTGCCTGGGCAAATGCTGCATCTCGACTTTGAGAATTTCAGATCGGGCGCCAACAAACAGGTTGAGGGACGCATCGGGAAAGGTGTGAAGCTGACCGGTGACGATGCCATCGGAACGAAAGTCGGCAACTTCAGCAGGAATGCCCCCTTCTCGGTGTCTCTCTGGATCAATACGCCGGATCACAAGGATCGGGCCGTGATCTTCCATCGTTCGCGCGCGTGGACCGATGCCGCCAGTCGGGGATATCAACTGCTGATTGAAGATGGTCGATTGAGTGCCTCGCTGATTCACTTCTGGCCCGGCAACGCCATTCGCGTCAATACTGTCGATCCCATTCCCACCAATCAGTGGCTGCACGTCACGATGACATATAACGGTTCGAGTCGTGCCGATGGATTGAAGATCTATGTCAACGGTGCGAAGGCATCGAGCGAGATCGTGCGAAACAATTTGTACAAGAATATCACCGGTGGTGGTGGCAACACGATTACGATTGGCGAGCGTTTTCGTGATCGTGGTTTCAAAAATGGCCTGATTGATGAATTCCGGGTCTACGGACGAGAGTTGTCGACTATCGAAGTCGCGCAATTGCACGACGGCAAAAGCCTGCGGGAATTGCTGGCAGTCAACCCGGCAAGGTTGAAAGACGATCAGCGAGCCGCGTTGCAGACTTATCATTTGGCAACTGTCGATGCGGCATTCCAAAAAGAATTGGAGCGGCTCAAGGCACTCCGCAAACAACGGAGCGGCGTGGAAGACCGGGCAACGGAAATTATGGTCATGCGCGAACTGCCGCAGCCTCGGCAAACATATAACCTGCTGAGCGGAGCATATGACAAAAGGGGTGAACCGGTGGATCCGGAGACCCCCACCGCATTGTCAGCCTTCCCCGCCAATGCCCCACGGAATCGGCTTGGTTTGGCACAATGGCTTACCGATCCTGTCAATCCACTGACGGCGCGGGTCGCGGCGAATCGTTTGTGGCAATTGATGCTGGGGCAGGGACTGGTACTCACGCCTGAGGACTTCGGCAACCAGGGCCAACAGCCAACTCACCCGCAATTGCTCGACTGGTTGTCGCGTGAATACATGAATTCTGGTTGGGACACGAAGAAGCTGTTGAAGACGATCGTCATGTCTGCCACTTACCAGCAAGCAACCACAGCCGATCACAAATCGATTGCCAAAGATCCGGAAAATCGCCTGCTCAGTCGCGCACCGGGTCAAAGGCTTTCGGCCGAAATGCTGCGGGATAACGCGTTAGCAGTCAGCGGGCTGCTGGTTGACCAGATTGGTGGTGGCCCGGCGCGACCTTACGAAGTGGAGGCCTCTTTCAAGCCGACCAAACGGGATAAAGGAAACGGGTTGTATCGTCGGAGTCTCTACACATATTGGAAGCGGACCGGTCCAGCCCCGGCAATGATGACACTCGATGCTTCCAAGCGGGATGTCTGCCGCGTCAAAAGGGAGCGGACCTCCTCTCCGCTGCAAGCCTTTGTCATGCTCAATGGACCACAATTCGTCGAGGCCGCACGTGTATTGAGCCAAAACCTCATGCTGGAGCATAAAAACGATCAGTCTGTGATTCTGACGGAGCTGTTCCGGCAACTCACAAGCCGAAAACCAACGTCCGCCGAGAGGAATGTGCTGAACTCGCTGTTTGCCCGGCAGCAGGATTACTTTGCAGCTGATCCGAATCGGGCGAGTCAATATCTGTCTGTGGGAGATGCGGTCGCTGACAAACAGCTCGATCCCGTATTGCTCGCGACTTACAGTTCAATCGCCAATACTCTGCTCAATCATGACGAATGCGTTCACAAGCGTTAAATCCCGAATTTGCAGGAATGCCAGGGAACAGGAAAATGAATACACAATGTACCGGTTTTGAATTGTCTGCGAACATGAGCCGACGTTCTGTGTTGCAGTCTTTTGGATTGGGGCTGGGTGGTCTGGCGTTGGCCGACCTGATGAATCCGCAGCAAACGCTGGCAACTGATGCAACGATGCCCGAGAAGACCCCCCATCCGGGCATCCTGGAATCAACGCATCACGAGCCGCGGGCCAAACGGGTCATTTTTCTGTTTCAGGCAGGGGGGCCATCGCAAATGGACCTGTTTGATCACAAGCCGTTGCTGAACGAAAAGCATGGAACAGAATTGCCGGCCGAAGTTCGGATGGGACAGCGTCTGACTGGAATGAGCGGCAATCAGGCCAGCCTGCCGTTGGTCGGTTCGCCCTTCAAGTTTCAGCAACATGGAGAAAGTGGTGCCTGGCTGAGCAACCTGTTACCTCATACCGCAAAAGTAGCCGATGATCTCTGTTTCATCAAGTCGATGTATACCGAAGCGATCAACCACGGGCCGGGGGTCACATTCATGCAGACCGGGTCACAATTTCCCGGGCGACCGAGCATGGGATCGTGGCTCGACTATGGGCTGGGCACCGAGAATCGCAATCTGCCCGCATTTGTCGTGATGGTGACCAAGAACAAAGGGGGCCAGCCTCTGGTTTCGCGGCTCTGGGGCAGTGGTTTTCTTCCTTCGCGCCATCAAGGCGTCCGCTTCCGGTCGGGCAAAGATCCCGTACTCTATTTGAACAATCCAAACGGCATTGACACCGAAGGGAAACGCAACATGCTCGATGCGTTGGGCGAATTACACCGCCTGCGTCTCAAGGAGGCGGACGATCCGCTGATTGAAACGCAGATCGCGCAATACGAACTGTCCCACCGCATGCAAATGTCGATTCCTGAAGCGACTGATCTCTCAAAAGAGCCAAAGCATATCATCGAAAGTTATGGCAAGGACGTGACAAACGCCGGTTCATTCGCGGCCAATTGTCTGCTGGCGCGACGCCTGGCAGAACGGGGTGTGCGATTCATTCAGTTGTATCACCAGGGATGGGATCAACACGGTAACCTGCCGGGACAATTGCCGGTCCAATGCCGGGAGACTGATCAGCCTTCAGCCGCACTGATCGCCGATTTGAAACAACGCGGTTTGCTGGATGACACACTGGTGATCTGGGGGGGGGAATTCGGTCGGACGAATTACTGCCAGGGAAAATTGTCAGGCAGCAATTTCGGCCGAGACCATCATCCTCGCTGTTTTTCGATCTGGATGGCGGGCGGCGGCATTAAGCCGGGTGTCTCCTACGGTCAAACCGATCCCTACTGTTACAATATCGAGGAAAACGCGATGCACATCCATGATCTGCACGCTACGATCATGCATCTGATGGGAATCGATCATGAGCGGTTGACATTCCGTTATCAGGGACGCCGATTCCGCCTGACCGATGTCCATGGGCATATCGTCAAAGAGATTCTTGCCTGATATTCAACACTGCCGACGTTTGTTAGAGCAGTTTACCTTTTCATGTGACGTCTCAGGCTCGTGGAGACCTGTGTTTGCAGGCCAATACGGTGTCCATCGCGTTCACAGAAGAGCATAATACGCTTTAGAGGTGGCCTCGCCGGGAATCACTCAGCACTACGATCGATCTTCAGTTCCGCAGAGAGAGCCTTTAACTTGCCAACCGCAGCATTCAGGATCTGTCGTACGCGCTCTTTGCATACCCCCAGTTCAGTCGCGAGACTGTGATAGGTTCTCACAGAGCCATACTCGCCCAAACCGAACCGCTCCTTGACAACGAATTGTTCGCGGTCAGACAGGCATCCATCCATTTGCGACATCAGCAGCAAGGCATCGCGGGTGCTCGACTCATCCACACCCTCGTTTTCGTCTGTGTTCTGTGTGTCGTTGAGTATCTCGTCAGAGACAGTCTGTTCTTTGGAAGAGCGGCGTTGGGCCTGTTTGAACTGGCGATAAAAGTGACGTTGCACCGAGTGGGTGGCATACGTGCTGAACCGAAAACCACGTGAGTAGTCGAACTTATCAACTGCTTTCATCAAAATGGTATTCCCTTCGCTGATCAAATCCTCAAACGTGATCTGCGAAGAAGAGGCGAACTTGCGGGCAATGGCGACGACCAGTCGCAGGTTCGATTCGATGATCTGGTTTCGGGTGTTCATTGCCTCGGCCAGCAATGCACGAATCTCAGCGATTGCCTCCGGCGAGGGATCGTCCGGATCGAGAATGGATCGCCAAATGTTGGCCTGATAGCGCAGGTAGTTCATCTTGCGAAACAACGCCGCCTCACCCGAAGCGGTCAGCAGTGGGATCGCATAAAGCGCCGCAATATAGGACGGAAGATCGGATGAAGCAGCTGCCTCAACATCAGCCGGCTGGTAGATGTCTGTTGCAGAAACGGCGGTTTCGGCCTCCTCCATTTTCAGGGTCTCGAACTCGTCCGCATAGATAAACGCGATCTCCTGTTCGAGCATATCGCAGCAGTCTTCAAAAACCTGAGGCTCTCGGGAGAGAGTGACGGAGTGCTCCAAAACGTGTTGTGACATCTCAGTAACCCTTTGCCAGTTCCTTATCAAAGTTTTGTTGAGGGGGGCGGATTAACCACCCGCTCCGTTGTCGCTTCTTGCAGCTTCATCAACCCCAGCTTTTCGTCCTGATAGTTCACCGGCTCATTTTCACGGTCAAAACACTCACTCAACAAGACAATTATTACCGAATAAAAGAGTAAAGTCAACAAAAAAACATTCAAAACGTTCACACACTGGAAGAGGAGCCTTGCAGATTGTGATTGACGATGTTGTCATTCCGCTGTCCCAAGTGCTTTGTCAGCATTTGATTTTGGAGTACGGTTTGACATAACCTATTCCGTTGTCGATCCTTGCAACTTCACCAACCCCAATTTTTGTCTTGACGGTCCACTAGTTTGATGTCGCTGGCTTTTTCGAGAGAGTTGATCGCAAGGCTGCCGCGAGATCGCCCTTGTCCTTCGCGCGAGCAAACACCCGGTTCAGGTCGAGTCGACCATATCTCATGCCCGTCATTTCTGACAGGATGGCTTCATCCACATTGGCAGGCCGGTCGTCTGGCCTGGTGATTGACACTCGGTCCTGTTTTCCGCGACAGATTTCTGCGATCACCAGCGCAAATTGAAGCTCATCAGATCGTTCGAGTTTCTCCAACACGTCCAGATGCGAATTCCGGTTCAACATCCCGGGTTGTGATCGTTCGGGATGATCGTCTCCCAGATGATCGTCTCCCAATTGTATTCCGTCGATCGAATCGATCGCCTCCTGGATGTCCAGGCCTTTCAACAGATCCAGGGATGCAAACAGGTCGAGACCGGCGAAGGGATCGAATCCCAACTTTTTCCTGATGCGATCTTCGATCTCGTCGATGGTTTTGGTTACTCCCGACCTGGTATCGATGCCGGTTTCCGCCGCCCACTGCGTCAATGCCAATCGGCGAGGCGCGTGGGTTTTCACAATCAGCAGATACACATGTTGAGCGGGTGGGAACCTCCTGCAAGTCTGCTCAATCGCGGCTGTGAAAGTTTCGCGCGAACAGAGCGGATAGGCATTCACTGTGGTGGATTTCGTTGTTGGAAGTTTCCATCGTTCCGTTTTGACTCCCTCTTTGCCAGATGCGACGACCGCGTAGTTCCCCGTCAGGGCCAATTGGTTGGTGAAGAGAATCGCCGCTATTGGTGTGCGGGAGGAAGAGATGCCACCACGTATCGCGGCTCGGTCCGCTTCGACCTGGGCGGAAAACTTCGTATAGTCTTCTTCAAGCTGTTTGGCCAGAAACTTCGCAACGACGCCTTTTTCCTGTTTCAGCAGCTTGACGATTGTCGTGCCGCGCTGGTTCATACTCGTTTCGTTCGCGTAATAAATCAGTACGGGCTTCCTGGGTTGCCGATCGACTTGACGATGAGAGCCGTTGGCCTCTGCCGTATTCAGTCCGGTACTGGAAACACAGAAAACGACGAGACAAAATACGGCCGTGCGAGTGAGACTTTTCATGCAATCTCCAATCGGATGGCCAGCACCGAGCCATACTATTTTGCGGAACAGGATAAGTAATTGGGCAGATCACAACGAGGAGAGTGCAGTTAGAGCAGTTTACCTTCTGGTGTGACGTCTCTGGCTCGGAGGACCTGTGTTTGCAGGCCGAACAACGCTCATCGCAGCACAGAAGAGCGTAATACGCTCCAGCATAGTCTTGCGATAACCTTGCCGCCATACGAATTCTTACCTCTGCACGAATGTGCCGGCCGATTGATTGATCATCCCAACGCAGCCGATCATTATTTCTGTGACGGACACCAGATTGAGGGTTTGTAACGTCTGGTCTTACTGAAAGGGGCGATCGGTATGCGGATGATGATTATTCAGATGACAGTGGTTGTCGGATTATCGACAGGAGCAACGTCCGATCGGGGCATGGCAAATCGGGCCAGGATGAGTGAATCGCCCCGACTGCTGGACGACGACTATCGTCTGGAACTCTCTGTCCGGGAACCACAGATTGTCGCGCCCATTGGTATCGCCTTTGATCACGCTGACCGACTGATGAAAATCTTCTCGCGCTGTTGATGTCGGCCGAGAAATGAAACCACAAATTGTCTGTTCCGCCACAACATGAAGGTCGAAGTTTCGGAAATCACCGACGGCGCCACGCCTGAATCGCGCGGGTATCTATCGCAGCATTTCTTGTCATTTGATCGTGCAACTCGACCAGTTTTTCCGGCCTGGCTTGTTTGATAACACTCTGTATCGTCAAAGGGGGCTCATTGGAATGCGTTCCGGCCGAGACAACTTCCGCAAGATACAGCGTGCGGTCCCCGCAATCGAGATCGGCTTCGACCCGGCAGTATAACCAACCAGCAACATCGGCAATCACCGGAGCGCAGAAGTCGCCTTCCATTGCAACATCGTCGAGTGGCAACCCTTCAAACTTGTCGACATCCCGTTGGGATTGAAGACCAAAATGCCAGACCAGTTCCTGTTGGGATGCGCTGAGCAAATTCAGACAGAATGCTCCGGCGGATTCTATTAATTCCCAGGTGAAGTGCTGCCTGGAAATGCTAACCGTCACTCGGGGCAAGTCGGGAACAATGGACGCCTGCGAAACGGATGTGGCGACCAACCCGCCCCGCTGATCGCCTGATTTTGCGGTGACGACCCAGACTTCTCGATCGGTTTTGCGAAACAGGTCGCCGACAACGGCCGAACGTTCATCATCAGTCATCGTGGGTTATCCGGTGATTAGAGCAGTTTACCTTTTCGTGTGACGGTTTTCGCTCGCGGGAATCTGTATTAGCAGGACGAAAAACGTCCTCCGCGCCACTGCGCGAGCACATTTCTTCACTACATGCTTGCCCTGCTGACGCGATGCAAAGCATGGCACGAAAGAAAAGACCTGGATTTCCACCTGCGGGGGAGAATGACGGGAGTAAGGCGTATGGCAAGGGCGAGCGAGTGCATGGTACCAGTGACCAGCGTTTCCATCAGACCCTGCATGTCGAGAGGCGTTCTTTCAAACGTTCGTTTTCCTCTTTGATCCCTGCTGGCAGACGGTCGAATTGTTTGAAGTACGCGTCCCGTTCTTTTGCTTCCGCCTTCCATTCATCAACTCGAACGCACAGCAGTTCTTCCTGAGCAGAAGGGGTGAGATTCAATTCATCCATGTGCAATGCGGCCGGAGTCGGCAGATTGCCAATGGGAGATTCGACCGCTTCGCCTTCGCCTTTGCAACGATCGACAATCCAGGCCAGTACGTGCATGTTTTCGCCAAAACCGGGCCAGAGCCATTCGCCTTCCGCCCCTTTCCGGAACCAGTTGACGTGATAGATACGGGGCATCTGGTCGCCTCCCTTTTCTCCCATGTTCAACCAATGCTGCCAATAGTCGCCCATGTTGTATCCGCAGAAGGGAAGCATGGCCATTGGATCGTGACGGAGTTGTCCCAGTCCTCCCACAGCGGCTGCGGTCTTCTCGCTCGTCATTGTCGCGCCCAGATAGGTGCCATGTTGCCAACTGGTCGCTTCGTAAACCAAAGGCATGGTGGTCGAACGGCGTCCGCCGAAAATGATGGCCGAGATTGGCACTCCTTCCGGTTTGTCCCACTCAGGGGAAATGCAGGGGCATTGCCCGGCCGGTGCGGTGAAACGGCTGTTGGGATGCGCCGCGGGTGTTTCGGATTCCGGTGTCCAGGGATTACCTTTCCAGTCGGTCACCTGTGCAGGCGGATCGCCATCCATCCCTTCCCACCAGATTGTGTTATCCGGCTTGAGTGCGACGTTGGTGAAGATCGTATCTTTTCGCATCGAAGCCATAGCGTTGGGATTGGTCGACATACTCGTTCCCGGAGCGACGCCGAAGAATCCGAATTCGGGATTCACCGCGTACAATCGACCATCGGCTCCAAATTTCAGCCAGGCGATGTCGTCGCCGATTGTTTCGACTTTCCATCCCTGCTGCTGATACGCTTCTGGTGGAATGAGCATCGCGAGATTGGTTTTGCCACATGCGGAAGGAAAGGCGGCGGCAACGAACGTTTTGTTGCCATCGGGATCGGTGATCCCCAGAATGAGCATGTGTTCGGCCAACCAGCCTTCATCGCGGGCGAGAACCGACGCCAGCCGCAGAGCGAAACATTTCTTGCCCAGCAGCGCGTTGCCACCGTAATTTGAGCTGAAGCTCATGATCAGGTTTTCATCGGGAAAGTGGCTGATGTAGCGCTCTTCCGGTTTAAGTTGTCCTTTGCTGTGAACTCCTTTGACGAAGTGTGGACTGTCACCCAGTTCGTCCAGGGCGATCTTGCCCATGCGCGTCATGATCCGCATGTTTACCACGACGTATGGACTGTCAGTGATTTCAAAGCCGACTTTTGCCATCGGGCTGCCGGGAACGCCCATCAGGTAAGGAATGACGTACATTGTGCGACCTGTCATGCATCCGGCGAACAGCCGTTCGAGTCGCTCGTGCATTTCGACCGGGCACATCCAGTTGTTGGTCGGACCGGCATCAATCTCTTTGGTTGAGCAAATGAAAGTGCGGTCTTCCACGCGGGCGACATCGTTAACGTCACTGCGGGCGTAATAGCAGCCGGGGTGCTTTTCCTGGTCTAATCGGATCAGCGATCCATCAGCGACCATTTGCTCGTTGAGTTGCAGGATCTCCTCTTCCGAGCCGTCACACCAATGAATGGAATCGGGCGTAGTTAGCGCGGCCACTTCATCAACCCATGCCTGCAATGTCTGGTTCGCCATCGATTTCCATCCTTCCTGGTCGTTCTCAGTCGAATACTCTGTTGACTTCGCCGATTTGAATTACCCGGTTTCTGCTGAACTTTGAGCAAACCGCGTTCCATCCAAACCGCGTAGACTATTCCAGATGTCAAAACGTGGCAAGACTTTGTAATTCGGTCACGAATCACCTCGTCTCACGGATCATTGACGGCAATCAATCAGGACGGACTATTCACGAGTAACGGACTGGGGTGGTTGTCAGGGCGGCGCAGAGACTGGCATTGAATGTGCGTCGGAAGTGGCCTTGCCGGGGCTTTATTTTGGGATGCGGATTAACTGAGACAGTTGAAACTCGATCTGACGGAAGGCGATCCGGTATTCCACCTTTGCTACTCACTCTTCTGCAGCCGATCGACGTCTTCCTCTCCGTTGTCATGGAACATAATGTCAGCCACCGAATCGTATGTGGTGATATCGGATTCCCGAGTCGCACTCTCTTCAGGTTTCTCGTCACTGTCCTCCGATTCATCCTGTGACGTGTCCGAAATCTCTGTCGTGGTATCGGAAAGCATCGTTGTCCGGGGTGCTGTTTGGCGAACGGCTTTGGTTCGGCGTTGGGTATTCAATGCCGAGTTCATCAGTTCGATCAGCATGATGCATCCGATGGAAGCTGTCGTCCAGGGTATCAGGCTCGATTCAAACCAGCCGAGCAATCGTCCGACGAACATGACTCCCGCGGTTGCGAAGCAAACAATGCAGATGACGATCTTCGCCAGCAATGCTCCGCGAAACCGTTTCCAGGAATGGGTTGCAAGAGCAGACCGGGCGGAGAGATTGGCGACTTCGCGCATGGAATCCATGTTGGCTCGCAGAGCCTGTTTTCTCTCCGGGTGCAATGGTCTGGGTTCCGGCAGAGCGACAGTTTCTTCAGGTTGACTCACTTCCGAATTCAATTCTGACGCCAGTTCAACCTGGCTTTCGCTTGCATAAGTTGGAATCGACACGGGCATTGGCATCTTTTCTTTTTTCGGTGTCTGCGGGGACGGCGAACTCATAACGGAACCCTCATCACTCCCTTGCCGATTGCGGGCCAACAACTGCTCCATGTATTTCGCGATGGAATCAGGGTCCTCGGCGTCGAGTTCCTGCTTGGCTTCCTGTGCCATTTCCGACACGTCTGGATCGGCGGAAGGGACGGGTGTTGGTTCAATGATTTCGCCACCCAGAGGAAATGCGTCGTCCAAACCAATGTTGTCGACAGTTTCGTCTGGCTCTGACTCTTCACCTCGCGCGGCCAATACGCTGGCTACGTCATCGGTTGTCTCGTATCCGGTGTCAAGGTTCATCCAGGAGCTGGACGAATCCTGCCCGTCGGAAAACGTCTCATCGGCAGCTTGAGCGGTTGAGTTGGCAGGTTCCATCGATGGCGAATCGACCGGATTTGACATCAGGTTTTCAAAGAGATCCTCCCCAATGGTCTTTTCGGGAGTGGTTTCCTCGGGAGAGGTCTCGTCTGACGGCTGGTTGTGGTTGGTCAATTCTTCTGTCGTGAGGCCGAACATGTCTGCCAATACCGACCGCACACCACAGTCATCCTCCTCTGTTGCGTCTTTCGCATCATGTCCGTCGGCTGCATTGTTTTCCTGTGGTTCCTGTTGATCTTCGGAGTGTTCCAACGACGTTTCATCCGATGCGGAACCACCAAACAAGTCGTCCAATGCCAGATCGTCCAACACACTGCCGATGATTGGCGGCTCGCTTTCAACCGAGGGTTCGTCCATCCGTTGTGGCTCCGGGCTTTCTTCCGCAATCGGATCCCATTCCGCATGGGGTTCCTCATCCCTTTCTTCAAAATTCACCTCGGCCAGTTCATCAATCGCGTTGTCCTGCAGGATGCGGTCGACATCCGTCACAATGGCATCGACGATATCATAATCCGAAAGGTTGTCGGGAGTATCGTCCAATGCGGCATCAATCAGGTCATCAATCTCATCGACACGCTCCAGCGCGTGGTGTTCTGTCGACTGCTCGAATCGTTCAAAGGCAATTTGCCGACTCAAATCGTCCAAATGAGAGAGCTTCGGCTCATCGCCTGTGAAGTCCGTTTCTGATTCCTCAAATGTCGATTCTGGTCGCGGTTCGGGAACCGTCGGTGGCTCGATGACATCCTCGGCGATTTCGTCGCTCACCTGAGAAGCCCCACTTCCCTCACACTCACCGAGTATCGAACTCCAATCATTGAGCGAACCATCTGTCGGTTGCTCATCAGCAACATCCGGGTTTGTCTCTTCGAACGATTCTGTGTGGTGTTCCACTTCCTCTTCGACTGGCTCGGAATGCAGTAACGATTCCTGCTCCTGGCTGAATTGAACTCTTTCATCTTCCAGTTGCTGACGGTCGCGATCCAACTGTTTTCGGTCGAGGTCGAGCATCTTCCTTGCAGCAACGAGATCGGCCTGCTGCTGTTCCAGATCGGCTTCCCGCTGCTGGAGTTTGTTATCCTGTTCGGCTTCAATCTGATCAAACTGGTCCTGCAATTCGCGTCGTTGCTGCGTCAGTTCCTGCAGCTCTGTCTGCAACGTCTCGTGGTCTGACTCCCATTGCTGTTGCCGATTGCGCAACTCTTCGGTTTCCGTCTGGCTTTCCACAAGCTCCGCTTTGATTCCGTCCACGAGCTTCAACTGTTCTTCCAACTCCATGCGAACGGCGTCCCATTCCTGACTTTGCTCTTCCCAGGACTGGTGTGTGGCGATCAATTCTTTGCGGGATGCGTTCAATTCGTGCAGGTCGCGCTCGAATTGCAACTGTTGCTCATGCGTTTCATGCCGTTCCTGTTCGACGCTGTTCCGGGCGTCTCGCAATGCGTTTTCCTGCTCGATCAACCGGGTTTCGCGCAACTCCAGTTCGACGTCCCGTTCGGTCAGCGACTGCTGTTCTTTCTCAAGTGATGCACGGTCGTGCAACAGTTGTTCCTTCAGCTTTGCCAGTTCCGCTTCGCGATCGGCCAGGTCATCTTTGCGTGTGGCCAGAGAGTTCTGATCCATTCGCAGTGATTCTTCCGCCCGTGCAATTTCCGAGCGCATGGTCGACAGTTCGTCGGATAACTCATCTCGGTCAGCCTGTTTCTGGCGCAACAATGCGGCTTCAATGGCGAGTTCGTTTTCGCGACGGGCCAATGCCTCTCGGGAGTGTTTTTGTGTTCGTTCGAATTGCATCGTCCGTTGACGTGCCGCGTCCGCTTCGCGATTCAGTTCCCCCAGCAGTTCATGAATCAGGTCGATCTTCTGATCTTCCACGACCGACTGGGCCGATTCGGTTGACGGATGTGGCGCTGCATTCTCAACTGTTGGCTGAATGGACATTGATATGACCGGAGTGGGTGGGGTGTCATCCCGCTTCATCTCTGGTTCCACGGGCAACATTGGCGTCGCGGACAACATCGGCATTGGAGACGATGCCGGAGTTTCTACAACAGGTTGTGCAATCGGCGATTCGATACCCTGATCAACTGGCGGAGAGGCCTGCGGGAGAGACGCAGACGGAAAATCGGGAGACGCAACGTGAGGCTCCACGCCACTTTCCCACCCGAGTTGTTCGAGAACCTCATCCGTCGTCGCGCGGCGAACACGAAATTCCACCGGTCCAATAGTAATCACGTCGCCGGGAAACACGATCGATTCCTGAACCAGTCCTTCATTCAGCCAGGTGTGTCGATCGAAGGCCTTCAGCACGGTTCGCTTTTCGCTACAGAGAAGCACACAATGATGAGGTCGCACGCCAGGATTGGAAAGCCGGAATTCGCAATCCGGAGCGGAGCCAACCGTGCATTTTCGCATCGAAAGAACAATTGTCTCGATGCCTGTGCGGAAGTGAACCGGCTCCAGCGCGAGGATGGTTTCCCGCAGGGCGTTGGTTGGAATCGTTTGAGAGGAGTTGATATTTGTCAGCATCAGATTTGATCCTGCAGCGGCTGTCGCGTCGTCTCAACCTGGCCCACAGATGGTGGCCTCGACGGAAGTCCTGTGACAGTCGATGTTTTTGTTGTTCTTGAGTCTGAAGTCACGTCGTGACAGTGTTGTAAGAACGCAACGTCATGGTGGCATATAGCTCACGGATGTTGCCTCGTCAAAACATGAATCCCTCAAGCCCGGCAGAGAGAGAGGACATGAGTTGTTACAATTGATAAAACCGTCAAGCAGCCCGAAGTCGGCAATGTCGTCTTATGCAGGTAGAAGTTGTCTTATTCAGGTAGTAAAGGGTGCCCGTTGTTGCAATCTTCGGTCTCGCAGGGGAATCCAGGACGAATCTCATCTCTGCTGACGTGATTTCAACAACGACCGGCAGCTTCAATTCTCATAGTCCGCTATGAATTTTGTTAGATGAAGAACTGGTTCAAACTCCCGCAACGCCGTTCCTCCTCGCTGGCATCTCATCCCTTTGAGGTGACTTGCCGATGTGGTAATACAGTTGCTGGAGAGCGAACGGAGCGGGGACAGGCGGTCGTCTGTCCGCAATGTGAAACTCGCTGCTTTGTCCTGCCTCGTGATCCGTATCGCACCATTGTCAGTTCTCCAGTCACATCGACGGACGGCAGATCAAAACCGTCTGCAACGGTGGCGGAGACTGACGAAATCAACGACTGTTCTGCCGCACAAATCGTTGGGTACCCATGTCAGTTTGGTCTCGGCAGGATACAGGGGGGCATCGCTCGATTCGCACGAAGGCAGTTCTCCCCGTTTCGCATCATGCTTGTTTGTGTTCTGGTTATTGTCGGTGTGACAATCTGGCAGGTGTGGCGATCGCGCGTTGTAAACGCAGCCGAGGCCAATTTGCGAAATGCGTTGGAACGGATTGACCAGCTCGAACCGGAAGATGATCCAATCGATTTTCTGTTCCACTACCAGCAGGCAGTGGAATCGTTAATGGTGTTGGAACGCAGTGACGCCGAAGCCTTGCGAATTCAGCAGCAGACGCGGGAAATTGAGGCGATGGCAAATCTGCTGGATCAGCCGTTGGAAACGATCGTTTCCGAATCGCGGCAGCAGCATGGCGATCGAAAGGGATGGCCCGATTCCATCAACAGGAAATGGAATGATGTTCCCCACTGGGTTGTGATCGATGTGGCCTGCCGTGTGGAAGGAAACGGAGAGGGAACGTTTGGCCTGGTAACGGAGATCCCGGCTGTTTTTCATTCCGAATTGATCATCCTGCGGATGAACGGTATTCCGCCGGACCACTCGATCGCGGAGTTGGTTCAGGAAGCATCGACAAACGAAATACGGATTGTCTTCGGAGCACGATTGCGGCAAATCGCCCAAAGCGAACCTGTGAATGAAGCAGGCAGCCGTCTCGTTGTCGAAGTTGATTCTCTCTTTCTCTGGGCAACGGATGACTTTCTGCGTCGGCTTGGTTTTGAAGTGAATCCTGAACGGGATGTGAGTGTGCCGACAACAGCCGAAATCCTGAGAAACCAACGAGAAGTTTTGGGGTTGGAACCATGAACCGACAGTTCAAATTGCCAGCGATACTAGTTGTGGCGGTGCTGCCGCTTGTCGTCAGCCATCCGATATTCGGCCAGTCAATCGAGTCAAAAATCACAGAACTGCCAACCAGATACAAGCGGACGAACGGGTATTCATCTCAGGAGATTGAGGTATTACGCAAAGAGTGGCCACAGATGGTCGAGCGGGTCATCAAAGTCGAGGGGCGAGCGATGCTTGCCAATCCGTTCGAAATGCACATGCAAAAAGGTTGGCTCAAGTATGTGTTGCCCAAGCGACGACCGATTCCACTATTGTTGAAAGAAGGAGAGTCGCAGCCGGTGGTTGTGTCGGGACGTATCACAAAGATCGGAAAAGAACACCTGTTTGTCATCGGCACGCTTGACAGAATTTCGAGTGATATCGAGTTCGTGAACGAGCAGAGACAAATTTTGCGCGCAGCCGGCAATCAAACTCCGCCGCCGAAAAATCTGGTCGAAAGTTGGTCTGCACTGGCTGACTGGTCGCGCAATCGCGGCGCGTACTACTCCGACGAAGGTCTGAAAAAGGCCGCTAACGAAATGGATCACGAGTCGATTCAGGTCGAATTCAAACTGGCTGACAAGTCCGATGCAAAACGAATGCTCGATATTCTCAAGCGGGCAAAAGGGCGTGAGATTACCGAGCCGCTAATCAGTCGACTGCGGCACGAAGTCCTTTTGCGACGTTGGGCACTCGCGAAAGAATTGGGAACGAGTGCTCTGAAATCGCTTTTAGAAGAAATCGTCCAACATGATCCCGCCGCCGGGCAGTCGGTGAAAGAGTTTGACGTTGCGTTCATGGCGAAGTACGAACAGGACCGCGTGGGCGTCTTTGCGACTGCCAGCGAAAAACAACGGACGCTGATTCGTCGGGCGATCGTGGTGGACATCAAAACCGAATTGATAATGAATGAGGCCAGGCCGGATGGCAGCAACGGTAAGGCGATCGCCGAACGAATCGAGCGGGAGATTCCCGAACGTTTGGAACTCGTACAACAATGGTGGATGAAGCAACTTGACTGGGAGATTCCGCGTGTCAGCACTTATAGCCGAACTCAACTGGTCGACCTGGTGAAAAAGTTGGAACAGCATGATCGAACCGACGATGTTGAAAGGGTGAAGCGAGCCTGGGTGCAGGCGCGGGAGAGTCGGTACAGGAATGATGGGCCATCGGGCCTGTCGATTATTGCCGATGACTACCTGACAATAATGAACGATCGGGAGAAGGCGACTGGTTTACTGATGCGTGCTTACGAGAAGACACTGAAATCGCTCAATTCCAACGCACGGACCAGTCAAACTCCCGAAAACCGTGAGACAGAGGAATCCCGGGAAATCGGCGAACGATTGCGGCATCTCGGATTTGTGCGGCATGAGGGCGAGTGGATCACGCGCGAAGCATTTGAAGCGATCCCGGAAGATCCGGTTGTCGTGGCGATGCGCGAGGGGCGTGTGGTTGAAGGTATGACACACAAGCAAGTCGCCGGAACGTTGGGTCCGCCCCGACGGGTCGTTCGGTTTGCCACTGCTGGTGAATTGCGAGAAGTCTGGATGTATGGCGAACAAAGCGGGCAAATGTCAGTCCACTTCCAACGTCAACTCGACAACAGGAAGCCAGCACACGTCGTTGGATTCACGACACAGGAGGAATAACGTGTATTTCACTTTCCATTCGACAATGCAAAGCCAGACGGGGCAGATAACCGATAACAGAATATGGAAACCTGTTTTTGGCTCTGGTACGAACCCTGTCACCATGTTACTTAAACATCTTCCGTCGATTTGCCTGTTTTTATCCATGGTTTGCCTGTCGGCAGAATTGGCCGTTGCGCAACAAGGGTACGAGTTCGGCATCCGGTTCGAGCCACAACAGTTTCGCTCGCAGACTTTTAACGGTTTCAGTTTCAACCAGCAGAATTTCCGACAGCGGTCGACGCAGCCGATTCAGTTCAGCTCGATCGAATTTCCCTCGTTCAACTCCAGTGTGATCCGAAAGGATTACTACGAGGGGTTGGAGGAGGACCGTTCCACCTCGACGCGGGGCAATCGACGTGTCCATCGAACCAGCACCGCAGCCGATTTGCAATTTGTCTTTCGGGATCGAAGCCCGTCTGGTTCGCGCCTTGCCGGGCAAACGACGTTGGTGTTGAATACGCGTCAACAATTGGCGAGTTCGCGCGGCTCGTTTGGAACGACTGCTCGGCAAATTCGACGTGGGAAAACGAATTCGAATCGGGCGACACTGCTGGCACGACAACCCTTTTTGGACTCTTCTCGAAGACAGATTGCCAGTCAATCACTCCGCCCGACATACAAAGATTCTTCGGTTCGGCTGGGAATTGCTGCGGATCGATTTTCTGGCCCATCTCGCGTGACAGACCGCTGGCGGCTTGGCGAGGGTCGGGTGTTGCGCTGACGAAAGTGTTTTACGCTTTCTCGTGCCGCGATGAACGTCAATTGGCCTGCAAATACAGGCTTCCATGAGCCAGAGGCGTCACACCAGAAGGTAAACTGCTCCAGGCGAAAAACCTCGATAACTTCTGCTTCAAATTGGCATTTGCGAATTCCGCCACATTACTAAAATGTGTGGCTCGTCACGAGCAGGGCAAGTTATGCGCTCGCGGCACGCTGGAAAAGCAATCACGCGATGAGATCACACGGAGGTGTCCCGCGATGAAAATTCGAAATCCGATTCTGATGAAACTCGGAGCGGTATTTATCTATTATCTGTTGAAACTGTTATATGCCACCTGCCGGGTCGAGATCATCCTGCTTGACAAAACGGCCGACCCGTATGACTTCGACACCGAAGAGCGATTCCTGTTCTGTGTCTGGCACGATCAGATTCTGACGGCGGTTACAGCAAGAAGATGTCCCGCCTTCGCAGCATTGGTCAGCCGACATCGCGATGGTGGAATACTGAACGAGTTCTTCCGCCTGCACCGTATCAAGGGGATTCGGGGTTCATCCAGTCGCGGCGGCTCGCAAGCCATTCGCCAGATGATGGACGAAGCGAAAGGCCAGCACGTTGCCATCACACCAGATGGACCACGGGGGCCGAGATGGGAAGTCAAAGAGGGCGTTGTGTTTCTGGCGGCGAAATCAGGGCGTCGCATTGTGATGGGAGGATATGGACATTCCAGCTGCTGGTCCATCAAAGGGAAGTGGACCGACATGAAGATCCCCAGGCCCTTTTCCAAAATCGTTATCCACGGCGGGTTACCGATCTCGGTACCCGAAAAGGTCAACAAACAGGAACGTGAACACTACCGGATGATGGTTCAACAGCAATTGCTCGATATGACCGAAAGAGCAGAGCGAATTGCACGCGGCGAGAAGGTGGAGGATTATACCTCATCGCTGCAAAAGGCAGCCTGAGCCACCTCGCCAATCTCGATTTCGTGGAAGTGCTGGCAGGCGTAGTCGTAGTGCGCGTAGATACGAAATCCAGCCGCACGGGCTCGCTTGCCAAATGCAAAGTCCCCACCCGTTTCCACAGTCCCATTGCTGTTCCATTCCCGCATAAACGGCGCACGAAGTGTTTCCATCACCCGGCGAGCGACCAGAAAACAGCCTGACCCGATGGCATCCACTTCCTGCAGTCCTCTGCAAATTGAGTGCGGACGAAAAGCGACTGTTCCATCGTCAGCAATCACTTCATCCATTGCATTCCAATAAATGGGCGGTTCGTCCGGTTTCAGATTGGCCCAGACAGGTGTCGGACAACCAACGACATCGAGATCGAGTTGTACCAGTTCCAGTGGATTCCTCATTGGCGGGTTATCGTCATCCATCGACAGCCAATAGTCATACGGACCGCTCAGGAATTCCTCACGAATGACGTGCAGATTATGCACGTATGGTGCGTGCGTCGGCAGCATGATGTTGATTTCACAACCAGCCGGGTCACGCATCATGCGCAGCAAAGCCAGTGTGACATGCTTGTGGATCCAACCGCGACCATTCGGCACGGTGATGAGAGTACGTGGTCGCATCAGGGTTTCCTTCGGTCGCGTTGAACTCGGTTTCGGATTTCGTCAATCCGCTGGCTGGTACCGACGTTGAGATGCCGCTTTTTCTCGCGCCAGTGACGTTGCGGATTACGACGGATACCTGGCCTGAGATGATTCGGATCCAACGCTTCTTTCCGCAATCGTCGAATCTCATCTGATGGCGGAGGAGCGACGCCCTTTTCTTCCAGTTGAATGCGTGCCAGGATTCCCTGCAACACTTCGGTATCAAGCATTTCTGTTTCGAGGTGGCAGGTCGCACATTCATCATGCCACTTTTCAAATTCTTCTTCCGTAAGAACCTCGACCGATTCGAACATCTGTGCCGCTTCTTCGGCGAAGTCTTCCGGCACCAGTGTGCAGGCAATGTCGCGTTCGGACCCGTTGCCGATGTTGTTGATTCGATCGTAATGCCATTGGATGCCGCATTGGTCGATAAACCGCGACCACTCCAACCCGAGTCGCGCCTTGGTCGAGATTTTGCCGAAGTCGGGCCAGTCGATCTGACCATTCTTTCGTAATCCAAGTGTCACTTTGATGGGAACCAGATCTCTCTTGGCCATTTTGCTTTCTCCTTTCAAATTCCGAGCCGGGACGAAACGCTGTTGGTGTCGATACCAAAGGGAACGCTGTCAATTGTCCCCACGGACTGGCTGGTTTTGATGGTCGAAGTGAACTGTCCGGAGTACTGAACCAGTTTCTCGGAAACTCCCGCATGTCGAGTGGCGACGAATGTGTCGGTTCCATTCCATGAAATGCCGCCAGAGTTGGTGGACGTCGATTGGCTAGTCTTGATCGTCGAGGTAAATGCTCCCGACACGAGTCGCAGGACTCCGTTGGACGAGATCCAGGGTGTGTTGGTCCCGTCGAACGTGAGGGCAAACGCGCTGTTGTGCCAGGCGGACGTATCCTGGCTATCTTTAATGGTTGAGGTGATCTTACCGGAGAACTTGTAAAGCTGCCCATTGATGTCATCGCTGCTCTTCGAGGCGAACGTATTGGTACCATCATCGCTCGTGTTGAGTTTTTTGCGAGTGACACTTTGACTGTCCTTGATGGTTGAGGAAAACTGTCCACTCGTTAGAAAGAGTTTGAAGCCTGACCCGGATGAGCCACTGAGGCAGTTTTCACCATCCCAACAAATACCATACGGTGTACTGTGCCAACTGCATGCCTGGCTGGTTTTCAGTGTGGAAGAGAACGCGCCGGAAGTCAGATAAAATTTGTCGTCGGTGGAACCCATCCAGGGCGTATCGTCGGTTTCGTCCGCGCTCGCGAGATTTACAACTGCCCCGCCATGTTCCGGGTCTTCATCCCCCGGGACAGGCCAACGGTCATCGATCCCGGAATCGGGCCAGATGATCGTCGGATCAACCGCTCCAATCGAGATCGTGAGTCGTGGTTGATGATCGAACTGCACGCGAATCACATCCGGTTGCGCTTCGACCAACTCTGTACCAAACTGGTCCTCCACCCGGATGACCCCTTCCCACGGCTTGATCAGCGAACTCTGGTTTGCCACCTCGATCTGGAATCGACTTTGCGGTGCAGCGTACAAACGGAAGAACTCACGCACGAATTCCTGCGAATCACCCAGTGTCCGCATCCAGGGCAGATGCAGGCGGATGCGGCGTTCGCCATACAGAGTTCGGCTGTCGTTTTCGATGAAGTTGCCGGTCCAGCGGTAGACGTTCTTCGCGTGTTGCGAGCTGCTGACCTCTGGCCCGTAAACAAATCCACCCACCAGCGAAATGCGGTTGTAAAGCGATTCGCGATCTCGCGATTCGTTCAGCGAGACCAGGTCGGTTTTCTCGATGAATGTCTGCAGCAAATCGGTACGTGGTTCGAGAAAGAAAAACGTGCGGTCGGCATCGACTCCCCAACTGGCATCACGGGCTTGAATGCTCAATTGCTGCAGAATTGAAAAAACCGACTCATCACCACGAAATTTCATGCTCGTTAACGCGGTCGGAGCGGTTGGCTCTTCGATTTCACCCGCGTCATGCACGATGTGTGTGTTCGGTTCGACGTATTGCTGGATCAATTCGTCAACCAGTTCGTGCGGCTTGCTGATCGAATCAAAATCCTCTTCGCCTGTATCGGGGTCATCGGCAAAGTGGCCCGGTTGACCAAAGTGATGTGGAGGAGACCCATCGGCGACACCAGTCCCGTATCCGCCGGGAAAAACTTCATCCATTTCCCCTGCAGGTCCGTACAAATGCAACGTCACACCAGCAGGATGGCGTGCAGTTCGTTTCTCAACTCGGCCCAGATACCAGCGATCCCCCGTTTCGTAATCAAACGCCAGCCAGTCGCCGACGTCAATCGAATCACGATCTGCGAACTCGTCATTTAACACCACTTCACCGCGCGTGCACCCTCCCCGTCGGCTCAGTTCAAACCAGGCCGAGACAACCGTCGATCCATCAAGTTGTCCAATGAGGTCGGTTGGTCCGGGCGAATAATGCAGAATGCGGCGTTCAAAAGCCATGAGCAATGCTTTCACAAAAGGGACTGAGGAACAGAACGTCCGACTTACGTGCCCGGTGCCGATGTCAGAATGTCGGGATCGTCCGCGAAGATTTCAGCGGAGTAGACCAACTGGTTTTCATCCGACAGATCAAATTCAAATTTCACGGTGGTGCAGTTCTGTAATTTGCGGTACACGCCCGATGTCGCATCGTGATACAGAAAAAACTCATATTTCTCATCGCTGGAAGTGACCGAAAAAGCGTCCCGCAGATCCTCCAATTCTTCGAACATCTGTTCTTCGCTGGTCTTGAGCGTGCCGGCTTGAAATGCGATCGCCCCCGCCAATGTGATTGCCACACCCTGTCGCGAATGCCCGACCAGCGATTCCCCACTTGCCAGCGGTACTTTGAACCGCTCAAAGTCCCAGCCATCCCGCAGCCGCAACGAAGTGACCGGGCGTGGCAGTTCGTACAATGCCGCGTTTTTGTAGATTGCCGGTTTGAAAACGAATGCCATGATCGGCTCTCTTTTGAAAATAGCTGTTTCCAGAGCAGTTTACCTTCTGGTGTGATGTCTCTGGTTCGCAGGAGCGATATTTGCAGGCCTGACGACGTCCATCGTGGCACAGAAGAGCGTAATACGCTCTATTTACGCCGGAGCCGAGACACTGTTCGCACGCCCCGAAATTTTAATCGTGACACGACTCAAAGCCGGATTTTCATCATGTTCACTTTCGGCTGATTTAGTTTGCAGATACCCGATGACCGGATCACCAGCTGTGTTGTAATCGGGAATCTCAATCGATTGTTGTACGAGACAATCCGCAGCGGAATCGGCCAACTCTGCAATACGAACTTTGTTAATGACGTGCGGTTTCACAAAAACCTCGACAACAATCTCCACGTCGAAGGCATGGTTATCGGTTGATCGTGTCGGTTGTTGTTCGATCTTCGTAATTCGCAATTCCAGCCACTCATCCAGCGGCAGGGTATTCAAGATTATTCCTGGAAGTGCCGTCGCCACCGCCGGCACAAATGTCGCGTCCCAATGCGCAACAATTCCGGCAACAATCGTCTCGCGACTCAATGGATTTGCCATGACTAACCTCGTTTTCGGCTTTCGATCACGTAAGTCAAGCCGTCCGCCGACAATTGAAATGCAACAATGTCGTATTCGGTCGAGTTGTGAACAATGCGGTTCGGTATTGAGAGATCGTCACTTGAAACATCTTCCGATTTGACCTGAAAATGACACAGTATCTCGACATGTTGCTCCAGGTTGCTCTTCCCTCGCTTGCCAATTTCAACGCCCAAAATCGCATTGATTGTTGTGTTGACATGCGTTTCAGAAATGATCTGGGTTTCCTTATCAAGCGATTGCGTCACTTTGCGAAACGTAACTGGTACTGCGACATCATCAAATCGCCGATCTCGATCCGCTGTCCTTTGTAAATTGGTCAATGCCATTGGGAGTTCTCCGGGCCGGATAAGTTTGACTCATAATAGAGCGTATTACGTTCTGTGCCGCGATGGACGTCGTCAGGCCTGCAAATATCGCTCCCACGAACCAGAGACATCACACCAGAAGGTAAACTGTTCTATGGAACTGGTTCAGAACGGCAGTTTGGCAATCACGTGTGTTAACAGAGCACCGCTGACAAAGGCGATGAATGCCAGCAACGGCGAAACGCTACCTTTCCACTGTTCTACCGTTCGGAGTCGTGTTTCGTGGTCATCGTTTGTTGCGACCGCTGTCGCAAGCGTTATCCGCAAATTTTCCAGAGAGACATTCACCCGCTGCAGTTCCTCCAGCATCCGGTCAAATTTGTTCTGTCGGGTCATTCAATTCTCGCTTGCCTGAGAGACATCCCAACCGGGTAGAGAATGCAGCAACCGTTCGTAATGTTTGCGAGCCTGCAGCAAAGTTCGCAGATTCGCTGCGCGATCGGTGCTTTGTCCACCAGGACCAGAAGCGCTATACTTCGCAGCCGAGAGTTTTCCATCCCGCAACAGGTTGGTGATGTCGAGATCGATCTGAGCTAGAATGCCTTTGATCTGGTCTTCGGTCAGGTCTTCACCCGAAATGGAACTCAGGTTGGTGAGATCAGCCATCGTTGCCCTCCAGATCCTGGAATGTCTGATTTTGAAAACGTTCATCAGCTGCAGGAACCAGTTCCTGCAACACAGCAGGGGGAATAAACCAGCCATCACCTGGAGCCGGTTGCCCCTTCGTCAGCGGGGCGATCGCCCGGTCTGCGGGAATGTACTCCACCCCTTTGCGATTTTGTACGCAGCCGGTCAAACCGCCGCAGACGACCGCTACGGCCACGAGCCAGCCAGCGATTGAGGAGATCCGCATTCGTCTGGTTCGGCTTTGCAGCCGCAGCTTGAGTTTCCTGAATCCGTTCATCCCTCTCCTCCGTCTCTCGACGATCTTCCCGCCGATTCAACCAGGCGAAAACCTGGCCGATGGCAAAAATCAGCGAACCGAACCACGATTTAATGAAGGTCAACCAGCTCATCGTGTATCCATCAGATATTTGCGGAGTATATTCAGGACAGTCGAGGCGACACCGGCAATCAATGCACCGATAACGGTCGTGTTGTCCAGATTCGGCAGCACTTCGGTGGAAAGAAAGGCGACAATCGCTCCGCCACCGGCCAACAATGCACCACGCAATACGGCCCGCAGGTCGTCTTGATTGAGTTGTAGTGGAGGTGATCCATTCATGGTGAAACCCTTTTCTGATTTATTAGTTGTGTTCTTGCGGGGCAGGAGCATCCCTGCCTTCCTTTTCCGGGCTACGAACTCAGCTCGGAGAAAAAACGGGATCACGATCGCCTCCCTGCAATGCCATTCAAAAAATGGCCGGGTTCCTTTCCGCGCGATCCCGCCTGTTCATTCATTGCGAAAAACTATGCGCCGTCGACCTTCGTCACGAACGCCGTATCGACCGCTGAGATGCCACCGTAGTAGCGGGCCTTCACACGCAACACGACATCCCGTTCAAAAGCGGCTTCGCTGTCGGACTGCTGCAGGAACGTCTGCACCGGCCAGATTTCCGTCCAGACAAACTGCTTGCGAAAGTCACCGATGTACCAGTCGTTTGCCGCCTGGCCACCCTGCTCGTCGATGAATGGGGAACTGAGGACTTCCACAATCCCCTGCACAGGATTTGCAAATGTCATCTCGCGCGAATCGGTCCCGACCGTCACTTCACTGGAATTGACAATCGACATCGCCGTGCCGCGCAGATTTTCCGGCACCAGTAATTGACGAACCGGCATCACGATCGGTCGTGGCGTCCCGTCAATGCGGTCGTCTTTCACCTCAGTCGCACGGTAATGCAGCACCTCTTCGATGTCGGTCCAGTCTTCCAGCGCAACCGCTGTGGCAAATCCGGTCGATGTTGTATTTCCCGCACCAACCCAGTTGCGATTGGAACCGTCCGTGTTGTACAACGCTTCTCCGCTGCCACCTGGTCGATAAACATATTGCCCGGCACCAGAATCGGCGTCGGTTACGGCCCGCAGAATGGTCCGTTCACGTTCCTGCCGCAGGTAGTAGCCCATCGCCATCGCCCGACGATTGATCTCGCCTGTCTGGTCGAAGGCGATCAGTTCCTCATTGATGGAAAGAATGCGGCCCTGCTTGGTTTCCTCGGTTGTGACGTACTTTTCTTCAAACGTTGATTCCTCGTAAGGATGACCTTCCGCCACTTCTGTCGGTCCAGCCAACGCTTTGAAACCTGCAATTTTCTGATTTCGCAAGCGGCTCGGCATTACGCTGACGAGTTTGTCGCCGATGAAACCGGCGTCGTCTTCGTAACCTTCAATCACCTTACGGCCCAGCAATTCGCCCGTGACCACCTGAAACAGATTTGAGCTGACACCCGGATTTGATTCCTGTAGCAGATGTCGCACATTGCCATTCAACGGAGCCTCACTGCGCAGCGATCGCAATGTGGGCAACACGCCACACGCTTCGGCCAGTTCGTAATAGCTGAAGTCGTCGACGTTCAACTGTTTATCGTTGATCAGCGTGCAGACCTTGTGATAGAAACCTTCCGCACCGAGCGACTCGATGAGAGTCCGTACATTTTGTCCGTCCATGGAATGCCTCTTCGTGATTGAGTGTGTCTGAAAATAAATGATAGTGTGAGGGTTTCCTAGCCGATGGCTGCGTTCGTGTTGGCCGAACCGGTGTGAAACGCTGACGCGAAGTTGACTCGCAATGTCGAAGCCGAGGCCGCCTTGTATTCCGCTGCCCGCGCGATGCCGAGTCCGGCACTGGCGACCGCTTCAAGTTGCTGATCCATCAGAGATGAAGCGAGTTCGTCCGGTCCGAAAATATCGCCCACTTCGCAGGTCGCCGCATCGACATCAAACTCATAGATGCCACACGAGCTGAGGTCGACCGACACGTCTTCAGTATCGCCATCGTCCGATTGCTGATGCGCGACGCCGAGAAACGAAGCGGCGAAACTGGCCTGAGTGGTTGCGAGATCTGTGTCCCAAGTGAAGTCGCTGGCTGGTTTGACGTCGTCAGAATCGAGAAAGACAAGATCTCCCGCCTCGATGACGGTACCACTGTCGACCCGTAATTTGTGCAGATGCACATGTCCGGAACGAAATCGGAGTTGGTTAGACATCGGATTTTCCTTTAGAAAATGAAAGTGCGTAGAACCAGTTTCAAAACCAGTTGGTGGCAAGAAATCACCAGCAATTGTCTTTGTGAATTCGCAGCACACAGAGGTTTTGAAATGTCCAGAAGGAATCGCACGAGAACGGTTCTCTATGCGTTTTATGTTTTGAACATAGCCGCCGTTACACGACGTGGTACCGTGACGGCATAGCATCACGGCCAGGACGAATGTCTTGACCGCTTGTCAGGCATACAGACCTGAATCATCTTCTTCGAGGAAATCACATCACGCCGCCCTGCGAATCGTCTGCACGAACTGGGCGTCGGAAAGGCCGGTCGCCAACGACTCGCGTGCCAGGCTGGTGGGCGGTTGGCGAGTTGCCAGAGCAATGAGTTGTTTTCGACCGTCAATCAGCCGTTGCCGCTGTCCGTCATCCTCGGCATGCAGCAGGTCGTCCCGCAGCGCATCATCAATGGCAAAGTCGGGCAAACCAGATGCGAAAATCAGCTGATCAACATCCCGTTCCCGATCTGCGTATTCCTGTTCGTTTTCAAATGTGGCAAGTCGGTCGGTCAACTCCTGTCGCTGTTCGACCAGCAATGATCGGTCCTGTTCTGCATTGCTGAATGCCTCCGGCAGCGAAAGCAATTCATCGTTCGAGTCGTATTCCGTCAGGCTTTTGCCCAGGTGCAATGCGCCATCTTCCCACGTCCAATCGACAAGAATCCGCTTGTTGACGACGATGTGATCTTCCAGCAGACAGCATTCCAGCAGCAGTTGTTCGGCGAACAGGCCAACACGTTTTGCATCGATGATTTCCTGCCCGGTCAGCTGCGCACAATGCTCTGCAAGGCGATCATCAATTTTCTGCAGCAACGCCTCGATCGATTGTGCAGGTCGTTCTGTTGTTCTGCTTTGGCTTTCCCGCAAATTGGTTGTCGTTGCGGGAAAGACGACCGCATCGACGCTGACAACATCATGAATCATTTCCACAACCGCCTGGTCGCGGGTTCGTTCGGCCAGAATGACATGACTCATCCCGACAAAGGGACCGTTTGCTTCCGCCAGGGCGAGAAACGTTTTGCCCGCTTCGGTTTCAAGAACGCGGATATCGGCTCGGACGCGGTCCTCTTCAAACCGCGCGTTTTCAATCGAGCCGACCAGGTCACGCGTACTTCTCTCGTAAGGTCGCGTAACATTCCGGGCATGATCCAGAAAGACCGGCTTCTGCTCGTAATAGGGCAACGCGTTCCGCAATGCCTGCTCTGAGTAGCGGTATCCGTTGCGCGAGTGTAATCCGGTCAACGCAATGTTCCGAATCACGCGTTCCGAACGATCGACCGTCAAATTTTCCGAACGCCAGTCGGACACGGTTTCCACCAACTGTTCCTGTTGCGTTGCGGTTTTTGAGATCGTTTGGCTATTTGTCATCGATCTGTCCTTCTTTCGTCTGGTTTCTTGCCAGGAGCCTGTGATGGCTTCTCTAACCTGTCTGACGCGGTTGCGCGATATTGTGTCTTTCAGGGCACGCTCCGCGTGCCCTGCGAAGAATGTGAACGCGGACGATCACAATTCAGCCATGATTCGACTCGTGTTCGGGTTGATTCAATCGTCGATTCACACGCAGGTAAAATGTGCGACAGCCACTTGGCAAAACGCCAATTCACCAGTTGATACAAACCGTTCACTCCCCGAACCGGAACCTGTGGTCGTTCAAAGACTGGCTGCTTCTCAATCTGTTTCTGAAAGTTGCGGAATTGTTCTGCCAGGTGCACACGTTTGCGGGGCGAAACATCGAGCAGTTGCAGCACCAACAGGGCATCGCGTTGATCAGCCGGATAACTGACCGCGTCGGGATGCGGAACGCGCTCAAACACCAACCAGAGAACGTCAGGCATCGGTTCCTCCTGATGTCTCGATTTCAATTTCCGACTGCATTACATGCGGATCGACTCCATCGCGACGAGCCACTTCAGCTCGACTCAAGATGCCGGAATCGACCAATCGTGTATCGGCTTCCCGCTCCTTTGGTCGGTCCCGGTTTACCAGTTGAGGAAACGTCCACTCGACAACCACGCGTTTGAAGAAATCGACAGGCAAGAGATGCTGGGAAATCGCCTGCAGCATGACCCATCGCCACAACTGCGTGAACTCGCCGACGAAGAATTGTTGTTCCGCCTGAAACATCTTCACAGCCGGTCCCTCGGCGACCATCGTGCTGGCGTAATTCGCGTTCGATGCATCAGACGTCAGCATGAATTCCGGCAATCCCGCTCCGGCAGCCATGCAGAGTAACAACGCACGCCCCAGGGGAGCGGCATCTCCAAAATTCGTGTTCGGCTGGAGAAACTGCAAATCCGTTCCCTGCGATGTCGTCAGAATTGTGCCGGCGGAATACCGTTCCCGACGAATCGATTCTGATAATCCCGTTGTCGAACCCGTCATGGCGGCATCGGCAAAGGCGCTCGCTTGTGAAGGTGAGCCGTGCACCTTCCGCCACAGCACAATCGACGCCTGCAGTTTGCGGGCAACCAGTTCCGTCTCCTGCCATTTTTCAAATGCAGCAAGCGTATCCAGAATGGGAAGCAGCATCGTCACGCCGCGCTTCTGGTTGGAATCGGTCCCAAACCGAATGTGCAACATGGCATCCGCCGGAATCTCTTCCAGTGATTCGCCTGTTGTGGGATTGATCCGCAAATACGCGGTCACATCTTCAACATCATTCTGCGAAGTGATAATGCCTTGTGAATCAGGTTGGTCGGACGTCGCAGCGATTTGTTCCGGGTCGACATACCGCAACGTCGGCGGCCAGGCGGAATCGTCGTAAAGTCGCAGAAACGTTTCGCCATCTCTGCATGTCCGTCGCACTGTTTCCCGGAACGAAAAATGCCTTTGATTCGCATCGAGAAATTGTCGCCAGAGTTGATCGGCTCGCTGACAGATTTCGAGCGTCGAAGCGTCGGTTTTGTTGCAGGAAGAGGGATGATGGCTCAGTTTGAGACCCGGCCCGGCGATGTAGATTTCCATCAACCGCAGCATGTTGTGAGCGTGTGGATTGTTCGTCACCAGGTGACGGGCTTGTTGCCGGATCTCATTCCGACCGGCATTGCTGTAATCAATGCCTTTGCCAGTCAAAGAACCGTCAGCACCCAAAGAGGACCAGCGTCCGGGGTCTTCAGAAACCGGCTGTGGTGAATCAGATTCGAGCAACGTCAGAACCCGCTCCTGCATCAGGCGTTGATAGCGGGCCTTGAGCCGGGCGGTCGCGAAGCGGTCTTTCAGAAGATCGAACATGCGAGTTCCTTTGAGGAAGAGACAATGTGTTCTCTACCTCAATAGAAACGGTTGCGCGGTTCGGCAACAATTCTGGCAAACTCAAGACGCGCTGACCGTCCTCCTCCCACTGGACAAACCAGCTGTGGTACCAGAAAATCACTCTGCCGCGTTTAGAGCATATTACGCTCTTCTGTGCCGCGAAGATCGTCTTTCGACCTGCAATAGCAGATTCCCACGAACCAGTGGCATTATACCAAAAAGGAAACGGCTTTAGTCCAACGGGCTTTTATCTGTGGCGGCTTGAGCCTCATTTGGAACTGTAACGGTGGTGTGAAGGTCGCTACAGTTAAATGTGGCTTGCAATAAATGATGAGTCGAAACCATTGAGTCACTTTTCTTGCCGAGGCGATCGACATGCCAAACCGTCACTCGATGTTGACTATTCTCTGCTCGTTTCTGGCTGTGGTTCTGATTTCCGGAGTCGGAGAGATAAATGCTGCCAAAAAACCAAATGTACTGTTCATCTCGATCGATGATCTGAACGATTGGGTTGGTTGTCTGGGTGGACATCCGCAAGCGAAGACGCCCAACATCGATCGGCTGGCCAAACGGGGCGTGTTGTTCACCAACGCCCATTGCCAGGCACCGGTCTGCGCGCCATCGCGTACCACCCTGATGACGGGTCAACTTCCCTCCTCAACGGGACTTTACTTTTTGAGAGAGAGCATCAAAGATTCCGACGTGACTCGAAGTCGGGTCACGCTGGTTGAGCATTTCGCAGCCAATGGCTATGCCACATTTGGAGCGGGCAAGGTTTACCATGGGGACGAAAGTGAAGGACGATTTCAGGAATATGGTGGCAATTTTGGCGGATTCGGGCCCCGGCCGAAAAAGAAGATTGCCTATCCGCAAGGGCATCCACTGTGGGACTGGGGTGCGTTCCCCGAAAAAGATTCCGACATGCCGGATCGCAATGTCGCTGACTGGTGTATCGCCAGGATCAAACAAAAACAGGACAAACCGTTTTTTGTTGGTGTGGGAATATATCGCCCACATGTGCCGATGTATGCCCCGCACAAATGGCTCGAACTGCATCCTCTGGAAAAAGTCAAATTGCCGGTGACGATCAACAACGATCAGCAGGATGTCCCCGCATACGGACGCGACTTGACAATCGGCCTGCCCGCCCCGCGACACAAGTGGTTCATCGAGAATGAACAACGCTGGAAGCATGCCGTGCAGAGTTACCTGGCGAGTGCTACATTCGCCGATGATTGCGTTGGGCGTGTGCTGGATGCGTTGGACAATTCTCCCGCCAAAGAGAACACGGTGATTGTGTTGTTTTCTGATCATGGCTGGCATCTGGGCGAAAAGCAGCGATGGGCCAAGCGTTCGTTGTGGGAAAATTCGACGCGTGTGCCGATGATCGTCTCTGTTCCCGGCAGGAAGGCGGGCATCTGTTCCAAACCGGTTGGCCTGGTCGACTTGTTTCCGACATTGATCGAGATATGTGGATTGCCTTCGGTGGCTGGTTTGGATGGCAACAGTCTCAAGCCGCTGATTGCCAACCAAGAGAGTGAATGGTCGCATGCTGCGATCACAACGTTTGGCCCGAATAACCATTCCGTCCGCTCCGAGAACTGGCGGTACATCCGGTATGCCGACGGATCGGAAGAGCTGTACGATCACACCAAAGACCCGCACGAGCATGATAACCTGCTGCACAACCGGGATGGTGCAGCCGCTTTTGTCAAAGTTGTCGCAGAACATCGAACCCATTTGCCAAAAGTCAATCGCCCAACCGTGAAGAACGCGGGTGGCTATGGTCACAGGGCATGGCAGGCGGCTGAGGTCAATGCCACAAAACGCCGCGCCGCCGACTGATCCTTTCATGGCGGTTGCTTCATGTCTACAATGCGTGCGACATGACTGATTCGTCCCCAACATGGAATTCGGTAACCATTGTCGGCGTAGGTTTGATTGGCGGCTCTCTGGCGGCTGCTGTCAAATCGCGTGGCATTGCGCAGAGTGTGGTCGGTTACGGTCGAAATCTCGAACGACTGAATGACGCGAAGAACACCGGGCTGATTGATGTCGCAACGGTCGATCCTGAAACCGCTGCCGATTCGGAATGGATCATCTTCTGTACCCCCGTCGACAAAATTATACCGGGAATCGAAACGTTGCTTCCTTTTTGCAAGCCCGACACAATTCTGACCGATGCCGGTAGTGTGAAAGCGACAATTTGTCATCAAGCTGCGACGATCATTCCGGACGGTGTGACTTTCATTGGGTCGCATCCACTGGCCGGATCAGAGAAAAACGGTTTTGAACATGCCGAAGCGGATTTGTTTGCGGAACGGGTCTGTGTCATCACGCCATTGCCCGATACGGATCGAGAATTGGTCTCTCGTCTGAAAGCATTCTGGGAAGCGGTCGGATCGAACGTTTTGACAATGTTGCCGGAGGAACATGATGCGGGACTGGCCGAGACGAGTCATTTGCCTCACATTGTTGCCGCTGCGTTGGCCGCGAAGCTATCGGATGAAAATCGCGATCTGGCATCGACCGGCTTCGCCGATACGACGCGGATTGCCTCTGGTCTGCCGGAGTTGTGGACGTCCATCGTGACATCCAATGCTGACGAAGCGATCCGACAGATCGACGAATACCGAGACGTTCTCAATCAGTTTCGCGACGCACTGGCGAAACAGGACCACGATGCGTTACAACAGCTTTTCCAACGGGCCAAGGCGAATCGGGATGCTCTCGATTAGAGCGGATGACGCTCTTTTGTGCCGCGATGGGCGTTGTTTGCCCTGTAAACACAAGTCCCTACGAGCCAGAAACGTCACACGAAAAGGTAAACTGCTCCAGACCGTTTGATAACCATCGGCCCCACGTTTTTTCCAACTGGAATTGCTGAGTATTCATCATGCTTTGGGAAGTGGAAGTCCGACCCGCCGTCGGCACAATCGATCGCGAAGGCAATCGCATTCTCTCAGAAAGTCGATCTCTGCAGACTGAGAGCATCCGCGAAGTCGCCTCCGCTCGCTCGTTTCTTGTTCAGGGAGAGATCGACAAAGCCGCCATGCAGCAGGCAGCCGAACGACTGCTGGTGGATATGGTTGTCGAAACCTGTTCATTGCGTCATCTGGATGGCAACCATCCCGGAAGCGAGGAAGTTGCAAACAATTCCGCCACGCTCATCAACGTCCTCTTCAAACCAGGCGTGACGGACAACGTTGCCCTGAGTACACAAGCTGCATTGAAAGATTTGGGAATCGATGCCCAGGCCGTTTCCGTCTGCCGCAAGTATTGGATCAACGCGGATGCGGACCAGGGTGAACTCGAACGTCTTGCTGCGCGTGTGCTCTCCAACGATGCTATCGAACAGGTTGTTTACGGTCCACTACAAATCGAAAGCATTGCATTGGGCAGTGAATACGATTTTGAGCTGACAACGATTCCACTTCGTTCGATGAATGACGACGAATTGATGTGGACCAGCCGCGAAGGTCAGTTGTCGCTCAGTCTCGATGAGATGCACACGATTCGCGATTACTATCATTCGCTCGACCGTGATCCGACCGACATCGAACTGGAAACCATCGCTCAAACCTGGAGCGAGCATTGTTCCCACAAGACGCTCGCCGGCCGGATACAATACACGGACGAAAAGGGCGAACGGTTTTTTGAGAACATGCTGAAAGAAACCATCTTCGCCGCGACGACAACCATTCGCGAACAGTTGGGTGCCGACGACTGGTGTGTATCGGTTTTCAAAGATAACGCTGGCATCGTCACGTTTGACAACAAACAGAACGTCTGCTTCAAGGTCGAAACGCACAACCATCCCTCTGCTTTGGAACCCTACGGTGGTGCCAACACCGGCATTGGTGGCGTGATTCGTGATCCACTCGGGACCGGGCTTGGAGCGCGGCCGGTCTGCAATACCGATGTTTTCTGCTTCGCACCGCCGGGGATTCCGAATTCCAAACTGCCGCCGGGAGTCCTGCACCCTAAAGCGGTCGCCGAAGGTGTCGTCGCTGGTGTTCGCGATTATGGCAACCGAATGGGTATTCCGACCGTCAACGGTGCCGTGTTGTTTGACGAGCGTTACCTGGGTAACCCGCTGGTTTACTGCGGTAATGTCGCGATGATCCCCGTCGATAAGTGTGAAAAGAATATGCAGCCGGGTGATTTCGTCGTTGCGGTGGGCGGTCGAACTGGACGCGATGGCATTCATGGCGCGACTTTTTCCTCCGTTGAATTGACGCATGAAAGCGAAACACTCTCAGGAGGATCAGTGCAAATCGGGAATGCGATCACCGAAAAAATGGTGGCCGATGTCATCCTGCAGGCACGGGATGAAGGACTCTACTCCGCAATCACCGATTGCGGGGCGGGCGGTTTTTCCAGCGCCGTTGGCGAAATGGGCGAAGAGACCGGCGCAGAAGTCTGGCTCGAAAAGGCTCCGTTGAAATACTCCGGGTTGTCCTACACAGAAATCTGGATCTCCGAAGCGCAGGAACGAATGGTCCTTGCTGTCCCGCCCGAAAATTGGGACGCATTTCATGCCCTGTGCGAAGCCGAAGGTGTCGAAGCGACGATCATCGGGAAATTCACTGACACGAAACAACTGGTTCTCAAGTATGACGGAAAACAGGTGGGCGAGCTTTCGATGGAATTCCTGCACGATGGTCGTCCGCCGGTCATTCGTCAGGCGACTTTCCAGCCAACAGAGGCAAAATCGGTTGAGTTACCCAGTCGCGACAATTACAACGACGACCTGTTCAACATCCTCGGCTCGCTGAATGTCTGCAGCAAGGAATGGGTCATTCGACAGTACGATCATGAAGTGCAGGCAGGAAGCGTGTTGAAACCGCTGGTCGGTGTCGAAAATGATGGCCCGTCCGATGCGGCGGTCATTCGTCCCGATCTGGAGTCATCGCGCGGACTGGTCGTTTCCTGTGGCATCAATCCCTGTTTCGGCGACCTTGATCCGTACTGGATGGCGGCCTCAGTCATTGATGAAGCGGTGCGAAACTGTGTCGCCGCCGGTGCCGACCCCACACGCATCGCCATCCTCGATAATTTCTGCTGGGGCAATACGGAAAAACCGGAAGTCCTCGGCAGTCTGACGCGAGCTGCCATCGGTTGTTATGACACAGCAGTCGCGTTTCTTACGCCATTCATCAGTGGCAAGGACAGTCTGTACAACGAGTTTTCGTATGTTGATGACAGTGGAAAATCGCAGACAGTGGCGATCCCGCCGTCACTTCTTATATCGGCTTTGGGACAGATCGATGATATCCAACAGACCGTCAGCATGGATCTCAAATCGCCCGGCAATTGCATTTACCTCATCGGCCTGACGAAAGACGAAATGGGCGGCAGTCATTTTGGTCTGGTGAATCAGATAGAAGGTGGCCAGGTCCCGACAGTGGATCTCGAACGGGCTCCGAAAATCTTCCATGCACTGCACGAGGCGATCATCGCTGACGCGGTTCGCAGTTGTCACGATCTGAGCGAAGGGGGGTTGGCGGTTGCCGCAGCGGAAATGGCGTTCGCCGGAGGATTGGGTGTCGACTTGAGCCTGGCTTCACTCGCCGAGCAGTCAGCACTCGATATCAACGCCGTGCTGTTGTTCTCGGAAAGCAACTCGCGATTTCTGGTTGAAGTCCCGGAAAATCAGGCGGAATACTTTGAAAGCCGATTTGCAGATTTGCCGCTGGTCCAACTCGGCAGTGTGACGAAAAGCGGATTGGTCAACATCATTGGAGTCGATGGCAAGCCGGTGATCAACGCGGCGATCAGTGATTTGAAATCCGCGTGGCAGAAGACGCTGGACTGGTGACGGGGTTGTCCTCGACGAAAAAAAACAATTTTTTCAAGTCGCGCAGATTGCCGTCCGTCGATGATCAGCAGTAGTCATCCAGATTGAAGGTCCAGTGTGATTCGTGTATGGACTCACGGCACTGGCAGGCGTGTGGTGAACTTGAGCATCCTTGTTAGCCCTGCGAACATCGGTATATCTCCCCCTCGGCACACAACTATTATGCACCAGTACGCCGGTGTTGCCGACGTAGAACACGTGTTCGCCGTCGACCTGGATGTTGTACACATCATGCCTGCCCGGACGGGGTGAGACGCCGATCACGTATGTGATCTCATCGTCCACGGTCCGCAGGCGTTCACTCAGACGCAAATCTCCGGCGGTAGTTCTTGCCGCATGTTTCTTGAACTTCCTATTCGCGGTGTGAATTAAGCCGTCTCGTCGACAAGCACCTTACGGCCAGCGTCGGTAGCCTTGAACCAACATTGCCAAAGCTGGTTCCCTGAAACGTTTGACAGGAATGCTCCGTCTTCGAGTCGGGCGTGAAGCAGTCCGTTATTCACAAGTTGAATCGTAGCATTGGCAAGCTGTGCCAATGAAATTCCACGATTGCTTTCTCGCCAATAATACGCCGACGGATCATCGGGCACGTAATTTTCAGCAGAGAATTCCAAACACACAGAACGGTAAATCTGTTCGAGGGATTCCCAGTCATCCGATGCGGCGTTGAGAACTTCTTGCTCAACAGTAAGGTTCATTTTCTGCTCCTACTTCTTCTGCTCCTACTTCCAAAATGGTCTGAAATGTGGAGCCTCGAAAATGCTGCCGTCAGGCTTGAAAATTGTATGCCGAACTATTGTCTCTCCTGTCTCCTCGTTTCGTAGAATCTCTTGCAGGCTACGCCCGCCTCGGTTTCGGATATTGGTTGAAGCCTCGGACGCTGAGCGGACTACCTTCCAACGCGATGGATTCGCAGTAATGTCGGCCAAGCGCTCGGTAAACGGCCTCATGTTCGCGATTGTATCAATTTGACCAGCCAATCGCTGACCGGAGCCAGTGATTTGCCCTGCAATTTCATCCGCTCCTCTCCTCGGCACACAACTGTTATGCACCAGTACGCCGGTGTTGCCAACGTAGAACACGTGCTGGCCGTCGATCTGGATGTTGTACACATCATGCCTGCCGGGACGGGGTGAGACACCGATCACGTATGTGATCTCATCGTCCACGGTCCGCAGGCGTTCACTCAACCGCAACTCACCCGCGGCCACATACCGGTTACGATCCACACTCCAGAACGGGTGATTGGCGGTTGTCCCGATCGGCTCCGGCTCGCCCAGAATTTGCAGGTCAATCACCGTCGCGGACGTATGTTTGAACGTCCCGGTAATGAGCGGGCGACCGGTTCCGTCATCCGGTTCGAT